>JBBDSH010000105.1:61264-67175 GCA_040905045.1 Gammaproteobacteria bacterium | reverse complement strand
TTCCCGCAAGCAGGATGCCGGCGGCAGTCAGGATGGCGGACAAAACCCTTTTCATGATAGTAAAAGGGGTCAAGTCTTGCATTATATAGTTTGAAATACTCATTATCATTTTTTCATTATCCTTGTGTACCGTTATCCGTAAGCATACCATTAACAGTCGGTGATAAACTATATAATGCAAGGCTTGACCCCATAAGACATCAGAGCAAGGAATGATTGGTCTACTGGATGCTGGTACTGTATTCCTGGATCAAGTCCAGGACAGGCTTAGTCCAGCACAGGCGTCCACCAGCACGCCTGCCCCGGCATGCCCCCGGCTTACAGCAACCGGGGCAGGCGTAAGCCGGGGACGGCTTCGATTGCCGGTATGCCGGTTTTGTAGCCCGGATGAAGGCCGGAGGCCGGAATCCGGGGCGAATTTCTGGATGCTGCACGACGGCTTCGGTATGCATTCTGCCAGTTGTGCAGTTGCGTAGTCCGGACCACGTATCCTTGTCCCTTGAACCTTGAACCTTGAGCCTTGAACCTTGAGCCTTCTCCCTCGGAAACAGGCCGGGAATGAAAGGCTGTTCAGAAAATTCGGTGATTTTGAAAGAATCGAGTAACCGGACAGGCGGGTCTCATCATCCCTTCGGTGTCGATAGCGGCCGTATGCGGAACAGGGATTCCGCCTTGTTGCCGCCCAACTCTTCCTCGGAAAAATAATCCTCCTCCTCGGTAATCTCCGCGTTTTCCTTTTTCGCCAGGGACTGGAACAGGCGCCGCGAGGCTTCGTTGGATTTGGTAATGGTGGTATTAAGTTCGCGCACGTTACGGCAGAAATCCCGCGCCAGGATTGCCTGGATCATTTTCGCCGCCAGGCCGTGTCCGCGTCCCTCGGGACTGACGCCCACCTGCCAGAGGAAATAGATTTCCGGGTTTCCGGGCATGAGATAACCGGTAACATAGCCGATCAGGCGTCCCTCCTTCTCGGCCAGGATACAAGTGTCGGAAAAATGAGTGCATTGAAGCACATTGCAGTAGACCGAGTTCATGTCCAGCGGCGGATTAAGCCGCACCAGGGTATGCAGGGCCGCGCCGTCCTCTTTGGCCGGCGTGCGCAGCGTAATACCGTCAAATTCCGCATCGATGTTCATGAATGCCCCTGTGGCTGAGAGTGGGTATTATACAGTTTAATCATCTTATTTATGAATGTATTACCGTGGCTCGTGGCTCGTGGCTTGTGGCTTGTGGCTTTAATGTTGCCCTATCCGCAAGCTGGAAGTCGCCAGATAGATCTCCCGCAGAAATATCAGAAGTCCGAGAATCAGGGCGGTCATGGAAGCAATAAACAGCCAGGCGATAACCGAAGACACATCAAGCCCCAGATAAACGCCCGAGAAAAGAGTGACGATCACCATGCAGATCAACAAGGCGCATACGGTGCAGAGACTGATGGCCCAGTTGGCCAGTCGTGCGCGGCCTGACAGCATGCGGTGTTCCTCGTGAATCACCTGATGGTATTTTTCCTGGGCGACGGCGAGACGGTCGTCCAGAAGCCGGGCGCGATCGACGATGCGGCCGAGACGAATGGACAAGACCGACAACATGCCGCTGATGCCCGCCAGCAGGAATACCGGCGCCACCGCCAGCTCAATGGCATGGGATATATCGGTAATCTGCAGGGACAGGTCCATATCGTTGCATTATAGAAGAAGTGCCGGTCCGTACCAGTGCGGCTCCATCACTCGTCCAGCCGCTTGTACATGGCATGGCAGGAGATGCCGTCGGAACGACAGATAATATGATCGGCGCGCCGGTAACCGTGTGCCTCGTAAAAGCTCACGGCCGCCACCGTGCTCTGCAGGGATAACTGGGCCAGGCCCCATTCCCGGGCACGGTGTTCCAGAACCTCCAGCAGACCCTCGCCCAGACCGGCGCCCACATGGTCGGGGCTGATATAGAGCAGTTTCAGCACGCCGGGCCGGCAGACCATGCCGAAACCGGCGATGTCACCGTTATCGGCAAGCACCGTGGCACAGAAGTTGTTGGTATCGCTGATCCAGTCCTCAACGAAAGCGGGCGTCTTGCCGGCCAGCCAGTTTTGCAGATCCCCGGCATTATCCTTGTGGTCGGCGCGGCATAATTCCGTGATGGAACGGCGCAGTACGTGTGATACTCCTTCGGCATCGGCGGGAACGGATTCTCTTATACGCACCGCGCCGGGAAACTGCCCGTTTAGAGAATCGACACCGAATCCAGACTGTCCGCCACGGCGCGCTGCCGTTCCACCGCCATGTCGCCGTCAATGTTGCGGGTGGTTACGTCATTATGCAGTCCGTTGATAATGCTGCGGGCTTCCGATTTGACCTGCTCGTAATCGGTGTCGTCGGAAGCGCCGTTTTCCACCACGTCGCGCAGACTGGAAGACAGATCCTCCAGGACGCCGATATGCTCTTCCAGCCGGCGGCTCTGTTCATTCCATTCCTCGCGCTCCTTCTCGGAAAGACTACCGGGCGCCTCCCAGGCACTCATGGCGGCCAGTTCGCCCCGGGCCTGATCGATGTCGTTAATGCCTTTTTCCAGCAGCAACAGATCGCGATCCTGCGCCATGCCATCCTGTCCCGGCATGCCTGTATCCATGTCCATGGACGGCGTGTCCATGTCCACATCCGGCGCCCCCGGACCGATGTCCTGGGTAAAGGCCGCGTTCATCATAAAGAGATTCATAATCAGGGAAATACAAAAACAGCGCATATCCGGCTCCGACTTGTATGGAACGATTACCATAGCAGACCGGTGAATCGCGTCCAACTGTTGGGCACTCGGGGTTCGGGACTCGGGGCTCGGGGTTGGGGGTTGGGGGTTGGGGGTTGGGGGTTGGGGAAATCAGAGATCGTAGCCCGGGCAGAACAAAGCAGAATTCAGACTACAAAACCGGCATGACGGCTTCGCTAAGTCTTGTAGCCCGGATGAAGGCCAGAGGCCGGAATCCGGGAAGCTAATCCCCGATGGTGCCGACGCCCGGCAGCCGCAGTGTGGGCTTGAAGGGATGAAAGCCGAATTTCACGGTCAGCAGATTAAACTCCAGACCCTCTTCCCGCGCCACGGTCATCCCCGCCAGTCCCAGCAGGGAAACCTGCCAGCCGCTGCCGCTGGGCGCACCGGCAAAAACATTGCTGACGCCAAGGTAATCCTTGCCGATGGCCGTGGGCGGCAGATCCAGACGCAGTTGCGGCACTTCACGCCCGACCCAGGCCGTAAAGGTATTGCTGTTGGGCCCCGGCCAGACCCGGTAATCATCACGATAGGGGTAGTTTTCCACGGCCGCGATAATGTCATCGATAACCGCCTCCGCCTCGGGACCGCGGAGGTCCACCAGTACCCGGCCGGTCTGGCCGAACCAGGAGCGATCCGGGATATCCCGTTCCGACATAAGCGCCGGCAGGCCGCGATAATGACGAAAACCGACCACCTGGTGCACCCGATAATGATCCGTATCCGCCTTCTTGGTCACGATCCAGGTATGCACAGCAAAAATCCCGCGCCACTCAAACGCGCGCGCAGCATAAACCTGAACCACCGCCTCGCGCACCTGTTCCGGATCCGGTGCAATGCCGGTGGAAGAACGATCCGCCGTGCGCCAGTCGTCCACCAGTTTGATGTTGCCGCCGCAGGCAACGATCACCGGTCCGATCAAAGCAAGGATGAAAAAGGCGGCGAGACAACGTGACAGGATTTTGTTCATTCGGGCTTGTGACTCGTGGCTCGTGGCTCGTGGCTCGTGGCTGGTGGCTCGTGATTCGCAACCGGTGTTATGGATCATCCGTCGGAAGACACTGTAATGCAACAATTGTAACTTGTGACTTGTGACTTGTGACTTGTTACTTTTCACCTCACTCCTTACTCCTTACTCCTGACTCTTTACTCTCTTCCCCGCCACCGTGGGAACAATCGTCTGCCGGTGGCCATACGGTTTCCAGGCCGGCGCGATGACATTGGGCATGTCGGAACGGTTTAACAGGTTGGCCGGCGACAGGCTGAATTCACCGAAGCGCCGGTTGATGCGATCCATGGCCTGGTTGAGCCGTTGCATGCGGTTATCACCCTCACCGAATAAATCCATCTGGCCATGCTCGGGCCTCGGGTCCAGCGCCGTGATCTGTACCTGGAAGATGCCTTCGCCTTGCCAGTACTGATAAAGCACGGTCCGGCACAAGGCCAGCAACGGCCGGCTGTCGTTGGTGGGAAACGGCGTCTTCAGCTTGTTGCCGCCGATCCAGTCGTCCCTGCCGCGCAGACCGACAAAGTAATGCTGAGCCACCAGCGCATGCTGCCGCAGCCGCTGCGCCACCTTCTCGGCCATATGAATAAGGTACATATGGATAATGTCGCGATCCTTTGTATTCGGCGGCATGACCTTGCCGTGGCCGATGCTTTTCGGCGGCTGAATATTGGTTTCCACTTTGGCCGGATCCTCGCCCCGGCACATCTTCCAGATACGCCGGCCCGGATTGCCGAAGCGTTTGCCCAGCACGCTCACGGGCAACCTCGCCACGTCGCCGCAGGTAAACGCCTCCCGCTGCGCCAGAAAAGCGGCAATGCCCTTGTTGATGCCGCACAATTCCATAACCGGCACATCCCGCAGACGTTCGGCCGCTTCCCGGGGCGGGATCACTACCAGGCCGTCCGGCTTTTGCAGCTTGCCGGCGTACTTGGCCGTGGTCTTGTCGCCGGAGAGACCCACCGAACAAAGCAATCCCGACACCTCCCGGACGCAGTCCTTGATCAGGCGGCCCATGGCCTCCGGCGGCCGGTTCCAGTAATGCTGGCAGCGGGTCAGATCCAGAAAGGCCTCGTCCACGGAAAACACCTCCACGTCCGGGCTGACGGCCTGCAGCGCCTCCATGATGGCGGTGGACACCGCCGCGTAACGCTCCGGCCGCGCCGGCACCTGGATGAATTGCGGGCACAGCCGCCGCGCTTCCTTTAGCCGCATGCCCGTATGAATACCGAAGGCGCGCGCCTCGTAGGAACAGGTGATGATGCAAGTGCCTGTTTTACCGTTGGTTACCCCGATGGGCCGACCGCGGAAGCCGGGGTTGTCGTCCTGCTCGATGGACGCAAAAAAAGCGTTCATATCGACAAAGGCGATGAAACGGGGCCAGCAATACTTGTCGCGGGAGTCCGGCATGGGACTCCGAAGTATAGGAGAACTTTTAGAGAACTTTCAATCTTGACTTCCCCTTAAAAGGGGAGCTGCTTATTTGGCCCGTCAGCAGAATCTCTGGGTGATATCCGCTCGCCATGACCGCCAACTCCATGACAAACAGTCATTTTTTAAGGCCGCAGAGTAAGAAATCATGCCCGGTTTTCAGGGTTGGTTTTTCAAAAGGATCTCGCAGAACGCGCAAAGTTCGCAAAGAGGTAAAAATCCATCATTCCTTTGCGTGCTTGGCGCCCTTGGCGAGATCAACCATCGCTTTTCCAGATGCCCACAAATTCTCCGAAGAGCCCTTTATTTTTTACGCCACAGCCGTGGCTTCCAGTTCCACCAGCATGCCGGGAAAGGCCAGCCGGGTGACACCCACCAGTGTTCCGGCATGGCGCCCGCCGGCCTCGTCGAAACGATGGACAATATCATCGTGCACTTCCATTAACGCATCCACATCCGTGGTATAGACGTTCAGGCGTGTGACGTTGGAAAGGTCCATGCCCGCCTCGTTCAGCACCGCCACGACGTTATCCAGTGCCTGATTGAGCTGCCCTTTCATATCGTCCGGGTGCATGAGCCTGCCGTCGGCGTCCACGGAGGTCTGGCCGGAACAATACAGAATTCGTTCCGGATTCGTGACCTCATTGGCCTGAACGAAGCCGAGGCGATCCTGCCAAGCCCAGGGATTGATTTTGCGTTTTTTCATGGTTTATTCTC
>JBBDSH010000105.1:10931-61164 GCA_040905045.1 Gammaproteobacteria bacterium | reverse complement strand
TTACCAGAGATCGGTTTCATACGACGGCAGATCGTCATCGATCCTGCCCCAGTCGGCCCGCACGCTGGTCCAGACCTGGAAGTTGAGTTCCAGTTCCGGACCCGAATCGATGGTACCGACAGTCACGCCCAGGTCTCCCCTGTCCTCACGGATAAACTGCAGCGTCGATCCGCAATGCCGGCAAAACGTCCTCACTATACCCGGAGATGAACAGTACTCCGCAATACTATCCAGCCCGCCGGTAAAACGAAAACTCTCTTTCGGGATAATGGCGTAGGTTCCGAATGCCGCCCCGTGCGCCTTGCGGCACATGGCGCAATGGCAATGCCCGGTATATTCCGGAGCCGCGTCAAATTCATATTTCACCGCGCCGCAAAGACAGGAACCCTGAAACATTGTTTTCTCCCGGAAATCATTCTATATTTAACTGTAATTATCACCCTTCTCGCACGTTAACGGAATGGCGTACTCCAGCGACATATACAATTTTCGGGCCGTCAAAACCTCACTGACCACCTCCGGCCAGCCGACGGAGGAGCAGTTACGCGCCCTGGCCGAGGAAGGTTATGAGGTCATCATCAATCTCGCCCTGCACGACGACCCGCGCTATTCTCTCGAAGACGAGACCGGTCTGGTTGAAAGCCTGGGCATGGAATACATACACATCCCGGTGCAGTTCGATGCCCCCACGGAAGACGATCTGTTGAAATTCTCCGACGCCATGGATGCAAACCGGGAGAAAATGATCCACATCCACTGCGCCGCCAACATGCGCGTTTCCACTTTTCTCGGCCTGTATCATGCCATCAGGAAAGAACGATCCATAGAGGAAGCCTTTACGCCCATGCAGTCGGTATGGGAACCCGACGAGGTCTGGTCCGCCTTCATATCGGAAATGCTGGAAAAATACGCTGACTGAATCAGGCCACTATATAAAGGCTGATGAGCGGTGTCAGGTTAAACAAAATGACCCCCAGCTTGAATACGGCCATGCTCATGTAGTGGATAGCGTCGAACTGTTCGACCGGCACGCGGAACCAGCGTCCGTGGAAGCGATATATCCAGTCATGGGCCAGCGTAAAGAACGTAAACCACACCAGCAACAGGCCGTAGTTGATTAGCGTACACCAGAGCAGAAACGTACTTATGAAGTCAATTGTCACGTGCCATCCCCTTCACTATATTTATCCGTTTCATTTATAGCATGAAATATCCCGACAGATCCGCAAGGATCCGACCGGCCCGGGCGATTTTCAGGACAGGAATTCGTCCCGGCAAAAGCCGGGATATTGGCAACCTGCCGAAGTTTGGATAGAATCGATAATTCCAGTCATAACTGACATGCACAGCCGCCCGAGAGTTTTATGCAGCAGCATAAATCCGGATATCAATCTTGATTTCTCTTCCCGATGTTGCGACGTAATATCCGATTGTGAAAAGACGGAAACTCATCAAAACCGCCTTGTCTCTGCCGCTGATACCCTACGGGCTCTCCACGGCGATTGCCGCTGGTGCCGGCGGAAAACCGGTCACCGGCGATACCATCTTTTATGATGAACGCTTTCCGGAAGCGCGGCGGCTTGCGGAGCAATGGGCGCCTGCGGACTTCATTATGCCGGTACGGAGCGACATGACCGGCGTCTGGAACGACGGCCTCAAACACGCCTGCCGGCAATCGCCCCTGACCCTGCACGGTGTGACCACGGAATCCTTCCACTTCTGTCTTGAAATCATGCTCCGATCCCGTGCAGCGGTGGAAACCCGTATTACACGCATCGACCGGGATCTGCACCGCTGGACGATCCGGTCGTATAACAAACCATTAACAGGCTGATTGACATGACGGCACCATTACCATCGGGCGTGAGTCCGGAATCCATGAGCCGGGCGCTGGAAAAGTTCGGCAATATTGTCGGCCGGCAATGGGTCTTCACGGAAAAGGATATCTCTCCCTACGAAGATCCCTACACCATCAGCAACGACGAGAGCGAATACAAACCTTACGCCGCCATTGCACCGGACTCCGTGGAACAGATCCAGGCCATCGTCAAGGTGGCGAATGAATACGGCATCCCCCTGTGGCCGGTTTCCCGCGGCAAGAACTTCGCCTACGGCGGCGCCGCACCGGTGATGTCCGGTTCCATTGTCCTCGATCTCAACCGCATGAACCGCATCCTGGAGGTGAACGAGGAATTCGGTTACGCCCTGGTGGAACCGGGCGTCAGTTATTTCGATCTTTACGATTACATCCAGGAACGTGGCATGAAGCTGTGGCTGGATGTTCCCGACCCCGGCTGGGGCAGCGTCGTCGGCAACGCCCTGGATCACGGTATCGGCTACACACCCTACGGCGATCACTTCATGATGCAATGCGGTATGGAAGTCGTGCTGGCCAACGGCGAGGTGGTGCGCACCGGCATGGGCGCCATGCCGGGCAACAATACCTGGCAGCTGTTCAAGTACGGTTTCGGTCCCTACGTGGACGGCATCTTTTCCCAGTCCAATTTCGGCATTGTCACCAAGATGGGCATCTGGCTGATGCCGGAACCGGCCGGCTACCGCCCCTACCTGATCACCTTCGAGCGGGAGGACGACATCGAGGAAATCACCGAGATCCTGCGACCCCTCAAGGTCAACAATATCGTCCAGAACGCGGCCACCGTACGCAGCCTGGTGCTGGACGCCGCCGTGGTCTCCACCAAGAGCCAGTATTATGACGGCAAGGGACCGATACCGCCGAGCGTGGCGAAAAAGATCATGGCGGACCAGCAGATCGGCATGTGGAATTTCTGCGGCGCCTTGTACGGACCGCCGCCGGTGACCGATGCATTATGGAGCGTGATCCGCGATGCCTTCTCGAAGATCCCCGGCGCGAAATTCTATTTTCCCGAGGATCGCAAAAACAAGTTCGACATCCTGCTGCACCGGGCGGAAACCATGAAGGGCATTCCCAAGCTGACCGAATTCAATTTCCTCAATTGGGACGGCGGCGGCGGACACGTGGGTTTCTCGCCGGTCTCCCCTATCACCGGCAAGGACGCCATCAAGCAATACAGGATGGTCAGCAACCGCGTGCGCGAATACGGTTTCGACTATCTGGGCCTTTTGGCCATCGGCTGGCGCGAACTGCATCACGTGGTGGTGATCGTCTACAACAAGGACGACCCGGAGGAACGGCAGAGACTGGATGAATTGTTCAACATCCTCGTCGACGAGGCCGCGGCCGAGGGCTACGGCGAATACCGCACCCACATCCGTTACATGGACCGGATTGCCAATACCTACAACTGGAACGACAATGCCCTGATGAAAATGAACCAGACCATCAAGGACGCCCTGGATCCCAACGGCATCATCGCGCCGGGGAAATCCGGCATCTGGCCGAAAAAGCTGCGGGGCGAGCAGTCATGATGAAACGAATACTGTTGCCGGGACTGGTGCTGTTTCTTGCCGGCGCCGCCACCGCCTACGCCGAACAGGGCCGGAGCGGAAAAGAGATCTTCAACAAGCACTGCGTTCACTGCCACGCCCCCGGTTACGAATATCCCGGCACCCTGCAACTCTCCGTGACCCGCGGCAAGGACAAGGGCGTACTGGAGGAACGCGACGATCTGAACGCCGACTATATCCGTTATATCGTGCGCAACGGCCTGCGCGCCATGCCGCCCTTCAAGCCGACGAACATTACCAATGAGGAACTCAAGGCGCTGGCGGACTATCTGGTCGAATAATTCGCGGCGGGGGCGCCGCTCCTACAACCATGGTTCAACATCGGGGAAAATGAAGATTTCGTAGGCCGGGAGGTGTGCAGTGGTGTATTTCTTCACCGAGGTCCTGGGGCGCGAACCGACGGAAGACTGCGACGAACTCACCACCGAGATCGTGGCCGTGATGGCGGAAGACGATCTGGTCACGGTCATGCGGCCGCGGGAACTGCCGCATCCCGAAAAGGAAGGCGAGACTTACACAACCACCTGGTACGACACCTGGCGTTTTGTCGACGGTAAGGCCGACGAGCACTGGGACCCGGCGGAAATCATCACGCCTGAATAACTGATATCCATGATTAGACGCATAGGAATACCAATATGTCCGACCTGAAATCCTACCCTGTATGGGATGCCGGCACGCGCTGGTTTCACTGGATTAACGCACTGTGTGTTATTACCCTGATGGTTGTGGGTTTCATCATTCTCAATGCCGGGGCGCTTGATGTATCCAATGACGGCAAGATCACACTTAAGGTAATTCACGTCTGGATCGGTTATGTCTTCGCATTAAACCTGCTCTGGCGCATCATATGGGCTTTTCTCGGGAATCGTTACGCCAGGTGGCGGGCAGTCCTGCCCGGCGGAAAAGGATATTTCCACGCACTGCGTTCCTATCTATCAGCATTTATTGCCGGGCATCCGGAACATTATCTCGGCCATAATCCGGCAGGACGGATTGGCGTGGCGGTTCTGTTTCTTCTAATTATACTCCAGGCCGTCACCGGCCTGGTCCTGGCCGGAACCGACCTTTTCTATCCGCCTGTCGGTCACTGGATCGCGCAATGGGTCGCCGCCCCCGGGGTCAGTCCCGATTCACTGGTGCCCTACGCCCCGGCGATGTACGACGAGGCTGCTTACGACAGTATGCGCGGCTTCCGTAAACCCTTTATAACCGTACACCTGTACAGCTTCTATATCCTCGGCGTGGTCGTGGTTCTACACGTGGCCGGTGTTATCATTACCGAAATAAAGGAAGGCGGCAGTATCATCTCCGCCATGTTCACGGGCCGAAAGATCATCTCCGGCCGTCCCGTGGATGAAAAACAATCCGATCAGGATTGACCACACTTCTATCGCCCGATCATGGTCCTGATACATAAGATGCGGCATGACGAGACCTAAAGCCGGACGTTCGTAATCCTGCTGTAAAAACGCCGGCTGTCCATTATCATTATAGTACCGGTACAAGCGAGATCGTGAATCATGCAGTTTTACCCGCCCTCCCACTACGACGACGACGCCAACGGCTTCACGGAAATCGAAACGGTGCCCCTGGCCGCCGCCATGGGCGCGGAGATCCGCGGCGTCGACATCGCCAACATCAGCGACGCGCAATTCGAGCAAATCAGGGTCGCCCTGTTCCATTACAAAATGATCTACTTTCGTGACCAGGACCTGACCATCGAGGACCAGGAAAACTTCACCCTGCGTTTCGGCCCCTTCGGCACCGACGCCTACACCGGCGGCATGGAGGGCCATCCCAACGTGCAGCGTGTGGTCAAGGAAGCCGATACCGTGGTGAAGCGTGTGTTCGGGGAAACCTGGCATACCGACTCCCCGTTCCTGCCCAACCCGCCGGCCATCAGCCTGCTCTACGCCGTCGAGGTTCCGCCATACGGCGGCGATACCTGGTGGAGCAATACGCAACTGGCCTATGAATGGCTCAGCAATACCATGAAGGCACTACTCGCCGGCCTGAAAGTGCATATGTCGGCGCGGGACGTGCTGTTGAGCCGGGAGGATTCGGCCCGAGCGGAGAACCGGGCCGTCGGCGACATCAAGCTGACCGTGGATCAGCAGAAGAACATCGAGGGCAACTACCATCCCATCATCCGCACCCACCCGCACACCGGCAACAAGGCCCTGTACGTGGATACCGCTTACAGCCTCGGCATAGAAGGCATGAAAAACGAGGAAGCCGAAGCCATCCTCGGCTTCCTGCGGAAACACGTTACACAGGAAATCTTCACCTGCCGCCTGCGCTGGGAGAACGGCACCTTCGTGCTCTGGGACAACCGCGCCTGCCTGCACTATGCCTTCAACGACTACGACGGTTACCGCCGGGAGATGCTGCGTACCATTGTGGACGGGGAACGACCCGCCTGATCCACGGTTCAAGCGGCCTGATTTCAGGGAAAGGACTGCATAAATTTCAAATCAGGCGACACCGACGCTTTTTATTCAAAATATATGGATCAGGGCTTCCTGTAGGGAACCACTATACGTATATCATCCATGGGATAGTGTTTATCATTCAGAGTATATAGCGGTTTTTTATGGATACGGGCAGTGGCTGCAATCAATACATCCGGCAGCAACACTCCGTGGGAACGCCCGTAGAGAGCGCGATATCGTCCTCCCTGGACAGCAATATCATTATCCAGCGGCAGAATGTGCAGTCCCCTCAACAGAGCCTCGACATGTCTGCGTTCCGAGGCCCTGATTCCCGCCTCGATCTCCGCCACGGTGATGACTGATATTGCGGGAGGCGCATCGGCCGACACCCGTTCCAGCAACCACTCCCTGGCGGCGAGGATGCCGCGCAGGTGATCGATAATAACGTCCGTGTCGATCAGTATGCTCATTCCTGACGCTCTTCCCGTCTCTCCCATTCCTGCCGCAGGGTTCTCACATCCGTTTCCGCAGCGTCACCATCACGCCAACAACCGAAACTCTGATCGATTGCCTGTCGCAGATCACCGGTCGTTTGGCCATGAATATACGTATCGACGGCTTCACGCAGAGTGGCAGCGAACGAACGCCCATCGCGGCGCGCAAAGGCCTTGAGAGCCTTGTGCTCTTCCTCGGTCAGGTAGACCTGGGTGCGGTGCATGGAATTTTCTTTTGACATATACAGTAATGTATACATTATACATTACATAATCAAGCCCCAGTTCCTGTTTCTGATGTCTGAAAAGTGCTTGAAAAGGGACCGGAGTATTTTTTAGTCACTCCAGCCCTTTTCTAAACGGCCCTTTCTTCAGGTATCGGAACCCTGATCAGACAAGATCAAAGCGATCCGCGTTCATCACCTTGTTCCAGGCGGCCGCGAAGTCGCGCACGAACTTCTCCTGTGCGTCGCTCTGGCCGTAGACCTCGGAGATGGCGCGCAGCTCGGAGTTGGATCCGAACACCAGATCCACCCGAGTGCCGGTCCACTTCACCTTGTCGGACTTGCGATCGCGCAGTTCGAACTCCTCTTCTTCCTCCGAGGTGGGTTTCCACTCCATACCCATATCGAGCAGGTTGACGAAGAAGTCGTTGCTGAGTGTTTCCGGCTTGTCGGTGAAGACACCGTGCTGCGAGCCGCCGACGTTGGTGTTGAGCACGCGCATGCCGCCGACAAGAACCGTCATCTCCGGCGCGGTCAGGGTCAGCAATTGCGCCCGGTCCACCAGCATTTCCTCTGCGGTTACGGAAAAGCGGTTTTTCTGGTAATTGCGGAAACCGTCCGCGATCGGCTCCAGTACATCAAAGCTTTCGGTGTCGGTCTGTTCCTCCGTGGCATCGGTGCGTCCCAGATGAAAGGGAATCTCGATATCGGTGCCGGCCTTTTTGGCGGCTGCTTCCACCGCGGCATTGCCGCCCAGGACGATGAGGTCGGCCAGTGAGACCTTCTTGCCGCCGGACGCGGCGCCATTGAACTCACTCTGGATACCCTCGAGTGTTTTCAGGACTTTCGCCAGCTGCTTCGGCTGGTTCACTTCCCAGTCCTTCTGCGGGGCCAGGCGAATGCGTGCGCCGTTGGCGCCGCCGCGCATGTCGGAGCCGCGGAACGTGGACGCCGAGGCCCAGGCCGTGGAGACCAGTTCGCCGATGGACAGCCCGGAATCGAGAATCTTTTTCTTCAGACTCTTGATGTCCTTGTCGTCGATCAGTTCGTGATCGACCGGTGGAACCGGGTCCTGCCAGATGAGATCTTCCTTCGGGACCTCCGGCCCCATGTAACGCGCCTTCGGGCCCATGTCACGGTGGATCAGCTTGAACCAGGCGCGGGCGAAGGCGTCCGCGAACTCGTTCGGGTTCTCGTAGAAACGCCGCGAGATCTTCTCGTACTCCGGGTCGAAGCGCAGCGACAGGTCCGTCGTCAGCATGGTGGGCTTGCGCTTTTTGGACGAATCCCGGGCGTACGGAATATCGGCCTCGGCGTCCTTGGCGATCCATTGTTTCGCACCGGCCGGGCTCTCGGTCAGTTCCCATTCGTAGCGGAACAGGTTCTCGAAGAATTTGTTGCTCCACACGGTGGGTGTGTTGGTCCAGGTAACCTCCGGTCCGCCGCCGATGGTGTCATCACCCTTGCCGGTGCCGAAACTGCTCTTCCAGCCCATGCCCTGTTCCTGAAGGGGGGCCGCTTCCGGCTCGGGGCCGACCAGGGACGAATCGCCGGCGCCGTGGCATTTACCGAAGGTATGACCGCCGGCGATGAGCGCCACGGTCTCTTCGTCGTTCATGGCCATGCGCTTGAAGGTTTCGCGGATGTCGTGGGCGGCCTTGACCGGATCCGGCTCGCCGTTGGGTCCTTCCGGATTGACGTAGATCAGGCCCATCTGCACGGCGGCGAGAGGGTTCTCCAGATCCCGATCGCCGCTGTAGCGCTTGTCGTCAAGCCACTCGGTCTCCGAGCCCCAGTAGATATCCTCTTCCGGCTCCCAGACGTCTTCACGGCCGAAGCCGAAACCGAAGGTCCTGAAGCCCATGTCCTCCAGGGCGACGTTGCCGGCCAGGATAATCAAATCGGCCCAGGAAATGCTATTGCCGTATTTCTGTTTGACGGGCCACAGCAGCCGCCGCGCCTTGTCCAGGTTAACGTTGTCCGGCCAGCTGTTGGTGGGCGCGAAACGCTGCGAACCCGTGCCGCCACCGCCGCGGCCGTCGCCCATGCGGTAGGTACCGGCGGCGTGCCAGGACATGCGGATGAACAACGGTCCGTAATGGCCGAAATCCGCCGGCCACCAGTCCCGGGATTCCTTCATCAGGGCACGCAGATCCATTTTCAGGGCCTTGACGTCCAGCTTCCTGAATGCTTCTCGGTAATTGAAATCCTCGCCCATGGGATTGGACTTGGATGAATGCTGGCGCAGGATATGCAGCGGCAGCTTGTTGGGCCACCAGTCGCGGATGGCCATACTGCCGCCTGCGACTGGGTGCATCGGACATTTGCTCTCGGACATGGGTATTCTCCTCCCGTATTCAGGACATGTAGCTATTTGGCAGTGGCCGGGCCTGAAAATTCAGTAATCTCATGGAAACGAAAATCCATCATCCGCCTCTTATGCTGACTGAATATTGACCTGGGTCAATAACCGCCTTCCGATTCCTGTAAAAACAGAAATCCAAGTAAACCACTGTACCTGTTTATGAAGTTATAGACCCTCGACAACCACTTATGAAATATATTATTTAAATGATGGCGATAGCTTTCATGCCATGAGCGGGGAAACGGCCCCGTTGCACGCCGATCTCCGGGAAGATCACCGCTTTGCGACAGGGTGGGCGAAGGAACGGCTATCCCTTCGCGCCAAAGCATTGAGAGCCCTGTGCACTTCCTCCGTCAGGGAAATTTAAACGTGATAGATGAAAGATTTCATGAACATAGGCAGTAATGTATCCGTCAGTCACTGTCATTCAAATTTCGACCAGAGCATGGCCACACCTATTTCTTCTTTAAATTCAGTATATTATTTCGACTTCAGTTTACTGTTATATAATTACATTCTTATAACTATAATTAAGTAATGCGTTTTGAATGGAGTCAGGACGCAGACATGCTGGATTGGTTCAAATCCCTAGACGGGAAATATCAGACCCATATCAATCAAGTACTACGCCGCTATATGGAATCCCGGCGCACAGATAAATAAACCTCCCGGCTATCGAGGATGCGAAGAAATGAAGGAAAGTGTCAACTACGTGAAGATTGTCGAATGGTCCGAAGAGGATCAGTGCTTCATTGGAAGTGCCCCCGGCCTCATTTACGGTGGCTGTCATGGCGACGACGAAAAGGAAGTTTTCAACGACCTCTGCCGGATCGTTGAAGAAATCATCAAGTTATACCACAAGGAAGGCAAACCTCTGCCCCGCCCACCGCCGGCCGGGACTATGCCAATAAACTGCAAGGAGCTGCATGAACATTAAGGATATTTGCCATGGAGAACAAGAAAAAACCGCCGTCAGCATGCTGCGCAACGTTGTCTCATTCTCGGTCGGCATAACCGCCGGATCCTTTGCCATGTTCTGGTCCATAACCTCCGCCGTAATGGGCTTCATGGTCGACCTGGTTCTGGTTATTGTTGTACTGGTATCGAATAAATCGGATTACAGGCCTACTAACAATGTATAACCTTTAAAAAAGGGTTGCGTCCCTTTTTCTGTCCCCGGCCCCTTTTAGAAACCTGTGGTCTGTCCCCGGTTTCCGATCGATGGCGTGGTTGAAGTCATTCCCACTTCAGTGCAATCTTGCGTTCGGATTCTGCGCACTCGCGAAGATACAGGTTTATCAAACTTTGGTACGGCACACCGCTTTGTTCCGCAAGCGCCCGAAAATACTCTATCGTATCTTCATCAAGACGAATCGTGAGCTGTTTTTTCGGCTTTTTAAGATAGGGATTCCGCTTTGAATTAGAAAAATCGTAATGCTTTTTCATCATAGCCACCAGTGATATTGTTGTTGCTCATCACGGTCTGCTTTACGAACCGAGAAGATGCGAATAACTTGATCAGACTGCTTATAACAGTGACTGACAACCAGGATCCGAATGGCGGTACTGAGACCGAGAAGGACAAACCGTTCTTCTCGTTCCGAGTGATCCGGGTCCGGTATAACCCTGGCATTCTCGTCAAAGAACGCCGTCCGTGCTTCCTCAAAGGAAACGCCATGTTTCCTTTGATTCGTGCGATTCTTCTTTTCGTCCCATTCGAATACAAGATCCATCATTAACCTACATTGTAGTTACTATGTAGGGTATTGTCCAGTGACTCCTTGGGGAGAAAAGAGGAGGAAAGGGTAGCGTCCCCTTTTTTCTTAAAACTGATATTGCCTTTTATCCGGCAATCCCGGGAACCACTTCCGGTAATCAAATGCCAATAATCAGATAAAGGTATGCACCGCTTAATGGATACAGCAATTGCCAAAATTATGACTGCTATTTCAATTAACCGACGCACACTTCACAATGAAAAACACCCAAGAAATTTTAAATACATTATCAATAAAAATGTGGTCTGTCCCCGGTTTTTCGATTCGGTTTTTCCGTTCGGTTTTTCGCGGAGTTTACTGATAGTTAAATGAGTACCGCAGAAGGCGTAGCAACGAAGTATTGGCGAAAAAGGGCCCGTCCGAAATCGGCCTGCTAAGCCGGCATGTTTGTTTTCTGACGAGGCGCGGTGCGCCTGAGTAGCGGAGTTTATAGATTAATAAATGAGCAACGGAAGGCGTACCGCAACGAAGTCAGGGAGCAAACAGGACGCTTAGCCGGGCGATTTTTAGCCGGTCCAGCCTAAACCAGCCGAGATACAATTAATCGAAAGCAGTAACGGCACCAAATCCTCCTTATCCTTTCCATCCCTGTACTTCTTCAACAATTCCACCTGCGCCAGGCCCGCCTGGCGCAGGATATCGCCGCGGCGGTAGAGCTTGCGGCTGAAGCGCTTGAAGCGTTCGGCGATGTTGCGCTCGCCGGTGATGAGCAGGATCATTTCCATGGACAGGTTGTATTCGCTTTCGATCATGCGGTAGATCTCGTCGCGGATCTTTTCGTCCCTGACCAGTTTCGAGTAAGAACGCATGACTTCCAGGCTGACGAAGGCCAGGGATTTTTCCGCTTCATCGATGATGAGGCGGAACAGGCGCGATTCCTCGAACATGTTGCGCAGGAGTTTCTCGCCGGGTTCACCGCGCACGCGGATGAATTCGCTGACGGCGGTGCCGATGCCGTACCAGGCGGGCACATGGTGGCGGTTCTGGGTCCAGGCGAATGTCCAGGGGATGGCGCGCAGGTCGTCCAGGCTTTTGGCGCCGGTACGCCGCGCCGGGCGCGAGCCGATGTTCATCTTCGCCAGCTCGTTCACCGGGCTGGCGGCGTTGTAGTACTCCACCAGTCCCGGCGCCTCGGCCAGTTGCCGGTAATGGGTGTAGGAAAGATTGGACAGGGCCTCCATGGCGTCGGTGAATTCCGGCCGCGGTTTCAGGGCGTCCTCGCTCGTAGACTGCAGGCTGTGGGCGAAGACGCTGGAGGCCAGCATTTCCATCTGGTACTGGGCCGTGCCCTGGTTGGCGTACTTGGAGGAGACCACCTCGCCCTGTTCGGTGATGCGCATGCGGCCCTGGACCGATCCGGCCGGCTGCGCGGCGATGGCGTGGCCGGTGGGCGCGCCGCCGCGGCTGACGGAACCGCCGCGGCCGTGGAAGAAGGCGATGCGCAGTTTGCTCTGCTCGCCGATCCGGGTCAGTGCCGCCTGAGCCTTGCTCAGTTCCCAGTTGGAGGTGAGAAAGCCGCCGTCCTTGTTGGAATCGGAATAGCCGATCATGACTTCCTGCACCCCGCCCTGGTGGCGTACGGAACGGCGCACTACGGGAATACCCAGCAGGGTTTTCATGATCTCGGGCGCGGCGCGCAGATCGGCGATGGTTTCGAATAAAGGTACGATGGGCAGCAGGCAGTGTTCCGTGCCGGCGCGATCAATGAAGTTGCCGGTGTACTTGGCCAGCAGGTAAAGGCCGAGGATATCGGCGACGGATCGGGTCATGCTGAGGATGAAATAACCGAAGGCCTCGCGGCCGTATTCGCCGGAGAGTTCGGCGATGAGGCTGAACAGGCCGACGGTGTCCGCTGCCTTGCGATCCAGCGTTTCGAAGCGCGGCAGTTCCTCCAGCGGCCGGGCCAGTTCCTCGCGCAGCCAGTCCTCCCATTCCTTCGAGTCCTCGGCCGGCGGTTCCGTACCGTTATTCAGTTCCCGAAAGACAGCCTGCAGGGTATGGGTGGTGACGCCGGTGTTCTCGCGCAGGTCCAGGCGCGCGGTGCAGAAGCGGTAGGCTTCGGCTTCCCGCTTCAGTGTTGTCACCAGATCCGCGGCCAGGTCGGGGCAGCCGGAATCAGTGAGGCCCGCCTCCAGTATCCCCAGTTCCTGGATGAAGTCATCGGCGCCACCGTAGGCGGGGCCGGATCGGCGGCGTTTCGTGCCCGCCATGGCGGCGTCCAGTTTCAACTGCATCGCAGCAACGAACTGCCGGAATACCTCGTTGGGGTTGCGGCGTTGAATCGACTTCGCCCTGCCGGATTCGGCCAGCAGGGTGTCCAGGTGTTCGTTGAATTCCCTTGATACATCGACGGCGTAGCTGGCCACGCTCAGGTGTTGCAGCAGATCGATAAGCTTTTTCCGGTAATGTTCCAGCACGGCGGCGCGGTTCTGCTGCAGGGCGCGACGTGTGACGGCGTTGGTGACGTTGGGGTTGCCGTCGCGGTCGCCGCCGATCCAGGAACCGAAACGGAAGAACGGCGGGATTTCGAATGACTCGCCCGGGTATTGCCGCTGCAGCGACCACTGCAACCGCGCCAGGGTTTCCGGGATGCGCTCGTACAGGGACTGTTCGAAGAAATGCAGGCCCCAGGCCACTTCCTGGGTAACACTGGGTTTTTCCAGGCGCAGTTCGCCGGTGAGCCAGAGCAGATCGATCTCGTTGCGCAGCTGGCCGATAAAATACTCCCGCTCCCGCTGTGTCCAGCGATCGCTTTCCAGCCGGTACAGCTGGACATAGATGCGCCGGTGGATCTGCAGCACGGTGATGCGCTTGGCCTCGGTGGGATGGGCGGTGATGGTGGGGCCGATGTAACTTTCCAACAGCAACTTGCGAACGGTATCGGCGTCGACGCCCTGCTCTTTCGCCCGGGCGAAGGTGTGGGCGAAGGTGCCCGGCACCTGCTCCAATCCCAGCGCCTTTTCCGTCTGCCGGCGGCGGCGCATGGCGGTGTTTTCCTCGGCGATGTTCAGCAGCTGGAACCAGATGCCCCAGGCCTGGAGGACGGGAAACAGCAGGTTGCGATCATGCCGGGGCAAGGGCTTCTCGCCGCTAATGATCGGCTGAATATCGGGTTTGCGCTGTTCGATGACGTGACAGAATTCCGAGAACAGAAGGCTGACCACATCTTGGGCGTATTTGGCCGCTTCGGTATCGAGATCTTGCGGAAGGACAGTGCGAGCCTGGAGATTTTCAGACATTGTACAGAGGTGGCTCGTGGCTCGTGGCTCGTAGCTCGTGGCTTGTGTCTTGTGGCTCGTGGCTTGTAGGGGCGTAGCCCGGATGCAGCGCAGCGGAATCCGGGAAAACCGAAGCCATGATTCCCCGAACCCGGATTCCAGCCTCCCGGCTTTCACCCGGGCTACATGCGCTATCTCCAGCCACCAGCAACGAGCTTCGAGCCACGAGCTACGCGACCCGATCGCCCGGTTCCTTACCGCCGAAATAGTCCACCAGGTTGTCCAGCACGCGCATACCCATGGCGACGCGGGTTTCCATGGTGGCGCTGCCCAGGTGCGGCAGCAGGACGACGTTGTCCATGCTTAACAATTCATCGGGCACGGCCGGTTCGCCTTCGTAGACGTCCAGGGCGGCGCCGGCGATGGTGCCGTTCTTCAACGCCGCGATCAGGGCCTGTTGATCGATGACGTCGCCGCGGGCGCTGTTGACCAGGAAGGCGGTGGGTTTCATCTGCTTGAGGCGTTCCTCGTTGAGCAGATGATAGGTTTCCTTGCCGCCGGGGCAGTGCAACGAGACGAAGTCCGCCTGCTTGAGGACTTCCTCGACGCTGTCGCACTGTTTGGCGTTATAGGCCTTGATAACGTCGTCACCCGGCGGATAAGGATCGTGAAAGACGATGGACATGCCGAAACCGTGATAGGCCTTGTGGGCCATGGCGCGGGCGATGCGGCCCATGCCGACTAGCCCTAAGGTCTTGCCGGTGATCTTCGTGCCGATCATGTGTGTGGGCCGCCAGCCGGTCCATTCCTTGTTGCGCACGTGGCGCTCCCCTTCCCCGGCGCGGCGCGCGATCATGAATAATAACGTCATGGCCAGATCCGCGGTGCAGTGGGTCAGCACCTCCGGCGTGTTGGTGACCACCAGGCCCTGTTTCTTCGCCGCGTCCAGGTCGATGTGATTGAAGCCGACGCCGTAGTTGCCGAGGATCTTCGCCTTGATGTCGTCGATACCCAGCACATCGGCATTGACCTTGTCCGATACCGTCGGACAGACGGCGTCGTAGTTGCGCAGGGCGTCCTGCAGCTGCTCCGCCGTCATGGGCGTATCGGATTCGTTCAGGGTGACGTCGAAATGCTTCTGCATTTCCTGTTCGGCCTGCTCGGGCCACCTTCTGGTAATCAGGACCTTTGGTTTATCTGCCATGGCAACACCTCTTTGTTAGTGAGGCGTGAGGGGTGAGGAGTGAGGAGTGAGGGGTAAAACAAAACCGTTGTTCTCTTCACTCCTTACTCCTTACTCCTCACCGACACTTAAGTTTGATTTTATTATTAATCGGCAATCCGGCTTCAGAGCTTATCGAGGGCATTCTTCACGGTTTCGCCGAACTCGGACGCACTGGGCACGACGGTGACTCCGCATTCGTTCAGGATCTCCACTTTCTCGGCGGCGCTTTCGCCGTAGGCGGAAATGATGGCGCCGGCATGGCCCATGCGCCGTCCCTTGGGCGCGGTCAGGCCGGCAATGTAACCGATCACCGGCGTCTTCATGTTTTCCTGGAAGAACTTGGCGCCCTCGGCCTCCTGCGGCCCGCCGATCTCGCCGATCATGACCACGGCTTTCGTTTCCGGATCCTCCTCGAAGCGTTCCAGGTGATCCCGGAAGGAACTGCCGTTGATGGGATCGCCGCCGATGCCGATGCTGGTGGAAACACCGATGCCCATGGCCTTCATCTGCGAGGCGGCCTCGTAACCCAGGGTACCGGAACGGCCGATGATGCCGACGTTACCCGGCATATAAATATGGTGCGGCATGATGCCGAGCATGGACTTGCCGGGGCTGATGGTACCAGCGCAGTTGGGGCCGGTGAGGACCATTTTGCGATCTTCCTTATAGCGGCGCATGTAACGCTTGACCCGGATCATGTCGTGAGCCGGAATGCCGTCGGTAATGCAGACGCAATAACGGATGCCGGCGTCGGCCGCTTCCATGATGCTGTCGGCGGCGAACGGCGGCGGTACAAAGATGATGCTGGCCGTGGCCCCGGTTTCGCGTACCGCGTCCTTGACCGTATTGAACACGGGCCGGTCCAGGTGCGTGGTACCGCCCTTGCCCGGCGTGACACCGCCGACGATGTTGGTGCCGTATTCGATCATTTCCGTGGAATGAAAGGTCCCGGTATGCCCGGTAAAGCCCTGCACAATGGCGGGGGTTTTTTTGTCTATGAGTATTGCCATGTTCTTCTCTTCCCCTGTTTACTTGCCGGTCTGTTTTTTCCAGGCGGCGACGGCCTTGTCCGCACCTTCCTTCAACGTGTCCGCCGTGGTAATGGTCAGGTTGCTGTCTTTCAGGATCTGCTTGCCCTGCTCGACATTGGTCCCGGCCAGGCGAACCACCAGCGGGATCTTGAGATCGATCTTGCTGACGGCCTGGACGATACCTTCGGCCACCCAGTCACAGCGGTTGATACCGGCAAAGATGTTGACGAAGATGGTTTCCACCTTTTCATCGGACATGACCAGATTGAAGGCCTTGGCCACGCGGTCCGGCGAGGCGCCGCCGCCGATGTCCAGGAAGTTGGCCGGTTCACCGCCGGCGTGTTCGATCATGTCCATGGTCGCCATGGCCAGGCCGGCGCCGTTGATAATGCAGCCGATATTGCCTTCCAGGCCGACGTAGCTCAGGCCGCGATCCTCGGCCTTCATCTCCAGCGGATCTTCCTGGGATTTATCCCGCAATTCGGAAATATTGGAACGCCGGAACAGGGCGCTGTCGTCGAAGCCCATTTTGGCGTCCAGGGCCAGCAGGTGGCCGTCTTTGGTGACCACCAGCGGGTTGATCTCCACCATGACGGCATCCAGGTCGCGGAAGGCGCGGTAGCAGCCCAGCAGCAGGTTGACGGTCTGGCTCAGCAGCGAGGGGTCAATGCCCAGTTCGAAGAAGATCTCCCGGGCCTGGAACGGCTGCATGCCCACGGCCGGTTCCACGGCGGTGCGGATAATGGATTCCGGTTTGGTGCGGGCGATCTCCTCGATCTCCACGCCGCCCTCGGCGGAAGCGACCACGGCCACCTGCTCCATGGCCCGGTCCAGGACGAAACCGATGTAATACTCCTTTTCAATATCCGTGGCCTGTTCCACATACAACCGGTGAATGACCTTGCCGCGCGGGCCGGTCTGTTCGGTGACCAGGCGCTTGCCCAGCAGCTCGTCGGCGGCGTTCCATATCTCGGTGTCATTGGTGCAGACCTTGATGCCGCCGGCCTTGCCGCGGCCGCCGGAATGGATCTGGCCCTTGACCACCCACTTGCTGCCGCCCACCTCGTGGGCGCGATAGACCGCCTGCTCGGGACTGTAGGCCAGCCCGCCGGGCGGGATGGGCACACCGAAATCCGTGAGGATTTCTTTTGATTGGTATTCGTGAATGTCCACCTTGAACCTCCGCTTAACTAATTAATATTCTGTGCGTTCTGTGGCAGGCGGCTCGTGGCTGGTGGCTGGAACAAACAAAACCCGGAGCACGAACAACGAGCCACGAGGAACGAGTCACGCGCTGCCTTTGGCAGCGATCTGTTCCGCCTGCCTTACCACGTTCCTTGCCATCTTCTCGGATGCGGCGTCGATCATCTTGCCGTCCAGCTGCGCCGCGCCCTTGCCGGCGGCGGCGGCCTCTTCCAGGGCTTCCAGTATACGCTTTGCGCGCGTCACTTCCGATTCCGGCGGCGACATGATTTTATTGGCCAGTTCGATCTGGCTGGGATGAATGGCCCACTTGCCCTCGTAGCCCAGGGCGGCGGCGCGCCGCGCGCCGTCTTCGTAGCCTGCCGGGTCCTTGAAATCGCCGAACGGGCCGTCGATGGCGCGCAGGCCGAAGGCGCGGCAGGCTGTGACCATGTTGGACAGCGCCGCGTGCCACTGATCGCCGGGATAGTCGGGATTGAGGCCGCCGATATTGACGGTGCGGGCGCGCAGGCTGGCGGCGTAATCGGCGACGCCGAAATGCAGGGCCTCCAGGCGCATGCTGGCCTGCGCTATCTGCATAACATTGGCGCCGCCCAGGGCCGTCTCGATGAGGCATTCCAGGCCGATGCGTTTTTTCAGGCCCATGGCGTCCTCGATCTGGGTCACCAGGCAATCGACCATATAAACATCGGCGGCCGTACCCACCTTGGGAATGAGAATGGTGTCCAGGTTGGCGCCGGCCTGTTCGACGATGTCGACAACATCACGGTACATGTAATGGGTATCGAGACCGTTAATGCGCACCGACATAGTTTTGCCCTGCCAATCGATGTCGTTCAGGGCCTGGATAATGTTCTTGCGCGCCTGCGGCTTGTCGTCGGGGACAACCGCGTCCTCGCAGTCGAGAAAGATGTAATCCGCTTCCGAGGCGGCCGCCTTCTCGAACATGTCCGGACTGGATCCGGGCACCGCCAGCTCGCTGCGCTGCAGCCGTGGTGTGGCTTGTGCGTATTGGGTGAAACTCATAAGCAACCTCCGGTTGCGTGGCTCGTGGTTCGTGGTTCGTGGCTCGTGGCTCGTGGCTCGTGGCTCGTGGCTCGAGTTACGAGCCACGAGTATCGAGCCACGGTTTATTTTCCGTTAACGGGTGCTTTCGTATTGCGCAAATACTCCTGCGCCGCCGCCACGCCGCTGCCCAGCTCGATATCTATCCCCAGATCCTTCATGGACATCTCGGCGCCGTTCAGGGGCGTCAGGACCATCATCTCGTTGAGATCGCCCAGATGGCCGATGCGGAAGGCCTTGCCGGCAATCTGGCCGAGACTGATGGACAGGGACAGATTGTAATATTTATGGGCGTGGCGCACGACTTCGTTGCCGTCGAAACCGTCCGGCACGTAGATGGCGCTGACCGTGTCGGAGTACAGCTTTTCCTCCTTGGCCACCAGCTGCAGACCCCACGCTTCCACCGCCTTGCGCACGGCGGTGGCCATGCGATTATGGCGCTTGAAGACGTTCTCCAGGCCTTCCTCCAGCAGCATGTTGACAGACTCGCGCAGGCCGCGCAGCAGGATGGTCGCCGGCGTATACGGGAAGAAGCCGTTTTCGTTGGCCTTGATCATATCGTCAAAGGAGAAGTAGGTGCGCGGCAGCTTGGCCGACTCGCGCGCCGCCAGGGCCTTTTCGCTGGCGGCCATGATGGTCAAGCCGGTGGGCAGCATGAAGCCCTTCTGGGAACCGCTGACGCACAGGTCCACACCCCATTCCTCCATGCGAAAATCGATGCTGGCCAGGGAACTGACCGCGTCCACATAGAGGAGCGCCGGGTGATCGGCGTCGTCCAGGGCCTTGCGCACGCCGGCGATATCCGAAGTCACGCCGGTGGCGGTCTCGTTATGGCAGGCGAAGACGCCCTTGATTTCCTTGTTCTTGTCCTTTTTCAGGATCTCGGCGTACTGTTCCACCGGCACGCCGTCGCCCCAGTCCAGATCGATGGTCTGCACATCCAGGCCGTGGCGCTGGCACATGTCCGCCCAGAGGTTGGAAAACTGGCCGAAGCGCGACATGAGGACCTTGTCGCCCGGCGACAGGGTGTTGCTGATGGCCGCTTCCCAGCCTCCGGTACCGGATCCCGGGAACAGGAATACGCGCCCGGTTTTGGTCTGGAAGATCTTTTTCAGATCCTCGAACAGCGGCTTGGTGAAATCCGGAAACGTGGCGGCGCGCATGTCCTCCTGCTCGATGCTCATGGCATTGCGCACGCGCTGCGGCACGTTGGTCGGGCCGGGTATAAATAAAAAGTGTCTTCCGGGCATGTGAGTTCTCCTGGCTGGTATCGATAATTATAGAACCGGATTATGGCTACTTCTAAAAATCAGGATTTTCAGAAGCGCCCTTAATGTCGTCTATGGAAAACCGGCCGCCTGACGACAAGCAAATACCGGCACGCTCGGCCGGATTTCCATAAATGACATGTACTGCGTAAGAGTGTAGTTCGACGACGGTTACTGGAAGGATGTGCTGGACAGGCTCCGCCTCACACCCGTTTGCGGTTCATATAAATGCTGAGTGTCGCGGACAAATGTGGCGGCCCCTTATGCCCGCAAAATAAACCTTTAACTTCGGGTATCTTAGGGCGTTCGTTCAGCCAAATGCAAACGAAAAAATCCCGGCGCCATTGAAGGCTGCGGATCATGCCCTGAAACGCTGGATCAATCTCTTTTATTTCAAGGCGTTGTCCAGGGCTTCTTCGAGATCCTTCTCAAGATCATCCGCGTCCTCGTGGCCGACGGACAGGCGTATCAATCCCGGGACAATGCCAGCTTCCCGGCGCTGATCGTCGGTCAGCCGGTGATGGGTGGTGGTGCCGGGATGAGTGATGGTGCTCTTTACATCGCCCAGATTGGCGGTAATGGAAAAGATGCGCGTACTGTCGATAAGCTTCCACGCCGCCTCGCGGCCGCCCTCCACCTCGAAACTGACGATGCCGCCGAAACCGCTTTGCTGGCGCGCGGCCAGTTCATGCTGCGGATGGCTCTTGAGACCCGGATAGTGGACCCGGGCAACGCCGGGATGCGCCTCCAGCCACTCGGCCAGGCGTGCGGCGTTGTCACAATGCGCCCGCATGCGCAGTTTCAATGTTTCCAGCCCCTTGAGAAAGACCCAGGCATTGAACGGGCTCATGGTGGGGCCCGCGGTGCGCAGGAAACCGAACACCTTGTCGTCCAGCAGCTCACGGGGACCGATGACGGCACCGCCGATGCAACGGCCCTGCCCGTCCAGATACTTGGTGGCCGAATGGATCACCAGATCGGCGCCGTATTTGAAGGGCAGCTGCAACACGGGCGTGCAGAAACAATTGTCCACGACCAGCAGACAGTCGTTTTCATGGGCCAGATCGGCCAGCCGCTGCATGTCGGCGATCTCCGTCAGCGGGTTGGACGGTGTCTCCAGAAACAGTAATTTTGTCTGGGGCCGGATGGCGTCCGCCCAGGCGTCGTAATCGGTCTGCGGCACGAAGGTGGTCTCCAGGCCGAACCGGGCCAGGATATTATCGAACAGGCCCACCGTGGTGCCGAAGATACTGCGCGAGGAGACAATATGATCACCGCCGCTGAGCAGGGCCATGCAGGTGGTCAGAATGGCGCTCATGCCGGAAGACGTGCCGATGCAGCGCTCGCCGCCCTCCAGGGCGGCCAGGCGCTCCTCAAAGGCCCGTACCGTGGGATTGGTAAAACGCGAATAGATGTTGCCCGGCTCTTCACCGGCGAAACGGGCCGCCGCCTGGGCGGCATTGTCGAAGACGAAACTGGAACTCAGAAAGACGGGTTCGCTGTTTTCATTCTCGGGCGTACGCACCTGACCGGCGCGTACCGCACAGGTTTGCTGCCCGTAGTCACCGGGCCGAATCTTGCTCATAACTTCCCTCCGGAATTGTCCATCAGCCTGCCGGAAAACACCGGTGTTCTCCGTCTATCGCCGGGGCCGGACCCAAGGTACTAGAAGGAATGCGGAGCAGAAGCCCTGTCATGCAGGCATAAAAAAACCCGCATTCAGCATTCGCTAAAGCAGGTCGGCTCTCTTTAGCGGTATTTATTAGGCGCCCGCAAGCTGAATATCAAATCGGCGCAAAGTGAAACCATAGTGAATAGTACTGCAATTGTCAATGTATTTGCCTGGGAGCTGAGAAGGAAACCATTCGGGCCCGGATTGTCGTATAATGGAGTCGGCTGGCACGTTGAATTTGTACGTTATCCTGCCATGGTGGGCGGCTGCTCATCCGGCCGGAGGACTCGCGGATTCCCCGCACCAGCCCCTTTTTACAATCAACGATAGAACATGAAGGAGATGTCTTGTGGCTTTATCAATCCAGGTTCCCGAAGAAGGCGCCAAAATCACCCGTGACGAGAAAGGCCTGCATGTCCCGGATAACCCCGTCATTCCGTTCATTGAAGGCGACGGCATCGGGCCGGATATCTGGCGCGCCACCGAACGCGTGCTCAACGCCGCCGTGGAAAAAGCCTACGCCGGCAAACGCAAAATCCACTGGATGGAGGTCTACGCCGGCGGCAAATCCAACGACCTCTGCGGCCAGTGGCTGCCCGACGAAACGGTGCAGATGTGCCGCGATTACCTGGTCGCCATCAAGGGGCCGCTGACCACACCGATAGGCGGCGGCATCCGTTCCCTCAATGTCGCCCTGCGGCAGGTCATGGATTTGTACGTCTGCCTGCGTCCGGTGCGCTGGTTCGAGGGCGTGCCCTCGCCCACCAAGCGGCCGGAGGACGTCAATATGGCTATCTTCCGGGAAAACACGGAAGACATTTACGCCGGTATCGAATTCGAACAGGGCACCGAGGACAACCGCAAGTTCCTGGATATGCTGAAGGAAAGCTTCCCGGCCTCCTACAACAAGATCCGTTTCCCCGATTCCTCCGGCATCGCCATCAAGCCGGTATCACAGGAAGGCACTGCCCGGCTGATGCGGGCGGCGATCCAGTACGCCATCTTCAACGAACGTAAGAGCATCACCCTGGTGCACAAGGGCAATATCATGAAATACACGGAAGGCTCATTCCGCAACTGGGGTTATCAGGTGGCGGAACAGGAATTCGCCGAGCAGACCTATACCTGGGAACAGTGGCAGCGCACGGTGGAGGAAAAAGACCAGGAGGCGGCCAACAAGGAACAGGAGGAAGCCCTGGCGTCCGGCAAGATCCTGATCAAGGACGTCATTGCCGACATCATGCTGCAGCAGATCCTGACCCGGCCGAAGGAATTCGAGGTGATTGCCACTCTCAATCTTAACGGCGACTATATTTCCGATGCCCTGGCCGCGCAGGTGGGAGGGATCGGTATCGCGCCCGGCGCCAACATCAATTACGAGACCGGTCACGCGGTATTCGAGGCCACCCACGGCACGGCGCCCAAGTACGCCGACCAGGACAAGGTCAACCCCGGCTCACTGCTGCTGTCCGGCGAGATGATGCTGCGTTACATGGGCTGGACCGAGGCCGCCGACCGGATTATCGCCAGCATGGACAAGACCATCGGCAACAAGATCGTTACCTACGATTTCGCCCGCCTCATGGACGACGCCAAAGAGGTCAAGTGCAGCGAATTCGCCGATGCCCTGATCAGTAACATGTAAGAATACAATACGTATGTTGCATAATAGGGAACCTGTTGAGAATTACATATGCAAGGATCTCGCCAAGCACGCCAAGTTCGCAAAGAGATAAAAATCCATGATTCCTTTGTGTGCTTTGCGCGCTTGGCGAGATCCACCATTATCTTTCCAGACACCCGAAAATTTTGCCGAATAACTGTAAATCCCAATAAAAATGGAAATTGGCGCGTACTCATCCAACACACGGGCTGAATCATGACGCAGGCAAGGCAACAACAACTTGTGGCCGAATGCGCCAGCGCCATTTACGACGGCTTCCTCCGCTACAACCGGAATTTCAGCCGTATCACCACCCGCGCGCAACAGCGGTTCGAACAGCGCGACTGGAAGGGCCACCAAGATGATATTGTCGAACGGGTCGACCTGTACGAGAAATCCGTTCGTCGTATTGTTGCCCAGTTGACCCGCCTGCTTGGACCGCGTCTGCACGAACACGCACTCTGGAACGATCTGCGCTGGCAATACGGGCGCCGCATCGACGGTATGCACGACGCCGGCTTCATGAAGACCTTCTTCAACTCCATTACCCGGCGGATCTTCGATACCGTCGGCGTGGACCCGCAAGTGGAATTCATTTCGCCGGCGCCCGACGAGGGATTCAACGCCATTGAATCCCTGCGGCTGCAGCGCTATCCCTGCTGGGGTTCGATACGGCAGTCCTTTACCGAAGTTCTGGATCATTTCCGCTTCCAGACCGTCTATGTCGACAGGGAGGCTGATGCGGCATTCATTGCAGAGGAACTGGATCGCCACTACCGGATTAATCTGGAAGAGTACGGCGAACTGTTGCGTTTTGATTTTATCGATACTGTTTTCTACCAGTCATCCCGTGCCTATCTCATCGGCCGCATCATACAGGACAGTCATATCTCACCGATTATCCTGGCCCTGCAGAATACGGAAAACGGTATACATGTGGATTCCGTACTGCTGTCGGAAGAAGAAGTCAGTATTGTATTCAGTTACACGCGCTCGTATTTCTTCGCCGATCCAAACACCGTTGTGGGCGCGGTACAATTTTTACACTCGATCCTGCCGCGCAAGCCCATTGACGAGTTGTATACGGTCCTGGGCCGCCTGCGCCAGGGCAAGACCGAGCGGCATCGCACCTTCACCCGGCACCTGAACAACACTGATGATCTTTTTGCTCACGCCGAGGGAGACACGGGTCTGGTCATGCTGGTCTTCACCCTGCCCTCCTACGACCTTGTCTTCAAGGTCATACGCGATCGCTTCGGCCCGCCCAAGACCATAGGCCGGGAGGATGTGATCAGAAAATACCGGCTGGTCTCCGAACACGATCACGCCGGCCGCCTTATCGATACCCAGGAATTCCTGAACCTGGAGTTTCCCGCCGATCGTTTCAGTCAGGAACTCATGGACGATTTGCTGCAGGAAACGGCCGATACCGTCCGCATAGACGGTGACAAACTGCTGTTCAAACATGTCTATATAGAAAGGAGGGTCAGGCCGCTGAATCTTTACCTGCGTGAGGCCAACAGGATCGACGCTGAATGCGCCATACTGGATTACGGCCAGTGCATCCGGGACCTGGCAAAAACCAATTTATTCCCCGGCGATCTGCTGCTGAAAAACTTCGGCGTTACCCGGCACCGGCGGGTGGTCTTTTACGATTACGACGAAGTGACCCGGGTCACCGACTGCCGTTTCCGGGAATTTCCGCAACCACAATCGGATGACGAACTCATGCATCCGGAGACCTGGTATTACGTCGATGAAAACGACATCTTCCCGGAGGAATTCATCAAGTTCCTGGGCATGGACAGCGACTTGCGGAAATTGTTTATCGAGGTGCACGGTGATCTGTTAAGCGCCGCATACTGGAACAACCTGAAATCACGCTTGCAGTCCGGCGAGGTTTTCCTGGTCGTCCCCTACGAACGTCCGGCCATGCTTAATAGTCTGCGGGGCAGGCAATCCGCCTGACGATACACTCTTTCATGCGCCGTCCCGGAACAAGCCTGCTGTTCATTATCACGGTACTTTCGATCAACGGCTGTGAACGACAGCCGAAACGTACACTGCTGGAAGGCCTGACCATGGGCATTGGCTGGAGTATTGTGATCAGTGGGGAAATGCCGGACCGGGATTCCAGTGCGCTGCGAAATGCGGTGCAGGCTCGACTTGACGAAATAGATCGGACCATGTCCACTTACATTGATGAATCCGAACTCTCCCGGATAAACCGTTCGCATCAAGACGGCTGGATCGATATTTCCGAAGATCTTTACAATGTTATCGCCGGGGCCGTGGAAATCAGTCATCTCAGCGGCGGCGCCTTCGACATCACCATTGGCCCCGTCGTCAACCTGTGGGGTTTCGGCCCCGATGACACCAACGACAGCGTCCCGGCAGCCGAAAAAATCAACGCCACGCTGGAAATGACCGGCTATACGAAACTGAAAACAGGCCTGTCACCGCCCGGCATAAAAAAAACTGTTCCGGAGCTGTACCTGGATCTGTCCGGCATCGCCAAGGGGTATGCCGTGGACGAAATCGCGGCATTGCTGGAATCCAGGGAGATCAGCGACTACATGGTGGATATCGGCGGTGAAATCATGGTGCGCGGCAGGAATCCGGACGGCCGGCTCTGGCGCCTCGGCGTGGAGAAACCGGTTTCCGGAGAACGTTCTGTACAGCAGATCATCCCGTTGCATGACACGGCCATGGCCACATCAGGTGACTATCGCAATTATTTTGAAAAGGATGGTATCCGTTATTCCCACACCATCGATCCCCGCACGGGTTATCCTGTCCGCCACAACCTGGCTTCAGTTACCGTATTGCATGAGTCGGCCATGACCGCCGACGCCCTGGCCACGGCCCTGCTGGTCATGGGTCCGACAGACGGCCTGAACTTCGCCGCCCGCAATCAATTACCGGCTTTTTTTATTATCAAGACAAGAGACGGTTTTATCGAGCAGCAAACCAAACCGTTCAGGCATTACCTTGAACAAGCCGGCAATGGGTAAAGCCCACTGATGAGCACTCCCCTTCTGCTGCTGGCTGTCATTACCCTGGCATTGCTTTTCTGGTTTGAAACGCTGCGCATGCGGGAATACGTTATCCGCCGCTGCAAGAGCACTTGTGAAGCCGCCGGACTGCAATTGCTGGATCAGTCCGTGGCGCTGAGCGGGATATCCCTGAAACGGGACCGGAACGGCCGCTGGCGCGTCCATCGCTCATACCAGTTCCACGTCAGCGAGAGTGGCGCTGATCGCCATATGGGCCATATAATCCTGACGGGCACTCGCATCGAGGCCGTCTACATCGAGGGGCCGGAAGGTACCACCATCCACTCTGAGGTTTATCCCTCAAGAAACATTAATTGATCTCTCGCCAAGATCGCAAAGGCGCAAAGGCAAAGACAACAAAAATCTCTTTGCGTTCTTGGCGACTTTGCGCCTTTGCGAGATCCATTTGTTTTTGTTGTAGTAAAATTGAAACAAGCATTAGAATACTGAAAAGTAACATTGGAGAGACCACATGCCGTCATTTGATGTTGTTTCCGAAATAGACAATCACGAGTTGACCAACGCCGTGGACCAAGCCAACCGGGAGATCGGCAATCGCTTCGATTTCAAGGGCACCAATTCAAAAATCGAGCTCAGCGGTCGCACTCTGAAGCTGGTATCCACCGCCGAATTCCAGGTCAAGCAGGTCATGGAAATTCTGGAGACCAAGCTGTCAAAGCGCGGCATTGACATACGCTGCCTGGACGCCGGTCCCATTGAGGAATCCCTCAACGAGGCGCATCAGGAAGTGACCGTCCGGGAGGGTATCGACAAGGAGTTGGCGAAGAAACTGGTGAAGAAAATCAAGGACTCGAAGATCAAAGTCCAGGCCGCCATCCAGGGGGATCAACTGCGTGTCACGGGCAAGAAACGTGACGACCTGCAGGAAGTGATCGCTTTACTCAAGAACGACAAGTCCATCCACCTGCCGTTGCAGTACACCAATTTCCGCGATTAACCAGTAGCCCGGATGAAGGCCGGAGGCCGGAATCCGGGGCAGATTAATCACATTCGATCACTTCCCGGATTTCGCTGCGCTTCATCCGGGCTACCGATCCCGTAGCCCGGATGGAGGCCGAAGGCCGGAATCCGGGGTCACGATAATACCCGTTTCATGGTTCTCCATAGTCAGCAGTATCGTTATCCACCATCCCTTCTCCACCCCAGTTCAGTGGATATGTACCATTCCGCACATACTGATGAAAAGACGAATGTGGCCAATCCCTTACCCGTCCCACCAAACCGTGTTTTACTGGATTGAAATGAATGTAATCCACATGACGGTTGAAATCCATTTCATCGCGAATGGTGTGCTCCCAAAACCGTCTCTGCCAGAGGTTGAATTCCCCCTTGGAGTTTTGAGTCAGATTGACGCCCGCCTTGACCAGTGCCCGGGTAAAACGACTCTTGATCACCTGCCATCGGCCTGAATAGTTGACATCCCCGGAAGGCAGGCTCCAGATTGAATGAAGATGATCGGGCAATATCACCACGGCCTCAATCACGAAAGGATATTGACGTCGAGTTTCTCGGAAGGCCACTCTCAAGTTATCGATATGTTCCACCAGCAAGCCCGAACATCTGTCGCGCAAGGTCACGGTGAAGAAATAAGTACCTCCGGGCAACCGGTTACGCCGATATTGAACCATATCCTGTCACGCTCCTTCGCAATCCCTAACTCGTATAACAGATAATTAGATTCCCGGATTCCGCTGCGCTCCATCCAGGCTACCGATCCCGTAGGCCGGATGGAGGCCGAAGGCCGGAATCCGGGGCGGATTAATCACATTCGATCACTTCCCGGATTCCGCTGCGCTCCATCCAGGCTACCGATCCCGTAGCCCGGATGAAGGCCGGAGGCCGGAATCCGGGGCAGATTAATCACATTCGATCACTTCCCGGATTTCGCTGCGCGTCATCCGGGCTACCGATCCCGTAGCCCGGATGGAGGCCGGAGGCCGGAATCCGGGGCAGATTAATCACATTCGATCATCTCCCGGATTTCGCTGCGCTTCATCCGGGCTACCGATCCCGTAGCCCGGATGGAGGCCGAAGGCCGGAATCCGGGGCAGATTAATCACATTCGATCACTTCCCGGATTCCGCTGCGCGTCATCCGGGCTACAGATAATAGAGAATCAGATAGACTCCCAGCAGGACCGCCACCCACAGCACCATGCTCCCTGTCGGCCAGGTGCGCGCCAGCGTGCCTTCGGGGCCATGGCTGCGTGTCAGACCGGCCAGTAACGTCTGCAGGCGATCGCGCACAAAGCCACCGGATGTCATGCCGATGAAGGAAAGCCCTTGTAACAACCGGCCGTAGAAAGCCGGGAACAGGCGCCGATAAAACCACTCCGCATCCAGGTTGGTGGAACGCAGTTCCGGCGGATACAGTCCGCGCAGGTTCAGCCAGACAAAGGCCAGGGCCGAGAAAAACAGCAACTGCAGCTGGGCCAGAACATGCGTAGTGTCATAAGGCATGTAATCCACGTCCCAGGGCAACAGGCTGTACAGCCATAGTGGATAACTGCCGATGAATACACAGAGCACGGCAGCCACGCTCATGGCCAACAGCATGTTGCGCGGCGGTTCTGACGCGCGGATGCCGGAATCGTGGGCGAAAAAGGCAAAATACGGGATCTTGATACCGGCATGATGGAAGACGCCGGCAGAAGCAAACAACAACATGAGCCAGACAATATGATGCTCTCCCTTGAGCAGAGCGCTCATGACCATGGACTTGCTGACAAATCCGCTGAACAACGGGAAAGCCGAGATGGACGCCGCCCCGATGATGCAAAGCGTGGCGGTTTTGGGCATGGTCTTGTAGAGGCCGCCCAGATCGGAACCGTTCATGCGCCCCGTCATGTACAGCACCGAACCCATGGACATGAACAACAGGCCCTTGAAGATGACGTCGTTAAAGGCGTGGGCGACGGCGCCGTTCAGGGCCAGTGCCGTACCAATGCCGATACCGCAGACCATGAAGCCGATCTGGTTGATCATGCTGTAGGCCAGCACACGACGCAGATCGTTTTCAATCACCGCGTAGAAGATCGGGAAACAGGTCATCGCGGCACCGATGTAGATGAGTATTTCGGTTCCGGCGAAGCCGCGCGCCAGGGCGTACACAGCCACCTTGGTAGTGAATGCGGACAGAAAAACCGTGCCGGTGGGCGTCGCTTCGGGATAGGCGTCGGTGAGCCAGTTATGCAGCAACGGAAAGGCGCACTTGATGCCGAAAGCCAGGAAGATCAACCAGCCGGCGACGCCCTCGAGACCGATATGATTGAATGCCAGTGTGTCGTTCTGCCAGTAATAAGCCATGGCGCCTGCCAGCAGCAATACGCCGGACAGTACCTGGATAACCAGATAACGCAGACCCGCCCGGAACGACTGCGGCGTCTGCCGAGCCCAGACCAGAAACACGGAACTGACGGCCAGCAGTTCCCAGAACAGGAACAGTGTCAGAAGATCACCGGCAAAGACGGCGCCCAGCGCGCTGCCGGCGTAAACCAGACCCGCAACGTGCTGGGTGGTGTCGCGCACGTGCAGGGAAAACACGATCGCCAGCAGCGCGGCGATGTGAAACAGGTAACCGAACAACAGGCTGAGACGATCCGTGCGCATGACCACCAGATCGAACTCCAGCAAACCGACGCTATGGACAATACCCGGTGCCACATCAAACCACAGATGGAGACCGCCGAGAACCGGTATTGCCAGCATGACCAGTGCTCGCAGCCAACCGCGCAGGAACAGCACCAGAAAGGCGCCCAGGTAGAACAGCAGAAACGGCGGTAGTTCAGCGCTCCACATCGTAATAATCTTCCTTCCGCATTAACACCTTGCGCATTTCCTTGGCGATCAGCACCAGGACCACGCAGGCAATAAAACCGAATATCGCGTAAAAGCCCCAGAGATGTTCCCATGGATGTTCCACATGCCGGTGCAGGACAAAATCCAGAATGAACAGGATGCCGCAGATGCTGTAGAAAATACGCAGCAACAGGCGAACGTTTTCCGGTTTATCGAATATGTGTTGTTTCTTTTCTATCTGCATATCCGCCTCGCTCAGAATAGTACGGCCATGGACGCCAGCCGGTACCATGGCTCCGGGAAAAAGAACAACATGACACACGCCAGGGACGTCACCATCATGGCAAAGACACAGGTCAGGGGCGCCTCCTTCATGCCTTCGGATGATCCATCATCGGATTTGCCAAAGAAAGCGCGAATGGAAATGGGTACCAGGTAGCCGATGTTCAAGAGTGAACTCAGCATCAGGGTCGCCAGCAGAAACCATTCACCGGCCTCCAGCGTGGCCATGCCCAGGTACCATTTGCTCCACATACCGCCCAGCGGCGGCAGGCCGATGATGCTCAGGGTGGCGATAAAGAACGCACCGAAGGTGATGGGCATGCGCCGGCCGAGACCGTCCAGCTGACTGATCTCGGTCTTGTGGGCCGCCACCAGCACGGCACCGGCGCCGAAGAACAGGGTGATCTTGGCGAAGCCGTGCATGACGATGTGCATGGCCCCGCCGATGACACCCGTGGCCGCCAGCAACGCGCCCAGTGTAATGTAACCCAGTTGGCTGACGGTGGAATACGCCAGCCGCGCCTTGAGATTGTCTTTCGTCAGAGCAACCAGTGAAGCCAGCAGAATGGACGCGGCGGCGATATACGACAGTGCTTGTGCCGCCGGCAGATCGGCCATGACGTCCGTACCAAAAATGTAGACCGCGATTTTAAGAAGCGTGAAGACCCCCGCCTTGACCACGGCCACGGCGTGCAGCAATGCACTCACCGGTGTCGGTGCCACCATGGCAGCCGGCAGCCAGCGATGGAACGGCATCAGGGCCGCCTTGCCGACACCGAAGAAGAACAGAAACAGCAGGACACCCAGCAGCATCGGTGAGGCCGTGCCGGCGAGGATGCCGCCGGCGCGGAACTCCAGCGTCCCGGCCAGGGACCAGGCCCAGATCATGGCCAGCAGCAGGAAGGCAATGGACGTTGAAATCAGGATCCCAAGATACACCCTGCCCGCCCGGCGCGCGTCGTCCGTACCCGCATGGGTGACCAGCGGATAGGTGGACAGGGTCAGCATTTCATAAAAGACGAACAGCGTCAGCAGATTGCCGGCAAAGGCCACGCCCATGGTGACGGCGATGGCAACGGCGAAAAACAGGAAGAATCGGGTCTGGTTTTCCTCGTGGTGGCCGCGCATGTAGCCGATAGAGTAAATCGAGGTAACAATCCAGAGAAATCCGGCCACCAGGGCAAACAGCATCCCTAAGGGTTCCAGTGTGAGCTGCAGCGGCAGGCCGGGAAACGGCTCGGCGATGGTATACGCAGGTTGCACCCCCTGAAGGACCAGCGGTACCAGGGGCAGCAGCAGCAGAAACAATACCACGGAGGTCACGATGGTAATGCTCTCGCGCAGGTTCGGGTAGTTGCCCGCGAGCCGTATCAGTACCGCCGCGATCAGCGGCAGAATAATAATCACGGGAAGCAGATTGCCCGCGCTGATGCTGATCACGGTCGCACCTCCAGCAGTGACTGCGCGGCAATCTGCGCCACGCTGACGGTCAGATCGGTATCAATACCAAAATAAACACTGGCACCAATCAGCAACCAGGTGGGGATCAGGAGGGACAGCGGCGCCTCGGCGCCACTTGCCCCCTCTTTCGGCGCCTGAAAATACGCCGCCTCCACCAGCTTCCAGATATACACCACCGCCAGCAGGGAGCCGACCAGAACCATCACGGCAATCGGCCACCAACCCTGCTCCAGGGCGGCGAGCACCAGGTACCATTTGCTGACAAAACCCACAGTCAGCGGAACGCCGATTAAACTCAATCCACCGGCAACGACGGCCGCCATGGTCCAGGGCATGGTCTTGCCCAGGCCGCGAAAATCGTCGAGACGGACATTGCCGCCGATGCGATAAACAATACAGCCCAGGGCCAGAAACAGCGCCCCCTTCATCATGGCATGATTGAACAGATGCAGAATGCCGGCGGTCAGGCCGGTGACCGTGGCGAAACTTATCCCCAGGATCATGTAACCGATCTGGGCGACGCTGGAATAGGCCATCATTCGCTTGATATTGTCCTGGAATATGGCAACCGTGGATCCACTGAAGATAGCGAGCAGAGCCAGCAGCATCAGGATCTCGCCCAGCGGCATCATTTCAAAGGCGAATTCGACGCCGAAAACGGTAAAAACAAAACGCAACAGCACATACACGGCCACCTTGGTGGCGGTGGCGGCGAGGAACGCGGTGGCCACCGAGGGCGCATACGTGTAGGCGTTGGGCAGCCACAGATGCAGAGGGAAAAGAGCCAGCTTGATGCTGATACCCACGGTCAGAAAGGCGAAGGCACTGTGTACCGTACGCGTTTCCATAATCGCCGGCAGGCGCTGCGACAAATCATGCATATTGAGCGTGCCGGTCATCATGTACAGCAGACCGACGCCGATAAGGATAAACGTGGCGCCGATGGTGCCCATGATCAGATATTGAAAGGCTGCAGTCAGGGAACGCCGATCCTGCCCCAGGCTGATCATGATATACGATGACAGGGACGAGATTTCCAGAAACACGAACAGGTTGAAGGCGTCGCCGGTAATGGCGATACCCAGCAGACCCGTCAGGCACAGCAGGTAGGCGGTGTAGAACAGCGGTTGTTTGTCCTCCGGCACCTCCCTGGCAACGCTTTCACCCGCGGACAGCATGACCACGGCGCCGATGATGGATACAATCAGAAGAACGAAGGCGTTGACGGTATCGACACGATACTCAATTCCCCATGGCGGCTCCCAGCCGCCCATGGCATAGGAAATCACGCCGCCTGAGAGGACCTGCCGCAACAGTTCCAGACTGACGAACAGCGTGATAATGCTGATCAACAGCGTAAACAGCCAGGCCAAGCCGGGCCGCCGCAGTACCAGGCTCAGGGGTGCGGCAAGCAGGGGAATGACAACCTGCAGTGCGGGAAGATTGGCGGTGATCACAACGATTCGTCCTGACGATGGATATCTTCTTCTTCAATACTGCCGTAGGACTCGCGGATGCGCACGATCAGCGCCAGGGCCAAAGCCGTTGTCGCCACGCCGACAACAATGGCGGTGAGGATTAAAACATGGGGCAGCGGATTGGAATATACCGTTACGGTGTCGTCGAGAATGGGCGCGGCGCCGTCGCGCACTTTACCGACGCTGATATAGAGAATGAACACGGATGTCTGGAAAATATTAAGGCCGACGACTTTCTTGACCATATTGCCGTGAGCAATGACGATATAGAAACCCACCATCATCAGGAAGATGACCACCCAGTAATTGTACAATCCCAGTACCGTGGTCATTGCTTCCCGGTCTCCTGACGGGCATTACTGCGGCCGCTGAAATTGAAGAATACCGAGATCATGACGGCGGTCACGGTCACGCCCACGCCGAACTCCACCAATAGTATGCCCACATGCTGGCCGTGCACCGGATCGTGGGCAAGGAAATCGTAGTCGAGATAATTACCGCCCAGCAGCAATGCCGCCACACCCGTACCGCTGAATATCAGTACGCCGGCGGCCATGAGAAAACGCAGGACGGCGGGGGAGATAATCCGTTCAGCGCTGTTGAGACCGTAGATAATGCTGTAAAGGATGAAGGCCGCGGCGAAGATGACACCGGCCTGAAACCCGCCCCCCGGCCCGTAGTCGCCGTGAAACTGGATATACAGGGCATACAGCAGTATCAACGGTATCAGCGACTTGGTAATGACACGCAGTACAAGATGATGCTGCATGGTCGACGGACTTGCGTCGTGGCGGCGATCGCCGGCCACGCCCAGCAGAATGAGGACACCCAGGCCGGCGGCGAAGATAACCACCACCTCGCCCAGGGTATCGAAACCACGGTAGCTGGCGAGGACCGAAGTGACGATATTGGGGATGCCTATCTCCGTCCCCGATTCCTGTATATACCGGGGTGCCACATGCTGATGCGCCGGCGCATCAGGATCGGCGAAATACGGCATGTCGAGGGTGGCGTAGATCAGCGCCGCGCCGGTGACGATCACCACCAACAGAGGCAACAGCGGACCGTGTCCCTTACGTTTCTCCGTCCGCGCGGTCAATGCCAGCGTGCCCAGCATGAGGACGGTGGTAATGCCCGCTCCCACGGCCGCCTCGGTCAATGCCACATCGACGGCATCCATGGAGACGAAAAAGCCGGCGGACAACAGACTGTAGATACCGAACAGCATGACGATGGCGAACAGATCGCGCATGAACACCACCGCCAGTGCGGTCGCGGCGAGCAGACTCAGAAGGACAATATCGATCAGGATTTCGATGACGGCTCCCCTTCTCCATCCGGAACGGGCTTCAGGCCACCATGCAACGCCGCCTTGGCCAGGGCGTGAGCGGCGGTGGGACTGGTATAGGTCAGTATCAGCAGGATCAACACCAGCTTGATGATTAACATTAATGAAGCGCTTTGCAGGATCAGGCCCAGGACAATCAGCGCCGCGCACAGTGAATCAGTCACACTGGCGGCGTGCAAACGGGTAAAGAATTCCGGGAAACGGAACAGGCCCACGGCGCCGGAGATGCCGAGAAAAGCGCCGGCCAGGAGGAATGCCCAGCTCAGAATATTCACAACCGTCTCCATCAGGATTCCTGCTCCGCTTTCCTTTCATCGGCGTATTCGAAGAAACGCAGGACGGCGATAATGCTGATGAAATTGATCAGGGCATAGACCAGGGCAATGTCGATGAAATCGGCGCGTCCGGCGATGACACCGAGCACCGAGATCAGCAAAACAGTCTTGGTACCGAACATATTGACCGCCAGTATGCGGTCATACACCGTCGGCCCCATGAGCGCCCTGGCCAGGGCGAGCATCATGACCACAAGAATGGCGATAGCGGCGGCAATAAACATCAGTCCTCCAGTCTGCTCACCCGTGCGTCCATCTCCCCCGACTGAAGGCTCTCGGCCGTGGCCCGGGTCAGGGCATGGACCTGGAATTCATCGCCCTCCACCTCCAGGGTCACGGTTCCGGGCGTCATGATGATGGAATTGGCGTACAACACCTTGCAGACATCGGTCTGCTGCGAAACCCGGACGGTGAATACCGTCGGGCTGATATCCGGACTGCGCTGCCAGATACGCCGGACCACATGCATATTGGACTTGACGATCTCCCATGCGAGCCACAGCAGATAGGACGGCAACCGCAAGGACAGCAGCACCGGCGGCTGATACTCATCATTGATCTTCGTCATGCGCTGGTTGATCCACATCACCAGCACCACCGAGACAAGCCCCAGGCCCAGCAAGAGGCTGTCGAAGTGGCCGGAATTGATCAACCAGAAAATAACCAGTACCAGGGCAAGGCCCGTGATATGTTTCACAACCGCATCCTTTTATGAATTTGTGATTATGTTGAAACTGCGAGTGACAAGTCCCGATGGACAACAAGGATATTCATTCCAAACAGGCGGCAGTATAACAAGATTATTTCAGCAACCGCTACTGTAAAAACCGGCTATAAATCAGTGCACTACGCAAGCCATCGACAACCGCAACCGGCATCGCTTCGAAGCAATGAACCACTCATTATTAATAAGGTATAATCCTGATGATGCTAAAGAAAAAAACAGTCAACGCCGTGGCGCTCATACTCGGACTCATTGCCCTGGGCCTGGGCGTGGGATTTTCCACGGCCCATTATTATACCGGCCCGGCAAAAGAACCTGCGCAGGAACCCTCCATCGAGGGTCTTTTCTGGCCCAATCCGAAACAGGTACGACCCTTTGAGACCGTCGATCATACCGGTGAGCGATTCGGTCTGAAACAGCTCGAGGGCCGCTGGTCGTTCCTGTTTTTCGGTTTCACCCATTGTCCCGACATCTGCCCCGTCACGTTGTCGGTGCTCGACCAGGTCGAGCGGGAACTGGAACAGCGGGGCATCACCAATACCCAGACCCTGTTTGTTACCGTCGATCCGGAACGCGACACCACCCGCCAGCTGTCTGAATACGTCGGCTATTTCAATCCGGATTTTATCGGTCTGGGCGGCAGTGAAGAACAAATCCGTTCACTGACCGGTCAATTGGGCGTGGTTGCCGCCAGGGGCGAGGTATCGGAAGACGGCGATTATCTGGTCGACCACAGTGCCTCGGTCCTCCTGGTCGATCCCCGCGGACGCCTGATCAGCCTGTTTTCCGCTCCCCACAAGGCCGATGAGATACTTTCCCGCTTCCTTGATATCCGGCAATTCATGCAACAGCAATCATGATCCATAAAATACGTAAAGCCGCGGTATTGATGCCGATTCTGGCCGCCCTGGCGGCACCGCTCTCCGCCTCGGAAACGGCGCTGAAGGTTCACGATGCCTGGATCGCCGAGGCACCGCCCGGCGTGCGGGTTAATGCCGGTTACCTGATCATTGGCAACCAGTCCGGCCGCAAACGAGTCCTGACAGACGTCACCAGTCCGGCATTCAGCCGCATTGAGATGCACAGCACGGTGATTAGCGATGACGGAACATCCTCCATGCAACGGCAGAAGCGCATTCCCGTACCGGCCGGCGAACGGTTCAGGTTCAGTCCCGGCGGCCACCATTTGATGCTGTTCGATGGACGCGAGCCGATCCGAACCGGGGACGAAATCCCGTTAATACTGCATTTCGCCGACGGCATTACCATTGACACGATAGCCGCCGTTCGCCGCATCAACAGCAGTCACGAGCATCACTGACACCCCATGCTCCGCCTGTTAAAGATCCTGCCTCAATACCTGCTGCCCCAGCACACGCTGTCCGCCTGCATGTACCGGCTGGCACGCCTGCGGTACCCGCCTTTGAAAGATCGGATGATTCGCGCCTTCATTCGTCTTTATAACGTCGATATGAGCGAGGCTGACGAGACGGACAGCACGGAATTCGCGGATTTCAACAGCTTTTTCACACGTGAACTGAAACCCGATGCGCGGCCGCTCGACAACAGCGCCGACGCCCTGCTCTCACCCGTCGACGGCCGTGTCAGCCAGTCGGGCCATATTCGGGAAGGCTGCCTGCTCCAGGCCAAGGGCATAAAATATTCAGCCCTGGAGCTGCTCGGCAACGATCCGGACGCCGCACTGCGTTTCAGCAAGGGCGCCTTCATGACACTGTACCTCGCTCCCCGCGACTATCACCGCGTCCATATGCCCGTGGCCGGCACCCTGGAAAAAATGGCCTATGTCCCGGGCAAGCTGTTTTCAGTCAATCCCGTTACCACGGAAAACGTCAGCCGATTGTTCGCCCGCAATGAACGGGTTATCAGTCTGTTCAATACCTTCCACGGTCGCATGGCCGTGATCATGGTGGGCGCCATATTTGTCGGCAGCATGGAAACAGTATGGGCCGGCCAGGTGACACCGGCCCGGGATCGGTCCCCGGGCGCGTGGACCTATGACCATCTGCAAGATCCCGTCACTCTCGACAAGGGCGAGGAAATGGGCCGATTCAACATGGGCTCCACGGTTATCCTTTTATTCGAGAAAGACCGCGTCCAATGGCTGGAAACATTAAAACCCGGCGAGCGCGTCAAGATGGGTGAGAAGATCGGAATATTTGTTTAATTCAGCCACAGAGTAAACACAGAGGACCACAGAGGTAAGATAAGAAATAATTTCTTTTCACCTTTGCGATCTTGGCGGCCTTGGCGAGATCAATTTACATAGCCGGAGGGAAGGAAAAACATAATAATCTCGCAAAGGCCGCAAAGATCGCAAAGAATAAAAATTATCCCTTATATATTCTCTCTGTGGTCCTCTGTGTCCCCGGGTCAAGTCCGGGGCAGGCTCTCTGTGGCAAAAATCCTGTTAATCCCCGTCTATAAGACACTAATGGCATTAACGCAGACGGCCATCAGGGCGCCGGGCAGGAAACCCAGCAGCAGCAGCGACAGGCCGTTGAGGCTCAATACCAGACGCATGGAGCGGGAGGCCTTGATGGCGGACATGGAGTCCGGCTCATCGAAATACATCAGCTTGACGATGCGCAGATAATAGTAAGCACCGATAACGGAGAACAGCACCGCCAGCGCCGCCAGCCAGACATAGCCCATTGCCACCACTTCCTTGATAACGAACCACTTGGCCCAGAATCCGATCAACGGCGGTACGCCGGCCATGGAGAACATGAGGAGCAGCATGATGAAGGCAAACCAGGGATTACGTTCGGCCAGACCCTTGAAATCATCCAGGCGATCCGCCTCCAGTCCCCTGCGCCCCAGCAGAATGATCATGCCGAAGGACCCCATGCTCATCAGGGCGTAGACAATCACGTAAAACATGGAGCCGGCGTAACCGCTTTCGGTCCCGGCTATCAGTCCCAGCAGCAGGAAACCGATATGAGCGATGGTGGAATACGCCAGCATGCGCTTGATGTTGGTCTGGGCGATGGCAATGATATTGCCCGCCGCCATGGACAACACGGCGAGGATGATGAGCATGCCCTGCCAGTCCGGCAGCAGCGGCTGCAGGCCGTCCACCAGCAGGCGCATAGCCATGGCGAAGGCCGCGATCTTGGGCGCCGTACTGATGAACAGGGTCACCGCCGTGGGCGCGCCTTCGTAAACATCCGGCACCCACATATGAAACGGCACCGCGCCCAGCTTGAAGGCAATGCCGACCACGACAAACACCAGCCCGAAGACCATCAGCAGATCCGTCTCGCCCTGCCCCGCTGCATGGGCGGCGATTTCCCGCAGTTCGATGCTGCCGGTGACGCCGTAGAGCATGGAGATGCCGTACAGCAACATGCCCGAGGCCAGCGCGCCGAGGACGAAATACTTCATGGCCGCCTCGGAGGCGGTGGGCGAATCCCGGTGCATGGCGACCATGGCATACAGGGACAGGGACAACAGTTCCAGTCCCATGTAAACGGTCAGCAGACTGCCCGCGGAGATCATGACCAGCATGCCGAGAACGCCGAACAGGCCGAGCACAAAATACTCGCCCTTGAAAATATCGTGCTCGCGCAGGTAATCGTGGGAATAGAAAAACACCACCAGGCTGATCAGGCAAACGGCGAACTTGAGCACGGTGCTCATGGGGTCGGAGATGAAGTGGCCGCTGAAGGCGATCACCGCGTTATCCTGTGCCACATAAAGAACCAGGATCATGGCAATAATCAGGGTTGCCTGCGTCAACCAGTAGGTCACGTAGGTGCCCGGACGATCGAATACGGTATCCAGCACCAACACCAGACAGGCCAGTGTCAGCAGGGCGATTTCCGGTAACAGCAATGGCAGTTCTGCGCTAATCATGGTTCAGCCCGGCAGCTTTGATTGGGTAATATGCTCGAACAGATGCTCGAAGGTCGGGTGCATGACCTCGAACAGCGGCGCCGGCCAGATGCCGAACAACAGCACCACAGCCGCCAGCACGATGAGGATGAATTTCTCCCGGCCGTTGATATCGGTTAATTCGGCGACATTTTGATTGGCCACATCACCGAAGATGACACGCTTGTACATCCACAGAGTGTATGCCGCGCCCAGGATCAGCGTCAGGGCGGCCAGGAAGGCGATCCAGAAGCTGGCCTGAAAGGCACTGAGGATCACCAGAAACTCGCCGACAAAACCGGAAGTGCCGGGCAGGCCGGAATTGGCCATGGCAAACAGCATCATGAAGGCGGCGAACTGCGGCATGGTGTTGGCGACGCCGCCATAGTCCGAGATCTCGCGACTGTGAAGCCGGTCGTAAAGCACGCCCACACAGAGGAACAAGGCCCCGGAAATGAAGCCGTGAGAGATCATCTGCATCATGCCGCCTTCCAGACCCATGACCGCGGCATCGGTATTGCCGGTGGCCGCCCAGGTGGAAAAGCCGATAAAGAACCCGAGCGTGACAAAGCCCATGTGGGAAATTGACGAATAGGCAATCAGCTTTTTCATATCGTTCTGAACCAGGGCGACAAAGCCGATATAAACGATGGCGATCAACGACAGAACGATCATGAATGAATCCAGAGCCTGACTGGCATCCGGCGCAATGGGCAGGCTGAAACGCAGGAAACCGTAACCGCCCATCTTCAGCATGATGGCGGCAAGGATAACAGAACCGCCGGTGGGCGCCTCCACGTGGGCGTCCGGCAACCAGGTGTGTACCGGCCACATGGGGATCTTGACGGCAAAGGCCAGCAGGAATGCGATGAAAATCAGTTGCTGCGCCAGCAGCGACAAGGGCTGGTTATGCAGATCAAGGATATTAAAGCTGCCCGCCTGGGAATAAAGATACAACAGGGCCACCAGCATGAATATGGAGCCCAGGAACGTATATAAAAAGAATTTGATCGTGGCGTAGACCCGCCGCGGCCCGCCCCAGACACCGATGATCAGGAACATGGGGATCAGCATGGCCTCCCAGAAGAAATAGAACAGCATGGCGTCCAGAGCCGCGAAGACCCCGTTCATCAGGCCTTCCAGGATCAGGAAGGCGGCCATGTACTGGGACACCCGGGTTTCAATGACCTCCCAGGCGGAGATAATGACGAGCACGGTGGTAAACGTGGTCAGCAGGATCAACGGCAGGGAGATGCCGTCCACGCCCAGGTGATAGTTGATATTGAATGTCTCGATCCAGCTTGTCAGTTCCACAAACTGCATGGCGTGCGTGCCGGTATTGAAACTGAACCACGCCAGTACGGAAACCAGAAAGACGATGACGGAAACCGACAGGGACAATACCTTGACGGTCTGTTCCTGGCGATCGCCCGCATACAGGACCCAGATCCCACCCAGGATGGGAGCCCATATCAATATACTGAGAAAGGGTAGATTCAATTCCATCCGCTGTCCTGATTAAAAAAGTATCTGATGTACAAAAACGGCCAGCAGTATCAGCAGACCGATGATCATGGCGAAGGCGTAATCATAAAGGTAGCCGGACTGAACCTGCCGCATTATCGCGGACACCCGGCGCACCGCCCGGGCCGTACCGTTGACCAGAACGCCGTCGATAACGCGGACATCGCCGATGCGCCAGAGAAGATTGCCGATACCGCGCGTGCCGCCGGCAAACACCGCCTGGTTGAAATCGTCGAAACCGTATTTGTTCAGCAAAATGCGATGAATCAGGCTGAACCGGCGGGCGATGATATCGGGAACCTGCGGGAATTTGATATACAGAAGCCAGGCCGTTACCACGCCCGCCAGGGCGAGATAGACCGCCGGGGTCTGGAAAGCGTGCAGTGTGAAGCTCCAGATGCCGTGATAGCCCTCGCCGATTGCGCCCAGAACGTCATGGGCCGGGGCCACATAAATGGCGTCCCGGAAATAATCGCCGAACAGCATGGGGCCGATGAGGAAGCCGCCGATGATCAGGGACGGCACGGCCAGGACCAGCAGCGGGACTGTCACCACCCCGGGCGATTCGTGCAAATGGCTCCAGGTTTCCCTGTCGATTCTTTCCTTGCCGTGGAAGGTCAGGAAGAACAGACGGAAGGAATACAGAGCGGTGACAAACACACCGGACAGAACCGCCCAGTAGGCCAGGTTTGCGCCGGGGAGCGTGGAATGATGCACCGCCTCGATAATGGCGTCCTTGGAAAAGAATCCGGATGTGAGCGGGAAACCGATCAGGGCCAGGGAACCGATCAGGCAGGTAAACCAGGTAATGGGCATGTAGCGATACAGGCCGCCCATTTTGCGCATGTCCTGTTCGTGGTGCATGGCGATGATCACCGAGCCTGCCGCCAGGAACAGCAGCGCCTTGAAGAAGGCGTGGGTCACCAGATGGAAAATAGCGGCGGCGTAGGCCGAGGCACCCAGGGCCACGGTCATGTAACCCAGTTGCGACAGCGTCGAATAGGCAATGACGCGCTTGATGTCGTTCTGCACCAGGCCCAGCAGACCCATGAAGAAAGCGGTAAGCGCGCCGATAACCAGGATGAAACTCAGTGCCGTTTCCGAAAATTCGTACAACGGCGACATGCGCGCCACCATGAAGATACCGGCGGTGACCATGGTGGCGGCATGGATCAGGGCTGAAATAGGCGTCGGGCCTTCCATGGAGTCGGGCAGCCAGACATGCAGCGGGACCTGGGCGGACTTGCCCATGGCGCCGATAAAGAGACAGATGCAGATGACCGTCATGAGCAGCCATTCCTGTCCATCAATAATCTGTACCGTGGTTCCGGCCAGATCCGGGGCCATGCGGAAGACCTCGGCGTAATCCAGGGTATTGAAATACATGAGGACGGCGGCAATGCCCAGCAGGAAGCCGAAATCGCCGACCCGGTTGACCAGGAAGGCCTTGAGATTGGCGAAGATGGCCGATTCCCGCTTGAACCAGAAACCGATCAGAAGATAGGACACCAGGCCCACGGCCTCCCAACCGAAGAACAGCTGCAGGAAATTATTGGACATCACCAGCATCAGCATGGCGAAGGTGAACAGGGAAATATAACTGAAGAAACGCTGGTATCCGGGATCATCGTGCATGTAGCCGATGGTATAGATATGGATCATCCAGGAAACGAAACTCACCACCACCATCATGCTGACCGAGAGATGATCAATGAGAAAACCGATCTCGAAACTGTAGCTGGCGGTCGTGAGCCAGGTAAATATTGTTCCGTTAAAGATTTCCCCGCCGTCGAAGACGATATGCTTGTAGGCCACCAGGGACAGGATCGCGGATACGCCCACGCCGATAATGGTCACCCAGTGAGCTCCACTGCGACCGATGGCCCGGCCGAACAGCCCGGCAATAACGGAGCCAATCAGCGGCGCCAGTACGATGGTGAGATAGATACTTTTCATGTCCTCGAACATCAGCCTTTCATCCTGTTCAGATCGGCGACATTGATGGTGTCCCGGTTGCGGAACAGCACCACCAGGATGGCCAGTCCAATGGCGGATTCCGCCGCGGCCACGGTCAGGATAAAGAACACGAACACCTGTCCGGCGGTATCGCCCAGAAAATGCGAGAAGGCAATAAAATTCATGTTCACGGACAGCAGCATGAGTTCGATACACATGAGCAGGATGATCACGTTCTTGCGGTTGATGAAGATACCGGCGACGCTGATACAGAATAAAATGGCCGCGAGGGTGAGTACTTGTGACAGCGTGATCATGTTTCTGCTCCCTGCAAGTCGATACAGATGGCTCGTGGCTCGTGGCTCGTGGCTCGAAGTGCGAGATCCGGGACTCGTGGCTCGTGGCTGGTGGCTGGTAATACATGAACCAGGTCTCGTGGTGTCTTTCCAGCCACCAGCCACGAGCCACGAGCCACGCAATACGAGCCACGAGCCACGAGCCACGCGCCGTTCATTCTTCCTTCTCCGACTTCATGCTCACCAGACGCACCCTGTCTCCCCGGCGCACCGAGACCTGCTGTTCCGGCTTCTGTGACTTGTGATCCCTGCCCTTGCGCATGGTCAGGGTAATGGCGGCAATAATCGCCACCAGCAGGATGGCGCCGGCGATCTCGAAGGGATACAGGAACTCGGTAAACATCAACTGCCCCAGGACGCTGGTATTACTGACACCCTCCGCCAGCACGGCACGGGGTTTTTCCAGAATCGAAACATTCTCCGCGGTCAGCATCAATCCCATGGCGATCATCATGAGAACCGCCACGATAATGCCGGCCGGCAGATAGCGTATGAACCCCGCCCGCAGGCGGGCGGTATTGATATCCAGCATCATCACCACGAACAGGAACAACACCATGACCGCGCCGACGTAGACCAGCACCAGCGCTATGGCCAGGAACTCGGCCTGCAGCAGCAGCCATATGGCGGCGCTGCAGAAAAAGGACAGCACCAGAAACAGAGCCGCGTGCACGGGATTGCGGACCGTGATGACCATCAATGCCGACAGAATCAGCAGGCCGGAAAAACTGTAGAATACGATTTGCTCAAACATTCTTTTTTAAAGTTATAAGTTACAAGTTATAAGTTACAAGTGAGGGCACAATGCCTTCGGTCAGCATGTTTCATAACTTACAACTCGGTGGTAAAAATTGTTTTTCTTGTAACTTGTTACTTATGACTTGTGACTTTACCTGTATATGGCTTCTCTCGCCCGATCCTCGGCAATCTGCGCTTCGGCGCGGTCCCCGACTTCCAGCAGCTTGTCCTTGGTCATGAGCAGATCGCCGCGCTGCTCGCCATGGTATTCATGGATGCGCGTTTCGACGATGGAATCCACCGGACAGGATTCTTCGCAGAAGCCGCAGAATATGCATTTGGTCAGGTCGATGTCATAGCGCGTGGTGCGGCGGGTTCCGTCATCACGCTGTTCGGACTCGATGGTAATGGCCACGGCCGGACACACGGCCTCGCACAGCTTGCAGGCAATGCAGCGCTCTTCCCCGTTGGGATAACGCCGCAGGGCGTGCAGACCGCGAAAACGCGGTGACATGGGCGTCTTTTCCTCCGGGTACTGCACCGTCACCTTGCGTTTGAACAGGTGCCGTCCGGTCAGCTGCAGGCCTTTCATCAGTTCCCACAGGAAAAGACTGTAAAAATAGTTTCGTATGCTCTGTATCATATCAATTCATCAATACTTTTATTAAAAGGATTCCAATTCCATTAATAACTTTCAACTTTTCACTGTCAATTGAACCAAGGCGGCATCTCCACCACCACCAGCGCCGAGATGATCACAATCCAGACAATGGTAATGGGCAGAAACACCTTCCAGCCCAACCGCATGATCTGATCGTACCGGTAGCGGGGAAACGTAGCACGCAACCAGAGAAACACAAACAGGAAAGCGGAGGTTTTCAGCAACAGCCAGAAAATACTGTCGGCGCCCAGCACCGGAATGCCCTGGAAGGGCGACAGCCAGCCGCCCAGGAACAGGATCGAGGCCAGTGCCGAAATCAAGATCATGTTGGCATACTCGGCCATGAAGAAAATCGAAAAGGCCATGCCGCCGTATTCCACATGAAAACCGGCGACGATTTCCGATTCCCCTTCCGCCACGTCGAAGGGTGCGCGGTTGGTCTCCGCCACCCCGGAAATAAAATAGACCACGAAAATCGGCAGCAGCGGCAACCAGAACCAGTGCAGGATGCTGCCGCTCTGGGCACGAACGATATCGCCGAGGTTGAGACTGCCGGAAGCGATCAGGACGCAGACCAGGGCGAAGCCCATGGCGATTTCATAGGCCACGATCTGGGCGGCGGAACGCATGCCGCCAAGGAATGCGTACTTGGAATTGGATGCCCAGCCGGCAATGATGACGCCGTACACCGCCAGGGACGTCAGCGCCAGCAGATACAACAGCCCCGCGTTGATGTCGGCCAGCACCATGCCGTCGTCAAACGGCAGCACCGCCCATGCGGCGATGGCAGGGGCGATGGAAAGAATCGGCGCCATGATAAACAGAGCCTTGTTGGCGCCGGAGGGGATGATGATTTCCTTGAACATCAGCTTGACGGCATCGGCGATGGGCTGCAGCCAGCCGCGCGGCCCGACCCGGTTGGGCCCGATACGGCCCTGGATATAGCCGATGACCTTGCGTTCGGCATAAGTCAGGTAAGCCACGGCCAACAACAACGGCGCGACAATGGCGACGATCTTGACCAGTGTTTCCAGTACCAGCATGGCCTCGCTTTCCATGGACGCCGGAACGAACCATTCCACAAGGGGGCTGAGCAGCCAGGCACGGACAAGATCGAAGAGCATCTCCAGCACGGCTACACCTTTTGCAGGGTTACGCCACCGTAACCGCCGCCAAGCGGGACGGTGACGGACTGGCAGGCATGAATAACAACGGCATCCGCCGGGACCCGATCATCGATAACGTAAGGCAACGTCACCGCCGCTTCCTCGCGGGCGATACTGATTTTCCCCTCTTCGCTCAGGCCCAGCTTTTCGGCCAGTGCCGGAGATAAATGCGCGCGTCCGTCGGCGCCCTGCCCGGTACGCTGCAGGGCCGGCGCGCGCCGCGCCAGCGAATCGGTTGCGTACATGGGAACCGGATTGATGTACTCGATACCAGCGGAGGTCGATCCAATCTCCGCCGGCCGCCGCCATTCGGCCGTGTTATCCGGCACCACATTATCGATGACGTGATTGATATCATCGGCAACCGCCGCGACGGAATCGTAAGCGCAACCGCCAATATTCAGCTTATCGGCCAGCACGCGCAGGATTTTCCAGGCCGGGCGCGCCTCGCCGGGCGGCGGGACGACGGCGGCAAACGACTGTCGCCGGCCTTCCACATTGACATAACTGCCCTCGTTTTCCGCGTACAGGGCCGAGGGCAGCAGGACATTCGCATAAGATTTCATGGTCTCCGTGACGAACGGCGTGATGACCACAACCGCCGATGCAGCTTCCAGGGCACGAAGTGCCTGCGCACCGTCCTGACAATCCAGTTCCGGCTCGGTATTCAAAAGCAAATAACCGGGCAGCGGGGTCTCCAGCATGGCCGCGGCATCGTGACCCGTGACCGCGGCCGCCTCGCCCGCGGGACCGCGATGGGGCAACGCCCCGGCCAGACAGGCGCCGGCGCTGTTGGCCGCCTCGCCCAGGTAACCCGGTTTTGCGCCGCTGATGGCGACAATTTGCCCGGCCAGGTAACGCAGGGTGGAAAAGTCCGGATGAGACACCGCCAGATTACCCAGGAAGACCGACGCCGCATCACCGTCGCAGAGTTTTTCCGCGATGCTACGCTGCGCCCCGGAGACCCGGGCATTATTCAATAATCCATCCGTTGCGTCCGCCGCGCCGGTTTTCTCCAGCACCGCCTTGAGGACCCCGGAGAGGTTCGCCGCCAGCTCGCCGGGACGGATGATAATCTTTTCGGCAACCCGGTAATTGAACTCATAATCCACCGGATTCAGGTACATGATATCGGCGCCCTTCAGGGCGGCCTTGCGCAAACGCAGGTTAAGCAACGGCTGATCGTGGCGCGGGTTGCCGCCGATGATCAGCGCGGCATCCAACTCTTCCAGCTCCGTGACGTTGCGACCGAGCCAGGGGAATACCGGATCCTGATCCTGACCGGAAAAATCCGCGCGCCGCAGACGGTGATCGATGTTACCGCTGCCCAGGCCGCGCAGGAGCTTCTGCAGCAGATAAAACTCTTCCGTGGTGGCGTTGGGGGCCGCCAGGGCGCCGATGCCGCCGGCCCCGTGTTCATTGACAACACCGCGCAGGGATTCCGCCGTCTTGCGCAGGGCAATCTCCCAGTCCACCTCTTCCCATTGACCGTTGATTTTGAGCATGGGTGTATTCAGGCGATCCTCACTGTACAACCCTTCATAACTGAAACGATCGCGGTCGGAGAGCCAGACTTCATTGACGGCCTCGTTTTCCGCCGGAACAACGCGCTTGATGCGGTCAATCTTGAAATGAAAATGGAGATTGGAGCCGAGACTGTCGTGCGGCGCGATACCGGGGCGCTGGAGCATCTCCCAGGTACGGGCGGAATAACGGAACGGCTTCGATGTCAGCGCCCCGACGGGGCAGAGATCGATAACATTGCCGGACAGCTCCGAGGTCATGCTCTTTTCCACGTAAGTGCCGATCTCCATGTGCTCGCCGCGGCCGGTGGCACCCAGTTCTCGCAGGCCGGCGATCTCCTCGCCGAAACGCACGCAACGGGTACAGTGGATGCAGCGGGTCATGTCGGTCTGCACCAGCGGGCCGATATCCTTGTCCTTTACGACGCGCTTCTTTTCCTGGTAGCGGGACACGTCGCCGCCGAAGCCCATGGCCAGGTCCTGCAGTTCGCATTCGCCGCCCTGATCACAGATGGGACAGTCCAGGGGATGGTTGATGAGCAGAAACTCCATGACCGATTTCTGCGCATCCAGCGCCAGTTTCGATTTGGTGCGCACTACCATACCGTCCATTACCGGCGTGGCACAGGCCGGCAAAGGCTTGGGCGCTTTCTCCACCTCCACCAGGCACATGCGGCAATTGGCGGCCACCGACAGTTTGCTGTGATAGCAAAAGCGCGGAACGTAGAGATCCTCGCGGTCGGTGACCTCGATGAGCATCTGGCCCTTTCTGGCCTCCAGCGACTTTCCGTCGACTTCGATTGTTACCTTGTCATCAGCCATAGTTTAAATATCGCTTTGATCTCGCAAAGGCGCAAAGCCGCCAAGATTATATTTTCTTTGCGTCCTTTGCGCTCTTCGCGTCTTTGCGAGAACCATTTTTAATTACAAACTTGTATTAAATCTGTTCAATCGATCAGGCCGCGGTCTTGACGGATTCCACGATGGAACGACCGTTGTTTTCGATCATGTACTCGAATTCATGCCGGTAGTGTTTCAGGAAGCTCTGCACCGGCCAGGCGGCGGCGTCGCCCAGGGCGCAGATGGTGCGGCCCTCGATCTTGTTGGCCACATCCACCAGTTTGTCCATGTCTTCTTTCTGCCCCTTGCCGTCGATGATGCGGCCGAGCATGCGATTGAGCCAGCCGGTGCCCTCGCGGCAGGGCGTGCACTGGCCGCAGGACTCGGAATAATAAAAGCGCGAAATCCGGCGCAGCATGCGCACCATGCAGGTGGTATCGTCCATCACCACCACGGCGCCGGAACCCAGTGCGGAACCGGCCTGCTGCAGGGATTCGTAGTCCATATTGGTTTCCAGCATGATCTCTCCCGGCACCACCGGTACCGAGGAACCGCCGGGTATCACGGCCTTGAGCTCGCGTCCCCCCCGAACACCGCCGGCCAGTTCCAGCAGCTCACGGAACGGCATGCCCATGGGTACTTCAAAATTTCCGGGCTTGTTGACGTGGCCGCTGACGGAGAAACACTTGGTCCCGCCGCTCTTTTCCACGCCCTGATCGGCAAACCACTTGGCGCCCTTGCGCATGATGGTGGGCACCGAGGCATAGGATTCGGTATTGTTGACCGTGGTGGGCTTGCCGTAGACACCGTAATTGGCCGGAAACGGCGGCTTGAAACGCGGCAAGCCCTTCTTGCCCTCCAGGGATTCCAGCAATGCGGTTTCCTCGCCGCAGATGTAGGCGCCGGCACCGAGGACATTATAAATATCGATATTGATACCGCTGCCCATGATGTTTTTCCCCAGGAAGCCGTTGTCATAGGCTTCCTTCAGGGCCTGTTCGATGCGTGTGAAGGGCTCGTCCATGAACTCGCCGCGAAGATAATTGTAGGCGACGGTAGTACGCATGGCGTAACAGGCGATGGCCAGACCCTCGATCAGGGCGTGCGGATTGAAACGGAGAATATCGCGATCCTTGCAGGTACCGGGCTCGCTTTCGTCGGAATTGCAGACCACGTATTTCTGACCGTCATAGTTGGCCGGCATGAAGCTCCACTTCAGACCTGTGGGGAAACCGGCCCCGCCGCGGCCGCGCAGGCCGGAATCCTTTACTTCCTGGATCACATCGTCGGGCGAAGGTTTTTCGCTGACGATTTTTTTCCAGGCATCATAGCCGCCGACGCTGTAATAGTTCTCCAGCGTCCAGGGGTTCTCCAGGCCCAGGGTGGCGTAACAGACCGTGTTGATTTTCTTCTCGCTCATCAGTCCAGGTTATCCAGTATCTCGTCAACTTTCTCTTTGGTCAGATTCTCGTAGTAGACGTGATCCACCATCATCATGGGCCCGCCGCAACAGGCGGCCAGGCACTCCTCTTCCTGTTTCAGGTAGACGCGGCCGTCCTCGGTGGATTCGCCTGTTTTGATACTCAGCTTCTTTTCAATATGTTCGACAATGTCGTCGGCGCCACGCAGCATACAGGAGATATTGGTGCAGACGGACACGCTGTGACGCCCCACCGGTTCCGTTTCCAGCATGGAATAGAACGAGGCGACTTCGTAGACGGCAATGCGCGGCATCTGCAGATAATCGGCCACCGCGTCCATGAGTTCCACGGTCAGGTAACCGTTGTTTTCATGCTGTACCTCGCGCAGGGCCGCCAGCACCGCGGACTGTTTTTTATCCGGCGGGAACTTGGCGGTCCAGCTGTCGATGACTTCGCGCGTATGCGCGGATAATAATGTTTCTGTTGCTTCACTCATTATTCGTGGCTCGTGGCTCGTTCCTTGTGGCTCGTTGTTCGTGGTTCGTGACGACTGCCGGGTTA
>JBBDSH010000105.1:0-10831 GCA_040905045.1 Gammaproteobacteria bacterium | reverse complement strand
TCGTGGCTCGTTCCTTGTGGCTCGTTGTTCGTGGTTCGTGACGACTGCCGGGTTACGAGCCACCAGCCACCAGCCTCGAGCCACCGTTTCAATCTTCACCGGTCCACCTCGCCAAAAACAATATCCTGGGTGCCAATTACGGCAACAACATCCGCCAGCATATGCCCCCTCACCATTTCATTCATGGCCGAGAGGTGTACAAAACCGGGGGCGCGGATCTTGACCCGGTAGGGTTTGTTGGCACCATCGGAGATCAGATAGATCCCGAATTCTCCCTTGGGCGCCTCGACGGCGGCGTAATACTCACCTTCCGGCACGCAGTAACCTTCCGTGAACAGTTTGAAGTGATGGATCAGGGCTTCCATGTCACCCTTCATCTGTTCGCGATGCGGCGGCACCATCTTGTGATCGTCCAGGATCACCGGGCCCGGATTCTTCCGTAGCCAGTTGACGCACTGTTTAATGATGAGGTTGGACTGGCGCATCTCCTCAATGCGAACCAGGTAGCGATCATAGCAGTCGCCGTTGACGCCCACCGGGACATCGAAGTCCAGTTGATCGTAGACTTCATAGGGCCGTTTCTTGCGCAGGTCCCATTCAATCCCGGAACCGCGCAGCATGGGCCCGCTAAAGCCCAGCTGCAGAGCGCGCTCGGGCGAAACCACGCCGATATCCACGGTGCGCTGCTTCCAGATGCGGTTGTCGGTCAACAGGGTTTCGTAATCGTCGACACAGGCCGGAAAGCGCTCGGTAAAGTCCTCGATGAAATCCAGCAATGACCCCTGCCGGTTTTTATTCATTTCCTCGACTTCCTTGTCACTGTGCCACCGGGACGGCTGGTACTGGGGCATGCTTGCGGGCAGATCCCGGTAAACGCCGCCGGGGCGGTAATAGGTGGCATGCATGCGCGTGCCCGAGACGGCCTCGTAGCAGTCCATGAGATCCTCCCGTTCCCGGAAACAGTACAGGAACACGGTCATGGCGCCGATATCCAGGCCGTGAGCGCCCAGCCACATAAGATGGTTCAGAATACGGGTGATTTCGTCAAACATGACGCGGATATACTGCGCCCGGAGCGGCGGCGTCACGCCCAGCAGTTTTTCAATAGCACCCACATAGGCGTGCTCATTGCACATCATGGAAACGTAATCCAGACGGTCCATGTAACCGATACTCTGGTTGTACGGCTTGCTCTCCGCCAGCTTCTCGGTCGCCCGGTGCAGCAGACCGATATGGGGGTCGGCCCGTTCTATCACCTCGCCGTCCATCTCCAGCACCAGGCGCAGCACGCCGTGCGCCGCCGGGTGCTGGGGACCGAAGTTCATGGTCATGTTCCTTATTTCAGGCATAGCTCGTGGCTCGTGGCTCGTGGCTGGTGGCTGGTGGCTGGTGGCTCGTGGCTGGTGGCTCGAATCATTGTTGTTTTTCCGGTTCGGCGTGTTCGTCGACCCGATAGCGGTTGTCGTGACGGATGACCTTGGGCACGAGGACGCGGTTTTTGATGGTTACCGGCTGATAGACCACACGCTTCTTTTCCGGGTCGTAACGGACTTCCACATTGCCTTCCAGGGGAAAATCCTTGCGGAAGGGATGACCGATAAAGCCATAGTCCGTCAATATCCTGCGCAGGTCCGGGTGGCCGTCGAACATGATGCCGTAAAGGTCGAAGGCCTCGCGCTCGAACCAGTTGGCCGAGTTCCAGATATCCACCACGGAGTCGATGCGCGGGGGTTCCTCGGCGATATAGCATCGCAGCCGCAGCCGGCGGTTGTTTGTGATTGAAAGCAGGTGGTAGACAACCGCAAAACGCGCCGGGGTGTTGATTCCTTCATCGTACACCCCCTCGCTGACACCGCGGCTGAAACCGGTTGTCGTGGTCTCCTCGGTTTCCCAGTCGGCCTTGCCGTAATAGTAATAATCGACGCCGCAAAGGTCGACCAGCTGTTCAAAACGGAATGCTTCCTCATCACGCAGGGTTTTACATATCGATAACAGGTTGCCCGGACCCGTCTCCAGGGTGACCTGGTCATGGCGCAAAAAAGAGCCGGTCAGACTGTCGCCGAAACGATCGTGCAGGCGCGCGTGAAAATCATGCAATGTTTCCGACATCGTTTGCGGACCCTTAACGTGAAATCGTATTTGTGTTGGTGCGTTTGATCTTTTTCTGCAACTGGATGATGCCGTAGAGCAACGCCTCCGCTGTCGGGGGACAGCCGGGCACGTAGATATCCACCGGCACGATCCGGTCACAGCCGCGGGTCACGGAGTAGGAATAATGGTAATAGCCGCCGCCGTTGGCACAGGACCCCATGGAGATGACCCAGCGCGGTTCCGGCATTTGATCGTAAACCTTGCGCAGGGCCGGCGCCATCTTGTTGACCAGAGTACCGGCCACGATCATGACGTCGGACTGGCGCGGGCTGGGTCTGAAAACAATGCCGAAGCGATCCAGATCGTAACGTGCCGCACCGGCATGCATCATTTCCACCGCACAACAGGCCAGGCCGAATGTCATCGGCCACATGGAACCGGTACGCGCCCAGTTCACCAGATTATCGACACTGGTGGTAACAATACCGGGTTCGTGAATTTTCTCTTCTACTCCCATTCCAGAGCACCTTTACGCCATTCATAGATAAATCCGGCCACCAGGACGGCGAGAAAGATCATCATGGCCCAGAAACCGACCATGCCGATATCCCGCAAAGCCACGGCCCAGGGGAAGAAAAATGCAATTTCCAGATCGAAAATGATAAACAGGATGGCCACCAGGTAATAACGCACGTCGAATTTCATCCTTGCGTCTTCAAACGCCTCGAAACCGCATTCATAGGGCGAGGATTTCTCGCTGTCCGGATGTCGCGGCCCCAGAACAAAACCCACGCAAAACAACACCACGCCCAGAATGAGCCCGACAATGAGGAATATCAGTATTGGCAGATAATTTTCCAGCATTCTCTCTTCCTGTTTATCGCCCGGGTATGGGCTGAAAGACTTCGGCCTGTACTATAGGGCACTTCTAAAAATAAGGATTTTTAGAAGTATCCTATATATTTAACAGATATAGGCCTGCCGTGGTTTCCGCCCGGATATAACCCATAAAACACCTGGGCCGGGCTAAATAAGACGCCTTGAGCCACATCCCGTCGGCGTTCATTCGATGCCTGCAACCGGCCGGCTGATTATTTCATGAATGATAACAAATTTTGCCGCCCGGCTGGAGAAAATTTCCGTTTACCGCCGGTGACTTCGAACAGGAAATGAAACAGAAAAACAGGCAGGAATGAGTAAACAACGGAAGTGCAATCTGGCGCAAAAACCGGAGCGCACTACAGCCAGGACTACGCCAGGCATCGGGTTTTCAGAACCCCGGAATCGATCCCGGGCCGGGACTTTCCAGCCCGAGCCCCAAACCCCGAGCCCCAAACCCCGAGCCCCGAGCCACGAGCCACGAGCCACGAGCCACGAGCCACGAATATGGTGCCGATGGCCGGATTCGAACCGGCACGCCTCACGGCACTGCCCCCTCAAGACAGCGTGTCTACCAATTCCACCACATCGGCATATGAACCTATCTCAACATTCTACGTGGCCGCGACCGTGGCGCTTTGGGTTCAGGGCGCGGCGCGACGAGCGTGGTGTAGCCACTGTGCTACACGAGCGAGGAGCAACAAAGCCCTGGGCCCAAAGCGCCCGGTCCCGAAGGGTTACGTTTGAGATGCGCGGCTGCTGCGTTGCGCCGCTTGCCCGTAGCGCAGCGGCTACTGTGCTGCGCGGCGCGCCTTGCATCCACACATTTCGGCCAGTAACGCGGCTCACGCAGAATGTTGAGATAGGTTCCATGTTGCTGGTACTTATTCCGGGATGGCCGGAATGTCCGATTGCTCCGGGTCCTCCGCGGCCTCATCTTCAACCGGCTGTGTCACCGACCCTTCCTCCATGGCCCGCATCAGGCTTTTATCCTCATTGACGCGTTGCGTGGCGATATAGGCCAAGGACAGGCTGTTCAGCAGGAACACCAGGGCCAGAACACTGGTGGCCCTGGTCAGGAAATTGCCGGACCCCTGGGCTCCGAAAACCGTCGAGGATGCACCGCTGCCGAAGGCAGCGCCGGCATCGGCCCCCTTGCCGTGCTGGATCAGAATGATGCCAATCAATCCGATCGCGACGAGCACCTGTACTACGAGTAATACTGTCTGTAATGTTTCCATCGTTTACCTGTCAATCTGTTGCATGGCAAATGGCCAGAAAATCATCGGCAATCAGCGAGGCTCCGCCGATCAGTCCGCCGTCAATATCAGCCATGGAAAATAGGGAGGCGGCATTATCCGCCTTGACGCTGCCGCCATAAAGGACACGGATTCTATCAGCTATACCGTCATCATGTCGTGCCAATCTGAGCCGGATGAAGGAATGCACTTCCTGGGCCTGATCCGGCCCGGCGGTACGGCCGGTGCCGATGGCCCAGACCGGCTCATAGGCGATGACCGCACCGGCAAAGGACTCGATACCCGCCCGTTCGATCACGGTGTCCAGTTGCCGCGCCACCACTTCTTCCGTGGCGCTCCGCTCCCGTTCCTCCAGCAGTTCACCGACGCAGAGAATCGGTGCCAGACCGTGCTCCCGCGCCCGGGCGAATTTGGCGGCCACTCGCTCATCGCTTTCTCCATAAATATGGCGCCGCTCCGAATGCCCGATAATCACGTAATCGCAGCCATAATCCGCCAGCATGGCGGCGGCAACCTCGCCGGTATAGGCGCCGCTTTCGTGTTCGGACACGTTCTGCGCCCCCAACTCCACATTCAGATCCTGCAGGCGGGAACAAACTTCCGGGATATATATATAAGGTACACACAACGCCACTTCGGCCCGCCGCCCTTCCTTCAGGCCGGCCAGAATGGCATCCAGCAGAGGCCGGATCGCCGCCAGGGTGCCGTTCATCTTCCAGTTTGCCGCTACCAGGGGGCGCCGTGTCGTCATGCCAATTTCCAGTTTCGTTGAATGCGGAAGCTTAGTGGCCGTTTTGCATTAAATCAAATCCGCCCTGTGAGGAGTGAGGCGTGAGGGGTAAGGAGTCAGCAACTGTGGTCGAATGCCTGTGTTTTTACACCTCACTCCTCACGCCTCACCCCTAACCGGCAATTTTGCCGCTGAAATCACAGTTTCCTCTCTATCTTACAGTGCCGGCAAGCTGACGTGCCATCACACGGCTCCTTGGCATGGCGGACAATCAGAGCATGATATTCATTAAATAACGCCGTATCGGAATCCAGCCGGGATTCAAAGGCGGCCCGCAGGTCTTCATAGGGCTCCGTCCCTTCTATCAAGCCCAGGCCGCCCAGTAACCGGCGCGTATAGGCATCGATAACAAACACGGGGCGGTCAAAGGCATACAACAGAATATCGTCCGCCGTTTCCGGGCCAACGCCGTTGACCGACAACAGACTATCGCGCAATGCTTCCGTTAACAGGGATTCCAGTCCGGTATGGCCGCCCGCATGAACATACCAGCGACACAGGTTCTGCAGCCGCCGGGCCTTGATATTGAAATAACCGGATGGCCGGATCAGCGAGGCCAGGCGATCGGCCCGCATCCCGACTATTTGGTCCGGATCCAGCTTGCCGGCCTGTTTCAGCTGCCGAACGGCCTTCTCCACATTGATCCAGGCGGTGTTCTGGGTCAGGACCGCTCCGACCATGACTTCGAAAGGCGTTTCCGCGGGCCACCAGTACTGGGGGCCGTAGGAACGGTAAAGCCGCCGGTAGAGGGTCATCAGTTGACGCTTGGTCATTACTTTGTGAAGTTACAAGGGACAAGGCTCAAGGTCCAAGGAACAAGGTGCAAGTAACAGCGGGCTGCCCCATGAACCTTGAACCTTGAGCCATGAACCTTGAACCCTGAACCTTGAACCTTGAGCCTTGTCCCTTGCACCTCAGTCCTTTAACCCTACTTCTTCCATTAACGCCTTTACGTCCGACTCCTCGAGATCCCAGAATTCGCCGGGCCTCTTGCGTCTCGGCAGGATATAGGGACCGTAGCGTACCCGCATGAGCCGGCTGACGGTCAGGCCCTGGGATTCCCACAGGCGCCGAACTTCCCGGTTTCTGCCTTCCATGATGACCACGTGATACCAGTGGTTGCTGCCCTTGCCGCCGGAATCGACGATGTCGGTGAAACGCGCCGTGCCGTCCTCCAGTTGTACGCCGCGACGCAGGTTGTCCAGTTGTTCCTTTGTGGCCTCGCCCATGACCCGTACCGCGTACTCCCGTTCCATGCGCCGGGAGGGATGCATGCAGCGGTTGGCCAGTTCACCGTTATTGGTGAACAGGAGCAGACCGATGCTGTTGATGTCCAGCCGGCCGATGTTGATCCAGCGCCCGCGTTTCAGTTTCGGCAGCCGATCGAATACGGATTTACGGCCTTTTTCATCACGCCGGCTGCAAACCTCTCCGGCCGGCTTGTAATACGCCAGCACCCGGGTCTTGTCCGGTACCGCCTTTTCAAGATGGATATCGCGGCCGTCGATACGGATTTTATCCTTGCGGCCGATGCGATCACCGGGAACCGCGGCACGGCCGTTGATCTGGACCCGGCCTTCCCGGATCCAGCCTTCAATCTCACGCCGCGAACCGAGACCTGCATTGGCCAGCACTTTCTGGATGCGTTCGGGTTCGAGCTTGCGGGAGACAGTCATGGAATAGCGTTAAAATCAGCTTTGTTCGGCCCGAGGGCGGGCCTCCTACATCCAGGGTTCCACTTCACACCAAACCTTGGCACCCGTAGGAGCGCCGCCCCCGGCGCGAATCATTATAATTCAACCGGAGAAAGGCACGACATTGTCGCGTTCGGCGACGTAATCGTCCTCTTCCGAATCAGTTTCGTCTTTCCTGTCGGCGGAATCCGTCTCCGTTTCAGGGCCGTCTTCGGCTCCCGTGTCCGGCGCTGCTTCCTGCTCCGCATCCGCGGTTGCCGTCACTTCCTTCGTATCGCTCTCGGCGGCTTCCGCGGTCGCCTTTTCCGCATCGTCACCACTCTCCTGCGGTGCTTCCAGGGAATCAAACAGATCCGGATTGATCTTGTCGAAATCCTTGATCTCGGAGAGAGGCGGCAAATCCGACAGGTTCTTGAGGTTGAAATAATCCAGGAACTGGCGCGTGGTGGCCAGAAGCTCCGGCTTGCCGGGCACATCCCGGTGGCCCACGACACGGATCCATTCGCGTTCCTGCAGGGTCTTGATGATGCCGGAGCTGATGCTGACGCCGCGTATATCCTCGATCTCACTGCGGGTAATGGGCTGGCGATAAGCAATAATGGCCAGGGTCTCCAGCAGGGCACGGGAATAGCGCTGAGGTCTCTCCTCCTGCAGCCGGTTAATCCAGTCGGCGTAATCGGGGCTCACCTGGAAGCGAAAACCACTGGCCACCTCTTTTAACTCGACGCCGCGGTTGTCGCAATCCAGGGCCAGTTGATCCAGTGCCTTGCGAATATCGTTACGATCCGGCGGTTCCGGATCGCGCTCGAACAGCGCCAGCAGTTGATTGACGCTCAGCGGTCCGTCCGCGGCCATGAGCGCCGCCTCAATGATGTTTTTCAGTGTCTCCGCGTTCATGCTGCAGCCTTTACATAAATAGGTCCGTTGATTTCATTCTGTACCATATCGATCAACGATTCCTTTAACAATTCCAGGATAGCAAGCAGGGCGACAATGGCACCGGCCTTGCCCTCTTCCGGGCTGAATAATTCCTTAAAATCGATGAAATCATTGCCGCGCAGCCGATCCAGCACCAGGGTCATGCGCTCGCGCACGGACAGTACCTCGCGCTGTACCATATGATGGGAATACATCTCGGCCCGGACCAGCACGTCGGCGAAGGCCTGCAGGATGGCATCCAGCGACACATCCGGCGGCTCCTGTTTGCGTTTGCGATCGGGGAATTCCACCACGACGCCGAACAAATCGCGTTCCAGCCGGGGCAGTTCATTCAGGTTTTCGGCCGCTTCCTTGTAGCGCTCGTACTCCTGCAGCCGGCGGATCAGTTCGGCGCGGGGGTCTTCTTCCTCTTCTTCCTCGCTGGCCGGGCGCGGCAACAGCAGGCGCGACTTGATTTCCGCCAGCATGGCCGCCATGAGCAGGTATTCACCGGCCAGTTCCAGCTGCAGTTCCTCCATCAGTTCGATATAACTCATGTACTGACGGGTGATCTCGAAGATGGGGATATCGAGGATATCCAGGTTCTGGCGCTTGATCAGGTACAAAAGTAAATCCAGCGGTCCCTCAAAGGCCTCGAGAAAGACTTCCAGGGCATCCGGAGGAATAAACAGATCGTGGGGAAATTCGGTGAGCGGTGCTCCCTGCACGATGGCGAAGGGCATTTCGGCCTGTTCGGTATTCGGCGGGCCAGTGGTTTCCGTATTCATCGGGACGTAATGGTAAACCGAAACAGGTGCCAGAAACAGCCTTTTATAGCACTGCCATAAACACAGGAGGTTCTTCGGCAAAATTTGTGGATCCCTGGAAAGGTAATGGCGGATCTCGCCAAGATCGCCAAGTACGCAAAGGATTCATGGATTTTTACCTCTTTGCGAACTTGGCGCACTTTGCGAGATTCTTTTGAAAACCAACCCTGAAAACTGGATTCGATTTCGCATCCGGCGAATGCAAAAAAATCCTGTCTGTCATAGGGTTAGCGTTCATGGTGAGCAGAATAACGCCCACAGATTCTTCTGATGAGCCACACAGGAAAACTCAACGATAGGCCAGGCCCATGGCCCGCCGGACCTCTTCCAGTGTCTCGCGCGCCTCGTCCCGGGCCGCTTCGCAGCCGTCGCTGAGGATGCCGCGTACCGTTTCCGGATCGGCCTCATACTCCTTGATTCGCTCACGAATCGGCGCCTGTTCCTTGAGGATGGCGTCCAGCACGGGCTGCTTGCATTCCAGGCAGCCGATACCGGCGCTGCGGCAGCCGGTCTGTACCCAGTCCCTGACCTCGTCATCGGAATAGACCTGGTGCAGGGGCCATACCGGGCATTTGTCCGGATCGCCGGGGTCGGTACGGCGGACCCGGGCCGGGTCCGTGGGCATGGTCTTGATCTTGGATTCGATGGAACCGGGACTCTCGCGCAGACCGATGGTATTACCGTAGGATTTCGACATTTTCTGGCCGTCCAGACCCGGCAGCTTCGGCGCTTCCGTCAGCAAGGCCTGCGGTTCGGGGAATATCATCTTGCCGCCGCCCTCGAGATAACCCATGAGGCGCTCCCGATCACCGATGCTGATGTTCTGTTGCGCTTCGATCAACGCGCGTGCCTTTTGCAGCGCCAGTTCATCGCCCTGCTCCTGATAATTGCGCCGCAGATCATGGTAGAGACGGTTGTTCTTCTTGCCCATCTTTTTGGCCGCGTTTTCGGCCTTTTCCTCAAAGCCGGGTTCGCGGCCGTAGAGGAAATTGAAACGGCGGGCGATTTCCCGGGACAATTCCACGTGCGCAACCTGATCCTCGCCCACGGGCACGTAATTCGCCTTGTATATAATAATGTCGGCGGTCTGCAACAGCGGATAGCCGAGAAAACCGTAGGTGGTCAGATCCCTGTTGCTGAGCTTTTCCTGCTGATCCTTGTAGGACGGCACCCGCTCCAGCCAGCTCAGGGGCGTGCACATGGAAAGCAGAAGATGCAGCTCCGCATGTTCGGGGACGCGCGACTGGATGAAGATCTTGGCCGCTCCCGGATTAATGCCCACGGCCAGCCAGTCGACCACCATTTCCCAGACGGAGTCGGATATATTCCCGGGGTTCTCGTAATCCGTCGTCAATGCATGCCAGTCGGCAACAAAGAAAAAACACTCGTATTCATTCTGCAGTTTCAGCCAGTTCTTGAGAACACCGTGATAATGCCCCAGGTGTAACTGACCGGTTGGCCGCATACCCGAGAGGACGCGCTGATTGCCTGTTATCGCCAAGTATACGACTCCTTAGTGGTGGTCAAATAAGCATTATACCCATTCTGACAATGTATCGTCAGTGGTTGGCTTCTGGCATGTGAGGAGTGAGGCGTGAGGAGTAAGGGGTCGGCATCTGTAGAGTCAAACACTCTGGTTTTTGCTCCTCACGCCTCACTCCTTACCCCTCACTCAATCCGTTCCACCTCCCCCTTGCCCCTGCGCACGATGACCGGTTTATCCCCGGAAAGATCGATCACCGTCGTTTGCTCCGTCCCCGTATTGCCGCCGTCAACGATCAGTTCAACCCGGGATCCGATCTTGTCCATGATAATCGACGCGTCCGTCTCCGGCAGATCCTCGCCGGGTAGTATCAGGCTTGTGGACAACAGAGGCTCTCCCAGCGCCTCCACCAGTGCCAGCGCAATATTGTTCTCCGGGACGCGGATACCGATGGTCCTTTTTTTGGCATGCTGAAGCCGCCTGGGGATATCGCGGCCCGCCTTGAGCAGGAATGTATACGGACCGGGAGTCAGCGCCTTCAAAAGGCGGAATGCGCTGTTATCGACCTTGGCGATGAGACCGATCTCGGACAGATCACGGCACAGCATGGTCATGTGATGTCCGGGTTCCAGACGCCGCAGCTGAATGATCCGGTCCACCGCTGCCTTCTCCCCCGGCAGGCAACCCAGGGCGTAACAGGAGTCGGTGGGGTAGACTGCCACATTTCCCTGCCGGATAATCGTCGCGGCCTGGTTGATTAACCGCTTTTGCGGGTTATCGGGGTGAATTCTGAAATACTGGGCCATAGTGCCTGATCCTGATTTCCGTTATGATCCTAGTACCTCGACACAGGAATTATGATGAGTTCAGTCAATCCAAAAGCGGCCAGT
>JBBDSH010000104.1:6349-14553 GCA_040905045.1 Gammaproteobacteria bacterium | reverse complement strand
CCGGCGACCTCAACCTTGGCAAGGTTGCGCTCTACCAACTGAGCTATTCCCGCAGTTAAGTTCTTGAAGGGTCGTTATTGTAGCGGCGGCCGGACAACTGTCAATGACTGGTTGTTCACCCTCACCCCGGCCCTCTCCCTCAAGGGAGAGGGGGGTGATACTTTTGACTACACTGCTATTCGTTTCGGCCCGACTCCCGCAGGCGCGGCCAGGCGCCGGCAAGATACTGGACCATGGACCAGAGTGTCAGCGCAGCGGCGATGTAAAGCAGCACCAGACCGATATCGTAGACGGGAACCGGACCGACATCATCCCGGAAGATGAGCAGGATCAGGGCCACCATCTGGGCAATGGTCTTGATCTTGCCGTAAACGGACACGGCCACCTTGCTGCCGGCGCCCAACTCGGCCATCCATTCCCGCAGCGCCGAGACGGTGATTTCCCGGCCGATGATGACCGCCGCCGGCAGGGCCAGCAGTACCCGGGGATCCTGCTGTACCAGCAGGACCAGCACCACCGCCACCATGAGTTTGTCGGCCACCGGATCCAGAAAAGCGCCCAGTTTCGAGATCTGGCCCAGTTTCCGTGCCAGATAGCCGTCCAGCATGTCGGTCAAGGCGGCCAGGGTGAATATGCCGCAGGCCAGCAGGTTGCTGCCCTTGAACGGCAGATAAAATACCAGCACAAAGACGGGGATGAGGACGATGCGCAGCAGGGTCAGGCTGTTGGGAATATTCATTGTTATTGATTATGAAACGTATCGTAGATTTTACGAGCAAGATTCTTATTGATCCCGCTGACCTTGGCAAGATCCTCGATGCCGGCACGCTCGATACCCTGCAGGCCGCCGAAATGCCGTATCAACTGCTGGCGGCGTTTACTGCCGATGCCCTCTATGCCTTCCAGCGGTGAGGTATTGCGTTTCCTGCCGCGGCGCTGGCGATGACCGGTGATGGCAAACCGGTGCGCCTCGTCCCGGATTTCCTGGATCAGATGCAGGACCGGTGACGTGGATTCCAGCCGCATGTCATGACGGCCGTCCGATAATACCAGAGTTTCCAGGCCGGGTTTTCTGGATGGCCCCTTGGCCACGCCCATGATGGTCAGATCATCCAGCTGCAGTTCTGCAAGCATCTCGCGGACACCGCCCACCTGGCCTTTGCCGCCGTCGATAAGGATCACGTCCGGCAGCACGCCCTCTTCCTTCTTGATGCGCGTATAACGCCGCTGTATAACCTGACGCATGGCGGCGACGTCGTCACCGGCGGTGATGTCCTCGATATTGAAACGCCGGTAATCGGATTTGATCGCGCCTTCCGCGCCGAACACCACGCACGAGGCCACCGTCGCCTCGCCGCCGGTGTGGCTGATATCGAAACACTCCACCCGTTCCACCGCTTCCTCCATCCGCAGGAGATCCCGTAACTGGTCCAGGCGCTCGGCGTATTTGGCGTTTCTGGAGAGTTCGTGGCGCAGGGCGATGTCGGCGTTCTCCCGGGCCATGTCCAGCCAGCGCGCCCGGCTGCCGCGCCCGGGCCGGCGCAGGCGCACCGGCCGGCCGGCCTTTTCCGTCAGCACCTTTTCCAGCAAGGGTGCGTCTTCCGGTTTGTGGCTCATATAAATGTCCGGCGGGATGGTGCGTTCCTGTCTCTCGTCCAGGTAATGCTGGGACAGAAAGGCGCCGATAATGGCGTCTTCCGTTTCTTCCGGATTATGCCTGGGAAACCAGGATTTGTTGCCCAGATTGCGGCCGCCGCGGATATAAAAGACCTGCACGCAGGCCCGGCCGGCGTGGATGCTGCAGGCGATGATATCTGATTCCCCGGCCGGGGCCGTGATGTGCCGGGATTCCTGGATGCGGCGGAGGCTGGCGATCCGGTCCCGGTACTGCGCCGCCCGTTCGAATTCCAGTTTTTCCGAGGCCTCCTGCATGGGCCGCAGCAGCGCATCAATGACTTCTTCATTGCGCCCTTCCAGGAACAGCACCGCGTTGTCCATATCGCGGCGGTATTCCTCAATATCGATGTAGCCCACACAGGGCGCCGAGCACCGCTTGATCTGGTATTGCAGGCAGGGCCGGCTGCGGTTGCGGAAGAAGGTGTCGTCGCACTGGCGGAGACGGAACAGTTTCTGAGTGAGGTTCAACGTCTGCCGGGCCGCGCCGGCGCCGGGGAACGGCCCGAAATAACGGCCCTTGCCGCCACGTGCGCCACGGTAGAAGCTCAGGCGCGGGAAATCGTGACGGGTATTCAGGTACAGATAGGGATAGCTCTTGTCGTCGCGGAAGAAGACATTGTAGCGCGGCCGCAGCTCCTTGATGAGATTGCTCTCCAGCAGCAGTGCCTCGCCTTCCGTGCGCGTGACAGTGACCTGGATGTCCCGGATCTGCTTCACCATGGCGCGGGTCTTGGGCGAGTCCGCCGTGCGGCCGAAGTAGCTGCCGACACGCTTCTTCAGGTTGGCAGCTTTGCCCACGTAAATGACCGTGCCGGACTCGTCCAGCATGCGGTAGACGCCCGGTCGCGAGGTCAGGCTTTTGATGAAAGATTTCGAATTAAACTCCATTATTATTAATTAGTTATAGCTAATAATTCATGTACTTTATCGAAAATTGCCCGGAACATGGCCGGCGTCAGCCGCCGCGTCTGGGTGTTGTAGCGGCTGCAGTGATAGGAGGCAAGCAGATAGCGATCCTTGTCCAGCTGGTGGCAGGCACCGTGGCCGAAAGGATAGTCCCGCAGTTTCCTGTCCCGGGCACGTAATACCGCTTCATGGGCGATGCGTCCCAGGGCCAGGATCACCACCCGCCCCCGCAGCCCGGCCAGTTCCCGGCGCAAATAGCGGTTGCAGGTGCGGATCTCCGCGCCCGTGGGCTTGTTCTGCGGCGGCAGGCATTTGACGGCGTTGGTGATACGGCAGTTGCGCAGCTTCAGCCCGTCGTTCAGGGATTCGGCCACGGGCCGGTTGCTGAAGCCGTATTCGTAGAGGGTCTGGTACAGCAGGATGCCGGCGTAATCGCCGGTAAAGGGCCGGCCCGTGGCATTGGCACCGTGCATGCCCGGCGCCAGACCGACCACAACCAGCCGCGGCTGGCGGCTGCCGAAGGGCGGAACCGGGGCGGCGTGGTAATCCGGGTAATCGAGCCGCACCTGATCGAGAAAGCCGGACAGGCGCGGACAGTCCCGGCAACCAGGGTCAAATTCAGAGTTCTTCATGTTCTTGTATGGAATGATTGTCCGCCAGTGAGGAAAACTCTGCCATCATAACCTGTCAGTCAACGGTTTCGGATCGGTGCTTCGCGAATTTTCAGGAATACGGCGGAAGGCGGGAATTCATCCGGGGAATAGCGGCGACGACAGACAGCGCGGCTATTTTGTGGTTTCCTCCATATCCGGAGCTCTGGCCGTGAGGTGAAGTCTCGGGCCGTCCATGTCCACCGCCGTCGCAACGTCCGGTTCTTCCGTGTCCATCATGTCCGCGATCTTCTGTACCGAGGACAGGATCATCAACTGTTCCCATTCCGGCAATTTCCGGAAGCGCTCAATGAAGGATTCCTGAAACGGACCCGGCGCCTTTTTCAGCAGTTCAACCCCTTTTTCCGTCAGCAGTACATTAACCTTACGTTTGTCCTCGGTGGAGCGACTGCGCCGGATCAGGCCCCTTTTTTCCAGGCGATCCAGAACATTCGTGACGGTGGCCTGACTGAGGCTGATGCTTCTGGCCAGGTTGGAGGCCGTGGCTGCGTATTCATTGCGGATGTTGCGGAGGATCAGCAACTGCGGCGCCGTCAGGCCGAAGGTTTTGATTAACTGCCGGGAATGCAGGTCCGTTGCCCGGCTCACCCGGCGTAGCGCCACCAGCAGTTCTTCGTAATGTTCTATCTGTATTCCGTTCATGAATCTGACCTGAAACGCTGTTATTAAGATAAGAGGATTATAAGTATCCCGACATTCTTCTGACGCCGTTAATATCAACAGCACTATGCATTGAATGTGCTGGCAATCACTGAATACTATCTTATATAGACTTATAATACAAGTAGTTGTAGTTTATTATTAGAACTGCTTAACATCCGGTCGCTCGAAATATGATTAGTATTCTAAATGATTTTATGTTTTAATACCCATCCACAGTTTCAATGCCTGAATCGGTGACGAAGAAGCTCCCCGACAAAGGAACGGTCCCGAACCGGCGTTCTGCAATATCAGCCGGCCAGGGTGGCCGCAATACCCTCTTCCAGGCGTACGATTTCAATCGGCGTGATGCAGTGCAAAATTACCGGCCAAGTGTTAATCCCGGGAGGCGGAAAGGTTCTATACTTAATATATACAGGCCCGATGAAAGGGCTCCGGAAATCGGTATCGTCGGGTACACAGAACTGCCAGAATTAATCACAATACAATCAACCAACACCCTACTTTAAGGTCAAAACGATGGATATTTTTGAACAAGTCGAATCTTCGGTGCAAAGCTACGCCGAGTCCTTCCCCGTGGTCTTTGACAAGGCCCGCGGCAGCTATCTCTATGATGTGGACGGCAACGCCTACCTGGACTTTCTGGCCGGTGCCGGCACCCTGAATTACGGCCATAACAACCCCTATTTCAAGGAAAAGCTGCTGGAGTACATCCAGAACGACGGCATCGCCCACGGCCTGGACATGCACACCCGGGCCAAGGAAGAATTTCTTACCGCCCTCAACAGCCTGATCCTGGAACCCCGGGGTATGGACTACATGGTCCAGTTCACCGGTCCCACGGGCACCAACACCGTCGAGGCGGCCCTCAAAATCGCCCGCAATGTCACCGGCCGCCACAATATCATCGCCTTTACCAACGGCTTTCACGGTGTCTCCCTGGGCGCCATGTCCGCTACCGGCAATGAACATCATCGCGGTGCTTCCGGTATCCCCCTGACCGGTGTCACGCACATGCCCTATGATCGCTATCTGGGCGACGATTTCGACACCCTGGACCTGCTTGAGGCCATGCTGAACGACCCCAGCAGCGGCATCGATCCGCCCGCCGCGGCCATTGTCGAGGCCGTTCAGGGCGAAGGCGGACTCAATGTTGCCCGCAACGAATGGCTGAAACGGCTGGAAGAGATATGCCGTGCCCATGACATGCTGCTTATCGCCGACGACATCCAGGCCGGTTGCGGCCGGACCGGGACCTTTTTCAGTTTCGAGCCGTCCGGCATCAAGCCCGATGTCGTCACCCAGTCGAAGTCCCTGAGCGGCTTCGGCCTGCCCTTCGCGGTGACGCTGATCCGGCCGGAATACGATACCTGGAAGCCCGGCGAGCATAACGGTACCTTCCGCGGCAACAACCACGCCTTTGTCACGGCTACCGAGGCGCTCAAGCGCTACTGGTCCGACGATACTTTCCAGAAGGAAATCCAGGCCAAGAGTGAAATTCTGGGCACCCGCCTGAAGGAAATCGCCGATAATCACGGCAAAAATATGATTCAGGCCAGGGGCCGGGGCATGATGCAGGGGCTGAACTGCCCGGAGGGTGAGTTTTCCTGGATCGCCAAGAAGATTTGCAGGAAGTCGTTTGAGAAGAGCCTCATCATCGAAACAAGCGGTTCCGAAGATCAGGTGGTGAAATGCCTGTGTCCGCTGACCATCAGCGAAAAGGAACTCAATGAAGGTCTCGACATTCTCTCGGCCAGCGTCTTTGAAGTCATGGGCGAGGCCATGAGCAAGGCGAGCTGATAACGGGCCTGTATAGCAATACACGGAGGACCGGAAGCCGCCGCGCGGCATCCGGTACTCTGCTAAATGAATTCAAAGCCGAAATTAACGAGGAATAGATTGTGACGCACACAGTGGAAAAAATCGGCGGGACATCCATGAGCCAGTACCCCGCCGTCAGGGACAATATTTTCCTGCGCAGCAAGGAGAAAAAGGACATTTACAACAGGATTTTCGTTGTTTCCGCCTACGGTGGCGTCACCGACCGCCTGCTGGAACACAAAAACAGTGACAAACCCGGTGTCTATGCCCTGTTCACCAGTTCCGAAAAGGAATATGCATGGCAGGAAGCGCTGGATGAAGTATGTGACCATGTCCTTTCTATTAACAAGGAACTCATCACCAATCCACTCATCCGCGAACAGGCCGATTCCTTTATCACCGAACGCATCGAGGGCGTACGCAGTTGTCTTATGGATCTGCAGAGAGTCTGTTCCTACGGCCATTTCCAGTTGACGGAGCACCTGTACACGATCCGGGAAATGCTTTCCTCGCTCGGCGAGGCGCACAGTGCCTTCAACACTGCTATCCTCCTGAGCGATGAAGGCGTCAACGCCCGTTTCATCGACATGACGGGCTGGCGCGAGCAGGCGAACATGCCCATGGATGTGAAAATCAACAAAACCCTGGAGCAATTCCGGCTGGATGCCGAACTGCCCATCGTCACCGGTTATACGCAGTGCTCCGAAGGCCTGATGAAGACATTCAACCGCGGTTATACGGAAATGACATTCAGCCGGTTCGCCGTGCTCAGCAAGGCGGAGGAAGCTATCATCCACAAGGAATATCACCTGAGCAGTGCCGATCCCGGTATTGTCGGGGAAGAAGCCTCCGTACCTATCGGCCGTACCAACTACGATGTGGCGGACCAGCTTGCCAACCTGGGCATGGAAGCGATCCATCCCATGGCCGCGCGGGGCTTACGGGAAAACAACATCCCGCTCAGGGTCAAGAACACCTTTGAACCCGAGCACGGCGGCACATTGATTACGGGGGATTACATCAGTGAAACGCCCAGGGTGGAGATCATTGCGGGACATTCCCATGTCTCGGCCATCGAGGTATTCGACCAGAACATGGTCAATACCAATCATCATGACAAGGCCATTCTGGAGATACTGGAAAAGTGCAAGGTCAAGATCATGTCCAAGGATCTCAATGCCAATACCATTACGCATTTTGTCGATACCAACCTGAAAACCATCAACAAGATCGTCGAGGAACTGGAAAAACGCTTTCCCGATGCGGACATCAATACCACACGGGTCGCCATTGTCTCGGCCATCGGCAGCGACATGCAGGTCCCCGGAATACTGGCAAAGACGGTCAAATCCCTGTCCGATGCCAATATTTCCGTACTGGCGCTGCATCAATCCATGCGTCAGGTGGACATGCAGTTTATCGTTTCCGAAGACGATTATGAGTCGGCGGTCCGCCGGTTGCACAAGGAACTGATTGAACCACTCAATCACGAATACGCCATCGCCGCGGTATCCAGCTGAGTTGAATCAAGTGTTACTCTGTTGATATTAGCCACAGAGGTCACAGAGATACACAGAGAATTCTGTTTCCCACGCCGCATACACTCTGTGGTCCTCTGTGACCTCTGTGGCCAAAACAGATCTGGATTTGTGCCTGCCTATGACTTCAGTCCCGTAGCCCGGATGATGCGCGCAGCGTAATCCGGGAACGCCTGCCCCGGATTGCTCTACCGGCTCACATCTGCCCTACTCTCCGGCCCGGCTTTTTACCGTTTTTCGGGCGCGTACAGCAATTCGCCCCGTTGTTTTTAAGCTATACTGTGCCGTATAGTATCTGTGTAAACAGAAGCCTCGGTTTATTCAGAGGCACAATAATAATCATGCGGTAATACTTTAGCAGGCTGATTATGTCGTCATCTTCCCCTACCGGGTACGACAGTACCTTCCATACGGTTACCTCAAAGCCGGAAACCATCGGTAAATACGAAATCCTTGAGGAAGTCGGGAAAGGCAGCATGGGTACCGTCTATTCCGCCCACGATCCTTTTGCTGACCGGACGGTGGCGCTCAAGGTTGCCCATCCCCATTTCACTTCCGAAGACACCGAGGGAGCACGTTTCCGAAAACTGTTTTTCAATGAAGCCCACGCCGCCGGTGTGCTCGATCACCCCAGCATTCTCAGTCTTTACGATGCAGATGTGGATGAGGATCTTTGTTTTCTGGTCATGGAGTTCATCCCCGGGGGCAAGACGTTGAATGCCTTTTGCCAGCCGGACACACTGCTGTCCCTGCGGGAGGCGATCGGCATCATTTTCAAATGCGCCAAGGCCCTGGATTACGCCCACCGCCAGGGGATTATTCACCGGGACATCAAACCGAACAATATACTGTTCACCGAGGATCGCGACATACGGCTTTCGGATTTCAGTATTGCACGCATCAACCGGGGCGATCTGACATCGACCCAGTT
>JBBDSH010000104.1:0-6249 GCA_040905045.1 Gammaproteobacteria bacterium | reverse complement strand
AAGAGCAGCAAGCGTTATTCCTCGGGTCTGGATCTGGCGGCGGACCTGGCGCTGATATTCGATGACCTGGAAAAACTGGAATCCGAGGACTCCCTGCGCGAGAAATTCGATTCCCTCAAGCGGCTGGGTTTCTTCCGGGGCTTCAATGATGCCGAAATCTGGGGGCTGGTGAGGGCCAGCAACTGGCAGGCCTATAAACCCGGAGAATGTATTATCAGGGAAGGCGAACTGGACAACTCTTTCTATATACTGCTTTCCGGCGTCGTCACCATCGAAAAAGGCGGGCAGCAACTGGATACGCTCAAGGAAGGGGACTGTTTCGGCGAAATGGGATTTTTGGCAGACACCGAACGAACCGCTTCCGTCGTGGCAAAAACGGAAACCAATATCATCAAGGTCAATTCAGCCACCCTGGACAGGGCGGACGAATCGACGCAACTGCGTTTTCTGAAGGTCTTCGTCAATACGGTCATCGAGCGCCTGAAACAGACCACTTCCGTCCTGACGCAGTTGAAACAGATCTAGTGAGGGGTAAGGAGTGAGGAGTGAGGAGTGAGGGGTGAGGAGAAACCGTCATCCTGGCACACCAAACTGTGTGAAAACTATTGCGCTTGCTTATGCTGCGCTCATGACGTTTTTACACAGTTTGGCACGCCAGAATCCAGTAGATAAACTAATCCTTATTTTGTTGCAGCAGCAACAAGTCGCCTGAAATCCAAACAGTCTTTCTTCTTCACTCCTCACTCCTTACCCCTTACTCCTTACTCCTTACCCCTCACTCCTCACTCGCGGAGGATCTCAATCAGCTTGTCGGCATATTGATGCGTGGACAACGGGCCGCCCAGATCGACGGTGCGGGTTTCGGGGTTTTCCAGTGCCGTATGAATCGCCTGCCTCAGTCGTACCGCACTCTCATTATGTTCGACATACTCGAGCATCAAGCCGGCCGCCAGTAACAGCGCCGTCGGATTGGCAATCCCCTTGCCGGCAATGTCCGGCGCCGAACCGTGCACGGCCTCAAACAGGCCCACGTCCTTGCCGATATTCGCCCCCGGCGCCATACCCAGGCCGCCTACCAGACCGGCTATCTCGTCGGACAGGATATCCCCGAACATGTTGGTCGTGAGAATAACGTCGAACTGTTGCGGATTCAGTACCAATTGCATGGCGCAGTTATCGACGATCCTTTCCTCTATCTCGAGATCGTTCTTGTAACGCTCCCCCACTTCAAGGACGGTTTCCAGAAAAAGCCCCGTCAGGGCCTTGAGAATATTGGCCTTGTGGACGACGGTTACTTTCTTGCGACCGATTTTTTTTGCGTACTCAAACGTAAATTCGGCAATGCGGCGGCAGCCGCTGCGGGTAATGATACCGGAGGCCTCCGCCACGGCATGGGGATCATCGTCAATGGGAATATAATGCTCCACTCCGACATAGAGTCCCTCGGTATTCTCCCTGACCAGGATAAGGTCGATGTCTTCGTAACGACCGCCCGGCACGAACGTCTGGGCCGGGCGAACGTTGGCAAAAAGCTGGAAGATTTCCCTGAGGCGCACGTTAACGGACCGATAACCGCTGCCGACCGGTGTCGTCAACGGCCCCTTCAGCGCAAGTCGGGTGGAACGAATGCTTTCCAGGGTCTCTTCGGGCAGCGGATCCAGCCCCCGGTCCATCGCCTCCATGCCGGCAATCTGCCGGTCCCATTCAAAAGGCGCATCAAGGGCATCGAGTACCGAAAGCGTGGCTGCCACGATCTCCGGACCGATGCCGTCACCGGGGATCAGAGTGGCGGGAATCTTCGAATTTATTGACATACTTTGCTGTATTCCGGTTTCTGTGTTTTTGTCGAAGTTTTACGGATGACGGGCGGGCGCCTGCACATACGGGACAGAATGATACCAGATCAGACGGGGACAGTCGTTCACGGATAGCGTACTGAAAGGATAACAGACCAAAGTTGATTGGCGGAGAGGGAGGGATTCGAACCCCCGGACCCTTGCGGGTCAACGGTTTTCAAGACCGCCGCTTTCGACCACTCAGCCACCTCTCCGGAACTGCAGTCACAAGTTATAAGTAACAAGCATAATCAGCCTGTATATTTCCTGCGGGCCGGCCGTAACTCAGGCCAGCCATTCTAACCGACCTGACGAGCCCCGTCATACAGGCACGGGATTTTCCGGGGGTGTCCCGGCCCGGCCTGGAAAATATCCTTGTGCCGGAGCGCTTGCGGAGAACTTGCCGGGAAAGAGAGTGTCCAATTTATTGATTTGCAATACCCGGTTTATCTTGAATTTAGGTACAACAATCTTCAATATAGACTGTAGTCCTGAAACGGAGGTAGAAGACGCAATGAGTCAACAGCCCTATGCAGTAACCGGTTCCACCGAGTCGGTCCTTGCCACCAACAAACTGATCAGAAATACCTACACGCTGCTGTCGCTGACGCTGCTGTTTAGCGCCCTGACGGCGGGCATTGCCATGGCTATGAATATGCCCTATATGGGGCCGCTGATCACGCTGGGCGGCTATTTCGGCCTGCTCTTTCTGACCGCCAAACTGCGCAACAGCGCCTGGGGTCTGCTGTCCGTCTTCGCCCTCACCGGCTTCATGGGCCTGACCCTGGGGCCGTTGCTGAACGCCTATATCAGCAACTTTTCCAATGGTACGCAGTTGATCATGACGGCCCTCGGCGGCACCGGCGTCATCTTCCTGGGACTGTCCGGCTACGCCCTGACCACCCGCAAGGATTTCAGTTTCATGGGCGGTTTCCTCATGGTCGGCATTCTGGTCGCCTTCCTGGCCGGTCTGGGCGCCTGGATATTCAGCATCCCGGCCCTGTCACTGGCGGTTTCCGCCATGTTCGTCCTGCTGATGTCCGGCCTGATACTCTACCAGACCAGCGAGATGATTCACGGCGGCGAAACCAACTACATCATGGCGACCATTACCCTGTACGTTTCCATTTATAACCTGTTCCTCAGTCTCCTCCACCTGTTGGCGGCCTTCGCCGGCGAGCGATGACCCGTCCCTGATGTACTTCAAAACCCGGCTTCGGCCGGGTTTTTTATTGCCGCCCCTTTTGCCGGTTTTAACTTTTTAACAGTTACATGCTAGGATTAAATGGTTTGATGGATTCTAATACTACGCCCCGGACGGGGCCGGCTGTTTCGTCGAGTAAGCACAGCCGAGGAATTTCAATAAAAACTGGTTGAGTGGTACCTGCCAACCCGGTGTCACGCATGGCCTGATCGGGCACAAGCGGTCCTCCGGGTATCTACAATCCACTAATGATATGGGGGAGATTCGATGAAAATCGGTGTACCCAGAGAGGTTCACGCGGGTGAAAAACGCGTTGCCACCACGCCTGAGGCGGCAAAGCAACTGCAGAAACTCGGTTTTTCCGTTGCCCTGGAAGCCGGGGCCGGTGAAGCCGCGAAATTTACCGATGACGCCTACCGCGAGGCCGGTGTCGAAATCATCACGGATACCCGGCAACTGTGGTCTTCCGCCGATATTATTTTCAAGGTCCGGGCCCCGGAACAGCATCCCGACCTGGGCATGCATGAATCCGAGTTACTGAAACCCGAACATACCCTGATCAGCTTCATCTGGCCCGGCCAGAATGAAGACCTGCTGAACAGGCTGGCCGCTACCGGCGCAACGGCCCTCGCCATGGACAGTGTTCCCCGCATCTCCCGGGCCCAGAAGATGGACGCCCTCAGTTCCATGGCCAATATCGGCGGTTACCGCGCCGTCATCGAGGCGGCCCAGCATTTCGGTCGCTTCTTTACAGGACAGATTACCGCGGCCGGCAAGGTCCCTCCCGCCAAGGTCCTGGTCATCGGCGCCGGCGTCGCCGGCCTGGCCGCCATCGGCGCCTCCGTCAGCATGGGTGCCATTGTGCGCGCCTTCGATACCCGCCCGGAGGTCAAGGAACAGGTGGAAAGCCTGGAAGCGGAATTCCTGGAACTGGATTTCGAGGAGGAAGGCTCCGGTGCCGGCGGTTATGCCAAGGTCATGAGCGAGGAATTCATCAAGGCGGAGATGGCACTCTTCGCCGAGCAGGCCAAGGAAGTGGATATTATCATTACCACGGCCCTGATCCCCGGCAAGCCCGCACCGGAGTTGATCACCGAGGAAATGGTGCAGTCCATGCAGGAAGGCAGTGTTATCGTCGACCTGGCCGCGGAACAGGGCGGTAACTGCAAACTGACGGAAAAGGACCAGGTCGTTATCAAGCACGGCGTCACCCTCATCGGTTACACCGATCTGCCCAGCCGTATGCCCACCCAGTCCAGCCAGCTTTATGCCACCAACCTGCGGCATCTGCTTACCGATATGTGTCCGGAAAAGAACGGCGAGATAATGGTGGATTTCGAGGATGAAGCCGTGCGGGGCGCAACCGTCATTAAAAACGGTGAAATCACCTGGCCGCCGCCCGAGATCAAGGTCTCAGCGGCACCGCCGCCGAAAAAGGAAACAGCCCGGGGACCGGCTTCCAAGGTTATAGAAGAGAAAAAGCCGAGTATATGGGGATCGGTGCTGATCCTGGCCCTGGGCGGTCTGGCGCTGTTCGGGCTGGGACTGGTTGCACCGCCGGATTTCCTGGCGCATTTCACCGTGTTCGTACTGGCCTGTTTTATCGGTTACATGGTCATCTGGAACGTCACCCCGGCACTGCACACGCCGCTGATGAGCGTCACCAATGCCATCAGCAGTATTATCATTATCGGCGCTTTAATCCAGATATCCTCTGATGAGAAATGGATCATGTATCTGGCCGGATTCGCCGTCCTTATAACCAGCATCAACATCGCCGGCGGCTTTGCCGTTACCCAGCGCATGTTGCAAATGTTCCGGAAATAAGGGGGACGAATCATGCCTGCAGGATTGATTACCACTTCCTATATCGCCGCCACCATACTCTTTATCCTGGCTCTGGGCGGATTAAGCCATCAGGAGACCGCCCGCCGCGGAAATATTTACGGCATTACCGGCATGGCCATCGCGCTGTTGGCCACCATATTCGGCACGGTCACGGCCAATTATGAACTGTTGTTCGGCGGCCTCATCATCGGCGGCATTATCGGCTTTACCCTCGCCCGGCGCGTCTACATGACCCAGATGCCGGAACTGGTTGCCATTCTGCACAGTCTGGTGGGACTGGCCGCCGTACTGGTGGGCTTCGCCAATTTTCTCGGTCACGGGCCCGGCCTGACCGGGGTGGATAAAACCATCCACGATGTGGAAACCTATCTCGGCGTCCTCATCGGGGCGGTGACCTTTACCGGCTCGGTCATCGCCTTCGGCAAACTCAGCGGCCGCATTACCAGCAAACCGCTGATCCTGCCTGCCCGCCACTGGTTCAACCTGCTCCTGCTGCTGGGCGCCATCTGGTTCGGTATCGAATTCGTCAACGAATCGGCCGCGGGTCAGGGTCTGATGCCCCTGGCCATAATGACGGCTATCGCCCTTATTTTCGGTATTCACATGGTCATGGCCATCGGCGGTGCCGACATGCCGGTAGTGGTATCCATGCTGAACAGCTATTCCGGCTGGGCGGCCGCGGCTACCGGTTTCATGCTCAGTAATGACCTGCTCATCGTCACCGGGGCACTCGTGGGCAGCAGCGGTGCGATTCTCAGTTACATCATGTGCCGGGCCATGAACCGCAAATTCCTGGCGGTGATTGGCGGCGGCTTTGGATCCAGCGGCGGCGCTCCCGCTGCCGGGGGCGATGAGGCAGGCGAAGTCTTTCCCATCGAGGCGGAGGAAACCGCCGCTTTGCTGGCCGATGCGAAGGAAGTCATGATCGTGCCCGGTTACGGCATGGCCGTGGCCCAGGCACAGCATACGGTCAACGAAATCACCAAGACCCTGCGCGATAAAGGCGTGAATGTGCGTTTCGGCATCCACCCCGTTGCCGGCCGTATGCCCGGGCATATGAATGTGCTGCTGGCCGAGGCCCGTATTCCCTACGACATCGTTTATGAAATGGATGAAATCAATGACGATTTCCCGAATGTGGATGTCTCCGTGGTTATCGGCGCCAACGACATCGTCAATCCGTCCGCCCAGGAAGTGCCGGACAGCCCCATTGCCGGCATGCCGGTCCTGGAGGTCTGGAAAGGCAAGACCACCATCGTCCTCAAGCGCAGCATGGCTTCCGGTTATGCCGGAGTGGATAATCCCCTCTTCTACAAGGAGAACACCCGCATGCTGTTCGGCGACGCCAAGGAAAGCCTGGAG
>JBBDSH010000103.1:0-15207 GCA_040905045.1 Gammaproteobacteria bacterium | reverse complement strand
CCGGGGGGCTCTGGTACCCGCCGCGCAGCGGCGGGTACCGGGGCGGCCCCTTGGGCTTGTCTATGTACGGAACAAGTCGAACACAAAATCCCGGTTTCGCATCCCGCTGCTGCTCTCCGGGGCGGTTCAGGTTCCGGCTGAAAGGCTTCCGGTGCCCTCATTTCCCGCGCCTCCTTACGCGGAAAATGCGAGACGCGTACCAGACCCTGAGGCACGTTCGGGGTGCCCCGATGGTGTAGCGCAGCATTACCGGATTCTGGCGAAACCGGGAAGTCCAGGACGCGGCCTCGGTCCCTGTCCTGGCTGTTCTCCAGCCGCCCGCCGCCCTGGTCAACCCTGAACGGGCGTTCCCGTGCCCGTAAGGCCTGTTCCAGCCAGTGCACGCGGGGGAGGTCGCCCGGCTCGAATCCGTCGCGCAGGTCGTCGTGGTAGAAGCGGCCATCGACACGGCAAAACAGGTATTTTTCCCAGCCGGGCCACGGTACCCAGCCGGCACGGATGGCGAGCAATCTCAGAGCCGCGGGGTTGGGTTTGCGGTCACGCTTCCAGCGTCGGTAGGTCTCGGGGCTGGCAAAGCAGTACGCGGCCGCCTGAGCGTCTGTCAGACCGGCGATGGCTTGCAGTTGGTGGGGGGTGGGCAAATTGCCCTGAAAACCTTCCATGAGGATCTCCCGGAGCCCGCTCACAGGGTAAACCTCCGGGCCATGGCGTCCAGCCACAATTGCGCATAATGTATATTATGTTAAATAATATAACAAGCTGCTCAAGCGAGCTATCAGGCTGGTCCTCCCTGTCGTCCAGCCTGTAGACTCACTCACTGTCGGAGCACTATAAATAATAACCTTGCCGGACAAGCTCAGGCAAAACCGGACTTTACTTACTGATACCTGACATTCCGCCCATGCCCGCATCGCAGATCTTTTTCACCATCGTCGTACCGTTCGGTCTGTTCATGATTATGGCGGGCCTGGGACTGACGCTGTCCGTAAAAGATATTGTCCGTGTGATTGTCATGCCGAAGGCCGTGTTGATAGGACTCGCCGGCCAGTTGTTGCTCTTGCCGCTGCTGGCTTTCGCCCTGGTGGAGATTTTTTCACCGCCACCCGTCATCGCCATCGGACTCATACTCCTGGCCGCGTGCCCCGGCGGTATCACATCCAATGGCTATGTCTTTGCCAGCCGCGGCGATGTGGCCCTGTCCGTGACCATGACCACCATCTCAAGCATGGTCGTTGTCGTGTCCATGCCCTTGCTGACCTATCTGGCTCTGACCTTGTATTCCGGTGACGGCCTGATAGTCGAACTCCCGGTCCTGGATGTGATGCAAAAACTTGCTCTGTTGACCCTTCTCCCCATTGCCCTGGGAATGATAACCCGCCACCTGTGGCCCGTGTTTGCCGATAAGATGGTGGAACCTGTGCGCAAGATAGCTATCGCCATCCTCATCATGGTGATCGTCGGCAACACCATCGCCAGTTTCGACACCATTGTGGAAAACTTCCTGGCCGCCGGCGTGGTGTCGCTGCTCCTGAACCTGATCGCCATGTCCTCGGGTTACGCTGCGGCGCGATTTTTCCGTCTGCCGCCTGGACAGGTCATTTCCATTACCTATGAAGTGGGCGTGCAGAATATCTCCCTGGTTCTGACCCTGGCCATGGCCATCCTGGCTGTGCCCGATTATGCGGTGACGGCCCTGGTCTATGGCCTGTTCATGAAAATTACCGCCCTGAGCTTTATGGCCTTCTGCGGCAGGATCCTCAATGAAAGCAACCGGGAAACCGCCGGATGAATCGCCTTGCCGCCCCGGCATCGACTTTTATGCAAGTGTACTGACGACGGTTACACTTTCACTAATACTATATTATACAGGTAGTTACATTGTTTATTTAATATATTAGTTCAATACTTTCCGTGTATTGCCGGGGAGACATCACCGCAATCAATATCGCCAACGGCTTTACCCCGATTCTTTGTTAGAATCCGTCCATGCAAATGCCCAAACCGGAAGCCGCGATCCTGTCCCAGCGTGGCGAACTCATTGACGCCCTGCTGCGTTTCCTCAAGCCGGATCAGGTTGTCGTCGACGAACCCGCCCTGCATGCCTATGAATCCGACGGCCTGACCGCCTATCGCCAACGGCCCATGCTGGTGGTTCTCCCGGCAGACCCGCAGCAGGTCTCGCGCATTCTGCGCCTCTGCCATGAACGCAATATCAAGGTGGTGCCGCGCGGCGCCGGCACTTCCCTGTCCGGCGGTGCCCTGCCCCTGGAAGACGGCATCGTCCTGGGCCTGGGCAAGTTCAACCGCATCCTGGACATTGATTACGACAATCGCTGCGTGGTGGCCCAGTCCGGCGTCACCAATCTGGCCATCACCGACGCCGTCAGGGATCGGGGTTTTTATTACGCCCCGGATCCCTCCAGCCAGATCGCCTGCACCATCGGCGGCAACGTCAGTGAGAATTCCGGCGGCGTGCATTGCCTCAAGTACGGCCTCACCACCAACAACATCTTGGGACTGGAAGTGGTGACCATGGAAGGTGACATCCTGCGCCTGGGCGGCAAGCACATGGATCCGGAAGGCTATGATCTCATCGGCCTCATCACCGGCTCGGAAGGACTGCTGGGTGTGGTGACGGAGGTCACCGTGCGTATCCTGCACGAGCCGGAATCGGTTCGGGCATTGTTGATCGGTTTCGAGAACAACGACGACGGCGGCGCCTGTGTCGCCGAGATTATCAGTCAGGGCATTATTCCGGCCGGGATCGAAATGATGGACGAACTGGCCATCCGCGCGGCGGAGGATTTCTGCCACCCCGGTTATCCCCTGGATTGCGGTTCACTGCTGATTGTGGAACTGGACGGCACGGAATCCCGGGTGGATGAACTGGTGGAACAGGTTCGCGTCATCGCGGATCAATGCGGCGCGAGAACCGTCCGGGCCAGTGAATCCGATGAAGAACGTCTGCGCTTCTGGGCCGGACGCAAGGCGGCCTTCCCCGCCCTGGGCAGCATCTCTCCGGATTACTACTGCATGGACGGCACCATACCGAGACACAAGTTATCCCACGTCCTTACCCGCATCACTGAAATGTCCGCCGAGTACGGCCTGCGCGTGGCCAACGTCTTCCATGCCGGCGACGGCAACCTGCATCCCCTGATCCTCTACGACGCCAACAAGCCCGGGGAACTGGACAAGGCCGAGCGTTTCGGTTCGGAAATTCTGAAATTATGTGTGGAAGTCGGCGGCGTGCTGACCGGGGAACACGGCGTCGGTGTGGAAAAGCGGGACCTCATGCCGGACTTTTTCAGCGAAACGGATCTGCAGCAACAGCAACGGGTAAAATGCGCCTTCGATCCGGCCGGACGATTGAACCCCGGCAAGATGTTTCCCGTACTGCACCGCTGCGCGGAACTGGGCCGCATGCACGTGCATAAGGGCAAACTTTCCTTCCCCGACCTGCCGCGATTCTAACTTCCGTTGCACGGTTTTTGTTTTTGCCTGGTTTCGATTGCTGATTCTGATCGCGCAGAGACCGTAGAGTATTGAAACTGATATCTCTTAACACCTCTGTGCAAGAGCAGTAACATCATGCCCGCACAAACGAGGATTTATCGATCTCGCAGAGGACGTAAAGATCGCAAAGGTATAAGAATCTTAAATTTACTTTGCGTACCTGGCGCTCTTGGCGAGATCACTAATTTTGAGTCCCGTACCTAATCCCCTAGCACGCGCTTCAAATACGCCTTGAGGCGATCCCAGGCATGCACGGCGGGTTCCAGGTTGGTTTCCGGATCCCGATCCACGTGCAGCCAGAAACCGTGTTCGACGTGGTCATAAATATGGACGTCGTTGTCGATGCCGGCCTGGCGCAGGGCATCAACGAAGGCGTCCACCTGTTCCCGGCTGATCATCCGGTCCTGTCCGGCGAAGGTGCCGTAGATCTCGTGATTGATGTGCCGCATTTTCTCCGGGTCGTCCAGCAGCCGGCCGTAGAAAACGGCTGTCCCGTCATGGTGCTCACTGCCCAGGGCAAAACTCAGAGCCACGCCGCCGCCATAACACCAACCGATGGCCGCCACCTTGCCGGTAACATCATCACGTTTTTCGAGAAAACGCACCGAGGCATTGAGATTGGCAATCAATTCGTTCTGGTCCGCCATGGTTTCCTCGACCAGGGCCATGTTTTCCTCGGGATTACTGCCGCGGCCGGAATACATGTCCGCCGCCAGGGCCACATAGCCTTCGGCGGCGAAATCGTCGGCCACCTGCCGGATGCGATCCACCAGGCCGTTCCATTCGTTCTGCGTTTTGGCAGTAAAGTCAATGTACAGCTGCGATTGAATTGCACTTATCCCCGACGGTAAAAACCGATACACTGCAAAAGACAAAGACTTATCAATCTGTTTTCACACTGAAACCCCGATGCCGGAAAACTTCGCTCCCGATACTGACCAGCAAATCCGCGATTTCGTCGCCTGGGCGGCGGCTGAAAAGCGTCGCCTGGCCATACAGGGAACCGGCACCAAGGCGGGGTTCGGTTACCCGGTGGATGCGGATTGTGTTCTTTCCCTGCATCGACAACGTGGAATCACCGCCTACGAACCGGCTGAACTGGTGATGAGCGCCAAAGCCGGCACACCGCTGGAAGAAATCGAGCAGGAACTGGCCGGACACGGACAGGCTCTGGCGTTCGATCCGCCGCGACCGGGCCGGTTATACCCCGGCAATACGGCGGCGGGCACCATCGGCGGCGTGTTTATGGGTAACCTCTCCGGACCGCGGCGCTATGTCGCCGGCGCGGCCCGCGACCATATCCTCGGCATCCGGGCTGTCAACGGACGCGGCGAAGAATACAAATCCGGCGGTTCCGTCATTAAAAACGTCACCGGTTACGATCTCGGTAAACTGCTGACCGGTTCCTGGGGCACGCTATCCGTCGTCACCGAATTCACCTTCAAGGTTTTGCCGCTGGCACCGGTTTCGTCCACGCTTGTCATAACGGATATCAGCGTCCGGGAAGCATTCGGCCTGATAGCACATATCGCGCAAAGCAATTGTGAATCGAGCGGCCTCGCCCTTGTACCGGCACAGATTCAACCGGCTTTTCGCCGGCAAGCGGATATCGGCGGCAATTTCATCGCCCTGCGTCTGGAAGGCACGGAATCCTCGCTGCGGGAACGCGCCGATGCCGTCGCCGGCCTTTTGCCTGCCGGCGCCAATCACAGGCTGGTAGAGGGAGAAGACTCAATCCGGATATGGGAATCCATTCGCGATGCCGAGGTTTTTTCCGATCCCGACCACACGCCTGCATTAATGAAACTTTCCATACCGCCCTCCGCCGCCCCGGACATCAGCGGGCTCATCGAGCAACTGGGCGGCTGCGAATGGTATGCCGATGCGGCGGCGGGCTGGATCTGGGTGGGCATATGCCAGGCTTCTTCCGAGGACAAGATCAATACCATACGCCGTGAAGTGGCTTCCTTCTCCGGAAGCGCCGTCCTCTATCGGGCGCCGGAAGCCGTCAAACGCAATGTCGGCGTCTTTTCGGAAAAACCACCGGCGCTGGCCGCATTGAGCCGACGTATCAAGCACAGTTTCGATCCGGAGAATATATTCAACCCCGGCCGGCTGGGCGATCTCTGATGCAGACGCATTTCACGCCGGAGCAATTGCGGGATCCGCACATCCGGGAATCGGAACGGATACTGCGCAACTGTGTCCACTGCGGATTCTGCCTGCCCACCTGCCCGACCTATCATCTTTCCGGTGACGAGCTGGAAAGCCCGCGCGGGCGCATTTATCTCATCAAGGAAATGCTGGAAAACGAACAGACGCCCTCTCCCGAGGTGGTAAAACATATCGACCAATGTCTCTCCTGTCTGTCCTGCATGACCACCTGCCCGTCCGGCGTCAATTACATGCATTTGATCGATGAGGGACGCGCCTACATCGAGACCATCTACCGGCGGCCGTTCCTGGACAGGATGAAGCGTCGTTTGTTCGCCGCCGTGCTGCCGTCCCCCCGGCGTTTTTACCTGGCGCTGAAAGCGGCGCAGTGGACGAAATTCCTGCAGCCCCTGTTGCCGGGCCGTTTACGCAGGATGGCACGGATCGCCTCGGCGGATATCATGCAGCCGGCCGCGCCGCAACTGCAGTCCGTCTACAAAACGACGGCTTCCCGCCGGGGCGCCGTCGGCCTGCTCGCCGGCTGCGTGCAACAGGTCACGGATAATGATATTAACGGCGCCACCATTCGCGTACTGAATCATCTGGGTTACGACGTCCATATCCTGAAGGCCGACTGCTGCGGCGCTATTGAACACCATCTCGGCAAACGGGCGGCGGCGGAAAAACGGGTAGCCGGTAACATCCGCTCCTGGTCGGATCAGGTGGAGCAGCATGAACTCGCGGCCGTCATCGTCAACGCTTCCGGCTGCGGCACCATGCTCAAGGATTATGAATACATCATGCGTCAGGATGAAGCGCTGGCCGAAGGCGCTGCGGCCGTCAGCCGGCTTTGCCGGGACATCACCGAGTACCTGGTCGAGTTGGATCCCGACATACCGGAAACGATGGCAGGCGGGGATCTGAAGGTTGCCTATCAGAATCCCTGTTCCATGCAGCACGGCCAGGGCATACGGCAGCCGCCGGTAAAACTACTCACGGCCTGCGGTTACCGGGTTCTGCCAATCAAGAACGATCACTTTTGCTGCGGTTCCGCCGGCACCTATAATCTGATGCAGCCGCATATCGCGGAAGAACTGGGCCGCCGCAAGGCCGCGGATATCGAAGCCGTTCAGCCGGATGTCATTGCCAGCGGCAACCTGGGCTGCATGACCCAGCTGGCCGCCTACACGGATATTCCCATCCGTCATACCATTCAATTGCTTGACGAAGCGCTGACCCTGTCAACCGGCAACTCCGATTCGCCCGGGTGACTGCCTATTTAGATGTTATGAATTCCAGTACAGTTGTCGTTGGAGTATTGAGAATGGGAGCTTAATCCGCATATTGCACGAGGGCGGAGTCATGGTGTTTCCGCTCCCCGAGCCATCCCTGGCTCGGTCCCGCGCTCGTCCCTGGCGCTAGTCACTTCAACACCATGGCCCCGCCCTGTATTGAACCCGGACTGCAACTGTACTGGAATTCGAAGTACTTAATCCCGCCAGTAATTATTGGCCGCGGCGATGGTCCGGAAGTGCACAGCGATCACATGGGAGGCCGCGATGAGGCTGTCCGGATCGCGGGCGTAGGCCTCGCGCAGTGTTTTAAGAACAGTAATATCGGGCTGGGTCGTCTTCACACCCATGCGTGAAAGCTTGACCGCCAGGGCAAAGCCCTCCTCCGGCGTATCCGTGATCAAATCCGGCAGCCAAGCCTCGCTGCCGCTCATGCCTTCCTCCGCGGCGACATGGGACGACGCCAATAAAAATGCAAACAGTACGGCGATGATGGATTTTGTCATGTTGTTTCCTCCGCTTGTATTAACAGTATCTAGAATCTATCACTGAACGCACTTCCGTGCGGTCAACGTTCCAGTAACTTCAGCTTGTCCGGTTTGCCGTCCCATTCTTCGGCGTCTTCGGGCGCGTCTTTCTTCTCGGCGAGTACCGGCCATTCCCTGGCCAGTTCCGCATTCAGCTCTATGAACGTCTGCTGATCGGCCGGCACGTCATCCCCCGCGAAAATGGCATTTACCGGGCATTCCGGTTCGCACAGGCTGCAATCGATGCATTCGTCCGGATCGATGACCAGCATGTTCGGACCCTCATGAAAGCAGTCCACCGGGCACACTTCCACACAGTCGGTGTGTTTGCACTTGATGCAGTTTTCTGTAACGACATACGTCATGATATTGTTCTTCGCTCAGCTTTATTTTGACTCCCGTTTCAGGCTGATTTTAAAACAAGTATATTAAATACCAATTTAAAGTCAAGCCGGAATCAGCCGGTTTGCAAACGCCCGCGGGCAACCCGGTTAACGGTAAGATAAATCAAGGTTATTTCTATATGTAACTGATAGTTATGCAGACTTCTTGTTATCAATTCTATCCTTGGTAACAGATTCCATGTCCAACAGGCGGATGATTTGCGCACGGGGCCGCACCAGATCCGCCAGCGTGTAGCGCTCCAGGGCATGGATAAATGCCTCCCCCGCTTCGGCAATGGCGGATTTCAGCCGACAGGCCGACTTGATGGCGCAATCCGAATCGTTGCGGAAACACTCCACCAGGTCCAGGTGCTCCATGGCCCGGACCAGTTCGCCCACATTGACATGTTCCGGATCCCGGATCAGCGTCAGTCCTCCACCCCGGCCCCGCTGGCTGGAGATATAGCCAAGCTGCACCAGTTTCTGCGCCACCTTGGCGAGGTGATGGGCGGAAATGCCGTAGCGGGATGCCGCATCCTGGACGGTGGGCGACTCCTCGTTGTCGTGTACCGCGAGGTAGATGAGCAGACGCAGGGCGTAATCCGTGTGGGAAGTCAGTTGCATAATCGAATGATTTCACAGAACAAGTAATTGAAATACCAAATATATATACCCGGCCGTCACGGCGCAAGCGCGGTTTCACGGCTTCGTTGAGCCCGGTTGGCGTCTGATGGGAAACCAGACAGCGGTAATCAGAAACGCGGTCGACCAGCACAAGGCGCTGCCCCACAGGAACGGAACCTGCGCCGACTCACTGATGCCCGCTGCAATGCGCATGAGCACCGCCAGGGCAATCAGGGCCGTCGCCGAAAACCGTACCATTGCGCGCAATGTCTGCCTTTGTCCGGTCCGCGGTCCCACCCGCGTCATGATATTAATGGAAAGCGTACCCAGCGCCCCGACGGTAATCACATGCAGAGCCGTGCTGATCTGATTGTCCAGTATCAATGCCAGTCCGGTCAGGCACAGGCCGGCGGCCAGCCAGGCATAACCGATTCCAAGTCCGATCAGATCCATACCCGGGCGGCATTGCCACAAGCGCCAGCGCAGCAGTCGCGCGGCGGCGACTCCGCCGGCGCAAAACAGGCTGAATCCCGCCACGTCCCGAGTGCCGGGATAAAACGCCAGTACGGCGGCAACACCGATCAACAGGATGAGGGCGCCTTCCAGGCGCGGCTGTACCCGGGTTTCCAGATTCACGCCCAGCTGATAAAAACGCCCGGCCGCCGCCGGTGCTATTACCCTGCCGCCCATGAAGGCCATGAGCAGCGCCAGCAGTATCACGCCGCTGGTCAGCATGTCCCATATGTGGACGGGAATGAGCCCTCGCATCATCGCCGCGTAGACCAGGGGCAGCAGACAAAGAATCAGGAGCAGCGGACTGATACTGCGATTGCGCCATTTTTTGGCGGCAAGGAATTTCGGTACCGTATGCCATGCCAGCAGGAGCGCGAACAGCGGGCTGAGTGCCGCGGCGACGGTGCTGTAAGGAAAAAACAGCCAGGCGATCCTTGCAAAAAACCAGAGAAGGAAAATAACCAGTATTGCTTTAATCGACAGAGAGCCGAGCAGATAACCCGCTATCAGGGCCAGGACAAAGCCGAAAATCATTTCATGCCCGTGCCCGGCACCGAGCAGTCCCACGGGCCAGGCCTTGCCGGATGTGAGGGCGTATACGGAAAGCGGCACAATCAATGCCGCGTACACGGCCGCCGCCGGGAAGAAGACGTCATGGGCGTGGATTTTGGCGGAGAGATTTATCGGCATATCAACAGGCCCGTTCCTGCCGGGACGGATACCATCCGGATTATTCCCTGGACCCAAGGTGCCAGTCTGTCTCATAATCGACCACAAAGGAAACCATACGGGTTCAAGAATATGGAGCTTGTTGATTTTTCAAAAATAAAGGTCTCCTGCGAAAACTGCAATCTGAGCGAGTTGTGCCTGCCCAGGGGTCTGGGCCGTGAGGATCTGGAAAAACTCGATGAAATTGCCAAACGTACCCGCCCCCTGCATAAGGGCGACGTACTGTTTCGCAACGGCGACGAATTCAAGGCGCTCTACGCCGTCCGTTCCGGCTGCGTCAAGATTACCACTGCCTCCGAGACCGGGGATGAGCAGGTGCTTGGTTTTTATCTGCCCGGAGAAATCGTGGGTCTTGACGGCGTCGACAACAAAAGGCACAGCTGTACCGCCGTGGCCCTGGAAACCAGTTCCCTGTGCGGCTTCCCCTACAGCAATCTGACCGACATCTGCCGGCGCGTACCCGCCCTGAACGAACAACTGTACTCCATCCTGGGCAGGGAGTTGAGTTATGAGCACCAGTTGCTGTTGACGATCACGAAAAAGAACGCGGAAGAACGCATGGCAACGTTCCTGACGTCACTTTCCAGCCGCTATCAGCGGCTGGGTTATTCCTCCACCGAATTCAAGTTGTCTATGTCGCGCTCGGAAATCGGTAATTATCTGGGCATGACCATTGAGACAGTGAGCCGGACATTAAGCAATTTCCAGAAACAGAAACTCATCGAAATCGAGCATAAACACGTCCGCATCAAGAATATTGATGCATTGCAAAATCTGTGTAACCCGGGCACTGTACAGAAACACGGCAGTTCCGTCGCCTGATACGCTAAAAAAAAACCGCTCCGTGTTCAGGGGGGGTGAAGCGTCGGGATGCGTACACGGAGCGGTATGATAAACCTGATCAGCCGTTGACCTTGACTTTCCTCGCCTTGCCGGTTTCCTTCTTCGGTATTCTGAGTTCCAGCACGCCATTGGCCGATGAAGCCTTGATGCCGTCCGTGTCGGCGTTGTCAGGCAGATTAAAGCGCCGGTAAAAACTTCCACGGCTCCTTTCAATCCGCTTGTAACCGGCCCGGTCTTCCTCTTTCTCTTCCTGCCGTTCCCCTCTTATGGAGAGAATATTGTTCTCCGTGCGGACCTCGATTTTGTCAGGTTCCACTCCGGGAATGTCGGCATGGATGACATAGGCATTTTCTTCTTCCCTGATATCCACAGCCGGCGTCCAGCGGCTGGTCATAACATCGCTCTCTTCATCGCCGAATATCGAGGGCATGCCGTAAGCATTTTCCAATTGCCGGTTTAACCGGTTCATCATATCCGCGGGGTCGTATGGTATAAGTGCCATAATTGTTTTCCTCCTGTTTCAACAATCCCTCGTAAGGTTATATTAGGATAATAAGTCTGGCGTGAATTGATATGGATCAAGAATGACCCTTTCCACCGCAAATGCATTGCTGAGCCCGCCCCCGTCACATGCCGGCTGAACTCAATCATCTGGCCGCGTTTGTTATCGGTGTATTCAGCACCCTGCACTGCTGGGGCATGTGCGGGGGCATCATCGGTGCCCTCAGCCTGAGCGTCCCCGAAAATATTCGCCGTGATCGTTTCCGGCAGGGTCTGATGACCCTGGGCTACAATCTGGGCCGCATCGGCAGCTACACCCTGGCCGGCGTCTTCACGGCAACGCTCGGTTTCGTCTTCAGTTCAGCAACGGGGCATGTCGGGCATCTTGTCCTGCAGACGCTGTCCGGTGTCATACTGATATTTCTGGGGCTGTACCTGGGCGGGTGGTTTTCCGGCATGAACATTATTGAGCGTGCCGGCATGCGTGTCTGGGCGAGACTGCAACCGGTCGGAAAACTCTTCCTGCCTCCGGATCGGTTTTACAAGGCGATTATTGTCGGTGCTGTCTGGGGCTGGATTCCCTGCGGGCTGGTGTATTCCGTTCTGCTCTGGTCGGCGGCCAGCGCCGATCCCCTACGCGGCGGCACTTACATGCTGGCATTCGGCCTGGGCACGCTGCCGGGTATGCTGGCGGCGGGCCTGGCCGCCGGCCGGCTGCTCACCTGGAAACATCTGGGTCTGTTTCGGAAAGCGGCGGGCGCCGCCGTTATCCTGTTCGGCGTATTCATACTGATCTCGCCTCATCTGTCCGGCAACCACCAGGAATCCAGCCCTCGCATCCATCAGCATGAATGACGGTAACAATAAGCTTTAAATTTACGGCTCTTCGGCAAAATTTGTAGGTAACAGGAAGCATAATGATGAATCTCGCCAAGCCTGCCCCGGGCTTGCTCCGGGGATCGCCAAGCACGCAAAGGAATTATGGACTTTTACCTCTTTGCGAACTTTGCGCGCCTGGCGAGATCCTTTTGAAAACTACTCCCGAAAACCGGGTTCGATTTTATGCCCGTCATTATCTGCGTCCTCTTCCTCTGTCATGCCCGATCCGGTGCTGTCATCGTCCATCAATATCTGATGGCGCGGACCTTCCAGATCATCGTACTGACCCGACTTGACCGCCCAGAAAAAGAGCCGCGCGATGACGAAGATAAACACCACCGAGACGCCGATTAATAAAAATATAATTTCCATTTACCAAGGAATTAACAGGCAACCCGGCATCGTTCTATGGAACCGTCGGCCGCATAGCCTGTCCCGGACTTGATCCGGGAGATACTGCCGTCGAGCGTACAGAGCCTGCCCCGAACCCCGGCTCTTTGGCCGGGGCAGGCTTGATCCGGGGGATGTATTTACAGCGTGTTCCATAGAACGATGCCGGGTTGTAAATAGTCAGTGTATTAATCCTCCAGTCTGCCCAATCGGCCCGAATTCAACACCACCAGCAGGGAACTGAGGGACATGCCGATAGCAGCCATCCAGGGATGCACGAAACCCGCGGCCGCGGCCGGCAATGCAATCACATTGTAGGACAATGCCCAGGCCAGGTTCTGGTGAATGATCCGCATGGTGCCGCGCGCCAGTTTCAGCAACGCCGACAGGGAACCGAGATCATTGCCCAGTAAAACAATATCCGCGTTGGCGCGGACGAGATCCGTGCCGCTGCCCATGGCAATGGAAACATCCGCCGCCGCAAGCACCGGTGCATCGTTAACGCCGTCTCCCACCATCACCACAACCGCTCCCTTTTCCTGCAATTCCCGGATGCGAGCCAGTTTGTCCGCCGGTGAATGCCGGGCCCAACCCTGCTCTATGCCCAGGGACAAAGTAACCGCCTCGACCCGGCCGGGATTGTCGCCGCTCAATATCGCGGTTGACTTGCCCATGGCATGGATTTCCCGTATGACATCCCCGGCATTGTCGCGCAGAGTATCGGTAAAACCCAGTCCGGCCAGCACCGCCCTCTCATCGGCGAGATACGTCACCGGTTGTTCGCCGCCGGACCGTCCTGTCTGCGGCACATCCAGGCCGGCCTGCCGGCGGATAAAATCGTCACTGCCCAGATAGTAACGTCTGCCATCGATGCGGCCTGTAATCCCTTCCCCTGGATGATTGACGACATCGATTGCCGGCCGATTGCCGGCGGCGCCGGCTGCCTCGTTAATCGCCCGTGCAATGGGGTGTTCCGATTGTTTTTCCAGACTCGCGGCAAGCCCCAGACAGGTATCCCGATCCACATCGCCATAGACCGTGATCCGCTCCAGGGCCAGTTGCCCGCGGGTCAGGGTCCCGGTTTTATCGAACAGAACATGCGTTGCGCCTGCCAGTTTTTCCATGACACCGGGATGAATAACGGCCGCACCCCGCTGCATCATAGCGCCCGTTGCCGCTGCAAACGCCGTCGGCATGGCCAGTGACAGGGCGCAGGGGCAAGTGACAATCAAAACCGATACCGTGATCGGCAGCCACGACGCCGGCGCCGTATGATACCAATAGAACCCCGTGAGCGCGGCGCTGGTCAGGACAAAAAGTATAAACCAGCCGGCCACCCGGTTGGCCAGGGCCACATAACGGGGTTTCACCTCCCGACCCTTTTCCATGAGCCGGTGAATACGCGCGATGAGGCTTTCCTGCTGGATGTGCTCGACCCGCAGTTGGATCGGCGAATCGATGTTGCTGCTGCCGCCGTGGACAAAAGAACCCGGTGTTTTGCGCACGGGCATGCTTTCTCCGGTGAGAATGGCCTCATCCACGCTGGTGACACCTTCCAGTACGGCGCCGTCGGCCGGGATCACTTCGCCGGGCCGGACCAGCAGCCGATCACCTTTTACCAGTTCCGCCACTGCCACGTACTCCTCCCGATAATGATTGTCGTCCGCGATGATGCGGGTGGCGAAGGCCGGCAGCACACTGCGCAGCAATTCGATACGCTCAACCGATTTTTTGCGGGCCATGAATTCCAGATACCGGCCCAGGGAAAGCAAAAAGACGAACATGACCACGGAATCGAAATAGATCTCCCCTTCCCCGCTAATCGTATTCCGGCAACTGGCCAGGAAGGCAATACCGATCCCCAGCGCAACCGGTACGTCCATGCCCGGCGACAACAGACGGATATCCCGCCAGGCACGGCTGAAAAACGGCGCGGCCGAATACACCACCACGGGCAGGGTCAGAAACAGGCTCAGCCAGGAAAAGAAACGCCGGTATTGTTCCTCGATGCCGCTCCATGCGCCGGTATACAGCGCCACGGCGATCATCATGACCTGCATGCCCAGCAATCCGGCCAGGGCCAGCCGGCGCAGGTAGGCCTTGCGCTCCGCATCCATCTGCCGCCGCATGCGGTCGGGACTGTAAGGCCAGGCCCGGTAGCCGAGGGAGGCAATCCTGTTAATGATCCGCCCCAGACTCTGCCGCGCCGGGTCCCAGACGATACGGCAGCGGTTGTTGGAATAGTTGACGGCGACCTCAGTCACTCCCTGTAGACGTCCCAGGCTCGTTTCAATCAGCCAGCAACAGGCCGGACAGGTGACATTATCCAGTATCAGGGAAGCCGTGTTGCCGTTGTCACCAGTCTCCACAATACCCGCCTGGATGGCGGGGTCGTCATAGAGTTTCTGCTCCCGGGTTAACGCCTCCGGCACCGAATCCGGTCTGGGTGCCGAGGCGGTGCGGTAGTCATAGAACTTTTCCAGACCGTAATCCCGTATGGTTTCCGCCACCGCCTTGCAGCCGGCACAGCACATGCTTCTTTCCCCGCCAGCGATGAAACTGGTGAAATCGGTATTGTCCGGCACCGGTTCACCGCAATGAAAACAGGCCGTCTCCCCTTCGGTTGTCGCAGTCAATATTTCTTCTCTATTCAAGAACTTTGCTCGTCTGTGTCCGTGCGGATGACAGACTATATTGATGTTCCGCATTCCAGTACAGTTGTCGTTGAAACAGGGAGTCTAAGACATTAACCGGAAGACAGGCCGGGTGGAGTAAGTACCTCGACACGGGGATCAGGATGCGTTCAGCGCCGGACCAGGGCCTTTCCCGCAAGGCGCGGCGGCGCCGGCAGAGTGG
>JBBDSH010000102.1:11252-15264 GCA_040905045.1 Gammaproteobacteria bacterium | reverse complement strand
CGGAGCCAGCCTGGCATCAATTTTGTAATGATATTCACTGCGCGGACTTCGCATCAGATCGCTGAGCAGGCCAATGCTGCCCATCATATTGGTGAGAGCATAAAGAGTTACCTCACCTTCACCGTAGGGCTCGATCACCGGCAAGTCATTGGAAGCACCGGTGAGTATTTTATGATCTTCTATGTAAACAGTGTAGGCGATGCCATCGAGCTCAAGTGGCATACGATTGGGATTGACAATATTCAGCCCTATCCTGAAGCGGGGCGTCATGGAACCTGTCGGCAGCATAGTAAACGAGGTAACACTGACCGTCGGCGTCTCGTAGTCGGGGACAGTCGCACAGGCGGAGATCATCGCTGCCAGGATGATGGCGGGAAGCGAATAATTTAACTGGAACCTCATTGATTCGGATAGGACCGAAAGATCCCGGTCTCGCCGTCCGATGCAAAGTGATAGACATGGAAAGGATCCCAGCGGCCGCCCATTTCCATGCCCGGCGTACCGACCGGCATGCGCGGCACGGCCAGCCCGGTGATGTCCGGCTTGTCACGGATCATGCGTTTGATATCGTCGGCGGGCACGTGGCCTTCAATAACATACCCGTCAATAACGGCGGTATGACACGAGGCCATGTTCGCCGGTACACGATTCTGATATTTAATCGATCCAAGATTATCAACGACCCTGTCCGTGACGTTAAAACCATGCTTATCCAGATGATCGATCCATTTTTTGCAGCAACCGCACGATGCATCTCGATAAACAGTGATAGCCCTGCTGCCGTGATGTTCTTCCCCGGCGATATCCCAGCGGCCGTCACCGGCCGCCACGATTCCGGAAGCCAATACCGTCACCGTAATCACGGCAAACAAACCGCTCAGTGATTTTCTATTCATCCGCTATGCCCGTCAGAGAAGGAGTGGGTACGGTGCAGGAAGGATACTCCGATTCCCGCACCCGGGTCAGTGTATAGGTTTTACCCAGGAAAGGCAGTCCTATATAGCCATGTACTTCGATTTCATCATCGTTTTGAACGCGTATGCGCCCGGAATATTCCTTGTCCTTGTCGGCCCGGTAGATGCGGCCGCCCCTCCAGAAACCCTGTTCGGAGGAGGATTCCTCGAAGCCCCACAGAACCTTTTGTTCACACAGGGGCTCGCCCGCCGGCGTCAACTGCTCTTCGTCGGGATGGACCCAGGAAATATAGCCGCACAGGGCATCACCACATGGTTCAATACGCACGACCGTGTCCTTTTTTTCACTTATCCAGAAACCGGCGGGTAACCTCTTGCCATCCATTGCCGCCGGAGCCGTGCCAACGGACAGCAGGAACAGAACGAACAATTTGTGTAGTAAAAAACGCATAAATAAGTAGACCTGCCTTAACATGATTAATTCAAAAGACGATGGGGAAATAACGGCATTCATGACATCCGGAAAATCGGCCGGGAGGAATAATCTATTCCGTCGCCTCCTCATTGGCAACGGATTTCCTTTCGTATCCGGATACCGGCTGGCGGCGTTCCCTGATCGGCGACCAGCCATATAAATCCCGGTAACACTTGCTGAAGTGCGGTGTGGAGGTGAATCCGCAAATTATCGCAATGTCCGTGATGCTCATGTCGGTCTGCAGCAGAAGTTGACGGGCCCGGCCCAGGCGCAGGTTGAGATAGTAACGGATGGGGACGGTATTCAGGTATTTCCTGAACAGGCGCTCCATTTGCCGGCGCGACAGGCAGGCGTAACGGGCCAGATCATCCAGCGGAATCGGCTCTTCGATATTGGCTTCCATGAGGCACACTGCTTCAACCAGCTTGGCGTGACCCAGCCCGATGCGCAGTTTCAGCGGGCTGCGTTGCTTGTCGTTGGTGGTGCGGATGCGATCGTGAATATATTCTTCCGAAATATCAGCCGCCAGTTCGATACCATGCTCCTGGCTGATCAGGGTCAGCATCATGTCCAGAGGCGCGATGCCCCCGGAACAGGTATAACGATCCCGATCCATCACGAACAGTTCATCGGTCAGTTCAATCTTCGAAAACTCTTCGCGTAAAGCGGCGATGTTCTCCCAGTGGATGGTGGCACGATAACCGTCCAGAACCCCGGCCCGCGCCAGAAGGTGGGAGCCGGTGCAAATCCCGGCCAGGGTGATCTCCTTACGGGCCAGTTGCCTGACCCAGTTGAATACCTTCCTGTCGCCGGCAAGACGCACATTTATACCTCCGCAGACGCAGACCATATCCATATAGCCGGCTTTATCAATGCCGGTATCCGGCTGGACAAGCATGCCGTTACTGGCGCTGACCGGCTCCCCGTCCACTGTCAGGATCGCCCACTCGTACAGTTTCCTGCCGCTGAGCTGGTTGGCCATGCGCAGGGGCTCAAGCACCGAGGACAGGGCGATCAGGGAATATTGCGGCAGGAGCAGAAAGCCGTAACGCACGGGAACGGTGGAAGCAACGGTCTGGTCCATAGCTTGGCTCCTCGTCGGCGGACCATGTGAATCAACTACAATTTAGACCATTTTTCCGGGAAAAACATTCCGAAATGATGTGATTGCGTGGAACCCGTCTCAAAATCCTGCGCTATTTATGTGGGCCATCCGTTTCACGGGATTCGATCAAACCATTTTCAGCAAGGTAAGCGAGGATTGTGCGGGCCGCTTCGTCCGGGTTATCCGTTTCCACAAGCCGGCCGTGATTTTCAGCGGCACCGGTCAGGGCCTGGAGACGTTGCTCGGCGCTGGCCCCGGCCGTCGCCGTACGGAGACGCGGGGGTCGCCGTCGCGCCGGGCCCGGCTCGCCCGGATCAGGAGCGGCAATGGCCGGGCCGAACCAGGACTCCGTTATGATGTGGCCGCGCCGGGCCCGGGCAAAGGCGCTCTGGCGCGGCGACGGCGCCGCGGGGTCGACCGTTATGACAACGGGCACGGGCGCCCGCAATACACGGCGCCGGCCGCGGGGACAGACCTGGTGCAGTTCGGTCATGCCGCCCTCGCACATCGGGACCCGATCGATATTCGGCACAATGGGGCAGTCCAGTTCCCGCGCCAGGGCATAGGGGAGACAGCCGCCGGCCCAGCCGGTCTCGGCGCGTACACCGGCGAGGATCATATCCGGGCGGCGGCGGTGCAGGGTATCCGCCAGCGCCGGCAGGCTATCCTTCCCGTGCGGCACGGGCAGTACATGCAGTTCCGCCACACCCATGCCCAGATACCCCGGCAAAGCCGGCTGTTCCGGATCACCGGCGTGCAGCACAAATACGCTGCCGCCGTATTGATGTACCAGGGTCAGGGCCAGTTCCAGGGCGCGGGCGTCGTTGGGTGCGCAGCGGGGGCGGCCGGAAACCGGGTGGCGGCCGGCGGAAACCAGCACGGCGATATCAAGCATCATGGCCGCCCCGCTCCGCCGCCAGCCGGGCAAGCGCCGGCATGACCTCCTGAACGTCGGCGACAACGCCCAGATCCGCCCGCTTGAGGATCTCGGCGCCGGTGTCGGCGTTGACGGCAATGACATGCTCGCAATCGGCAATACCCTGCAGATGCTGGGGTGCCCCGGATATCCCCAGGGCCAGATAACAGCGTGCCGATACCAGCGTTCCCGAGGCGCCCACCTGGCGATCCCGCGGCAAGGCGCCGGCGTCGCAGACCGGCCGGCTGGCGCCTTCGGTAGCGCCCAGCGCCGCGGCCGCGGCATGGAAGGCCGGCCAGTCTTTTACGCCGTTACCGGCGGCGATAATGAATTCCGCCTCGGCCAGCGGTACGCTCGCCGGGTCGGCCGGCAGCAAACCGCAATCCTCGATTGCGCCGGCCGGCAAAGTGCACTCCGGCGGTTCCACAAGCCGGGCCTCATGCACGCTGCCCTCCACCGGATCCGCCGCCTCCGGTGCCATCAATATGAACCGCGGCGGTTCACGTCTGTAATCGGTGGCACCTCCGTCACCGCGGCTGACAATCCGGTCCGCGGCCACGCTCTGCACCCGGGTCGCCGGCATCTCGCCCAGGGCGGCGGCC
>JBBDSH010000102.1:0-11152 GCA_040905045.1 Gammaproteobacteria bacterium | reverse complement strand
GTCCGCGGCCACGCTCTGCACCCGGGTCGCCGGCATCTCGCCCAGGGCGGCGGCCGCGCGTCGGCCCAGGTCGCCGCCGGCACCGTCGTTATCCGGAAAGACGATATGCCGCGGCCGAAGTGTTTCAATGGCCGCGCATATCGCGGCACTGCACCAATCCCGGTCGTACCGGCCCGCCTGTGATGCGCCAAAATGCATGACCCGGTCGGCCCCGGCGCTGCCCAGTTCCGGATTATCGTCAAAAACCACCGCCACCACCGCGCCGCCGTGGGCCTCCGCCAGGGTTCGCGCGGCGCCGAAAATATCACGATCATGTTCGCTCAGGCGGCCCTCAATGAGGTCCGGTATTGCCAGAACCCAGCAGGCCGGTTCATTGATAATAATCGTTCGCGGCCCGGTTTCCGGTTCGGAACGATCCGGCGCCGCGGTGTCTTCCACCAGTCGCAGCGGCCGCGCCCGATCGAGACGCGGATTCTCTCCCTTGCGCGTGGCCGGCCCGCGCTCGGCGCGGGGATCGCGGCGCGTTCGCGTTCCCGGCGCGGCGGGCGCTTCTTCCCTGGCAACGATCTCATCCGCCGCAGCATTGTACTCCGCACGCGGGTCGCGGCGTTTCTTCTCACCATTGCCTCTCGGCGGCCGGGTGCGGCGCGGCAGACTCATGCTGCCTCCACGGCGTCGGCCAGCAGTTCGGCAATGTCGACCACCTCGGCGCGCGGCGGCACCACGCCCTCGAACATCACGGCGCAGTTGGGACAGGCCACCGCCACGGTGCCGGCGCCGGTGGCATTGATCTGTTCCATGCGCACATCGGGAATACGGCGTTCACCGGGGATATCGGTAAAACTGGCGCCGCCGCCCCAGCCGCAGCACATGGATCGCGGTCCGGAGCGTTCCATCTCGCGCACGTCATTACCCAACGCGGCGAGAATATCACGCGGTGAATCATATTCATCGTTGTAGCGGCCCAGATAACAAGGGTCGTGATAGGTGATGGGGATATCGAGACGCTGCCGCGATTCGATTCGTCCTTCCCGTACCAGGCGCGCCAGCAGGGTCGTATGATGCTCGACAGTGTAATAACCACCGCAGGCCGGATATTCGTTTTTGATAGTCTGTAAGACATGAGGATCGGCGGTGACGATGCAATCGAAGTTCCGGTTTTCCAGCACGGCGATATTACGGCGGGCGAGATCCTCAAACGTCGCTTCATCACCGAGGCGCCGGGCCAGATGGCCGCAGTCCAGTTCGGCTTCGCCCAGTACCGCGAAATCCACAGCCGCCGCACGCAACAGTTTGACCAGCGCCCGAAGCGTGCGCTGATTGCGCAGATCGAAACCGCCCTCGCCGATCCATAACAGCACGTCACAATGATTCTGTTCATCCAGAACCGGCAGGCGCAGATCCGCCGCCCAGTCCAGGCGCGAACGCAAGGCACGGCCGCTGACGGTATCCGTGGCCTGCATGTCCTGCAGGACTTCGGCACCCTTGCCCGGCGTGGCGCCCGCTTCCAGAGTCTGGTAACGGCGCATATCGATCACGGCATCCACGTGTTCGATCATCATGGGACATTCATAGACACAGGCCATGCAGGTGGTGCAGGCCCAGAGCGTATCCGGCTGCAGCATGGACCCGATAACGGGTTCATCGGGACCGCCCCGCGCCTCGCCAGCATTATGACCGGGATGGGGATTGCCGGTGTAGGACGCGTCCGAGGCGCGAGGGTGTTCCGCCGCGGCCAGATCCTGCACCAGTTTCTTCGGGTTCAGGGGCAGGCCGGCGGCGAAGGCCGGGCAGGCGGTTTCGCAGCGGCCGCACTGCACGCAGGCCTCGAAAGACAACAACTGATTCCAGTGGAAGTCGGAAGCCTTTTCGACGCCGAGATGATCCTCATCCAGGTTCAACGGCCGCGCGGCAGCGTCGGGTTGATCCTGACTGAAACGTTGCGGCCGTGGATGCCAGGCCAGGTGCAGGATGCCGTTGACGGCGTGGCGCATGGCGCGGGCGCCGATGCCCGCGTACAGGATCAGACAACTCCAGGCGCCGACGGCCAGCAGTACCAGACCGGGCAGCGACAGCCAGTCAATGGGCGCGATAACACCGGCAGTCGGCAGACTGGCGATGGTGAAGAAGATAACGAAGGCACTCAACGCCCAGGGCAGGCGATCGAAGCTGCCCCTTGACAGTCGCCCCGGCAGCGGCCGCTGCAGGCGCCGGCGGAATACCAGCACGGTGCCTGCCGCCATTAATGCCAGCGCGGTAAACAGCAGCGTCAGAGCAGCGGGATGGCGCATTCCGAAGACATGCACTATCACAATCATTAATGTAGCGGCGACGAAACCGCCGGCGGCCGGCACATGCATGCGCGCCGCTCGCCTGCCCGTGTCGCGCGCATCGCCCGGCAGGGGATCGCGCACCACGGCTTCGTGCACATGAACCAGATAACGTCGCGGGGCCCGTGCCAGGCCTTTCAGGATCGGTACCGCCGCCGGCCGGCCGGCAAACCAGAAACGCGCCCGCCAGACCAGTGCCGCGGCCAGCACGGCAATGGCAATAATAAGAACGGCGCCGGGAACAGGATCAGGGTTCATCAGCCAACCCGCCGGTCAAAAATCCTTGCACAGGCGCAGGGAATCGTAGATGGCCGCGTGAATGTCACGCGCGGAAACGCAATCGCCGACACGGTAAAGCAGATAATCGCCATCGTATTCCGGTTGCGGCTGCGGCTGCGCGGCAAAGAGGGCCTTCAGATCCACCTGGCCGTGATTGCGGCTGCGATCCTTGAGCCGGTAGTACAGTCCTTCGTCCGGCGTCACACCGTTCTCCACGATCACCTGATCGACCACGCGCTCCTCTTCCTGGCCGGTGTATTCGTTGCGCAGCACCGCGACCAGCTTGTCGTCCTCGGTGTAAACATCGCGCAATCCGAAGTTGGACGTAAAGATCACTTCCTGTTCCAGCAGGCGTTTGTTGTACACCGGCCGCACGGTGCCGCCCAGGTCCTCGCCGACACTCATGTCCGGCGTAACGATCTCCACCAGCGAACCACGGCCGGCCAGATAGTCCGCGCAGGTGGCGCCGGCATGGGTCCCCATGACATCGTAGATGAGGACATTACTACCCGGCGTCGCCTGCCCTGTGAATATCTCATGGGTCGTAACCACGCGACCCGGGTCCCCCTGCCAGCCGGCGAAACCGTCCAGGCTGGGTTTGGCGCCGGTGGCAAGCACGACAATATCCGGCTGCAGTGCATTGATGGTTTCTTCATTGCCTTCGGTATGGAAGCGGATGTCGACGGACAGTCGATCCAGTTCCATGGCCAGCCAGCGCACGATCTGCGTCATCTGATCCCGGGCCGGTGCTTTTGATGCGAGATTGATCTGCCCGCCCAGCGCATCGCTTCGTTCCAGCAGGATCACGTCATGACCGCGTTCACCGCAGACCCGCGCCGCTTCCATGCCACCCGGACCGCCGCCGACAATGACGACACGCTTGCGCTCGGCAGCCTTCTCGAATTTATTGGGCATGGTCGCCTCGCGGCCGACCGCGGCATTCTGGGCGCAGGCCACGTCGAGGCCGGAATACATGCGGTTGATGCAGTAATTGGCGCCGACGCAAAGACGGATCTGATCGACCCGGCCCTCGCGGGTCTTGTTAACCAGATGCGGGTCGGCGATATGGGCGCGGGTCATGCCCACCAGATCCACATGGCCTTCCTCGAGAATCCGCGCCGCCGAAACCGGATCCTTGATGTTCTGGGCATGAATAATCGGAATGTCCACTTCCGCCTTGATGCCGGAGGCCAGATGCAGGAACGGCGCCGGCGGGTAGGCCATGTTCGGTACCAGGTTGGCCGACAATGCATTGGTATCGGCGCCGGAACCGATAACGCTGATGAAATCGATCAAGCCCGAATCGGCATAGTAACGGGCGATGCGCAGCATCTCCTGCTGATCCATGGCACCTTCATGGAACTCGTCGCCGCACATGCGCATGCCGATCATGTAATCGTCGCCGGCCGTGCGCCGCATCGCTTTAAAGACTTCGATACCGAAGCGCATGCGGTTCTCGAAACTGCCGCCGTAGTCGTCCTCGCGCAGATTGGTCAGCGGCGACCAGAACTGATCCACCAGGTGCTGGTGGGCGGCGGACACCTCGATGCCGTCCAGGCCCGCCTCGCGCACGCGCCGGGCCGCCTGGCCGAACTCGCCGATAATGCGCTCGATGTCCTCCACTTCCATGGTCTTGCAGTTGGCACGATGCACCGGCTCGCGCAGGCCCGAGGGAGACATGAGATTGGGCCAGTCGAAACCGTCCCAGCGGCTGCGCCGGCCCATGTGCGTCAACTGAATAGTAAGGGCGGCGCCGTGGTGATGCACGGCGTCGGCCACCTTGCTGAGACCCGGAATGATGTCGTCGGTGGCGACGTTGAGGGAATTCCACCAGCCGGTGGGGCTGTCGATGGACACCGACGAGGAGCCCCCGCACATGGTCATGCCAATGCCGCCTTTTGCCTTCTCGGCGTGATAGGCTGCCAGACGATCCGTGGCCATTCCATCCTTGGCATAGACCTCGGAATGGGAGGTGCTGACTATACGGTTACGGATCGTAACCTGCTTGATGGTCAGGGGTTCGAATATCTTGTCAAACTGGCCCATATCGCTTCACCTCAACGGGTTATCCGGCAGCAGCCGGATACTTAACTCACCATCTCCAATAGCCGGACAGGCATGCGCGTTCCCGCGCATGCCTGCCGGTTTCAGCCGGTTACGACTTCGGCAGTTCCTTGGTCGGGTCGAAGAACGGGAACCGGCATACTTCCGCCGTTACCGCATCACCGACCCCGTCACGCACCACATCAACCACCGTGTCGTCATCGGTATAAGCGACCTGCAACATGGCAAAGGCGATGTTGAAGCCCAGCTTGGGCGAATAGAAGGCACTGGAAACGTAACCGATGGACTGGCCGCTGGCGGGATCCTGTACCGGCCAGAAGTCCGGGATGTACCAGTCGATGGGATCGCCCTGCATGCGCAGGCCCACCAGCTTGCGGGTCAGACCGCGATTCATGATTTCCAGCAGGGCCTGCTTGCCGATGAAGTCGGTCTTGCCGAAATGCACCTGCTTCTCCAGCCCCACCTCAAAGGGGTTGGTTTCCAGGTCCATATCCTGGCCGTAGGAAAGGATGCCGGCCTCGAGACGGCGGATGTGGCTGGGGGCAATCACCTTGAGATTAAACTCCTCACCGGCATCCTCCAGAATATCCCAGAATTGATCCGCCTTGATGGTGGCGTCGTGCAGGTAGATTTCGTAGCCGACTTCGGCGGAGAATCCGGTGCGCGAGATGACCACATCCATGCCGTCCAGCTTGGCCGGCGCGACATTGTAATACGGGATCTCGTTGACCATGTTGCCGAACAGCTTTTCCATGAACGGCCGTGACTTGGGTCCCTGGACCTGAACCGGGCAGACGTCGATCTCACGGATGGTGATGTCATAACCGGCCTTGTAGTTGACGCCCTGGGCCCAGAGGCAGACATCGGAATCGGAAATGCTGAGCCAGATCTCGTCCTCGGCGACGCGCAGTAGAACCGGATCATTGATAATGCCGCCTCGCTCATTGCAGAGGATGACGTAACGCGCCTGGTAAACGGGCAGGGTCTCTTCGTTAAGATCGCGGGTCACCAGCAGATTGGCGAAGGCCACGGCATCCGAACCCTTGATCTGTATCTGGCGCTCCACCGCGACATTCCAGAGGGTGACATCATTGGTCAGGTACTCGTATTCCTTCAGAAGCCCGCCGTCTTCCGGCCGTACATAGGCGCGTGGATGATACATATGATTGTAGACGGTGTAGGCATAGCAGCCGCGCTGCTGGGAGCGATGCCAGTAGGGCGATTTGCGCACGCGCGTGGAGATGAGCATTCGCGCATCACTGTTGCCGCTCTGGCGCATGTTGATGGGAACATGACGGCGGCCGCTTGCCAGCATGCTGTCGTCATGGGTGCTGAAGTCTTCGTCAACAACAGCCAGATATGACTCGGCGGGAGGTGCCGTGTCTTCAACTTCTTTAACCTCCAGGGACTCGTTCTGCTCCATGGTGTCACTCCTCATCGGTCGATTGCTTTCATGTGTAATGCACGGCACAACCTGCATCTGGGAGTGAAGTCTAGTCGCCGGCGGGAAGTCGATTTGTCTAAACGCGACTCATACAGGCTAGATTCGAGACAAAAACAGGCCGAAAGTCCCTGTTTTGAAAGGTATTACCCCTTATATAACTGTTCTGAATCCGTGTACAATCCAAGGACATACAAGCAGACCGAGCGGGCCGGATTCCGCATTCGAGCTACAGAGCTTGCCCCGGACCCCGGCTAACAACCCGCCGGGGCAGGCTTGATCCCTGACTCTTCTACACATTTATCGCTGAAACAAAAAAGAACGTCATTCTGTACATAGCCTGCCCCGGACTGGATCCGGGGGATTGTACAGAATCCAGTGCCATGGAGGGTCATGGGATGAGCCGATCGGCGCATCCATGCAACTGGATCCCGGCCAATCCCCCGGATCGGGGTCCGGGGCAGGCTCTGGCCGGGATGACGGCTTCGGACAGGGCATGGTCGATATGAGGGCTTCTTCGCCTTTTCAGAACACGTATTTAACGGGCACTTTCGTAAACCGGCTCTTCCGAGCCGTATCAGCATTATGAAGTCCGGAGCAAGCGGCTCCGGTATTCCTATTCCAGTGAAATACCGCCCTCGATTTCCTGACGCAGACCGATTTCGGGGATCTCCAGAACCACCGATGCCTTAAGGGTTTCATTGCCCTGGAGTTTGCCCGACTCCATCGCGGCGGAGATCGCATGCTCGATCTCACGCTGTGAGGTAACCCCGACCTTCTTCAGAAACTTTCTCATGGTCATGTTGAACTGTTCTTCATTCATATCAGCCTCCAACAACTGTTGCCTGCGGGAATGATGCGGGACCGCACCATTTCTTTCGCAACGATGCTACCATGGGACGATTCAACCAGGGTAGCTTCCCCGGCTGTTCAAAAACAGAGATATTGCGGTGACGGCATAAAACGATCGCCGCCGTTACTGAGACGGTTCCGTGGGCTTGTTGGCGGCAATATCCCAGCCGAAGACGTGATCCACCGAAGGCTCATCGGTACCCAGACCGGTATGCTGGTTATATTCAAAGCGTATCCGGTCAAACAATAACGTCACTCTCTCCTTGAAGAGCTCCTCCTCGCAGGAACCGCTGGTAATAATCGATTTGATAATGACGTCTTCCATATAGAGGTGCAGGTATTTCTGCTTGGCCTCCTTCTTGTTCACCACGGGCATGATGTTTAATTCCACACGGGGAATGACCTGCCTGGCGGCGAACAGCTTCATCATTTCCGGGCTGTCCCGGCCGATTCGTTTGATGAGGGAGATTTCATTAAAGCTGGCGTTTTCACTACTACCCTGCTGCGGCGTACTGCGATTGCTTGAGAGCGCCCAGTTCCATGACAGGACATCGGCCCAGCCCTTGTGCTGGAAGTTCCTGGATTCGCCCGTTACGCCGTCCATTTTCAAAAAGATTTCTACAGGCATTGCTTTCTCCTTGCCCGATGACACATCAGTGGCAACCCGCCATGATGCAATGCTTCATTAAAGCACGAACACGCCCCGCTTAGCTAATGGCATTAAAAAAATGCGAGGAGGTAAGCGGAGTGGATCAGTTTTGCTGGTCGGCGGCGACCCGGGTTTCCCATAGATCAATGGCCATGCACACCGCCGTCTCGCGGCCACGGTAATATCCGCGCAATTGCCGCACGTAGCGATAGCCGAGACTCTGGTAAAACCGCTGCGCCCCCTTGTTATCGCGCCTGACTTCAAGGTGAATGATGGAAACGCCGGCGACCAGGGCCGACTCCTCCAGCCATTCGAGCAGGCGGCGCCCCACGCCGGTACGCCGGTAGGGAGGTTTTACCGCCAGCAGATCCAGATGTGCTTCTTCATCACCGAAGCGCATAATGGCGAAGCCGACGATTTGTCCGTGACTCTGCGCCACCAGAACCATGCTGTCCTTGGAACGTATATGGCGGGTGATGCGGGAAGACGTCCATGACCAGCCGAGACCGGACTCGACAAAATCCCTCGACATGGTAGCCAACTGGCCGGCTTCCGCGAACCGCGCCGGTCTGAACTGGATTGCAACGGGCATATTCATGACATAAACAACTATATAGCTGTACAGAATCCGTGTACAACCCGAGGACATATAAGCAGATCGTATGCGGCAGGGATGCCGCATTCGAGCTACAGAGCCTGCCCTGGACTTGATCCAGGGGAGGTATTCACCGCGTGTCTGCGTTATGTCCTCGGGTTATACACGAATCCAGAACACTTATTTAGCGCGCAGAAAAGTAAAATCGGCACGCTCCCGTTTCAAGAATATACATATTCAGACTAAAAAGAAAACCTTTCCCGGTTCCACACGGTGAACACATGAAAGGTGAAATAAGTGTCTGTACAACTTGCAAAATCTTTGCCCGCAACCCGGCGCAGCTTCCGCCGCTACGGGCGAACTCAGTTGAAATTCCCGCGATTAATCATTATCTTGTAACATTGAAAAAACATTTGTCTGTGAGAATCAAACAGTTATCAATACCGGGACTTCACCGCAAGTCTCAATAGTTTGCAAAGCACCGTGACTATTGTAAGTATGCGATGTAATCGGGAAGTCTTGTATATGTGAGGAAAGATATGTCATCGCATTCCGAAGAATCCATCGACCTCACCGCTTCTTCCTCAAAGCGGAGCCGGCGGGGATCGCCGGGCCGGGCAACCTGGCTTGATCAATGGTTTGCCAGGAAGCTGCTGTCCTATATCGGTGATCCGCCCATCGCCCTGGTGCTGTGGGACAATACGGCAATCACGCCGGAAAACAGCCGCACCGAATACCATGTCCTGTTCCACGATCGGGCGGCGCTCTGGCTGATGCTGCCGAATGCCACCCTGAAGTTCGGCGATTGCTATTCCAACGGCCGGGTGGAAGTCCAGGAGGATCTGGTTGATTTCCTGGAGACCGTCTACCGGCACATGATCACCGTCCGGCGCCCCTACCTGGTCCAGTTATTTTTGACCCTGAAACAGCGCTTCACCCATAACACCATCCCCATGGCACGCCGGAATATTCACCATCATTACGATATCGGCAACGCCTTCTACACAAAGTGGCTGGACAGGGAAATGCAGTACACCTGCGCCTATTTTCCGGATCCGGCCATAACCCTGGAGCAGGCGCAAATCGCCAAGATGCATCACGTCTGCCGCAAGCTGCGCCTGCAGCCCGGCCAGACGGTGGTCGAAGCAGGCTGCGGCTGGGGCGGGCTGGCCCGCTTCATGGCGCGCGAATACGGCGTCAACGTCAAGGCCTATAACATCTCAAAGGAACAGGTAGCCTGGGCGCGCGAGCGTGCCCGGGAAGAAGGCCTGCAGGACAAGGTGGAATACGTCGAGGATGATTTCCGCACTATTACGGGGGAATTCGATGTCTTTGTTTCAGTGGGCATGCTGGAGCACGTGGGCATCAATAATTACCGCGAGCTGGGCAAGGTCATTGACGGCTGCCTGAAGGAAAACGGCATGGGCCTCATCCACAGCATCGGCCGTAATCATCCCGCCTACCTGGATCCCTGGATCGAAAGCCGCATCTTCCCCGGCGCGCGCCCGCCCAGCATCGGCCAGATGGCGGCGATCTTCGAGCCATACAACTTTTCCATTCTGGACATCGAAAACCTGCGGCAGCATTACGCCAAAACACTGGAACACTGGCTGAGCCGTTTCGAGGATCACGTCGATGAAATCCGGCAGGATTTTGATGACAATTTCGTCCGCGCCTGGCGCCTGTACCTGGCCGGCTCCAAATCCTCGTTCACCGTCGGCACCCTGCAGTTGTTCCAGGTTGTATTTACACGGCCCAGGAACAACGCCTTGCCCTGGTCGCGTTCGCATTTATACACAGACCATTCATAATCCGGATAGAAACCGTTGCAACAGTACGACGTCATAATCGTCGGCGGCGGGCCCGCCGGTTCTTCCCTGGCCTGGCGCCTGCGTGATTCCGGTCTGGGTACCATCATACTGGACAAGAAGGATTTCCCGCGCGACAAAACCTGCGCCGGCTGGATCACGCCCGCCATCATCGATGCACTCGGACTTGATACCGGCGACTACGCGAAAAAGCATGTCTTCCAGCCCATCGAGGGTTTCCGGGTCGGCCACATGAGCGACAGAACCGTCGAGGTGGAATACGAACAGGCTCCTGTCAGTTACGGCATCCGCCGCTGCGAATTCGATCATTACCTGCTGCAGCGCTGCGGCGCCGAAACCCGGTTACAGTATTCGGTGAACAGCATCGCACGCGACGGCGGCGAATGGATCATCAACGACAAGATGAAAGCACCTCTCCTTATCGGCGCAGGCGGCAACTTCTGCCCCGTGGCCCGCGAGCTGGGCGCCAAACTCGGCAAGGCGGAAACCGCGGTACGGGCGCAGGAATTCGAATACGAAATGAACGCATCGCAGGCAGCGCAGTGCCGCGTGCGGGGCACCACGCCGGAGCTGTATTTCTGCGAGGATCTCAAGGGTTACGGTTGGGCGTTTCGCAAGGGCAACTGGCTCAATGTCGGCCTGGGCCGCGAAGACAACCACGGCCTGCCGCAGCACGCCAGGGAATTCTGCCGCTTTTTAAAAGACCAGGGCCGTATCCCGGAAGACATTCCCGAAAAAATGAACGGCCACGCCTATCTGCTGTATCAGCATGCGGGCCGGCCCCTGTACGCGGACGGCGCCCTGCTCATCGGCGACTCCGCGGGCCTGGCCTATACCCAGAGCGGCGAAGGCATCCGCCCGGCCATCGAGTCGGCCCTCATGGCGGCGGATGTGATCGTCAAGGCCGCCGGTGATTATTCCACCTCCCGTCTCGCGCCCTATGAAAATCATATTATTGAACGCTTCGGGCAGCGCGACGGCAGCGAACCGCTCCTGAGCAGGATCGTGCCCCTGCCCGTCAAGAAACTGATCGCGCACAAGCTGCTGGAAACCAACTGGTTCGTGCGCGAAGTCGTTATAGGCAAGTGGTTCCTGCACCAGGGCGAATCCGCA
>JBBDSH010000101.1:0-15338 GCA_040905045.1 Gammaproteobacteria bacterium | reverse complement strand
AGAGAAGTCCTCATGCCCCCGGCTTAAACCCGCCCCGGTTGCTGGTAAGCCGGGGACGGTCTCGGTTGCCGTTATACCAGCGGCTTTCCCGGATTTCGCTACGCTTCATCCGGGCTACGGATTCTTTTTACTTTCTACTTTTCACTTTTAACTGATGTCGTATGCCGGCATCCGCGCCTTGGCACCGTCTCCGTTATCAAATTGCAGTTCCGCCAGGCGGGCGTAGAGTCCGTTTTCCCCGATCAGATCCTCATGCCGGCCGGTTTCAATGATCCCGCCTTCGGTCATGACGATGATACGATCCGCACGACGCACGGTCGCCAGGCGGTGGGCGATGACGATGGTCGTTCTGTCCTGTATGAGTCGATCCAGTGCTTCCTGAACCAGTTGCTCGCTTTCCGCGTCCAGGGCGCTGGTGGCTTCGTCCAGCAACAATAGCGACGGATCGCGCAGGACGGCCCTGGCGATGGCAATGCGCTGCTGCTGGCCGCCGGACAGTCGCAGTCCGCGTTCGCCCAGAAAGGTGTGGTAACCGTCGGGCATGCGGCGGATGAATTGATCGGCCATGGCCGCCCGTGCGGCGGCATGGACTTCCTCGTCGCGGGCGCCGGGACGTCCGTAACGGATGTTTTCCAGGGCACTGTCCGCGAACAGAATAGTCTGCTGCGGGACCATGCCGATGCGACCGCGCAGTTCGGCGATATCGGCGTCACGGATATCGACGCCGTTAAAACGAACAAGCCCGGATTGCGGATCATAAAACCGCAGCAGCAACTGAAAAACAGTGCTTTTACCGGCGCCGGACGGCCCCACCAGGGCGACCGTTTCACCCGGATTCACATGCAGGGAAAACTCCTTCAGGGCCGGTTGATCCGGCCGGGTCGGATAACAGAACGTCACGTCCTCAAGGCTGATGCCGGCCTCGCCCGCCGGCAGCGGCACCGGTTTCTCCTGGCTGCGGATTTCCGGCCGCGCGCCCAGCAATTCCATGAGTCTTTCCATGGCGCCGGCGGCGCGCTGCACCGAACCCCAGACCTCGCCCAGGGCGGTGATGCTGCCGGCCACGAATACCGCGTACAAAAGAAACTGACCGAGGACGCCGGGGCTGACAGCGCCGCTGATAACGCCGCGTGCGCCGATCCAGAGGACGATGATAATCGCGCTGAACGCTGTCAGGACGATGGTGCTGGACAGCAGGGAACTGACCAGCAAACGCCGCCGGGCGCTGTTGAAGGCATCTTCCACCGCCTCCGCGTAACGCCGGCCGAGAAACGTCTCCAGGGTAAAAGCCTGGACGGTCTGGATGGCATTAAGGGATTCCCCGGCAATACCGCTGGTATCGGCAACGCGATCCTGGTTTTCCCGGGACAGGCGCCGCACCTTGCGCCCGTAAAACAGAACCGGCAGCACCACCAGCGGTATCAAAAGAAAGATCATGGCCGTCAATCTCGGGCTGGTCACGAACAACATGATCAGCGCACCCGCCAGCATAATCAGGCTGCGCAGGGCTATGGAAATCCCGGCACCGAAGACCGACTGCACCAGCGTCGTGTCGGTGGTCAGTCGCGACAGGACCTCGCCGGGCCGGGTTTCCTCGAAAAACCGCGGACTGAGCACGATGACGTGCTCGTAGACACTGCGGCGCAGATCGGCGACGAAGCGTTCCCCGATCCACATGACCATGTAATGGCGCAGACCGGCAAAGACCGCGAACAACGCCCCGAGACCGAGCAGGTAGAGGAAATAACTGTTGATGGAGGCCGGGTCTTCGCCGGTGAAACCGTGATCAATGACGTAACGTATCGCCACCGGCATGCCCAGGGCGGCGACGGACGCGGCGAGCAGGCAGAACAGCGCCAGCAAAAGCTGCGGCTTGTACGGTTTGAGGAACGGCAGGGCCCGGCGCAGCGGCCGCAGTTTCTCCATCACCGGCTTGTCATTACCGGCCTGGTGTTCGATTTCTTCGGTCACGGGTTTCATGAAACGTACGGCAATTTCGTTAGTCGGAAAAAGGAGCTCTCAGGCTTTGCAGTCCGGCGCGGACTTTTGTGCTTTCACGGTCGATCCTGTATAAAAAGCGGGATTCTATCATTCTCACTCTGTAAAAAGGATAACAATTGTATGTGGATGGATTTTTTGACCGAATACGGAATATTCCTCGCCAAGCTGGGGACATTCGCCGTTTTGCTGATGCTGGTGGTCGCTGCCGTATTGATGCTTTATATGCGCAGCAAGTCCGGCACGGACGAGCATCTGGAAGTCCGCAACATGAACAGGAAATACGAGCAGATGCAACTGATGTTGCAGTCGGCGATGCTGCCGCGCAAGCAATTCAAACAGGCTGTCAAGGAACTCAAGGCCCGGCACAAGCAGTCTTCCGGCAAAGCGGACGAGGAAAGAAAGCGGGTTTTCATCCTGCATTTCCGTGGTGATATTCGCGCCTCGCAGGTCAACTCCCTGCGCGAGGAAGTCACCGCCGTGCTCGCCGTCGCCCGTGACAGTGACGAAGTCATGGTGGTATTGGAAAGCGGCGGCGGCACGGTGCACGGATACGGCCTGGCCGCCTCGCAACTGAAACGCATCCGCGACAAGGGCATTAAACTGACCGTGGCGGTGGACAAGGTGGCCGCCAGCGGCGGTTACATGATGGCCTGCGTCGCCAACCGGATTATCGCCGCGCCCTTCGCCATTATCGGATCCATCGGCGTGTTGGCCCAGATCCCGAATTTTTATCGCTTTTTGAAAAAACACGACATCGATTTTGAACAGCTCTCCGCCGGCGAGTACAAACGTTCACTGACACTGTTCGGCGAAAACACGAAACAAGGCCGTGAACGCCTGCAAACGGAAATCGAGGAAACCCACGACCTGTTCAAACAATTCGTCAAGGACAACCGATCGCAGGTTGATATCGACAAGGTCGCCACCGGCAAGCACTGGTACGGGCAAAGCGCCCTGGACGTCGGCCTGGTGGATGAACTGTGCACCAGTGACGACTACCTGGGCAACGCCGCCGCCGAAGCCGATCTCTACGAGCTGGAGTATGTGCGCAAGAGACCTTTCCTGGAAAAGATTTTCGGCACAACGGCAAAATTGTTCGAGCCGCAGGAACTGTAAGAGTGAGGCGTAAGGAGTGAGGGATGAGGAGTAAGGAGTTGTAAAGAATCCGTAGCCCGGATGAAGTGCAGCGTAATCCGGGGAAGCCGCACCCGGATTCCGGCCTCCGGCCTTCATCCGGGCTACAAATCTCCGGCATGACGACAAACGAAGCCGTCCCCGGCTTACGCCTGCCCCGGTTGCTGTAAGCCGGGGGCATGCCGGGGCAGGCATGCTGGTGGACACCAGCATCCAGTAGATCAATCATTCCTTACTCTGATGCATTCAGTCTGTCGCCCTCCGGGCGGATTACATTGACTGGATACCGAATAGCGCAAACAACGCGCTTTCGGCATGACGATGTTTGGGGTTTTCCTCACCTCTTACTCCTCACCCCTCACTCCTTACTCCTTACTCCAACAACCCTTCACCTCTTCCGCGATCATTTTTATCCCCTCGCTGACGATACTGTCGTCCATGGCGTAACTGACACGGATGCATTCGTGCTTGTGCCTCCAGTCGTCGTTCTCCAGGCCGGGGAAGAAGTAATGCCCGGACAGGATCAGGACACCTTTTTCTTTCAGTCGCGTATACAGTTCCTCGCTGGTAATCGGCAGTCCCGGGAACCAGATCCACAGGAAGATGGCCCCTTCCGCCTTGTGGATGTAGTAATCCATGCCCGCCAGGTGTTCATGAAACTGTTCCAGGGCCAGTTCCGCCTTGCGGCGATAGTAGGGTTTGATCACGTTTCTGGAGAGATGGATGATCTCGCCGCTTTTCACCAGATCCAGGCCCAGGGTCGGACCGAGACTGCCCAGGGACAGGCTGAAGATGGCATTCATCTTCGTGATCGTGTCCACGACCTGTTCATTGGCGATGACAATGCCGGTACGCGCCGACGGCAGACCCAGTTTGGACAAACTCATGCACAGTATAATGTGCTCTTCCCACTTCAAACTCGCCCTGGTGAAGATGATATCGGGAAACGGCATGCCGTAAGCGTTATCAAGAATCAGGGGGATGTCGTTTGCCTTGGCCAGGGATGAGAGCCGGTCCACTTCACTGTCTTCCAGTACGTTGCCGCTGGGATTGGTGGGGCGGGATACGCACAGGGCGCCGATATTATCGCTCACTGTCAGGGCATCGAAGTCGACATAATATTTGAAGGTGTGATCGTCGTAAGCTTCGATGCTGGGCCGGTTGGCAATGAAATAATCGTCGCTCAGGCCGACGTCGCTGTAACCGATGTACTCCGGCGCCAGCGGCAGCAGTATGTGGCGCCGGACGCCATCCTCGAATTCGCCGGCTAACATGTTGAAGAGCAGGAAGAAAGCCGATTGGCTGCCGGCGGTGAGAACAACGTTTTCCGGACCGATGCCCCAACCGTATTCCTTGTTGAATAACTCCACCAGGGCGTTGATAAAACGCCTGTCGCCCTTGGGCGGATCATAATTGCCGATCAGGTGGGTGAATTCCGCCGGGTTTTCGACCAGGCGCTGCATGCGATCCTGAAAAAAGGCTATGACTTCCGGTATGTGCGCCGGGTTGCCGCCGCCCAGCATAAGGGTACGCCGGTCACTGGCCATGGCCTCGCCCAGATCTTCCATCAGGCGAACGATGCCGGAATGTTCGGTGTAGCGAATGGCAAATTTGGAAAAAAGCATTTCGTTATTCGTGGTTCGTGGCTCGTGGATCGTGGATCGTGGATCGTAATAAACGGTCGTCATTCCGGTCTCCGCTGACATAATGGCAATCGAAGCCGTCGTCCTGGTGGATACCAGGACCCAGTAGACCAATCATTCCTTGCTCTGATGCACTCACCCGTCGCCCTCCGGGCGGATCCTTCTACTGGATGCTGGTGTCCACCAGCATGACGGCTTGCGGTTACCACTTTGCCAACCTGTCTGTCTGATTGGAATGACGGCTTGCGATGACTACGCGCAAACCTTTCAAGTTCCGTAGCCTGGATGAAGCGTACCATAATCCGGATCCCTTCTTGACCCTTACTGCACACCCGGCGCTTTGTCCCTTGTACCTTATACCTTGTCCCTTGTACCTTTCACCTTGCCGCCTATCAATATGAGGCGCATAACACGTTCAGCCGCATTGGCGATAAAGACGCCGGCATTGACCAGGGCCTCATCCAGTCCCATGTCCCGGGCAACGGCCGCCTCGAGTCCGTCGATGCCGTGCCGGAAAACATCCCTCGCATCATCGGACAAGCCGCCGCCGATGGCAACCACCGGCACGCCGTGCCGACGGGCGACGCGGGCGACGCCGGCGGGTGTCTTGCCGAAGGCGGTCTGGTTATCCACCCTGCCCTCGCCGGTAATCACCAGATCGGCGCCGCGCATATGTTTTTCCAGGCCGACCGCCTCGATAACGATATCAATGCCGCTGCGCAGATTCGCCCCGGCGAAGGCCACCAGTCCCGCGCCCAGGCCGCCGGCGGCACCGGCACCGGGCAGGGTGATGACATTAACACCCAGCTGCTTTTTGATCAGTCCCCCGAAGTGTTTCAGGTTGGCGTCCAGTTGTTTCACCGCCGCCGGCGTCGCGCCCTTCTGCGGCCCGAATACATGCGCCGCGCCGCGCTTGCCGCAGAGGGGATTGTCCACATCGCCGGCAATGATGAATTCGGTTTTGGCAACGCCGGGATGCAATCCGTCCATGTCGATGGACGCGATCCGGTCCAGCATGCCGCCGGTGCAGGCGCTGCGTATGATGCGGCCTTTGTTGTCGCGAAAACGCACGCCCAAAGCCTGGGCCATACCGGCGCCGCCGTCGGTGGTGGCCGACCCGCCGATACCGACGATAATCCGGCGCGCACCCTTTTTCATGGCGTCGACCATCAATTCACCCGTGCCGTAGGTCGTGGTTTTCAAAGGATTGCGGGCACGGCCGGTAACCAGCGGCAGGCCGGAGGCCTCCGCCATTTCGATCACCGCCGTCGTCTTGTCCGCCAGCAGGCCGTAACGGGCGGTGACCGGCCGGCCGGCCGGCCCGCGGACCTTTTTACGAACAAAGCGGCCGCCGGTGGCATCCACCAGCGACTGCACGGTGCCTTCGCCGCCGTCCGCCATGGGGACACGCACGCAGCGCGCTTTCGGCGATACGCGCCGGACGCCCTTCTCGATTGCCTTTGCCACATCCAGGGACGTTAAATTGCCCTTGAAGGAATCCGGCGCGATAACGATTTTCATTAGAATACGCCCGGGTAAAAGCCGGATAGTTTACTAGAACCTGTCTCAATATAAAAAGAATATAAAAAGGGGACGCTACCCTTTTCCACAAATATAAAAAGGGTAGCGTCCTTTTTTTATTCATTCTTTTTTGATGATGTTATTCATTTGCCATGCGCCGGATCATGCCGCCCAGACCGGCGACCACCCTGGCCATGCTTTCATAGTCCAGACTGCGGTGGGTATCGCCGACATTATGATAGTTGTGATTACGGTAATTGGCGGTATCGGTAATCATCACGGCGGGATAACCGTAATGCCAGTAGGCGGCATTGTCGGATCGGCGAATATCCGGGACCAGCCATTCCGGCGCCGCCATGCCTTCGGAGGGGAACACCTGCTGTTCCCGGAAATAAGTCACGGCACGACGCATCATGGCGGAGGAACGAAGGTTGGAAACAAAGGCGATGAAATCTCCCCGCTCCGGATAGAAAGGGCGTATCGCATCAGGATACCGCTGACTGCCGGGTTCCTTCGAGTAATAACCCAGCATTTCCAGGGAGAACATGGCGATGACTGGCTCGCCCTGATCGCGGGAGCGGCGGGCGCTGACCCGGCTGCCCATATCATCGGTGCCGTAAAAGGGTTCTTCTTCATTGGCGAAAGCGATGAAACGCAGCGTGCGGGAGAAACGCCGGCCCTGGAAATCCCGCGCCAGTTCCAGCAGGCCGGCGACACCGGAGGCGTTATCGTCGGCGCCGGATGTCATCCAGGTGGTGTCGTAATGGGCGCCGATGACGATCACCTCCTGTCGTTTGTCCCGGCCGTGCAGTTCCACCACGATATTGCGGTATAATTGATCGCCGAACTGGCGGACTGCCGGGACATAACCCATGGCCTGGAATTCCTCATAAATATAATCCGCCGCCCGGTTCAGATTCTCCATTTGATTATGATGGCGCTCACCGATTTCTTCCGACAACACATGCACGTGAGCACTCAGGCGTCCACTCAGGCGCCGTTGTTCATCGGTGAGAGTCGGAAGTGCATCTTTCATGCCCTGTCCGGGCATTTTAATGCACCAGAAAACGGCCGCGGCAAGCAGCACCATTGCAGTAATCAGGACAAAACCTGTCATGAGCGCAAGTGTTCCGGCACGAGGCCTTTGAGTCATAACTGTATCATTATGTGCAGGTTTACAGGTGAATGAACGCATGCATAATAATGTTCATCATGCATGTGTTTGACGAATTGGTCGAGGCCCGCATACAGGAAGCCCTGGAACGGGGCGATTTCGAAAACCTGCCCGATGCCGGCCGGCGGCTGGATCTGGAAGACGACCCCTTCATTCCCGAAGACATGCGGCTTGCCTGCCGGATCCTCAAGAACGCCGGCTACATCCCGCCGGAGATGGAGCTGCGCCGTGATGTTTCCAGCGTGGAATCGGAACTGGCCAACAGTGAAGATGCCGCCTCCCGCCGCCGCAGCCTGAAGAAGCTGGAACTGCTGTATATGAAAATGGACGAATCCCGCCAGCGGCAGGCAAACCTGGCATTGCAGCAGGAATATTACGACCGGATACTGTCCCGCCTCGCCGGTTGCTGACAGCGGTTTCCCGGATTACGCTACGCTTCATCCAGGCTACGCATCTAAGCCAGGGATATAGAGGATTCAATGATCTCGCAAAGACGCAGAGAGCGCCAAGATTTGAAACTATTATTCTCCGCGTACTCTGCGTGCTCCGCGAGATCCACATTTTCAGCCACGGATAATGAATTCAGACAAAACAATTGGAGCGTTACTCCTCTGAAATCACATACTCCACTCTGTCGCCCGGTCTTATACCCTGTTTCGCCGCCTGCCCGGCGCTGAGTTCCAGCACGGCCCGGGCTTTCCCGCCCGAGGAAATGGTATCCAGGGACATGGGCTCGGTATTTTCCTCAATATGCAGGATCTGTCCTTCGGCATCGATGAAAAGCATGTCCAGCGGGATGTGGGTGTTTTTCATCCACATGGCGGTCTTTCGCGGCGGGTCATATAAAAACAGCATGCCTTGATTCAGGGGCAGGTGTTCGCGGTGCATCAGTCCCCGGCTTTTCTGTGCGCGGCTTTCCGCAACTTCCACCTGATAATCAACAACACCCTCCATGGTATGAATCCGCACGGAAGCCTGCTGTGGATTTACTTCCTGGCATCCACCCAAGGCAGGCACTAATACCAACAGAGTAAATAATACTTTCAATAAATACGGATTTTCTCTACTCATGATTATCTAACTGTGTCGACCGAAGTGTTCGGAGAGGGAAAAGCAACATCACCTTACTCCTCACTCCTTACGCCTCATTCAACCTATCCTTGTTCCAGCAGATTACGCAAATCGATCACCGCCGCATTGGCCCGGGAGATGTAGGAAGCCATGACCAGGGAATGATTGGTCATCACGCCGAAACCCGAACCGTTGAGTATCACCGGGCTCCAGATCGACTGCTGGGTCGCCTCCAGTTCACGGATGATCTGCTTCAGGCTGACCAGTGCGTTCTTGTCTTCCAGTACCCCGCGAAAATCCGTTTCCACGGCGCGCAGGAAATGGATCAGCGCCCAGGCCGAACCCCTTGCCTCGTAAAAAACATCGTCGATCTCCAGCCAGGGCGTCTTGACGGTAACGAGATCGGGCGTGCCGGTGGACTGGATCGCCATTTTGTCGCCCTGGAGGTCCGTATTGATACGCGCCTGGCCGACGCTGGCGCTGAGCCTCTGGGACAGACTGCCGAGGCGTTTTTCCACCACGGCAAACCAGTCGCGCAGGTTATCCGCGCGCGAATAGAACTGGGCGTTGGGTTCGGCCTCGTCGCTCAGCCGATCCAGATAGCGCGCCAGGGCATTGAGTCCGGTCCGGTATTCACTCTCGGTTGCCGGCAGCAGCCAGGAGGTACTGTCGAAATTGAACTGCGGCTCGACGACGGACAAATCCGGATCTTCCGTGGACTGGGTCTGTGAACGGCTGAAATCATTGCGGAAGGCGCGGGCAAAGTCGCGGCTCTGTATGACCGCGCCGTATTCCCAGTTGGGGATATTGTCCATCAGCACGCCCGGCGGAAAGACATCGTTGCTGAGATATCCGCCCGGCTTGTTGAGGATGGTGTGCATCACCCGGTACAACGCGGTCGCGGATACCACGCCGGTCACGGGATCGTCACTGCCGCTTTGCACTTTGGCCGCATCCACGACATCGAACCGGTCCGGTTCACTGTCCAGGAAGAACATGAGCAGGAGGATGACGGCAATATAGACCAGGCCGAGAATGCCCAGTACGCGAGACAGGCGTTTGAAAACTGTTTTATTCATTGAAAGGCTTGCCCGGGTATAAATAATCGTATTTCATCTTTGGAGATACCTGTCCGGCATTGGTTCAATATATAATAAAGGGTAGCGTCCCCTTTTTGCTTTTTGCACCCCAGCCGACAACTTTGCGAGATCATAACATGCGCCCGATTATCATCACCGTCCTGTTGTTGTCCATGAGCAATGTCTTCATGACCTTTGCCTGGTATGCGCACTTAAAGACATTGAATCATAAGCCATGGATCATCGCGGCGCTTGTCAGTTGGGGCATCGCGCTGTTTGAATACCTGCTTCAGGTACCGGCGAACCGGATCGGCTATACGGTATTGAACCTGGGTCAGTTAAAGATCCTGCAGGAAGCCATCACCCTGACCGTGTTTGTTCCCTTCGTGCTTCTGTATATGAGGGAACCACTGAAGCTGGATTATCTCTGGGCCGGCCTGTGCATCATGGGCGCCGTATACTTTATTTTCCGGGCGGAATTGCCGCCCATTACATAGAACCTGTCTCAAAATTCTATGCACTGCCGCCGACCAGTTCCATGAGTTCCTTGTGCAGGATCGGCGTCGCCGCCAGCAGGTACATGGCGTTGCCGATCCGCCAGGGCTGACCGGTTTCCACGTCGGTCACAACGGCGCCGGCCTCCTCGGCCAGGAAGCAACCGGCGGCGGTATGCACGGACGACAGCTTGGGAGACATATGTATCAGTCCGGAGATACGCCCGGCGGCCAGATAGGGATAACCCAGGGACGTCGGCGCCTGCATGATGTACCAACGTTTCAGCAACATGGCATTGCGGGTCACATTGGCGCCGTGTTCCGTATGCGTCCCGATCCAGAGCGTATTGCTTTCTTCGGAGGGAGTAATCGGCCGATCCCCTTGTTTCGTCCGCAGCCAGGCGCCGCCGCCCTTCTCGGCGTACATAACTTCGCCGCTGCCACCGATGGCGACGGCGGCGGCCGTCACCCGGCCGTTCTCAACCAGGGCGATGTTGGTACAGTACATGGGAATATTGGAGGCATAGGGCCGGGTGCCGCAGATGGGGTCCACCAGCCAATAGGGCCGATCTTCCACCGCTTCGCCGCCGCGTTCCTCGCCGACAATGGGATACTCGGCAAAGGCATCGGTCAATTCGGCGCGGATGGCGTCCTCACAAATCACATCGGTGGCTGTGACGATATCGATACCGCCCTTGGAATCCACATTATCGGCGCCTTCACGGGCATCGGCACGCTGCATGGCCAGGGATACGGCCCGGATCGCCACTTCGGTTTCCGCTCTCATCGATTCCTCGTTTCTGTAATGAATGACAAGACGGGAATTTATCACAGGTGCCCGGTGAATTTCTCATAAACAGGGAATTTCTCCCGATACCGCCGGTCAAAATCAACCGGATGCATGGCAATTCAGCCCCCGTTTGTGTTATACAGGCGATGTTCATCTTTTCCACGGGCCTGAAGGGCTCCGGATTTCACCATACTTATCCATCTTCTGGAGGTTTTGATGTACAGCAATGAACACCATCATCAGCACGGCCGTGCTGCTCGCCGGGGTGGTTACTCTGTCACGGGCATCGCCCTGATTCTGCTCCTCGCGGCCTGCGGCAGTGAAGCGGAAAACACCAATGAACAGGCTGCAACGCAACAGTCCGAAGCCGCCGCCCGGGCCGAACAAAGTACCGGCGAAACCGCACAGACTGGCAGCGAAAGCACCGCGGCCGATACTGATACCATGGTGGCCGATGCCGGTGATGCCGCGGAAGACGGCACGCAGGAAGCCGCCGCGGAAGAAGAAAAGCAGGAAGAACAGAAACGCGAACCCATGGACGGTTACACCGTTTATAACCAGTTCTGCGCCGTCTGCCACCGCACCGGCCTGAACGCCGCCCCGAAGCATCGCGACAAGAAGGCCTGGGAACCCCGCATCGCCAAGGGCAAGGAAACGCTCTACAAGAATTCCATTGAAGGCTTCAAGGGCATGCCGGCCAAGGGCGGTATCGCCGGGCTGTATGATCAGGAGGTCAGGGATGCCGTCGATTTTATGGTCGGAGAAGCCGGCGGCTGGCAGGACGGCGAATAGTCGCACATTCCGGCTCTTCGGCAAAATTTGTCGGTATCTGAAAGGGTCATGGTGGATCTCGCCAAGCCTGCCCCGGACTTGTTCCGGGGATCGCCAAGCCTTGTCCTGGACTCCGATCCAGGAACGCAAAGGAATCATGGACTTTGACCTCTTTGCGAACTTTGCGCGCTTGGCGAGATCCTTTTGAAAAGCACCCCGGCAAGCGGTTTTATTCGATGGTCTCCAGGGGGCGCCCGGCGATCATCCGGTATTGTTCTTCCTGACTCTTTTTCCTGCTGCGCCGCTGATGCGGCCGCCAGGCCGCCTCGGGCGGCACCGGTTCAAGTCCGGAATCGGACAGTAAATCCCGCCGCAGAAAAAACGCGTTCACGCCTTTGCTGTCTCCGCCCAGCAGAGTGTAACCCTTGCGCTCACCAAGCTTGTGCAGCGCCGTGATGGAAGCACCATGATACAAGGCGTCCGTTGCCGCTGATTCCGGTACGCTGACGGACAGCGACGGGCCAAAGGAAGCATTGTATTCCATGACGACAATACGGGGTTTAATGATCTCAATCGCCCGCCACAACCAGTAATCGTAACTGTCGATGTCGATGGACAGGATGTCGATTTCACCGACGAACCCCGCTCTTTCCAGAAGTTCATTAATGTCAGCGGGAGTCGCGCGGGCATGAATAAACGTGACTTTATCGCCCGCCCCCATGGAAGCCAGATAATCCCTTGCCTTCCCGGCCCACACCGCATCGGCCTCGATCAGACAGGCGCGCCAGCCGAAATTGAAAATCAGATTGGCGCTGTTGCACTCCCTGGCGTCTTCCGTGCCGATTTCGACGGTGCTGTGCCCGGCCACACCGATCCGGCTGAGAAGAAAAAGCAGGATACCGTCCTCGCCGTTCTGGGAATAAACACTGAACTCGTAGGCATTAATCGGCGCAGTAAAGTCCGGTGCCGTTAATTCGGGGAACCCATCCAGATAATGACGGTTACCCAGCAGTCTCGTGGTCCGGACGGTATCCTCAATACGCCGGCTTTCACGACCACCGAGCAGGCGTCGTCGAAGGCGTTGTTTCAGATCGTCGGGCATGGCACGAACACGGGATTTGTTATAGTGTAAAGAATGCGCTTATGTTCAACAGAAGATACGGTGTTTCACAAAGTATACGGGATTGAAAACCATTTACCAAAACAAACCGGTTCGTGTCCATGGCTGAAAACAAACACCTCGCGGAACGCGCAAAGTACGCAGAGTACAATGATTCTCAATCCTCCACATCCCCGGCGTCTTTGCGAGATTCGGATTCACACCATGTCCCTGGTACAGAACAGGTAAGGCCGCCTTTTTGAGTACAGGACAAATGACTATCCGTATCGTGGGCCGTTACCTTTACCGTAACCAGGAAGCGCTCCTTCTGGCCCTGACGCTGTTCCTGTTTACCAGCAAGTCTCTTTATAACGTGCCGTTTGCATTCATGGCTCTGTTGGGACTGTACCGTTTAATCCGCGCTCATGGATCCCTGCCGGCACACGCGGAATCGCGCTTCTACTGCCTGCTTTTCTTCAGTCTCTGGATACCCATGGTTATTGCCTTCATGGATCCGGTCAACCTGGAGCGCACCGCCCGGACCGTATGGCCGTACTTGCGTTTCCTGTTGGCGGGTATCTATGTCCTCTATGGAATGCGAGAACGCAATCCGCGCAGATTTATTGAAAATGCATTCTTCATCATTATTACAGTCTGGTCACTGGACGCGGTTCTGCAATTTATTACCGGATGGGATGTCTTCGGTTACCCCTATGTCAACGGTGTGCATATCACCGGCATGTTTTATCCGGATCTGACTATCGGACATGCCCTGGCCGGCCTGTCGGCGCTGTATTTCGACAGCCTGCGGCAACGTAGCCGCGGTCGGCCGTGGATATGGCTGTTGCTTATCCCGCTTGTCATGGTGGTATTCCTGTGCGGCCGCCGTTCCATCTGGTTCATGTTTGCCGTCAACGCCTTTGGCTATCTCGCCTACCGGTTCTATCTGACGCAATTCAGGAAACAATTTGTCATACATGCTCTTTTGATTTCGGTTGTTGCGGCCGCGATCCTGGCCGCGCTGTACCTGACCCAGGAGCCGATACAGAAGCGGGTTGCCAAAACCATGGGGTTGTTCAGTACCAACATTGAAGAAATCGACCGCGCCACCTCCAGCCGCGTGGATATCTGGAGAACCTCCTGGCGCATGTTCCAGGACAACTGGATTAATGGCGTCGGTCCCAGGGGTTTCCGCTATGTGTACCGTGACTACGCTGATCCGGATTTCAAATTTTATGAGACCAGCGTTACCCATCCGCATATGGTGATACTGGAGATCGCGGCCGAAAGCGGTGTCATCGGCCTGGCGGGATACCTGTTGTTCCTTTATTTCCTCGCATCAATGGCGCGGCGCTATCTGCATAATGAAACCTGCTTTGCCTGTTTTATCGGCATCTTCGCGGCGACCGTTCCGATCAATACCCATGTAGCCTTCTACGGCTCCTACTGGTCATCCATTTTATGGTGGATGATTATTTACCTGGCGATCCACATGCACGACAGGGAAGAGAAAGGGTAGCGTCCTTCTTTTCTCCGAGATATGGATCTCGCAGGGCTCGCAGAGTACGCAGAGAACCACAATTTTTATCCACTGCGGCCTTGGCATGCTCCGCGCCTTTGCGAGATCCATAATCCCCACCGTATCCACGGCTGAAAACGGCAATGATGCAGGAAAGTCTTGTAGCCCGGATGAAGGCCGGAGGACGGAATCCGGGGCGGATTTCCCGGATTACGCCGCGCTTAATCCCGGCTACGGAATCTTATACCTTATACCTTGTCCCTTGTCCCTTGTCCCTTAATCACCATGGCAGCTCCTTGCCCGTGTAATCGTAAAAGCGGCCGTTGTCGCTATCGTCCAGTCCTTCAATGACCCGGATCATGCCGCTGATGCTTTCTTCCGGTTCCAGCGGGGCCTGTTCGCCGCCCATGTCCGTCTGCACCCAGCCGGGATGCAGAACAACACAGATGAATCCCTTATCAGCCAGTTCCAGGGACAGGCTCTTGTTGAACATATTAAGGGCCGTCTTGCTCATGCGATAGCCGTAGACACCGCCCCGGTCATTCAGCTCGATACTGCCCATTATACTGCTGACATGGAGTATCTTTTTCCCTTCCCCCGCCAGGAGATTGTCATGCAGTGCCTGGGTCACGCGCATGGGACCCAGGCTGTTGACCTGAAAGGTCCAGTCCAGTTTATCGATATCCAGCTCCCTGAAGCTTTGCGCGCCGTGCCCGGATATACCGGCATTATTAATCAGAATATCGATTTTCGTTCCCTGGAGCGCTTTGGCCATGGCCTTCACGCTGGCACTGTCGGCCACATCCAGTTCCACGATACGGGCGTCAAGATCACGCAGTTCTTCAGCCTCATCCGGCGAGCGGGCCGTGCCGATGACCGCGTAACCCTTCTCTGTAAACTGACGCGCAAATTCAAGACCGATGCCGCGATTGGCGCCGGTGATCAAAACTGTCGTGTTTTCATCGGCGGCCGCGGCCGGATTCAGTATTCCCGCAAGCAGGATGCCGGCGGCAGTCAGGATGGCGGACAAAACCCTTTTCAT
>JBBDSH010000100.1:0-15505 GCA_040905045.1 Gammaproteobacteria bacterium | reverse complement strand
TATGCCGGAGGATTTTCTGTTCAAGCCGGCGCAGTTTGTCCCATCGGGATCGCTGCGTGATTTCCCGAATATCGTCGGCAGCCTCTTCCTCGGCATTCATTTTGTCGCTACGAATTCGCATGATTTGTATGGTCCTGCAAAGACCTCGGACTGTATTTAACCCGCTATGCTAACCGTCATTACCGCGGCAGTCATCTCAAATACAACAAATATCAGCTACGGGCCTTTAAACTTGAGGAGCGACACGTTCGAGAAAAACCGTGCAGACCCGAATGGCACTTACTTAGGGCCGTCATGCTGGTGCATACCAGCATCCAGTATAATAAAGTTCGCATTATTCGACTGGATTGCGGCCTTCGCCGTAATGCCTGTCCTGGCATGTTGTAAGCTAGGAACGACAGAGGCATCAGTGGCCTGTTTCCTGGATTTCGGCCTTAAGTAAGTGCGATTCCGGGCAGCCCCGGCTTTTTACGGCTGAAATAGGCATTACTCCAGGGCATTCCGTCGCCCCCACCAGTAACGAAACAGGGCATTGAACGACTGGATAAATTCGGCATGCCGCAGAAAGATGATACCCACTATCAGAAGGTTCATTACGGCGACAACCAGAAAGATATCCGTGATCCGAACCGAGTAATATAAAAGGGCCATGATAATAACGGCGGAAAATACCATAAACAGAGCATTCAATATATTAGCCGATGCAATAACCCGGGACCGATGATCGGGACTGGAACGATGCTGGATCATGGCATAAAGCGGCACGATATAGAGACCGCCGCAGAATCCAATCAGGACAAGATCAAACAGGATCCTGATGTGGTCCCAGGACTGGAAAAAGTGGAGGGGGTCGATCTGGCCGCCGACAGCCGCCGCCGGTGATCCAACAATAAAGAGATCCAAAGGGAAAAGCGTCAACCCGGCCGCTCCCATGGGCACCAGCCCGGGCTCAATACGGGCACGCGACAGGGTTTCACACAGGAGGGAACCACTGCCAATCCCCACGGAAAACGCGAACAACAATAACGTCGCGACCAGTTCATTACCCTGCAGAATCTCACGGGTGTATCCCGGCACGAGGGACAGGAAGGTGGCACCGATAAACCAGAACCAGGATATGGCTATTATGGTAATGAATATTCCTCTGTCCTCGAAGGAATAAAGCATGATGCGCCAGGTCTGCCTGATGATATTCCAGTCCATCCGCATGGAATGATCCGCCGGCTCAGCCCTGGGAATGAATTGACTGGCCTTCCATCCCAGGACGGCAAGTATGATGACAGTCGCCGAAACGAAAAATATGCCGGCTCCTTTCATGGCAATTAAAACACCACCAATTATGGTCCCGACCAGTATTGCCAGGTATGTCCCCATCTGGATCATGCCGTTGCCGCCGATTAATTCGTTGACACGCAAATGTTGCGGCAGGATCCCGTATTTCAGCGGCCCGAAAAAGGTGGACTGCATGCCCATGAGAAACAATACTGTCATCAGAATATACAGATCCTGCAGCATGAAGCCAACGGCGGCGAGACACATAATCAGGATTTCAGCGATCTTGATATTACGTATCAGGAAGGCCTTTTCGAATTTGTCCGCGATCTGGCCGGCGGTCGCCGAAAACAGAAAGAACGGCAGAATGAACAGGCCGCTGGCGATAACGACGAGCATGCTGCCGCCGATGCCGACCTGGTCCGCCAGGGTAAAGGCGATGAAAATCACCAGGGCGTTCTTGTAGACATTATCGTTCAGTGCACCCAGAAACTGAGTGCAGAAAAGTGGCAGGAAACGGCTGGACAGCAGCAGGGTGAATTGACTCATGCGCGACAGTCCGCTCTGATGGATTGACTGCAAATGGATATATATTCTGACAATTATTTTCGGAGATTACCATGTCGATAATGACGCAAATCAGGCTGCTGAAGAAAAAACGTACAAAAATCGTGGCGACACTCGGCCCGGCCTCGGAGAATCCTGAAATCATCAGGGAACTTGTCAACGCCGGTGTCAATGTCTTTCGATTGAATATGTCGCACGGCAGTCACGATTCCCATCGCCGGGTTTTTGAACGCGTCCGTGATATTGCAGCGGAGATCAATCCTTCTGTTGCCGTGCTTGCCGATCTGTGCGGCCCGAAAATCCGAACCGGAAAGTTTCACAACGGAAGTATTCAACTGGAGAGGGGCAAACGGGTTGTGATAACCACACGCGATGTCATCGGAGATGCCGGCCTGATTCCATCCCGGTACACAGCCCTTGCCGGTGACGTCACTCCGGGGAATCGTATCCTGCTCAACGACGGTCTTATAGAATTCCGCGTGCTCGGTATCGACGATACCGAAATCACCTGTGAGGTGATCTACGGCGGCCTGTTATCGAATCATAAAGGTATCAACCTTCCCGGGGTTAATATTTCAGCCCCGTCACTGACGGAGAAAGACAGGGAAGACGCTCACTTCGCCCTGGAACTCGGGGTGGATTTCCTGGCCCTTTCGTTTGTCCGCAGGGCTTCCGATATTGATGATCTGAAAGACCTGATAAACGTGGCCGGCGCACGAGCGGCCATTATCGCCAAGATCGAAAAACCCGAAGCCCTGGAAGACATAGACGCCATTATCGACAGCGCGGATGCGATTATGGTTGCGCGCGGCGATCTGGGTGTGGAACTGAATCCGGAACAGGTTCCCGTCGCACAGGGGCAATTGATTGATCGATCCCGGGCACGATTCAAACCGGTGATCGTCGCCACACAGATGCTGGAATCCATGATCGAGAGTTCACGGCCCACCCGTGCCGAGGTGACCGATATCTCCCATGCCGTCACGCTGGGGACAGATGCCGTCATGCTGTCCGCCGAAACCGCGTCCGGGGCGTACCCGGTGGAAGCGGTAAAAATGATGGATCGGATTGTCCGCCAGACCGAGTCCTGGCTCTGGCAGCAGGGTGCCTACGGTCATACGCACAACAGAGGTATGCCGCGTCCGATTCCTGTCTGGAATGTGATGGCTGACGCCACGGCCACTGTTTCCAGGGATCTAATGGCCCACGCCGTTATGGTGATCTCCAAAAGCGGCATGTCGGCGGCCACCATCAGCTCCGCGCGGCCGGCGGCGCCGGTAGTGGCAATCACGGAAACAGCGGAAACCTGCCGCAGGATGTCCCTGCTGTGGAGTGTGATACCCATACTGGACGAGGAATCCGGCCGGGAAGAGCCCGCGGCGGTGGCACGGCGGCTGGCGCGGGAACTGAACCTGGCCGAACCGGGCGAAAGCGTATTGTTAATAAGGGGCTTTCACAGCGATCCGGAACTGAATGCTCCTTCGATCACTGTGATAACTGTTTAACTTAATTGCTACCTGCACAGTCTAAGTGCAAAATTCAATAAGTGAGACGTGAGAAGTAAGGGGTGAGGAGAAACATGGGCAAGGTTATACTCCTCACCCCTCACGCCTTACTCCTTACGTCATAAATCGGCGGTGCGCCGTCAGCAGCGGTCTGGTATGTCACCGAGAAGTCGTTAAAAGCCGCAAGGGCGTCTTCCATCTCCTTATCGGACCGCAGTGCAAAGGAATCGATGCCGCAACGCTTCATGAAGAAGAGTTGATCGCGAAGCACGTCACCCACGGCCCGCAATTCGCCCTCATAGTGATAACGCTCGCGCAACAGGTGGGCATGGGTATAACAACGCCCGTCCTTGAAGGCGGGGAAGTCCAGGGCGATCAGGGGGAAATGATCCAGATAGCGAGCCACTTCCTCGGTCTCATCCTCGCCGTCAATGCAGACGGCCAATTGCCCTTCTCTTTCCGGCAGTTCATTGTGATGCTCGATCCAGTAACGGAAGGGAATGATGATATCGCCCTCGGGAAGCGGCTGATCTTCTTCGACGGTTTCCAGTCGCTGCCAGCCGTCCTCGATGATTTGATTATCTTTAATGACTCGCAACGGCCCGCACCTCGTCGTCATTGGCGGCTTCAGTGGCGTAGACCCGTTCCTTGAAGGGCTCCATGCCGACACGCCGGTAGGTTTCCAGGAAACGTTCCTCGCCTTCGCGCTGTTCCACATACACTTGCAGTATACGGCCGATAACCTCGGCAACTTCCTGCTTGGCGACAGCCGGCCCAAGACGGTCGCCCAGCGCGGCATCATTGGAGGAAGAACCGCCCAGGGTCAGCTGATAGAACTCCTCGCCCTTCTTGTTGACGCCGAGAATGCCGATGTGCCCCACGTGATGATGGCCGCAGGCATTCATGCAGCCGGACATCTTGATCTGAATCTCGCCGATGTCGTGCAGGTAATCCAGATTATCGAATTTTTCGTTGATCTGCTTCGCGATGGGGATGGAACCGGCGTTGGCCAGGGAGCAGAAATCCAGTCCCGGGCAGCAGATCATGTCGGTAAGCAGACCGATATTGGGCGTAGCCAGGTTCTGTTCCTTCAGCGCCTGCCAGAGTTCATACAGATCCCCCTGTTTGACGTCGCTCAGGACCAGGTTCTGATCGTGCGTGGTTCGGACCTCGCCGTAACTGTAGCGATCGGACAGGTCGGCAATGAATTCCATCTGTTCTGCAGTGCAATCACCCGGAGGCACATCCGGTGCCTTGAGGGAAATATACACAACCCGATGCCCCGGCACCTTGTGGGATTTGACGTTGCGTTTCACCCAGTCGGAAAAATCCTTGTCCGCGGAAAGATGCTTCTCAAAGGCAGTATCGTTTTCTGCAGTCAAATCGTAGTCCGGGGCGGTAAAGAACGCCTTGACCCGATCAATTTCCTTCTGATCCAGAAGCAATACTGAATCCCTGATCTGTTCCCATTCGTTTTCCACCATGCCGGCAAACTTCTCGGGCCCCAGGGCATTGACCAGGATCTTGATACGGGCCTTGTGAATATTGTCGCGGCGACCGTAGCGGTTATAAACGCGCAGGATGGCTTCCATGTAGGAAAGCAGGTGTTGTTTCTCCAGAAATTCGCGGATCACCGGACCGATATAGGGCGAGCGTCCGAGACCACCGCCGACAATGACGCGGAAACCGGTCTCGCCCTTGTCATTCTCGACGATATACAGGCCGATATCATGAATGGGAATGGCGGCGCGATCATGGGTGGCGCCGGTGACCGCGATTTTGAACTTGCGCGGCAGATAGGAGAATTCCGGATGGAAGGTGGACCACTGCCGCAGGATCTCGCAATAGGGGCGCGGATCCTCGATCTCGTCTTCCGCCACGCCGGCGAACTGATCCGAGGAAATGTTGCGGATGCAGTTGCCGCTGGTCTGGATGGCGTGCATCTCCACACTGGCCAGATCGGCGAGAATATCTGGAACGCGGTCCACTTCCGGCCAGTTGTACTGAATGTTCTGGCGGGTACTGAAATGACCGTAGCCCTTGTCGTATTCGCGCGCGATATGACCCAGCATGCGCAACTGATCGGAAGACAGCAGGCCATAGGGGATGGCCACCCGCAGCATGGGCGCATGTCGCTGGATGTACAGACCGTTCATCAGGCGCAGCGGCCGGAATTCGTCCTCGGACAATTCACCGCTGAGATAGCGGCGTACCTGATCGCGAAACTGCGCCACCCGCTCGTTGACGATAGTCTGGTCGTATTCGTCGTATTGATACATCTCTTGACCTAACCCTGTGTTATTCCGGGAATTTGGGCAGTGAACGATAGCAACAAACGTTTATACATAAAAGTATTAAATCTTACTATAGATATAACTCATCGTACTAAAAACGATGTCACTCATTCTCTACCCGCCTGTGGGCATTCACGAGTTCTTCCTGCAGTCGGGACGGGACCGGATCGTAGTGATGCAGGGCCATGGAGAACGTGCCGGCGCCGCCGGTGATGGATTTCAGCTCATTCTGGTAGTTACCCAGTTCGCCCAGTGGAACCAGACCGGTGACCGTGGTCATGCCGCCGGCATCGGCCCGCGTGTCGGTGACCCGCCCGCGCTTGGCGGACAAATCGGCGGTGATATCGCCCATGGACTCGCTCGGGGCCGAAATGCTGATCTCGACCAGCGGCTCCATCAATACCGGCCTGGCCTTTTTGACCGCGTCGATGAAGGCCTTTTTGCCGGCGCTGACAAAAGCCACTTCCTTGGAATCCACGGAGTGGTGCTTGCCGTCGTAGACCGTAACGCGGATATCCTGCATGGGGTAACCGGCGATGATGCCTTCCTCCAGAGCCTGCCGGATGCCCTTTTCCACCGCCGGGATAAACTGGCGCGGAATAACACCGCCGACCACTTCGTCGACAAACTCGAACCCGCCGCCCTGGGCCATGGGCTCGATACGCAAAAAGACCTCGCCGAACTGACCGGCGCCGCCGGTCTGTTTCTTGTGCCGATGATGACCCTCCGCTTTCGCCGTGATGGTTTCCCGGTAGGCGATGCGCGGTGGGCGGGTCTCCACATCGACATTATAACGATCACGCAGCTTCTCCAGCATGATGCGAAGGTGCAGTTCCCCAAGGCCGCGAATGACAGTTTCATTCATGCCTGCATTGTGTTCCACCCGGAAGCTGGGGTCCTCCGCCTCCAGCTTGCGCAGGGCGTCCGAGATCTTTTGCTCGTCGCCGCGGCTTTTGGCCTCGATGGCCAGGCCGTACATGGGCGGCGGAAACCGCAGGGATCTAAGGTGCAGGTGATCCTCCTCGTGGGAATCGTGCAGGACGGCGTCGAAATGCACCTCCTCCACCTTGGCCACGGCGCAGATATCGCCCGGTATCCCGTGGGGCACCTCACGATGTTCCTTGCCCTGCAACTTCAGCAAATGACCCACCTTGAACGGTTTGCGCCCGTCACCGAGATACAACTGGCTGTCGCGGGTAACCTTTCCCTGATGGATCCGGAATACGCCCAGCCGTCCGACGAAGGGATCGATGGCGACCTTGAATACGTGTGCCAGGACATGTCCGGTCGCATCCGGCGATACGCTTACCGGCTCGCCGCCGTCCCCGTCTCCTTTCAGGAACTGCGGCGGATTGCCTTCCAGCGGATTCGGCATAAGCCGGGCGAAAATCTCCAGCAGTTGTTCGATCCCGGCGCCGGTAGCTGAGGAAACGAAACAGACCGGAATCAGATGGCCTTTCCGCAATGCCTCCTCGAAGGGATCGTGAAGCTGCTCCGGCGTGATCTCCTCGCCCTGTTCCAGGTACAGCTCCATCAGATCCTCGTCCAGTTCCACCACCTGATCGACGATATTGGTATGCGCCTCGGCGACGGAAGAGAAATCCGTGGCCGCGCCGTCCGCCTGAAAAAAGCAGTCAATAACTTCCGCACCGTTACCCGCCGGCAGGTTCATGGGCAGGCAACACTTGCCCCAGATTTCCTGAATGCCGCCCAGCAGTGCGGCGGGATCCGCCGGTTCGCTGTCGATCCGGTTGATGACTATCAGCCGGTCCAACCTCCTTTCACGGGCCAGATCCATTAACTGCACGGCGATCTTATCGGGCCCGGTACTGGCATCAATGACCAGGGCACAGGTTTCCACGGCCGGCAACACGGCGATGGCGCGGCCGATAAAGTCCGGGTAACCGGGTGTATCCAGGAGATTGATGTGGCCGCCGTGGTAATCCATGCTCAGGATGCTGGTCTCCAGGGAATGGCCGTGTGCCCGTTCCTGGGGTTCGAAATCGCTGACGGTATTGCCCTTCTCGACTGTGCCGGGCTGCCCAATCACACCGGCATGATAAAGCAGGCTTTCCGCCAGGGTGGTTTTGCCGGCACGCCCCGCCCCGACCAATGCGATATTACGGATATCCTCGGTGGTATATGCCATGCCCTGTCCCCCGCCACGGTTCGTTTTTGTCAGTAATACAAACTACGCCTTATGGCTTTAAGCATAGATAACCGCGCGGGAAAAGGGAAAGGACCGGATCATCCCGGCGGCGCCGGGACTGCATTACCAAGGTTAATAACAATCGGTGTAGTAAGCACCTACATATAATGGTATCTGGCGATCAGAGCGCGACCCTTTCGGGTCAGATAACCTTCTTCGTCGATAAACCCGTGCTGCCGGGCCTGGGAGTACAGGGCGCGGCTGCGGTTTTTAGGCAGATAAACCAGACCGTCGCCGAAGCGATACTCCAGCAGGGCGGCAATCTGGGATTCGGGTAGCTCCGTTTCGTTGGTCGTTGTGGGTGTTACTGTATTCGTCACTGTATTGATATCGATTTAAACTACCTGATTAGACCAAGGCACTGAGAATAAATTCATTCTGTATTATAAATAGTTATATAGGATATTTAACAGATGAAGTCAACTTATGCGTTTACCTTGATGTTTCATAAGAATTATTAAGGCCTACATAACCGGCGAACTTTAATTGCCGTCATTCCGGACAAGCCCGCTTTTTGGGCGCGATCCTGAATTCAGCCGAAAGTCAGGCAAAGCCCGGATTCCGGATAACCGCGGAGCCTGTCCCGGCTCCCGGCTCCCGGCTCCCGGCTCTTCGGCCGGAACAGGCTCTGATACGGGGCGGTACCGGCCCGGAGGCCGGCACAGGCTTCCTAATGACGAGAGCGGGTTCGACAATTATGTAACGCTCAATAGTTCAGCTGCGGGAATCAACTGCTGAAGATTTCACTGCGGTTGGAAACAGTATGGCCGTGTATGTAGATGCGGATGTCGCCACGAATCTTCGCGTGCTCAGTAACACCGTCCGGTGCTGAATTCATCACAATTCACTGGCTTCCCGGCGCTTCTTCAGTGTCCGTTCACCGATGGCGAAGGTCTTCTCGTTATCGATATCAATGGGACCGAAACCGTAATCCAGTCGCACTATATTGATGGTGATGCCAAATCTTTTCGAGATCCGCCGAATCACGGCGTCAAGGCCGGCCAGGCGGAATTTGTACAGAATTAAAGGCATCAGTCCGAAGATCTTCAGGATGCGCCGGGGGCGCTTACGGAACTGGCCGCCGGTACGGAAAATCCTGGCCGCCTCAAGGCCCCCGAGCGTGGCAATACCAAAGAGATTACAGAAGGAATAGCCGCCGTCCCTGAAGCGAAAATACATGATCTTTTCATCCGGGTATTCGGCCAGCACCGACTCTTCCGTGGTAACAGCAACCGCCGCGTCTTCGCCTTTCTCCAGGAAACCCGTTACGAAATCCCGCATCAGTTCCGGGGTATGCAGGGCATTGTCCGCCGTGGTGACCACCATGGGTAATATTTGATCCGCTTTTGGTACCAGGTTGACCAGACTGTCGGCGAGATTATCGGCGCTCCGGACTATCTCGATATCGTCGTTATCGAGCCAGAGCCGGGTCGCGTCCAGTTGCAGTAGCGGCTGCTCACTCTCAATGGAAACCAGGATTCGATCAAAACAGCCGCTGTCCATCAGGGTCTGTATAACCCGTTCAATCATGGCGATACCATCGACTTCGACCAGGCATTTATGGGATTTATTCTGCATGCTGGCCAAAGGATCCTGGCCGCCCTTGCGGCTGGCGGCAAGAACCAGTGCCGTCAGCGACGGATGCTCGGTTTCTTCGGTTGTCATATTGTTCAGGAGTATCCCGTGGGCTTCAGTTCAACGCCCATGCAGCGCGTCATTTTGCCGGCCCGCGCCAATGAAGTGAAATCTTCCAGGGCCTGTTTCAAATTCTTTTGATCGGCGGATGACATGACCCCGGTTGTACATTGATCAAATTTTTTCCAGTACAGCTCGGTGGGGAAAGGCGCCACCTTGCTGCCCAGTGGCATGGAAACGGATTTCTCCACCACGCGACCGTCTTTCAGGGTCACTTTGATGGTCGTACTGAATCCCGTCTCCGGAAGATCATTGGGGTGACGATGAATCCGTTCAAACAAGGCCCGGTATGCCGGTCGTGCCAGTGCCTCATCGGTGAAATCATCCAGAATGCACTCGCCCTTGATGATGACGCAGGCGAGCGGGTATTCCACGGAGAACTTGCCCTGCAGCCCGGTTTCGGGACGCTCGTACATCAGGTTTTTCAGATGCATGGCCGGGGCATGGACATCGATCCGTTCGATATCTTCGGCGCGGAAACCATGTTCCTCAAGCAAGGCGAGCATGGCATCCAGGGAACGGTGGGCGCTGCCACAGGTGGGAAACCGCTTCACCCGGAACTTGTTCTCGATAATCAGCAACGGCTCGCCGATGGATTCCGTCTCGAAGGTCAGGGTCTGGCCGTGTTCCGGTTCGCGGATGGCCGCGCGCAGTTCCTCCCGATCCGGCCCCACCATCAGGGTATTCATGCCGGTAGGGCCGTCCAGGGTGTGCCAGCCGGCGGTCATGCCGTCCTGGGCGAAACAGGCGGACAGGATACCGCCCTTGGCGGCGTTGCCGGCGTGCAGAGGTTTGGCCATGGTGCCGAATTGCGACATGAACCCCCCGGCGGTACTGGTGGCCAGGGACAACGCCATGGCGGAGCGCTCAGCGTCAAGACGAAGCAGGCGCGCCGTGGCGGCGGCCGCGCCCAGGGCGCCGGTGGTGGCCGTGGAATGCCAGCCGCGCTTGCGATGCGGGGGATTCAGTCCCTGGCCGATGCGCCCCTGGATCTGCAGGGCGACGATATAGGCATCGAGACAGTCCCGTGGCGAAGATCCTTCCTGTTCGGCCACGGCGAGGATCGCGGGCCAGAGGACGGTGGAGACATGGGCCTTGGCCGGGTCGAAATTGTCATCGAAATCCAGGGCATGGCCGGCCGTGGCGTTGATCATGGCGGCCCAGGGCAGGGCCAGGCGATCCGTTGAACCGGCTGCGGTACAGTCACCGGGACCCCATTGGCGCGCCCGACCCAGAACTTTTTCGGCAACCGGTGATACCGCGCCGGGAATAATAACCGCGATGGTATCGATCAGTTCCCGATAGGCCGAGTCCAGGGCTTCTTCCGGCCAGGTATTGTCAACCGAGGCAATCCATTCTCCATAGGCTTTCAGGGGATTCGTCGTCATATCGTATTCAATACTGATCCATACCCAAAGACAGGGGGAAATGATTATAAAGGATACCGGCCGGGCGGCCGGCAAGGCTTTACGGTCTCAACCCTGGGCCACTTCCCAGTAACCGGAAAGAATGCGTTCGCCGCGCTTGCCTTCCTCGGATTCGGCCATGACACGCCGGCCTATACCCGAGATATTATCCGTGTGCATGCGATAGTAGAACAGGGGTTCGGCGATGTGGTAGCCGCTCCAGCCGTTTTCCACCACGCGGCACCATTTGTGATGCTTGGTGGCCACCCGGATGGATTCATCAAAGGGGGTGGCTTGCAGAAACGCCCGGCTTAACATCAGCGCCGGTTCCGGCAAAAAGCTCAGTTTCCCGACCAGTTCACGATCAAAGGCAACGGAACGGCCGTGATCGATGGGGCTGCCGTATTTGTCCACCAGACGGCAATCGGTGTAGATGAAACCGAGACTGGCATCACGCAGCCTTTTCTGACGCAGTTCCGCGATGCAGCGACTGGCGTATGCCGGGCTGAGCCAGTCATCGGCGTCCAGGGTGATCAGATATTCCCCGGAGATTTGCTTTAAAACCGCATTAATCGCCCCCAGTTTGCCCCGGTTTTTATCGAGAACAACCAACTCCTTGCGACGCAGGCCGTTTTTCTCCGCCAGCTTCCTTTCAATAACGGCGACAGAATCATCGCTGCTGCCGTCATCAACCACGATGAGCTCTATGGAGGAATAATCCTGTTCCAGGACACTGTCGATAGCGTCGCTGATGTACCTGGCATAGTTGTGATTCGGTATCAGAACCGTCAGGAGTTGGTTATTCAAGGTATGTGTCATGGTTTTGCTTTCACCAAAGTCTTTTTGCGGGCGGCAAAAAACCGGATATGGTAGCTGAAATCGGGGCATTTCTGAATCATTTTCCACCATAGCCGCGGTTGAGCTCGGAAACAGGCCATGCTCGAGAGCATAAAGATGCTGTAACAGGGATGATTGTAATTGGAATCAAGGACGCAAGCACGTTTTATTTCTGCTTTTCCTTTAATTTTCAAAGAGTTATGGATTAAAACGCTGAATATTTATTAACAGTAAGGACTATCTTTTGATTCTATATATAAAATATAGCCGTTCGGGTCAAGTAATTAGACTACGTTGCCGGAAAGATGTTACACCCGGAATGATTCAGCCGATCCAGGCCCTCGCCGCAGATCCGTTCGATTAGCCGCCTGTCATCGGCGCCTAAAATTTCCAGCAAATCGTCCGAGTCGCCAGTATAAACGGTTTTGTCGGAGTCGTCTTTCGAGTAATAGTGATATTGTTCGCGCATCTGCGACAGTTCAGAGGCATCCGGCCTCAGGTTGAGACCCCGGGAGAGGACGTCACTGAATGACTCCGGATGCCTCAACTGCTCAAAATTGACAATGTGCAGTCCGCTCGCCTCTCCCGCATTCAATGCAATCTCGAAATAACAGGCATAACAATGAGCCAGGTATTCCACATCGCTCATTTTCGCCGTGTCTTCAGGTGGCAGGCGGGTAAGCATGTAAGCCTGCCGCGTCCCCTTGGCCCGCAGTACGGCCGTGGTCTCCTGCAGTACCGTGGCGATCACCTCCACTGGGTTGCGATAGATGAACAACGGCGCCGCGTCGGGGAATGCCGCGCGGATAAATTCCTGATAGATAATGTTCCAGCTGATAAACTTCACGAAGCTGCGCCGGTATTCCGGGCATCGCTTGCGGGTCATGAGCAGGACCAGATTGCGAAACATTTTCAGATTACGTTCATTGATTTCCGGATCATGCCGCCAGTGATCGGTAACGGCGGCCCAGAAGCCTTCCTGCAACGGCCCGCCCTGGTTGACACAGAGATTGGCCGACGATCGCGCCAGTGCCTTGGTAAACAAAGTGGAACCGCAACGGGATACGTGGAAGATCAAGCCGGTGGGTGAAATACCGTCACCGGCGGCATCGTCGCGCTCCAGCAGGGCCAGATCGGTAACGAACATATCGTCTATGGCGTTCTCGCCGGCAAGACGCTCTATGGTATAGATGTATTTCCATTCTTTCAGCGGGGTTTCGCCGATATCGGCGAAATAGACCAGACAACCTCCCTCCGGATTCACGGCGACGGGCACGAGACCGGGCCGGTTGTGTATCCGTTCCACTGCCTCGTCAACCGGCAAGTGCCGATCCTGTATCCCGGGGAGCAGGGTTTCCATGACATTATGGTCGGGAAGTGCATAGAGCATGGTTATGGCCCTTTAATGCCGATAAAATAACTGATTCAATATCAAAAAATTATAACATGCCTCCAAACGGGAACATATTGCCGTCGAAATCAGGATGTCCGTCCCGGAGACCCGAAAACCAGAGCACACAGCAAAACTGAACATGCACATGAATCTCCCCCTGATCCATATTGGCTATCATAAAACCGCTACAAGCTGGTTCCAGAAGAATTTTTACCCTTATGTAGGAAATGCTACATATTTGAATCGACGTTTGGTGCGGGATGTTTTTTTAAACACAACAGCTCTCAGCTTCGATCCGGCCCATGCAAGAAAAAGACTCGTCTCAGAAGAAAGGCCGATTATATGTGAGGAAGATATGTGCGGCCACCCCGATAATGGAGGGCTTCTGGAAGCCTTGTCCAAAGATATGGCTTACCGGCTTCACTCCGTTTATCCCGATGCCCGGATCGTGATTTTCATACGCAATCAACTTGACATGATCCGTTCCACATATCTTCAATATATTCGTGCAGGCGGGACTTACTCGCTAAACCGTTTCCTGTATCCTTACAAGCCAGCCAATATGTATTACAGGAGATGGTATAAAAATCCGCGATTGACCCTGGATCATTTTTCTTACCAGTATTTAATTCGTCATTACCAGAATATATTCGGACAAAAAAACGTGCATGTATTTTGTTATGAAGAATTTCTTGAAGATGCTCAAGGCTTCGCAGAAAAATATGCCTCTCGTTTCGATCTGGAAATAAAATTTGATAAACTCGACTATGCGCACAGGAATAAATCCCTGGGCTTGATCTCATTGCAGCTTGCCCGTCTCTTGGGTCCGTTTTCACGCTGGGACAATCCCAATCGATTAGTCTTGCTTCCGATTATTCCCATGGGCCTGCATAAAGCCGCCCTGAAAGCATTCAACAAGACGTTCCTGGCAGGGCCACAAATAACCAGCCGGCAATTATTCGGGAAGAGGCTTTATGCAGATCTACAATATCGCTATGCAACTGGTAATGAAGAACTCGCCAAGGAACTCGGTCTGCCATTAGCGAGGTACGATTATCCAATGACCACTGCTGACCGAGAATCTCCGCTTTGACCGGAGATTTCATGGACACTCTTTAATGCCTGCTCGGAATATCGACGATATCCAGGCCCGGTACATTATCCGATCCGCCTTCAAGCAATCCTCCATCATGGGTCCTGCGGAAATACTGCAACGTTACCCGTATCGCGAAGATCTGGTCGTGGCACTTTGGATCCGGGAATAAAGCCGGGTGCCTTACATCCGCCCTTTCCGGCTGCCATAACGAGGCTTACGAAGAATTCCGGGACAACTCCCGGCGAGTGATAAATTTCAGGATCGCACGCGCCGCGTTTACAACAGCAGAAGGTTCCGTAAAAACAAATGTATCAGCGAAGGCATGCTCCTGAACGGGCCTGAATTTTGTGTGCTCCGCCATGGCACGATCCAGCATCATCCCGAGTTCAGAGATATCATTAACAACCGGTCCGAAATGCCAATGAGCATAATTCGGATCTTTCTCCCAATCAACGCCGTGTGAATTGAGGAACACACAGGGCCTGGGGTTACGTAGGTACTCATAAATCTGGCTTGAAACATCTCCCAGATAGATATCGGCTGTACGAGTATAGGTCATATCGGCGGAAGCCGGGCCGCCAAGATCGATATGGATATTCGGGCAACGCAGGAAGCGAGGAGGCAAGTAAGCACCCCGGCGGAGCCACTGTTCAAAGAGTTTCACATGGGGCGCGAAAATCAGATCATAGCGGTCCGTATGGTCGGCGAAAAAATCCAATACTTTTGTCCCCCATTTATGCCAGGAAGAACGCCTGCTGTCGAAATGAGGGTTGTAAAGCACGACCGTGCGTTCATCGTCGAAAACAGGACGAGCGTCCGGCACCACCTTGTCGATCGCGTCAAATTTCGGATAACCCACAACGGCATAATTACCGTTACGTATTAATTGATCTCCTCTGTAGCGGCGTTCCAGCTTCCGACCCGGCACAAGAATAAAATCCGCTTGTGCTATACGGGAGTCGAAACCTGCGGCACCATCGCCCGCACCGTGCTGGGTAAGAATAATGGGGAGATTCGGCAACCGGCGCTTGAGCCGCAGACTGCCGAGCTCCGGTACCACCAATGCGTCAAAATCCCTGAACCGACTGACGCTGTCACGTAGTGCCGTCTCCTTCAGCAACGGTACCATTGGTCTTAGTAATTTTGCGAGTATCCGTACCGGCGTGGATACCTGCGTGACTTCTATACGACATTGATGCCCAGGATAGCAGGCGGCAATCCGATCAACCGC
>JBBDSH010000099.1:65541-72477 GCA_040905045.1 Gammaproteobacteria bacterium | reverse complement strand
AGCGTACAGGGACGTATTCACAGCGTGTCCCACAGAGGAATGTCGGGATACTTCCGGTATAACATTGTCTTTCCGGGACAGCCGGCCGGCATGGTCCTGATTCCCCGGCGAATTCGATTTCCGTCAGCAATCTCAAACTCCTGCAAGATCAGGCGGCAACTGCCTGATTTAAGTGTACAACTGTATCAGCGGCTGGCACTTTGGGCAAGTAATCAGATATGATAACCAGTTCATTTTTCTGGAATAAATAAGGGTTAACTCAATGTCCATCGATACCGGGGAAGTCGGTAATATCGCCTGGCTGGCAAGACTGGCCACAAGCGGAGAGGAACTCGAAGAATACCGTCAGGACCTGGACAACATCCTCGCGCTGGTTAATAAAATGAACACCGTTGCCACAGGGGATATGCCACCCCTGGCCCATCCGCTGGACTTGTCCGCCCGGCTGCGCGCCGACGAAGTGACCGAGCCGGATCAGCGTAAAAAATTCCAGGCCATCGCCCCGGAAACAGCGGACGGCTATTATCTGGTCCCGCGGGTTATCGAATAAACCATTCAAAATCAAAAGGTTCTCCTCCTTTTTGTGACAAGCGCATAACGATGTATCAGCATACCCTGGCCGAATTGTCCCGACTCCTGCAAACGCGCGAGATCGGCAGCGTGGATTTAACGCAAAGCTGCCTGGAACGGGCGGAATCCCTCAACGGTACCCTCAACTGCTATATCACCCTGACCCCGGAAGCAGCGCTGGAACAGGCCAGGGCCGCGGATCGACGCCTGGCCGCCGGCAAGGCCGGGCCCCTGACCGGTATTCCCGTGGCCCACAAGGACATCTTCTGTACCGACGGCACCCGCACCTCCTGCGCCTCGCGCATGCTGGGCAATTTCATCGCACCGTATAACGCGACCGTGGTGGAACGCCTCAACGACGCCGGCATGGTAACCCTGGGCAAGACCAACATGGACGAATTTGCCATGGGGTCCTCCACCGAAACCAGTTTCTACGGCCCGGCCGCCAATCCCTGGGACACCGAACGGGTTCCGGGGGGCTCTTCCGGCGGTTCCGCCATTGCCGTGGCGGCACGGCTGGCGCCGGCCGCCACCGGCACCGATACCGGCGGTTCCATCCGCCAGCCCGCGGCCCTGTGCGGCATTACCGGCCTGAAACCCACTTACGGGCGCGTCTCCCGTTACGGCATGATCGCCTTCGCCTCCAGCCTGGACCAGGCCGGGCCCATGACCCGCAACGCCGAAGATGCTGCCATGTTGCTTAACGCCATGGCCGGCTTCGATGAGAAAGATTCCACCTCGGTGGAACGGCAAGCCGAGGATTACAGCGCCGGCCTGAACGATTCCATCCAGGGGCTGACGATTGGTATACCGAAGGAATACTTTGGCGACGATCTGGATCCGGCCATCGCCGGGATTGTCCGCGCCGCCATCGGCGAACTGGAAAAGGAAGGTGCCGTGGTCCGCGAAGTGTCCCTGCCCAACACCCACCTTTCGATACCCGCCTATTATGTGGTGGCACCGGCGGAAGCCTCCTCCAACCTGTCCCGCTACGACGGTGTGCGCTTCGGTTACCGCTGTGAGGACCCGCAGGACCTGGCCGACCTCTACTGCCGCTCCCGCGGCGAGGGCTTCGGCCGCGAGGTAAAACGGCGCATCATGATTGGCACCTACGTCCTCTCCGCCGGTTATTACGACGCCTATTATCTCAAGGCCCAGCAGGTGCGGCATTTAATCCGTGAGGATTTCCGCAAGGTATTTGACCAGGTGGATGTATTGCTCGGCCCCACCACACCCGGCACCGCCTTCAAACTGGGCGAACGCCTGGACGATCCGGTGAGCATGTACCTGTCGGACATTTATACGGTTTCCGTGAATCTGGCCGGCCTGCCCGCCATTTCCGTGCCGGCCGGATTCGCCGATAACCTGCCCGTGGGCATGCAGCTCATCGGTAACTATTTCAGCGAGGCGCAACTGCTCAATGTCGCGCACCGTTATCAGCAAGTGACGGACTGGCACACAAAAACACCGGAGGCCTTTGCCTGATGCAGTGGGAAGCCGTCATCGGCCTGGAGATCCACGTCCAGCTGGCCACGAAGAGCAAACTCTTCTCCGGCGCGGCCACCGCCTACGGCGCCGCCCCCAACAGCCAGGCCTGCGCCGTGGACCTGGGCCTGCCCGGCGTGCTGCCGGTGATCAACCGCGAAGCCGTGCGCATGGCGGTGAAATTCGGCCTGGCCGTGGAGGCGGAAGTGACCGGCCGTTCCATATTCGCGCGCAAGAATTACTTCTATCCCGATCTGCCCAAGGGCTACCAGATCAGCCAATACGAACTGCCTGTGGTCGGCAACGGCCGGCTTGCCATCCGCCTGGAGGACGGCACGGAAAAGATCATCGGCATTACCCGCGCCCATCTGGAAGAAGATGCCGGCAAATCCGTGCACGAGAATTTCAGCAACGCCACCGGTATTGACCTCAACCGCGCCGGCACGCCGCTGATCGAAATCGTCTCCGAACCGGACCTGCGCTCGGCGATCGAAGCCGCCGCCTACATGCGCAAGATCCATACCCTGGTGCGCTACCTGGGGATATCCGACGGCAACATGCAGGAAGGCTCCTTCCGCTGCGATGCCAATGTTTCGCTGCGCCCGGCCGGCGAGACGCAACTCGGTACCCGCGCCGAACTCAAGAACATCAATTCCTTCCGTTTCGTGGAACAGGCCATCAACTACGAAATCGAGCGGCAGACGGACATCCTTGAGTCCGGCGGCGAGGTAATCCAGGAAACGCGGCTGTTCGATGCCAATAAAGGCGAGACCCGTTCCATGCGCACCAAGGAAGAGGCCAACGACTATCGCTATTTCCCGGACCCGGATCTGCTGCCGATCGTTGTCACGGAAGAGGACATGGAATCCATACGCTCGGAACTGCCGGAACTGCCGGACGCCAAACGTCAACGCTTTATGGCGGAGCTGGGCCTGTCGGAATACGACAGCGACAACCTGAGCGGCGACATCGACCTGGCGGCCTATTTTGAAGCCACCGTCACCGCGGCCGGCGGTGAGGCCAAGCTCAGCGCCAACTGGGTCATGGGCGAATTGGCCGCCGCCTTGAACAGGGAAGACAAAGCCATCACTGAAAGTCCCGTGAGCGCGGAGATGCTGGGCGGCCTCATAAAACGCATCAAGGACAACACCATCTCCACGAAAATCGCCAAGCAGGTATTCGAGGCCATGTGGAACGGCGAAGGTGACGCCGACACCGTTATCGAATCAAAAGGTCTGAAGCAGGTCACCGACATCACCGAAATTGAAAAGATGGTGGACGAAGTCATTGAAGCCAACCCGGATCAGGTGGAGCAATTCCGCCAGGGCAAGGAAAAGGTCCTCGGCTTCTTCGTCGGCCAGATCATGAAAAAGAGTCAGGGCAAGGCCAACCCGCAACAGGTTAACGAGTTGCTGCAAAAGAAGCTCAGTAAGTAGTGAGGCGTAAGGAGTGAGGAGTGAAACGTATTAACATACTGTGGTTTGTTTTATATTGAGCCTCACTAATCTCTTACGTGATCGATAAAATCCGAACACATTCATAGACACCAATTCGCCTTTCAATAAAACGCATAAATAGTTCTTTAAAGGCGGATTGTTGAGCTTCATCCATTTCTTGATATTTCACTTTCCCCCCTTTTCTAGAATAGTGCACACAAAGAAGATAATCATTGCAAATATTACACCTTACCGCTTACTCCTCACTCCTCACCAACAAATTCAGCCGACGACCGTGACTGCGCTTCCAATTTTAAGGCCCAGTGACTCAGCGGCGTTGCCCTGGTTGACGGCGATCTCCAGCAGGCCGGCGGAGTTTTCATACCAGAAGGCTTCACCTTTTTTGACATTGGCGAAGGTATCGGCGTGTCGTAGCTCACGGCCGGCGACGGTGATGACCGCATCGCTGCTGATCCGCCCGGCGAGGACGCCGGTCATGGCGTTGCCGAATCCGTCGATGTAAATGACTTCGTATAAATCGTCCGGCCAGCCGTAACGCTCGCGCCAGTCCATCTTCCTGCCCGGCACCGGTTGCTGGTTGGCCAGCATGGCGCAGACCGGCGCGTACAGGTCGCGGCCGTGAAAGGTGTTGGACAGGTTCGACGGCTGATACGTGATCTCCCAGCATTCCACTGCCTCGCCCCGGCGCGTGACGAGATCGAAGAGGCCGTTGTGCGGTCCGACAAAACGATGATCGCCCATGCGGATGGTGACCGGCTTGTCCGCGCCGCTGCCGACGCCGGGATCGACCACGCAGAAGAAGATGGTGTTACGCGGAAAGCCTGGTGCGTAAGCCGCAAGCAGACAGGCGCCGGCGCGGGGATCCTGCCGCGGCACATCGGCAAACAGGTTGATGACCCGCTCGTTGGGCGCGTAACGCCAGAGCACGGCCTCCACCTCGCCCAGGTAGGGCCCCTGCAGGCCATAATCGGTGAAAAGAACAATCATTTATTTCCTAAAGAAACAGTATCTCGCAGAGACGCAAAGGCGCCAAGAAATTCATACATGCATTTTAATAACTTGGCGTCTCTGCGTCTTGGCGAGATCCATCATCTCGTGCTTTCCGTATACTAAAAAATCCGACAATTGCATGCAGAAAATACCACCGATTTCTAGTTTTCCTCACCCTTCCACGGTTCGCCGGTGATCGGATGCGGGTAATGGAACGGCACCACGTTGGTGTGCGGCCAGAGATGCGGTGTGGGTTTGATGAGTTCATCCGGGCCGTTGGGATCCTCGGGATAGGTAGTACTGGCCATGGGTACATATTCCGGTTTTGTATGAGCCCAGCCCGTCTCGAAATCGGCATGCCAGAACGGCCGGTAGTTGAGCACCTTGATCTTCCAGATACCGTCTTCCTTTACGTACTGATTTTCGTAGATGCCGCCTTCCCACCACTGGCGCGGCACCGACTGCGCCTCGGTGGTACTTTCATGACGGCCGGCTTGCATCATGGAACGGGCGCGCGCCCTGGCGGTTTTGCGATCCGGTGCCACGTCCACAATCGCCTGCAGCTGCGGATGATCCAGCAGGAAACCGAACACCGGCCCGTTCTTACCGCCGGTAAAATGAGTCTGGAAACGACCGATATAGAGCCGCTTGACGCCCTCCTTGCCCTTGTAGATACCGCCCATGAAACGCACCTCGCCGTCCTCCGCGAACAGTTCCACCACTTCCTCATACAGACACTTGTCCAGGTAATAACCGTACTTGTACTGCAGGTGACGAACTTCGTTGACGTCGTTGAGACGGCCGACCTCGTGGGCCAGATCCTGTACCTGCTGCTGCAGTTCCTTGACTTGATCTTCAAGACTCATTTTCTGTCCTCTCTGCTTTGATTGATGTTGGATCTCGCCAAGACGCAGAGACGCCAAGATTTTGAAATGTTTTATTTACTTTCTTTGCGCCTTGGCGTCTTTGCGAGATCATTTTTCAGAAAATGCTTCTCAGGCTTCGCTGATGAACTTGGTGATCATGTGATCGTCCAGGCCCTCGATGCCTTCCTCACTGCCGTGGCCGCTTTGCTTGATGCCGCCGAAGGGCGAGGCCGGGACCGAGATAGCAAACGTATTCACGCCGATCATGCCGGCCTCAAGTTGCTGACCGACCAGTTTTGCGCGCCGGGCCGAATCGGTAAAGGCGAACGCGGCCAGACCATAGGGTAGCCTGTTGGCCTCTTTAATGACGCCGTCGTAATCGGAGAAACGGTTGATGATGGCCACCGGCCCGAACGGCTCGTCGTTCATAATCCGGGCATCCAGGGGAACATCGGCCAGTACCGTCGGTGCGTAAAAATAGCCGGGACCGTCCAGGCGCCTGCCGCCGGTAGTCACCTTTGCGCCGTGCTCCACGGCATCATTGATAATCGCCTCCACATCCTCCAACCGCCGTTTGTGGATCAGCGGTCCCATGGCGTTGTTTTCATCCAGTCCGTTGCCGACATTCAACTGTTCCACTCGTTCGGTAAATCCTTCAACAAAGGCGTCGTAGTGAGACTCGTGCACCAGGAAGCGTGTGGGCGAGACGCAGACCTGACCGGCGTTGCGAAATTTGGCCGTGACCGATTGCTCAATGACGCTGTCCAGATCCACGTCGTCGAATACCAGCACCGGTGCGTGACCGCCCAGTTCCATGGTGGTGCGGATCATGTTGTCGGCGGAGAGTTTCATCAATTGCTTGCCCACCGGGATGGAGCCGGTGAAGGACATCTTGCGTATGATCGGTGATGCCAGCAGATAGCTTGATACCTCCGCGGGAACGCCGAAAACTACGGAAAACACGCCGTCCGGCACCCCGGCATCCTGCAGGCAGCGCGCCACTTCCAGGGCCGAGGCCGGCGTCTCTTCCGCCGGTTTCAGGATGCAGGAACAACCCGCGCCCAGGGCCGCGCCCAGCTTGCGCGCCGGATTGCCCAGGGGGAAATTCCAGGGGGCGAACGCCGCCACCGGGCCCACCGGCTCCTTGACCACATACATGCGCGTACCCGGCCCGCCCTGCTGCAACACGCGGCCGTAGGCGCGCCGACCCTCTTCGCCATACCACTCGAAGATATGCGCCGACATGATCACCTCGATACGGGTCTGACCGATGGGCTTGCCCGACTCCAGGGTGGCGATACGGGCGATGTCCTCCTTGCGCTCGTACAGCAGTTGCGCCGCCTTTTTCAGTATATAGTTGCGTTCGTCGGGATTGACAGCGCGCCATTCAAGGAAACCCTGCTGTGCCCTTTCCAGTGCACGGTTCAGATCCTCCGTTGTGGCGTGGGGCAATTCACCCAGTGCTTCTTCCGTTGCCGGATTGAACACGGTTTCGGTTTTACGGTCTCCGGCCGCCACCCATTCCCCCGCCAGGAACAGGTTCAGATCGGCATAATCGCCATTCATTT
>JBBDSH010000099.1:0-65441 GCA_040905045.1 Gammaproteobacteria bacterium | reverse complement strand
GCCACCCATTCCCCCGCCAGGAACAGGTTCAGATCGGCATAATCGCCATTCATTTTAATCACTGAACTCATAATGATCTCCTCCGTGTCGGTGAATTAAAATCCTTCCGCAGGGAAAAGCCGATTTCATGATAATCACGTTCACCATGGTTCGATCACACCCCAGCCTTTCCACTTTTCTCTCCTTTTATCCGATGTTTAAAGCCACGGAGGTCACACAGAGATCACAGAGCAGGAGAATTTTTTTACCTCTGTGTGCTCTGTGTAACCTCTGTGGCAAATAATCAGCCTCCCAATGAAATATATACAGTCAATGTTTACGCCGGGACCAACTTGGCATTACAGCGAGAAAATCCGTTCCGCGTTGGTCTGGAAAAACTTCTTCTTGTGCCCGGCAGCGATGGACATGTTGTCCAAAATCGGCACTTCCTCCGGTGCATACTGATACGGATAATCCATGGCGTACATGACCCGATCCACACCCACGACATTCTGTGTAAAGGTGATAGCCGGCTCCCAGGCCACGCCGCTGTTGGTGATGTAGATGTTCTCCTGCATGTAGTCACTGATGGTCTTTTTCAGCGGCTTCATGGCTTCATAACGGTTCGCGCGCACGGTGGCGGCGTGCATGAAATCGAGCCGGTAGAGCCAGAACGGCAGTGCTTCGCCCATATGGCCGATGATGATCTTCAGATTCGGGAAACGATCGAAAGCACCGCTTACGATGATCTTGAGCATGTGCATGCCCGTCTCCACGCCGAAACCGAAAATGGCACCGTCCAGGCCGCTTTCCAGCATCGGCCCTATCATGGCGGCCGGCGGCGTATTGGGATGCAGATAGATGGGCACATCCAGGGCCTCCGCCGCCTCGAAGATATCCCAGAACTTTTTGTCACTCAGGTATTCGCCCTGGATATGGGAATTAATAATGACGCCCTTGAGACCCAGCTTTTTCACGCCCCGCTCGATCTCCTTTGCCGCGTTTTTCGGATCCTGGGGCGCGGCGGCGGCCAGCCCGGCGAACCGATCCGGGTACGTGCGAATCGCCTCCGTCAGCCGGTCGTTACTGTCCGCCGCCAGTGAAGTACCGGTGGCGGGATCAAATACCTGCACGCCGGGCGCCGTCAGGGCCAGGATCTGCATATCCACGCCGGCGGCATCCATATCCGCGATACGGCCCTCGCCCAGATCCTGCAGGCGCCGCTTGATCTGTTTCGGCCGCTCGGCCTGGCTGGTCATATAAAAGCCCTCAAGACTCTCGAAGCCGGGATCATTCAACGACTTTGTCTTCAGCAATTCTTCGTATTGCCGGATGATTTCCGGTGTATTAAACGCCTCTTCCGTGGCGATGCGCATATAACCGCGTTCTTTTGCGGCGCTGTTTTCTTTCACTGCCATGATTGATCCTCTTCCTGTCTGTTCTGGATTCCGAATGCGTTACAGGGAAAACACCCGTTCGGCATTCAATTGATAGAGTTTTTTCTTGTCACTGAAACTGATGGAAATTTCGTCCGTAGCAATAACTTCCTCAAGGTCGAACTGATAGGGATAGTCCATGGCGTACAAAACACGCTCGACGCCGAGGACTTCCTGGGCAAAGCGGATGGCGGGCGACCAGGCCATGCCGCTGGTGGTGATGTATAAATTCTCGCGCATGTATTCGCTGATCTTCTTTTTCAGCCTCAAACCTTCCTTTTTGCCGCGCAAACCCGGCTGCGCGGCATGGTGCTGCATGTAATCCAGCCGGTACATCAGATACGGCAGGCCTTCCCCCAGGTGACCGATAACGATTTTCAGATTGGGAAAACGATCCAGTACGCCGGCAGTGATGATGGCCAGGGTATGCAGATAGACTTCGGCGGAGAATCCCGCCAGCGGCCCTTCCAGGCCGCGCGACAGATACGGTTCGATCATCGATTTCGGCGGCGGTGTCGGGTGAATATAGATGGGCGCGTTCAGCGATTCCGCGGCAGCGAAGATATCCCAGTATTTCGGATCGTCCAGATACCCGCCGTGGGTGTGGGAATTGACGATGGCCCCCTTCAATCCCAGTTTCGTCATGCCCCGTTCCAGTTCCCGTGCCGCCGCGGCCGGATCCTGGGGCGCGATCACCGTCAGACCGGCAAAGCGATCCGGATGATTGCGGCAGGCCTCGGCCAGTTGATCATTGCTGGATGCGGCCAGCGCAGTGCCGGTGGTCGCGTCAAACACCTGCACACCGGGCGCCGTCAGCATGAGCACCTGTTTGTCGATACCCCCGGCGTCCATGTCCGCAATCCGCCCCTCGCCCAGATCCTCGAGTTTGGTGATGAAATGCTCACTGGAACCGATGCCGCGCCACATGGAAATGAAACCCGGATCGTCGGGCGGATTGTTCTCCACCAGATGCCACAGGGCACGAGTCAGTTCCGGGGTGATGAATGCCTCTTCACAGGCGATGCGTTTGTAACCGACGCCCCTGCCTGTCGCTGTAGCACGTTCAGATCCGGTGGATACCCGTCCGGCCGCGGCGGCCGATGCCGTTCCCGCCTGATAGACGGCGGATGTCGCCAGGGCGTATTTCAGGAACAGACGCCTGTCGGTATTCATACCTCCCCCTGTTGAGAGCTTTCCTGTTTATCAGCCGGAAGAATATCCGTTTCCCCTTTCCGTTTTTATTAACCGTACCCGGTGGTACGATTCTATCATGTAGTCCATGGAATAAAGCACCCGATCCATGCCGAGCACTTCCCGGGCGAACCTGATCGCCGGCTCCCAGGCTACACCGCTGTTGGTGATTATGCGGACGAATTACAGAAATGAACCGCAGCTAATCACCGGGACAATGCCGAATCTCTGAATCAGAACCAGAGGTTAAACCCCATCGCCACGCTGCCCCCCAGCCGCTCCGGAAAGTCGCGTCGTGATGTTTCAATGGAAGCTGATTCGATATCCACGTTATCCGCCGTTACATGCCCCTCGATACTGACGAAAAAAGCACCGTAATGTAACTCCGCACCGGCGGTATAGACCTGCCCCAGTAGTTCCGATGCCAGATTGACAAACGAGCCGCCGCGAAGAATAAACGCCGCATCCCTGAACCGGGTCGTAACTTCAATTCCGCCACCGAGTATGCGCGATTCATAGCCGGGCGCGGCGGCGCTGCTGTTTTTCGTGAGGTCGCCGTCCAGCATCAATTTCAGCCACGGCAGGGAGGTGGGCTGCAGCGACAATCCGGCCCGCGCCTGGGGCTTCAGGTCGAAATCCCCGCCGTCTGAATAGGGAAAACTCACCGGCACCAGGTTGCGTCCGGACAGGCCCAGAGTGACCCATTCTTGGGGACTGTAGGTGAGGCCGGCATCCATGGTCATGCGGGTAGACTCTCGCGTGCGGCTGTCAAAGGAATCGAATACTTCGCCCAGCACCTGCCCGCCGTCCTCGATTTCCCGGAAATTAATCCGCCTGAGGAAAGTCCTGCCCTGCAACAACCTGCCTGCAATACCGACACGGATATCGTGCCCCGTCCTGCCCAGATCAAACCCCTTCGCCAGGGTCAACTCGTGAAAACGGATGCCCCTGTATTCCAGGCCGGAATCATTCCGTGCTATGGATAACCCGGACCCATCGCCGCCGGTAATGCCCGCCGTGGAATCCAGGACCAGCCTCAACACCTCCGCGGCACGGCCGTCGATCAATGCATCACCGAAAACCTGCTCTCCCTGGAAGGCCATTTCATCACTGGCTGCCTGCGAAAGAATCACGCCCTGTTCCAGAGCGATATCCCGCAGTTCTCGCGAAAATGTGCGTCCCGCCTCGGTCCCGGGCCGGTTCAGGGGCTCTCCCTCGTCGATACGCTGCTGAACGATTCTATCCAGACCGTTATTCAAATCCTCAAGACCGTCATCCGCCAGCGACAATCCCGATTCAGGTCCCGTATCGAGGACCGCCGTCAGACCGATACGGGAATAATAACGATAGGACAAGCCCAGACTGCCCCGCTGGTAGGCGAGCCCGCCGCCGACATCGGCGACGACGCCGGACCCGGGTTCCGTCAAATCGGCGATGCCGCCGATGATCTCCAACATGCCGCGGATATCACCTTCGGAAATATCGCCTTGATCAAACCGGCCTTGGAGATCATCCAGCGAGGTTTCGTTCAACAGATCCACCAGGCGATCCGCCGAGGCGATCACATCTCCTTGTATGGCGAGATCCACCATGCCGTCCATATGCATCCTTGAAGAATCCCGCTTTCCGTCATCCCTTGCCGCAAGTGTAGCCGGATTCCAGTACAAGGAAACGGGACCACTGCTGCCGGCGGTGCCGGCATGCCCCATCGCCCTGTGGCGCGTATCCACGGCAAGCCAGCGTTGTGCTTCGCTGATCGGGGAGAAAAAAGCGAGAACAGAAACAACCGCAAGTATCAATCCATGTTTATGCATACACCGGCAACCGTGCGGCTCCGGAGAATATCCGGAGGTTTTCCAATACATATTTCACTTCAACAAGGCAGAATCCATCATCAAATTTTACTCTTTGTCCTGCAACTGGTTTTCCGTTTCTCCGCCGGTTTCTCTGTTCTTTTTAACGGCTTTTTTCCTGCCGGGCTTCTTCCGGATTTGCGTTCCGGCGGAGGTACGGCGGCCCAAGTCTCCGTATTCAAACTCGTCCACGTTGATAAAGGCCATGGCTTTTTCGTCATAGTCGCGCAACGCCGTTGCCTCTTCGGCATTAATGATACCGGCCTGTTGGGCCACGGTGATGGCGTCCGCGCCCAGTGTGGTCGGTGACAGCCCTTCCTTGACCGCTTGACGCAGTTTTACGTACAGCGGGTCCACCGCATCCACCTCCGGCAGCAGGGCGTTCAACCGGCCCACGGGATTGTTATCGTTGGGGGTCAGATAAATCCCTTCGATCAGCCGCCGGCGTGTCTCCGTCGGCTGCGTCACCAACAGCGCCACCTGGCTATCAAGGGCATCCTCCGGCGCATGGAAACGCCGGCCCAGGGGAAACACCACCGCCCGGCATATCAGCGCCAGCGGCCGGTTGGGCAGGTTCCGCAGCAATTCGTGCATGGCCTCCTGGTATTGATGCATCAGGTAACGGCAGCCCCAGCGTACCAGCGGCCGATCCTCCGCCGGCCGGCCCTGATCGTCATGATGTTTCAGGAGCATGCTTATGAGATACAGGGTACTCAGCAGATCGCCCAGCCTGGCCGAGAGCATTTCGCGCATTTTCAGCGAACCCCGCAGGGACGCCAGGGCCATGTCGGCGACAAAGGCGAAGGCGGCGCTGAGCCGGCTCGCCTGCCGGTAAAGATCGCGCAGGTCGGTATCGGCCGGCGCCGGCGCGAACAGGGAACCTGTCAGGGCATGAACCAGAGCGTGGGCGCCGTTGCGGCAGGTATTGCCCAGATGCCGGAAAAAGACCCGGTCGAACTCCCGGATCACGGCCTCGTCCTCTTGCGCCTGCGTCAGCTGCATTTCCCGGAGAATAAAGGGATGGCAGCGTATCGCCCCCTGGCCGAAGATCATCAGGCTACGGGTCATGATGTTGGCCCCTTCCACCGTGATGGGCACCGGCACGGACTCGTAGCGATCACTCAGGTAATTACCCGGGCCTTTCATGACGCCCTTGCCGCCGTGAATGTCCATGGCGTGGTTGACCACCTGCCGGGCCATCTCGGTGCTATGGTATTTGAGTATGGAACCGGCCACCGCCGGCTTTTGCCCCCGGTTCAGGGCTTTGGCGGTCTGGATGCCGGCGGCGTTGATGATGCAGGTCAGGCCGGCCATGGCCGCCAGCGGCTTCTGTACCCCCTCAAAGCGGGCGATGGGCAGATTGAACTGGCGCCGGATGCGGGTGTAGACGCCGGTGGCCGCCAACGCATTCTGGGCGAAGGAATTGGCGGTACACGGCAGGCTGATGGCGCGGCCGGCGGACAGGCAATTGAGCAGCATGCGCCAGCCGGTGCCCGCCATGGCGACGCCGCCGATGATGGTATCCAGCGGCACGAACACACCGCGCCCGCGGATCGGGCCGTTGACAAAGGGATCGCCGATAGGAAGATGACGGCGGCCGATCTCGATACCTTTCACATCATGGGGGATCAGGGCGCAAGTCAGGCCGTAGTCGTCCACGTCGCCGATGAGATGATCCGGATCGCGCAGCCGGAAGGCCAGACCGATGAGCGTGGCGACGGGTGCCAGGGTGATATAGCGCTTGTCGATATCCAGGCGCATGCCGATGATTTCGCGGCCCTGCCACAGACCCTTGCAGACCGTGCCCGTGTCCGGCAGCGAGGTGGCATCCGATCCGGCAAAGGGCGAGGTCAGGGCGAAACAGGGCAGTTCCTCGCCCCGGGCCAGGCGCGGCAGGTAGTAGTCCTTCTGCTCCTGCGTGCCGTATTCGAGCAGCAGTTCGCCCGGGCCCAGGGCATTGGGGATGTTGATGTAGTTGGCCACGACACCGCTGAGACTGAACAGGCGGGTCATGATCATGACCTGAGCCAGGGGCGAGAAACCCAGACCGCCGTAGTCCTTCGGAATGATCAAACCCAGGAAGCCGTTTTCCTTGATGAACGGGATCAGATCGCCGGGTACATCGGCCAGGTTGAAATTCACATCCCAGGAATCCACCCGACGGCACAATTCCTCCACCGGGCCGTCGAGAAAGGCCTGCTCTTCCTCCGTCAGTTGTGTCTTCGGCTCGTCCAGCAGGCGCCGCCAGTCCGGCGCGCCGCCGAACAGCTCACCCTCCCACCAGACGCTGCCGGCATCAATAGCCTCGCGTTCCGTCTCCGAGATACCCGGCAGGCTGCGCCGGTACCAGCGCAACAGGACCGGGGTAATGTGATTGATGCGCACCCGGTCCAGCGACAGCAGGGTGGTGACGGCAGCCGACAACAACAGTATCAGACCAAGGATCAAGGAATCGCCGCCCAGGATCAGGTAGACCAGCAACAGGGCGGCGCTGCCGATGGCGGCATGGCGCAACGACGATCGCAAGAAGGCAAGCGCGACAGCACCTGCCGCATAAACCAGGAAAATAAAAAGCGTCATGGATTATTTCCGCTGCCGGATACCGGAAAGGCGGCATTCGCGGCAAACTTGCGCCCCTTCGCGAAAGCGCATCCTGCCGCCGCGGGGATCGCCCTCAGTACATGTGCTGGCCGCCGTTGATGCTGAGGGTGGAGCCGGTGATGAAGCCGGCATCCTCGCCGGCAAGAAAGACAACGCCGCGGGCAATCTCTTCGGGCTGACCCAGGCGTCCCACCGGGATTTTCGAGACGATTTTCTCCAGCACGTTCTCGGGCACCGCTCGCACCATGTCCGTATCGATATAGCCGGGCGCGATGGCATTCACGGTAATACCCTTGCCGGCGCCTTCCTGGGCCAGGGCCTTGGTGAAGCCGTGGATGCCGGACTTGGCGGCGGCGTAATTGACCTGGCCGTATTGCCCGGCCTGGCCGTTGATGGAACCGATATTGACGATACGGCCGTAGGCGCGCTCGCGCATGCCTTCAATAACAGCATGACTCATGTTGAAACAGGATGTCAGATTGGTCTGGATAACCGCATTCCAATCCTCGAAACTCATGCGGTGTATGGTTTTGTCCCGCGTGATCCCCGCATTGTTGACGAGTACCGAAATCGGTCCCAGATCGTTCTCGATCTCCCTGACACCGTTTTCACAGGCCTGGAAATCACTGACATCGAATTTATAGACTGAAATACCGGTTGCCTTGTTGAATTCCTGCGCGGCTTCGTCATTGCCGGCATAGACCGCGGCCACCTGAAAACCGGCTTCCTTTAATGCCATGGATATTGCGCCGCCGATGCCACGCGTGCCGCCGGTGACGATTGCAGTTTTTGCCATTGGGAACCTCCTCGGGGTATCAATCGATAATTATCTGTTTTTCGGGGAATCCTGATAAAAATTCCGGATTTCCTTTATTGTCGCCCGTAACGGGAATCCTGATTTTTCATCATACTACCGGAAATGAGGCGTTTGTATGAAATCCGATCCATCCCGGGCCGCACGGGACATCCGTCCCTCTATGCGTCCCGGGACGGTGCCGTTCAGCGGCCGCCGGATCCCCCAGATTCCGCTTACAGCACGGTCGATAGCGGCGTAGAATCGGGGTTGGGAAATACGATGCAATTCCGTATGGAACGTTATTATACGGCGCTAATCAAATAGTTAGCACATGAGATGACACAAGCAGCAAGATGAAACATGTTGGATATCAGATAGCTGGAATCTTCGGCTCGATATGCATGCTTTTCACGGGCCCCGCGGCCGGTAATGCGCTGAATGATGACAATGCCGTGACGGCCTCACCCCCGGCGGTTGACTCCGGCGACGGGATTGAATCGGCCAGGAGTGACGAGGAAATCCGCCGTTCCATAGAACGATATCGCCGGCGGGTCGATCAGTTACAGGCGGAACACGGCGCATACCATGCCCAGCTCAGCGAGGCACTGTTAAGCCTCGGTCTGTCACTCAGCGCCCTGGACAATCACACAGAGGCCGCGGACTCTTTCCGGACGGCACTGCACATCAGCCGAATCAATCACGGCCTGCACAGCATGGAGCAGTTGCCTTACCTGGAACTGCTCATCCAGGAAAATTCCATCGTCAACAACCTGGAAGAACTGCACAAAAACTACCAATATCTCTACTGGCTGCACAAGCGCAACTACGGCGATAATGATCCACGACTGTTACCGGTTATCAGCCGCGCCGCCCGCTGGCACCTGGATAATTACCGGACAACTCCCGCTATATCACCGTACACACAACTCAGAAATGCGGAAGATCTGTACAACAAGGCGATTGACATTATAGAAACACATTACGGTGAACAGGATCCGCGCCTGATCGATCCCCTTTATGAACTTGCCCTGAGCCACTATTACACGGCCGTCATGGCTGATCGGGAAGAGGAATTCAAGATTGAAAGTGAATTCAGGGTCTCTACCCGGGCGGATTATTACGAAGAAGACTCGGCAATCGATCGAATACTGGAAAGTTATTACAAGGGCAAGCAGGCGTTGGACAGGATTGTCGAAATCCATGAAGCCCATGGGGAGGAATCAGAAGCCGATGCGGAATTATCACCCCGCTCCCATGCCGTTGCCCTAACCTATCTGGGCGACTGGAACATGCTCTTCGATCGGCCGCGCAGCGCCGTAGACAAATATTCCCAGGCTTACGCATTACTGGAGGGAAACGGTGCCGGTAATGAAACCCTCCAGAATATATTCGGCAACCCACAGCGTCTGCCGACGATTGCATTGCCGGATCAAAGACAGGCGCAGCCGGAGGAGTCGCGCGAACGAGATGATCTTCCCTATGCCATCGTTGCTTTCGATGTCTTGAGCAACGGCCGTGTCCGTAACATTCGTGTTATTGAAGCAAAACCTGAAGACAATGTACGGGTTGTGCGGACCGCACGCCGTCTTGTGGCCGGGACGAAATTCCGTCCCCGCTTTGAAGATGGTAAACCCGTCACCACCACTGACGTTAATATGAAATATATAATTAATGAATAGCGTTCTTTCATCCACACTCTCCGGAGGAATGATGCTGCCGCGAATGCCGGGATTACCGCTGTTGCTTCTCGCCGGTGCGGTCATTCTGGGTGGCTGTAAAACCAGCCCGTCCATGCCCAGTCCGTCCTCACCGTCGCAATCCTCTCCGCCGCCGGCCGGCCAGGACGGTTCATCCTCGTCATCCGAAAGCAATGGCGGGCAGACGGCATCCTCTTCGGACGGACAGCAACAGAGCCAACCGGCGTCCGGTCAGTCCGGCTCGACGCAACAGTCCGGCGGCGACGACAGCCAGGCTTCCTCCATGGAGGGTGCGACTGGCGAACAGCAACAGGCTTCCGGCGAAACCGGTGAAGGACAACAGTCCCCGGAGGATGCCGCTTCCGGGCAATCGGAAGATCAGGTTCTCTCAGAGGCCATGGAAGTTTTCGACGAGGGCATGCGCAGGCAGCAGGAACAAGGAGATGCCGCACCGCAGGCCGATTCCGGGACAGCGCCGATCCTGGGCCGCGATCAGAGCCGCGGCGATGCGGGTGAAACCACCGGGGCCAGATCCGGCCCGGGGCAAACCGCACAGCGTAGCGGGGACGGCGTCGGCGATGAACACAGCACACAAGAGACTGCCGGCGGCGCGGAAAGGACCGGTTACGGAACCGGTGAGACGGAGCAGACCGCTGCCTATGAGGGTGGCGACGGCGGAAGCCATTCGTCCGGAAGTGGCGGCAGCAGGACGGACGCGGAAAAAATGGAGGAACTGGATCGCGAGTTGAACAGGGAACTGGCCCGGTTCGACGGCATCATTCTGGAGCGCCGCAGCCGGGCGACTGAACAGGACAACCGGGAAGGCACGGGCGGTGCGAGACGCCGGACGGCGGGCAGCGCCGGCGGCGGTCGTTATCCCGGCGACGAAGGCGGCGATTCCGCGCCGCTACTGACAGCCACGGCGGAAGATTCGGGTAATGTCGTAACCCGGGGACGCCAGCCCGACATGCCCGGCGATCAGCGCGAAGGCGATTACAAGCGGGGCGATACCCCGCAGGATCGGGATGATCGTATTCCGGACGACATCCCCAGCGGCGATGACGACGACATCGTCGCCCGGCAGTTGCGTGAAGCGGCCATGGAAGAAGAGGATCCGGAACTCCGGGAAAAACTCTGGGACGAATACCGTAAATACAAAGAAGGCGTACAGGCGAAACGATGAAACCGACACTCACCCGCATCACCCCCTGGCTGGGTATCATTCTCCTGCTGGCCGGATGCAGCACCACCACGGTCAAGACCACGCAGCATGAGGAAATCCTCAAGGAGAATGCCGATATTCCGGAAGACCAGTTGCTGGATGTGGGTATCAATATCTTCGACCCCGGCGTCGACGATCTGAGCGAGGAACAGGAAGGCGTGTATCCGCCCATCCGTCGTGCGGAGGCACGCTATATTCCGTTTCAGTTAATGGAAACCCTGCAACGTACCGGCAACTGGGGCGTGGTGCGCGTGATACCGGATCGCAAAAGCGAAATGAATCTCTGGGTCGACGGCGAGATACTCGAATCCAATGGTGAGGAGCTGAAGCTGGCGATCAAGGTGGAAGATGCCACCGGCCGTGTCTGGTTCCGCAGGACCTACGAAGAGAAAGCCAGCAAATACGCCTATGATCCGAATCTGCAGAGAAATAATGAAGACCCCTTCCAGGGAATCTACAATCGCATCGCCAATGATCTTCTCCTCTTCCGCCGGGAACTGGCCGCCGGCGACGTCGCAACCATTCGCACGGTGACGGAACTGAAGTTTGCGCGGGACTTCTCCCCCGAAGCCTTTGCCGAATATACGGAAGTGGACAGGAACGGCAATTACAGCATCAAACGATTGCCGGCGGAAAATGATCCGTTGCTGCAGCGGATCCGCAAGATACGCGAACGGGATTTCATGTTCGTGGACACACTGCAGGATTATTACCGTTCGTTTACCCGGCAAATGGACGGCCCCTATCACGAATGGCGCAAACTCAGTTATGAAGAGATCATCGCGCTGCGGCAACTGAGGAGCGAGTCCAACACCCGGCTTCTGGGCGGCGCCCTGGCCGTACTGGCCGGTGTGCTGGCCCAGGGCAGTGACAGCCGCGTGGCCCGTACCGCCGGCATGGTCGGTATCGGGGCCGGCGCCTATACTTTCAAGAGCGGACTGGACAAGCGCGAGGAAGCCAAGATGCATTCGCAGGCGCTGGAGGAACTGAGCGCCTCCCTCAATGCCGAGATCGAACCCCATACCATGGAATTGCAGGATCGCACGGTGACGCTTACCGGCACGGTGGAAGAACAATACGGTCAATGGCGGGAGATTCTGCGGGATATCTACCTTACCGAAACCGGGCAACAGGAGACGGCTTCCCCGGATCAGTAACGCCGGTTTTATCGCCGTCAGCGTACCATGGACATTTACCGGTAAGACTGCGGTCCGGCCAATCAAACCATACTCATGAATAACGACAAGAACGGATCGGACAACAACGAGTTCCCCACCATCAAGCCGGCCGAACTTTCCCTGACCACGGATGCGGAAACGGCCGGCGCAGAGCAAAAATCCGGTGCCGCAACGATTCCGACCGACCGTCGCGTCATGATCGCCCTGCTGATCCTGATCACGATGTTTATCGGCGTCATCTTCTTTCTGCCGGACTGGGTGGATACCACACCGGTATCTTCCCGGGATAACGGGCGTCCGGCCGCAGAGTCGGACGACGACGCCCCTGCCACGGGCAGGACGGAAAAGCAGCCCGAAGCATCCCCCGCGGGCACGCCCTGGACCGACGCACAACTGTCGAAACTGCGCAAGCAAAGCCAGGACCTGCTGGCGGAAATGCTGGAGGCGGAGGAAACGCTGAAAGAACATCAGGTCGAAAAATGGGCCGGCGAATATTTTGACAAGGCCCTGCAGAGGGCGACGGAAGGGGATTCGGCCTATCAGGAGCGACGATTCGACGAAGCGGTGGATCTCTACCGGCAGGCCCTGGCGCAATTCAACGAACTGCTGGACAGCATGGAGCAGGTCTACGGCGAGGCCATGGAGAAGGGTTCACGGGCACTGGCCGAGGGTGATGCCGAACGGGCCGCCGCACAGTTCGAAACCGCTCTGCTCATCAAACCGGAGGACGAGGCCGCCTTGCGGGGACAAAAACGGGCCGGGACCCTGGACGAGGTCAACGCCCTGATCGCCGAGGGCGACGAGGCCCTGGAGGAAGATCGTTTGGAGGCAGCCCGGGCCGATTATTCCAGGGCGCTGGAGATCGATCCCCACGCGGACAAGGCGCGCCAACGCCTGCAGGAGACCGACGGCCGCATCCGCGACCGCGACTTCCGCAAGGCGATGTCGGAAGGATACAGCGCCCTGGATGCAGGCCGCCTGGACGCTGCGCAAAAAGCCTTTACCGAGGCGGCGAAGCTGAAACCCGGCTCCGGGGAAGCCGGGAATGTACTCAATCAGACCAGGGAACGGATCACCACGCGCAGGATTAACGAATATCTGGAATCCGCCCGACGGGCCGCCTCCGACGAGAAATGGCAAACCGCCACGGAGCACTATGAGCAGGCACTGTCCCTGGACAACAGCCTGGCCGAGGCGCATTCCGGACTGCAACGCGCCCGCATCCGCTTCAATCTCGACCAGCGGCTGCAGCAGGCCATTGCCAATCCGGAACGACTCTGGGATCAGGGCGTGCGGGAGGATGCCCGGCAGTTGCTGCGGGAAGCGGGGAACATTGAACCGGCCGGGCCGAAACTGTCGCGGCAGACGGCCGATCTGGAACGGCTGCTGGAAAAAGCGACAACACCGATAAAGGTTCAATTGCGATCCGACAACCAGACCAGTGTCACCGTCTATAAGGTCGGGGACATGGGCAAATTCGAGGAAAAGTCCATCACCCTGATGCCGGGACGATATGTGGCGGTGGGAACACGTTCGGGCTATCGTGACGTTCGCGTCGAATTCACACTGCGCCCCGATGAAGCACCGGCGCCGGTCGTGATAGAAGCCGGCGAGAAAATCAATTTGGGTTCACGTTGACGGTGCATTGATTCATGAGTGCGGAAAAAACCATCCAGCCGGCGAAATTCGAGCCTCCGAAAGATCGTCCCCGCGGCTCTTCCTTCAGGCTGCGCGCAGGCGCCGTTATTACCGCTGCAGCTCTTCTGTTCAGTATCGGCGTCGCCTGGTTTCTGCTTACCGGCAAGGCCGTGTATATCGAAACCATACCGGCCGGTGCGGAAACGAATATCACCGGCGAGCTGAAACTCCGGCTCGCGGACCGCTACCTGCTACGGCCCGGTGACTACAGGCTTCGCATTCGGGCGGAAGGCTATCATCCCCTGGAAACAACCCTGGCGGTCAACGAGGAACAGAACCAGGAATACCGTTTCGAGTTGTCGCGCCTGCCCGGCCATCTGGCCGTTACCAGCCGGCCGGATGCGGCCGTGGTCTTTCTGAACGGCGAACAACGGGGCAAAACCCCGGTCACTGCCCGGGATATTCCACACGGTAAACATACATTGCGCCTACAGGCGCAACGTTATCTTCCCCATGAAGAAGACATCGAGATCGAGGGCCTGGGCCGGACACAGCAATACTCCGTCGGGCTGAAACCGGCCTGGGCGAATGTCACTCTGGAATCCAGTCCCGCCGGTGCACAAGTCTACGTGGATGATGACCTGGCCGGCATCACGCCGCTGACCACGGAAATTCTGCAGGGTGAGCGGCGCATTCGTGTCAAACTGGAAGGCCACAAGGCCTGGCAGAAAACCCTGAATATAAAAGCCGGCGAACCGCAGTCGCTGACGGACATCCGGCTGCAGCCGGCGGACGCGCTGGTCCGCATTGTCACCAGTCCGGCCGGCGCGGGGATAACCGTCAACGGAGAGTATCTGGGCGTCTCGCCGCTGGAAGCGGCGGTGGAACCGGGCGCGTCCACAAGCATCCGTCTGTTCAAACAGGGCTACAAACGGGCCGCACGGACCGTCAACCTGGACTCGGGCGAGGAAGAGACGCTGCGCGTCGACCTGCAGCCGGAACTGGCCTCCGTCGAAATCCGTGCCCGGCCTGAAAACGCACAGTTGATCGTGGACGGACAAGCGCGCGGCGAAGCCAATCAGGTACTGAACCTGCCGGCGCGCGAACACCGCATCGAGATCCGGCGCGAAGGTTATCAACCCTTCAAGACAACACTCACGCCGCGCCCGGGCATCGATCAGGTGATGCGGGTCACTCTGAAAACATTGCGCGAGGTGAAACTGGAAGCCATGAAGCCGATCATGGAAACCGCTGCCGGGCAGACCATTAAACTGTTCCGGCCGGATGCGGAATTCACCATGGGCGCATCACGGCGGGAACCGGGTCGCCGGGCCAATGAAACCCTGCGCCGGGTGAAGCTGTCCCGGGCCTTTTATCTTTCCGTCCGGGAAGTGACCAACGCCGAATACCGCCGCTTCGTCCGGGAACATGATTCCGGGGAATTCCGCGGCGCAAGCCTCAACAAAGACAACCAGCCGGTGGTCAACATCACCTGGGAACAGGCGGCCAAGTACTGCAACTGGCTGAGCGGCGAGGACGACCTGACGCCCTTCTACCGTGAAAGGGACGGAAGCATCACCGGCATTAATTCCGACGCGAATGGCTATCGCCTGCCAACCGAGGCGGAATGGGCCTGGGCCGCCCGCTATCAGACACAGGATTCCCTGTTGAAATTCCCCTGGGGACAGGAAATGCCGCCGCCGGAGAAAAGCGGCAATTACGCCGACGAGTCGGCGGCACACCTGATCGGCCGCATCATCCACGGCTATGACGACGGTCACGCCGTGACGGCGCCGGCGGGCAGTTTTCCCGCCTCCGGCAAGGGCCTGTACGATATGGGCGGTAATGCGGCCGAATGGGTGAACGACTTTTACGATATCATGGTTTCGCAAACCGACACCGCCCGGACCGACCCGATGGGACCGGAGCGCGGCGAGCACCATGTCATTCGGGGCTCCAGCTGGACTCACGGCAGTATCACGGAGCTGCGGCTGTCCTATCGCGATTACGGTTCGGAACCGAGAGACGATGTCGGCTTCCGCATTGCACGGTTTATGGAATGAGGTTCGTGATGAAATACAAAGTACTCGTATTGTTGCTCATGTACGCAATCCTGCCCGCGGCGGGGGTTGCACAGGAAACAGACCGGCAAGAGACGGAGGTCGACGAAAGACAGGAGGATGAACAGGTGCAAACTGACGGTGAAGATAACAACGACGGGAAATCCTCGCCCGCTATCCGGGACTCCTTCCGGCCCAGTGAGGAAATCTCGGAAGACCTGTCCGTCTCATTTCCGGTGGATATTTAGTAAGGAGTGAGGGGTTAGGAGTGAGGAGTAACAGCACGAAATTAAAATCGGCTACACCTCACTCCTTACTCCTTACCCCTGACCGATAAAACTCTGTGGTTATAGTTAAATAAAACAACTGGAATACCTTATGAAACACACGCCGGTATCGGAATTCATGTATCAACTGTTCGCGTTGATCCTCTCGATTATTATCGTGCATGCCGTTTATGTGACTGTCATCAGGCCCAATGCCAACGCCATCCTCGAACAACAACAGGCGCAACAGGAGGCCGGGGAAACGGCGGCAACCAGCCGTTCCATCTATATCGTTGTCAAGGACTACGAACAGGAAGCCTGTTTCATCCTGGCGCTGTGGGTGATTGCCATCATGGCCCGAAAGGCGCGCATCGCCCTGCACGAACGGCGCCTGCTGGAACAACCGCTGCTGGAAGTCACGCCCGGAACCAGCATTCTGCCGGAAGACTCGCGCCAGTATTCCCGGCCGCTGCAGGCGCTGCCGGAAAACGAACGCGAATACCTTCTGCCACGGGCCCTGCTGACGGCCCTGCAGCGATTCGGATCGACGCGCAATATTCAGGACGTCGCCGCCTCCGTCAAGGAAATCTGCGATACCGAATACGAAAAGCTGGATGCGGAGCTGTCCATGGTGCGATACGTCATCTGGGCCATCCCGTCCATCGGTTTTATCGGCACGGTGCGCGGCATCGGTGATGCCCTGGGTCAGGCCCACAGGGCCGTTGAAGGCGACATTATCGGCGTTACGGCCAGTCTCGGCGTGGCCTTCAACTCCACCTTCATCGCCCTGGTCATCAGCATATTCATCATGTTCCTGATGCACCAGTTGCAACTGCTGCAGGAGCGTCTGGTGCTGGATGCGCAGAATTACTGCGACATGAACCTGATACGCCACTTGCAGGTACGTTGACGGGAAGACCGGCATGACATTATCAATCATCGAATTGAACGACAGCGAGATACGGGTCGCCTCGGGCACCGAGATAATATTACGAACGCCGGGCTGCGCCGTGCTCAAACCCGACTCGGTGATCCTGGGCGCGGAAGCCATGCAAATCTCGCATCTCAACCCGCGCGAGGCCAGTAATCGGTTCTGGCTCAATCTCAACCAGGATGCCCTGGCCATTCGATCAACCCGGGTCCGTCATAACGCCGACCTGGCTTACCGTCAATTGCTGATGATTCATGAACAGGCGGGCAAGCCCGACGAGATCATCTTCTCCGTTCCGGGCAGTTTCTCCGATGAACAACTGTCACTGTTGCTGGGTATAGTGGAAGCCTGCCCCTTCTCCGCGGCGGGACTGGTGGATACCGCCGTTGCCGGCGCCGCCGCCGTGGCCGGCCGCGGCGACTGTATTCACATCGATATCCATCTGCACCAGACCGTTCTGACTTTTCTGTCTGTTAATGACGAGGTCAGCCGGCGGCGGGTGCAGGTCGTCGATGAATGCGGCCTGACCGAGATATACGATACCTGCGCGGGCGTTATCGCCGATCTGTTCATTCAGCAGTCCCGCTTCGATCCCCTGCACCATGCCGAAACGGAACAATCCCTGTACGACCAGATCCCCGGCTGCCTGGCCGCGCTCAATGACCGCAGCGAAGTCAGCCTTGAAGTGCAATATGATCGGAACAGGCACCAGATACGAGTGTCCCGTGAATCCCTGTTGCAGGCACTGGAAAAGTATTACACACGCATCCTGGAGTCGGTGAATGAGTACGAAACCGCATTAATCGGTGACCGTCTCGGCATCCTGCCCGGTTTTCACCATCGCATCCGGGGAGCAAGACTGCTGACGCAGGAAAGTGTCTTCCACGGCATCCATCTCAACCGCGACCACGTTTACACACCCGCTCCGCCGTTGAGTTTTATCACCAGTCTGCCCGCCGGCAATGAACCGGCCGATAATCCGGTAACGGCAAGTCCCGAATCCGCCGCAACGGAAAACGAAACCCCTCCGGAGAACGTCACCCATATCCTGATCCGCAATCGGGCTGTGCCGCTGGCCGGCAGCCCCTTGTATCTCTCCGCCAACGGCAGCATTGATAAAAACAGGCATGAAGACAGCCATTGCGCCATATCCCGTTCAGGCACCAATGTGGTCGTACAACAGGACGGGGAATTGAGCCTCTATATCAACGGTCAGCGTATTAACGGCAGCTGTTGCGTCGCGCCCGGGGATACCCTGAGCTTTGCCGGCTCCGATACCACCTACCGTTTCATCCATGTCTTGCCCGACTGATGCGCAGGCGTCGTAAACTGACCCCCTTCAGTCTGTCGTTTCTGGACATCATGTCCTGCGGCTTCGGTGCCGTCGTGCTGTTGTTTCTGATCATCAAACACAATGTTGACCATATCAAACCCGAACCCGCCCCGGCCACGGATCTGAGCTCCGAAGTAAATCTGCTGGAGAATGAGATCCGGGAAGGCAGGGAGAATCTGGCGCAACTGCGCAATACTATCGATGAGGTGGACCGGGAGATCGTCATCGCCGAAGGACGCGCCCGGCGCATCATGGAAGAGATAAAGGAATCCTCCGGTCGTATCGAGGCTTTGTCTTCCGATGCCCAGACCACGGAAATCGAGAAACTGAAGGAAGAAATCCGGGAAATGGAGGAACGGAAAAAACGTCTCGAGGCCGAAACCGAGGAGACCGGACGGGACGTACGGACATTCATCGGCGAAGGCAACCGCCAGTACCTGACAGGACTGAAACTGGGCGGACAAAGAGTCCTCGTTTTGCTGGATGCCTCGGCCAGCATGCTGGACGATACCATCGTCAACGTCATTCGCCGGCGCAACATGTCCGACCAGGCAAAACAGGCTTCGGCCAAGTGGCAGCAGGCGCTGAAAACAGCCGACTGGCTGTCGACACAGTTTCAACCCGGCAGCCGTTATCAGATCTATACATTTAACACGGAAGCGAAAGCAGTACTTGCCGATAGCGACGGTCAATGGCTGCGAGTCAATGACAGCGTACAATTGAACAAGGCCGTCAGTAACATGAAAGACATCATCCCGCACGACGGCACCAGCCTGGAAAAGGCTTTCCTGGCGGCAGCCTCATTGAAACCGTTGCCCGACAACATCTATCTCATTACCGACGGCCTGCCGACCCAGGGACGCAGCCCGCCCCGCGCCAGTACCGTGTCCAGTAAACAGAGAATGGGGTATTTCGAGGATGCGGTGAAACAGTTGCCGTCCAATATCCCCGTCAACATCATTCTCGCCCCCATGGAAGGCGATCCCATGGCGCCGTCGGCGTTCTGGCGTCTGGCTCAATTGACCCGGGGCTCGTTCCTTACTCCCTCGAAGGACTGGCCATGAAACGGCGCCGCGAAAACGAAATCTTCAGTATCTCGTTCCTGGACGTCATAACCTGCGGTTTCGGCGCCATTATTCTGCTGCTGATCATCGCCCAGCCCGGCCGCCCGCCGGTACTGGAGGAAGCCCCGGATCCCCTGGAGGGAGTGATACGGGATTTGCAGCAGCAACTGTTCACCATCCGCGGCGAAGCGACAGTGCTGAACCGGGATCTGAACGCCAAACGCGAACAATTATCCCGTCACAAGGAACGGGTGGCCCGGCTGCAGCAGGAATTGAACGAGACGGAACAACGAATTGCCAGCGTCGCTGATGAGTCCGCGATCAATGCCGCCGTCAAGGGCCGGCTGGAACTGGCTTTGCAGGAACTGACCGAGGAAATGCAGAGATTGCTGGGCGAGAACCAGTTTGAAAAAAGTGAATACATCGGCGGCATCCCCGTGGACAGCGAATACATCATCTTCGTCATCGATACTTCCGGCAGTATGTTCCAGTACACCTGGAACCGGGTGCTGGAACAGGTGAACCATATCCTGGACGTCTACCCGGAAGTCAAGGGACTGCAAATCATGAACGACATGGGCGATTACATGTTCTCCAACTACCGGGGCCAATGGATACCGGACACCCCGGCCCGCCGCCGGGTCATCCTCAACCGCCTCCGCACCTGGAACCCGTTCAGCAACAGCAGCCCGGTGGAGGGGATCACGGAGGCCATTCGCACCTACGGCAGCCGCGACAAGAAGATCAGCCTGTATGTCATGGGTGATGATTTCACCGGTCAGTCTGTCAGTCAAGTCGTTGAAATTGTTGATAAACTTAATCCGAAAGACGAAGCCGGCAATCCCCTGGTCCGGATCCACGCCGTCGGTTTCCCGGTCCTGTTCTCCCAGCCCCGTTATATGCAGAATTCGGTCATCCGATTTGCTACACTTATGCGTGAACTCACCCGCAAAAACGGGGGAGCGTTCGTCGGTCTGAACGACTTCAGATAAGCAGTAGCAGTAGAGGGATACAAGATGAAGAGGCGCGAGTCAGTACGGCAATACCCTTCCCTTCCCGGCATTCTGCCGCTCCTTGTGTTGGCACTGGCTCTGGGCGGCTGCAGCAATTCCATCAACCTGCGCACTGAAGCGGAGGTTCCCAAACCCCTGGTAGCCGAGATCCCGCTCCGGGTAGGCGTGCACTTCGACGAGGGATTCCGTGATTATGTCTATGAGGAGGACAGCGAGGATCGCCCCAACTGGCGCATCGATAACAGCGCCTCGCGCATCGCCCTGTTTGAGCAGGTGCTGTCCTCCATGTTCAGCCAGGTTCAACCCGTCAAGAACATCGACTCCACCGGCAACAATGTTGATGCCGTCATCTCCCCCAAGGTGGAAGAGATGCAGCTGGCACTGCCGCAGGAGACATATTCCGACTATTACGAAGCCTGGATTAAATACAGTATCCGCCTGTACACGCCGGACGGCGAACTGGTTACCGAGTGGCCCGTTACCGGATACGGCAAATCCGCCAAGGGTTTCCTGAGCAGTCGAGACAAGGGTTTACATACAGCCATCGGCATGGCGTTGCGGGATGTGGGCGCAAAACTGGCACTGGGCTTCCCCCAGGCATCGCCGGTCAAACAATGGCTGGCTGCGAAAACAACGTGCAACGACGAATCCGTCTCGCTGGCATGCTGATGAGAAGGCATCCAATCCAAACCGTGTTACTCCCGATGTTGCTGGCGGCATTGTTCAGCGGCTGTAAAAGCACCACGATTATCAACGAGTATAGGGAACAGCCGACGCTGAAAATGGAGGAAAACGAATCCATCGTCGTTCTCGGCCGGCGTCACAAGTCCAGCAGCGAAACCGAGGTGGATTTCATCGATTGCGTTGGGGATTCGCTCAACAACGGCCGGGCCGGTATCAACGTTATCCCGGAGCAACAATTCATCGACAGTATGTATCCCTACTTCGAGACCAGTACCGCTCCCATGGACGTGAAGAAACTGCAGAACCTGATGCAGCAGCCGATGTTCGCGCAGAAGCTTTCCGATTTCCGCCTGCGCTATTTCGTCTGGATAGACGGTTACACGGAAACCACCGACAGCAGCGGCTCCATATCCTGCGCCGTCGGTCCGGGCGGCGGCGGCTGTTTCGGCTTTGCCTACTGGGACGACGAGGCCAATTACGAAGCCACCATATGGGATTTCAAGAGCCTGGCCATGTCCGGGAAGATCAGCGCCGAAACCCAGGGCACCTCCTACCTGCCCGCGGTCATCGTCCCCGTCCCACTGCTCGCGCGGGTGCAGTCCAATGCCTGCAAGAGCATGGCCAACCAGATCATCAGCTTTTTAGAGTGAGGTCTGAGGGTAAGGAGTGAAAATCAGTTTGTAGTTTGTAGCCCGGATGGAGCGCAGCGGAATCCGGGAAACAAAGCGCTGCATCACGTACCCGGATTCCGGCTATCGCCTTCATCCGGGCTACAGATTATCGAATCCTCTCCGCTGTACGATCACAAATATAACGGGCGATGGGAATGGCCGACGTGGCGGCCGGTGACGGTGCATTGCAGACATGCAGACTGCGCGGGCTTTCCAGAAAGAGGAAATCGTCCACCAGACTGCCGTCGTTTTTGACCGCCTGAGCCCGTACACCGGCGGGATGCGGCTGCAGATCCTGCAGTGTCAGTTCGGGACAGTATTTGCGTACGGCGTTCAGGTAACTGCGCCTGGAAAAGGAATTCCTCAGTTCCGCCAGTCCGTATTTGAAGTGCCTCCCCACCAGTCTCCAGAAACCGGGAAAGGCCACCATGTCGACGGCATCCCGAAAATCGATATTGAGACGGCCGTACCCCTCCCGTTTCCATCCCGTCACCGCATTGGGTCCGGCGGTAATACCGCCGTCGATCATGCGGGTGAGGTGTACGCCGAGGAACGGCAGTGCCGGATCCGGCACGGGATAAATCAGATGCCGGATCAGATCATTCCTGGAATCGGGCAGGCGATAGTATTCGCCGCGAAAGGGGATAATACGAAACTCCATCTCAAAGCCGTGCAGCCGCGCCAGGCGATCGGATTGCAGCCCGGCACAAGCGATCACCAGGCCGGCCTCAATGATGCTCGCCGGCGTATGCAGGCGAATGCCGCCATCGTTCTCTTCAATGGCGGTCACCCCCGTATTCAACCGCAGGCTTCCGCCCGCCGCGGCAAACAGCTCCGCCATACGCCTGCAGACCGCCGTGAAATCTGTTATGGCGGTTGCCGGAACATGGATGGCGCCGATGCCGTTAATACGGGGTTCCATGGCTCGCAGTTGTCCGCGATTCAGAAGGACACAATCCACATTGTTTTCATTGCAACGACGGTAGAGAGCCTGCATGCGTGTGTTTTCCTGCTCATCCGTCGCCACAATCAGTTTGCCGCACTGTTCGAACGGAAGATTCTGTTCACGGCAAAAGCGCAGTGTCTCTTCAAGGCCCTGTTTACAGAAGCTGGCCTTTAGACTGCCCGGACGGTAATAGACACCGGCATGAACAACGCCGCTGTTATGCCCGGTCTGATGACGGCCGACATCATCCTCCTTGTCGAGAAGAGCAATGCGCAAGTCCGGGTATCGCTGCTGTAATTGCCGGGCCGTGGCCGTACCGATAATGCCCGCCCCGACAACGGCGACATCAAATTTCATAGTTTATGCGGGCTAAATAGATGTTCCGAATTCCAGTGCAGTTATCGTTGAAATATGGAGTCCAGGACATTGGCCGGAATGCAGGCCGGGATCATAGTGTTGGAGCGACTATATAGCTGTTCCGAATCCGTGTACAGATCAGGAATATATAAGCAGACCGTATGCGGCAGGGATGCCGCATTCGAGCTACAGGGAGGTATTCACTGCGTGTCTGCGTTATGTTCCTGATCTGTACACGGATTCGGAACACTTATTTAGACGGACGGCTGCCATCCCTCACCGCTTGAGAAACTCGCGCATGTGTATGCTTTCATCGGCTAACTGCTTGCGGTCCACTTCCGCCTTCTCCGTAATCAGGCGTTTTCCCATCATGAATTCAGCCGGTTTGTTGACCGCGTCCACGGCAATGATTTTATTATCACGAAAATAGAAGATAGCGAAACTGCGGCCGTTCTTCCGATCACCACGGACCTGTGTTTCCTCGTAGTCCTGTGACAGCCCCGCAATCTGAAGCTTGACATCGTACTGATCCGACCAGAACCAGGGCAGCGCGTTGTAGGGTTTTTTCTTACCGCAGACCGTAGCCGCGGCGATGCGCGCCTGATCCGTGGCATTCTGTACCGACTCCAGCCGGACGCGCCGTTCGTACACCGGATTGTAGTGAAACGTACAATCACCGGCGGCAACGATATCCGCGTTGGATGTGCGGGCATATTCATCCACGACAATCCCATTTTCCACTTCCAGTCCGGCAGCGGAGGCCAGTTCCGTGTTGGGAACGATACCGACACCTATCACAACCAGATCGGCCTCCAGCACACTGCCGTCGGAACAGCGTACGCGCTCCACGTGATCATTACCTTCAAATCCGGAAACACCGGTGTCGCAACGGATTTCAACACCTTCCTCACCGTGCACACGGGTATAGAATTCCGACACTTCCGGGGCGGTGACCCGCTGCAGTACCCGTTCCGCCATTTCCAGGACGGTCACCTTCATGCCCAGTTTGTTCAGGACGGCGGCCGCTTCGAGACCGATATACCCGCCGCCGACAATGACGGCGTTGGCGCCGGGACGAATTCCCTCCCGTATCGCCTCCACGTCCTGAACCGTACGCAGATAGTGAACACCTCCCAGATTCACGCCCGGCAGATCCACCGTACGCACGCGGGAGCCTACTGTCAGGCAAAGCTTGTCGTAGGTCACGGAATCCCCGACGGACAAGGTCAGGCGCTTCCCTTCCGGATCAATGGCCTCGATCCTCGTTTCCAGAAGGAACTCCACATTCAGTTCTTCGTAAACCTTGGCGGGGCGTAGATAGATCTCATCCAGTTCCTTGTCCCCGGCCAGGAATTCCTTGGACAGGGGCGGCCTGTGGTAGGGGATGTACGGTTCTTCACCGATAACCAGTATGCGATCCTCCCAGCCTTCCTGCCTGAGACTCTGAACGAACTGGGCGGCGGCATGACTCGCCCCAATAACAATGCACACTTGACTCATTATTTTCACTCTTCAGATATTTTCGAAATATAACAATTGCCTTAACAGGTGAGGCGTAAGGAGTGAGGGGTGAGGAGTAAACAGAACTTGTCCCAGTTACACATTACACCTTACGCCTTACTCCTCACTTCTCACCCCTTACTCAATCAACGATTACGATCAACGACTTCATAAATGGCCCGGGTTACTTTCGTAAGGTCATCGGGTTCCATGATATACGGCGGCATGATATAGACCAGCCGGCCGAAGGGACGTACCCAGACACCGCGGCTGACAAACGCCGTGGGCGCGTATTGCATGTCCATGGGCGTGTTCAGTTCCACCACGCCGACAGCGCCGAGGACGCGGACATCAACCACATTACCGAGTTCGCGGCAGGGCTCCAGCTCACGCCGCATCTGTGTTTCCAGGGCTGCAACAAGCCGACGCCAGTCGTTTTCCTGTAATAAACGAATGCTGGCCAGGGCCACGGAACAGGCCAGCGGGTTACCCATGAATGTCGGGCCGTGCATGAAAACACCCGGCTCGTGATTGGAGATGGTTTCCGCCACGGTGCGCGTTGCCAGGGTCGCCGCCAGGGTCATGTAGCCACCTGTCAACGCCTTGCCCAGGCACATAATATCGGGGCTGATGCCGGCGTGCTCACAGGCGAACAGTTTGCCGGTGCGGCCGAAACCCGTGGCGATTTCGTCGGCAATGAGAAGCACACCGTATTCATCGCACAACGCCCGCACGCGCCGTAAATATTCGGGATGGTAAAACCACATGCCGCCGGCACCCTGCAGGATCGGCTCCAGGATCACCGCCGCAATGGCATCATGATGCTGTTCCAGCAGTTCACGGAAGCTTTCAATATCCCGTTCATCCCAGTCGGCGGAAAAAGCGATGGCGGGAGAATCGGCAAAATAATGCTGCGGCAGGACCCGATTGAACAGCGTATGCATGCCGGTGACCGGATCACAGACCGACATGGCACCGAAGGTATCGCCGTGATAGCCCCCGCGGATGGTAAGAAACGATTGCCGCCTGGGCCGGCCCAGCGCCGCCTGGTACTGAATGGCCATCTTCATGGCCACCTCCACCGATACCGAACCGGAATCGGCCAGGAATACCGTCTGCAGCGGTTCCGGAGTCAGCCGCACCAGTTCCTCGGCCAGTGCCACCGCGGGCTCGTGAGTCAGACCTCCGAACATGACATGGGCCATGTCCCGCAGTTGCCGGGTAATAGCATCGTTCAACACGGGATGGTTGTAGCCGTGAATGGCGCACCACCAGGAGGCCATGCCGTCGATGAGTTCACGGCCGTCCGTCAGGCCCAGACGCACGCCGGATGCGGAGGCAACCGGGAATACCGGTGATTCCGCGGTCATGGAGGCATAGGGATGCCAGACAACCTCGCGGTCCCTGGCCAGCAATTGTTCTGATTTTGTATCGGCGGCACACATCGCAGAATGAAATTACGCTATACGAACACTTCTTGCCTGAAAGGAGCGACAATGCTACTACTGTTTGACATTAATGACTAACCTGCAACACCTATCAGCCCGATTATGAAATACATCGAGATCAGCGAATTCGGCGGCCCGGAAAACCTGAAACCAGCCACCGGGCCGCAACCGGAACCGGGTCCCGGCCAGGTGCTCATACGCGTGGTCGCCGCCGGCGTCAACCGGCCGGATATTATTCAGCGCCTGGGCAATTACCCGCCGCCGCCCGGCGCCTCTCCCATCCCCGGCCTCGAAGTGGCCGGCGAAGTGACGGCGGTCGGTGAAGACGTCGATTCACCCACTGTCGGTGACCAGGTCTGCGCACTGGTAACCGGCGGCGGCTACGCCGAATATGCGGTAGCCGAGGCGGCGCTGTGTCTTCCGGTGCCGTCTTCGCTGACTGTTGAAGAAGCCGCGGCACTGCCGGAGACATTTTTCACGGTCTGGAGCAACGTCTTTGACCGGGCCAGGCTGAAACAAGGAGAAACCTTCCTGGTGCACGGCGGCAGCAGCGGTATCGGCACCACGGCCATCCAGATCGCGAAAGCCATGGGTGCGACGGTATTCTCCACCGCCGGTTCGGAGGAAAAATGCGCCGCCTGCCGGGAGCTGGGCGCCGATCATATCGTTAATTACAAGGAACAGGATTTCGTCGCCGAGTTTCTTTCCGCCACCGGCGATAAGGGTATCGACGTCATCCTGGACATGGTACTGGGAGATTACATGCAGAAGAACATTTCCCTGGCGGCGCAGGACGGTCGCATTGTCATCATTGCCGGCCTGCAGGGATTCAAAACCGAAGTGAATTTTGCTCCGGTGATGCGCAAGCGCCTGGTCATCACCGGCTCCACCCTGCGGCCGCGCGATGTGGAATTCAAGGCCGCCATTGCCCGAAACCTGGAAAAACATGTCTGGCCAAAACTGGATTCCGGCGGCATAAAACCCGTTATCCATAAAACCCTGCCCCGGGAACAAGCCGCGGAGGCACACCGAATCATGGAAGCGAGCGAACATATAGGAAAAATCCTGCTGCTCGCCTGACAATTTCCCGCTGTACTGGCATCCTTCGTCCAAATTGATTAAAGTAGCGCGTTTCATTCGTCAGCAGGAAAACAACTCACCATGCCGAAAATAATCTATATTGCCGCCGACGGTACGCGTTCCGAGGTGGAAGGCAAGATCGGCGATTCCGTCATGCTCACCGCCGTCAACAACAATGTGCCCGGCATCGTCGCCGAATGCGGCGGCGCCTGCAGCTGTGCCACCTGCCACGTGCACGTGGATCCTGACTGGTACGGCAAACTGCCGGAACCCGACGATATGGAAAAGGATATGCTGGAGTTCGCCATGGAGCCGGACGAGACCAGCCGTCTCAGCTGCCAGATCTCCATTACCGAGGAACTGGACGGTCTCACCGTGCACACGCCCGAGTCACAGTACTGAATACAGGTTTCTAAGCTTATTCACATATTCGCGTAATTCGGTCCGCCTGATCCCTCGGGCGCCACCCATTCGATATTCTGCTCCGGGTCCTTGATGTCGCAGGTCTTGCAGTGAACACAGTTCTGGGCATTAATCTGAAACTGCTTGCCGTCTGCTTCCTCCACGATCTCGTAGACACCGGCCGGACAGTAACGTTGTGCCGGTTCATCGTAGAGCGGCAGATTCTTTTCCACCGGCACGGTCTCATCTTTGAGTATCAGATGAACCGGTTGATCTTCCTCGTGATTGGTGTTGGACAGGAACACCGATGACAGCTTGTCGAAGCTGAGTTGCTTGTCCGGTTTCGGATACTCAATGCGTTGGGACTCGGCCGCCGGTTTGAGTCTTTCGTGATCGGCAACGGTATCGTGCAGCGTCAGCGGCAGACGGCCGCAAAGCAGAGTCTGATCCAGGTAGTTGAAGGCCCCGCCCAACATACTGCCGAATTTGTGTATGGCCGGCCCGAAGTTGCGGCTGCGATACAGTTCGTCGTAAAGCCAGCTGGAGCGGAACTTCTCCGGGTAATTGTTCAGCGGTTCGCTGTCTCCGCCCCCGTCGGCCAGGCGTTCAACTATTGCATCCGCCGCCAGCATGCCCGACTTCATGGCGGTGTGGTTGCCCTTGATCTTGGCGAAGTTCAACGTGCCCAGGTCACAGCCGATCAGGGCCCCGCCGGGAAACACCATCTTCGGCAACGAGTTGTAGCCGCCCTTGGTAATGGCCCGGGCGCCGTAGGAGACCCGCTTGCCGCCTTCCAGATGCCGGCGGATCAGCGGATGATGCTTGAAGCGCTGAAATTCATCGAAGGGGGACAGATAGGGATTACTGTAGGACAGATCCACGATCAAACCCACCGCGACCCGGTTATCTTCCAGATGGTACAGAAACGAACCGCCGGGATTGGCGTCGTCCAGGGGCCAGCCGAGTCCGTGCAGCACCAGACCCGGATCATGGCGATCCGCGTCCACTTCCCACAGTTCCTTCAGGCCGATGGCGTAATGCTGGGGATCGACATCTTCGTCCAGACGATAATGCTGAAGAAGACGTTTGCCCAGGTGGCCGCGGCACCCTTCCGCGAACAGGGTGTATTTGCCGCGCAGTTCGATACCGGGCGTGTGCACGCCTTCCTTGGGGTGGCCTTGCCGGTCCAGGCCGTGGTCGCCGGTAACGACGCCGCGCACCACGTCATCTTCAATGATCACTTCCTGGGCGGCGAAACCCGGATAGATCTCCACGCCCAGCGCCTCGGCCTGTTCGCCCAACCAGCGGCACAGATTGCCCAGTGAGATAATGTAGTTGCCCTTGTTGTGCATACTCCTGGGCAGCAGGGCATTGGGCCACTTCATGGCCGCGGTGTCGTTACGGAACAGGTAAACCTCATCCCGTGCCACCGGAGTGTGCAGCGGCGCGCCCCGGTCTTTCCAGTCGGGGAACAGTTCGTCCAGGGCACGTGTTTCGAAAACCGCACCGGAGAGAATGTGAGCACCGACTTCGGAGCCTTTTTCCAGCACACACACCTCGATGTCGGCGCCGGTTTCCGCCGCCTGCTGCTTCAGCCGGCAGGCCGCCGCCAGGCCGGCCGGGCCGGCACCGACGATAACCACGTCGTACTCCATCACATCGCGTTCTGTTGTCATTTCAATCCACCTTGTGAAAATGGGGGACAGACCACGGTTTTTCCGTTTTCCCCATTTCTAAAACCGAAAAACCGAACGAAAACCGTGGTCTGTCCCCCATTTTCCTGTCCCCCATTTTCCTAAAACCGTGGTCTGTCCCCCATTTTCCCCATTTTCCCCTCCTTTCCCCATTTTCCTTTTCACCCATTTTCAGGCGTCATTCCTGAGAATGATCTTGCCGGTATGCGCCTGGCTTTCCATGTGTTCATGGGCTTGTACGGCATCCGTCAGGGAAAAGACGCGGTCGATGACGGGTTCCACCTTATGCCTTTCCACATGATCCAGCATGGCGCCGAATTCCGCTAGTGATCCCATAGTTGTTCCCTGCAGACGGTTTTGCCGGAAAAACAGTTTGGCCATAGCAGGGCCGGTATCGGGGTTGCCCAGGGTGGCGCCGTAGAAGACGTAGCGGCCGCCGGGCGCCAGGGTATCCAGCAAGCCATTCAGTTCATTGCCGCCGGCACTGTCGATGATCAGATCGAAGCCGCCGGACTGTTTCTTCAGTTTCGAATAACAATCTTCCTGTCGATAGTCCTCGCCGCCGATGGCGCCCAGTGACCGGGCCAGTTCGATTTTTTCGGGGCTGCTGCTGGTCACCCGCACCTCGGCACCCAGACCGGCGCACCAAAGGATGGCAAAGCCGGCGACGCCGCCGCCGGCGCCGGTCACCAGCACCTTCTGCCCGGGCGCAACCTCACCCTGGGTCACCGCCGCGCGCCAGGCGGTCAATCCCGCCAGCGGCACGGCCGCGGCCTGTTCCCAGCTCAGGTGCGCCGGCCGCGGAAACACGTTCCCGGCGGGAACGCAGACGTATTCGGCAAAGGTACCCGGATCCGGCATGCCCAGGACGCGGAAATCCGGCCCGGAACAGCGCTCCTGATCGCCCCAATCCATGGCGGGGTAAATAATCACTTCCCTGCCGGACAGCGTGGAATCGACATCCGGACCGACTGTATCGACGATCCCCGCGCCGTCGGAACCGGGAATGCAGGGCAGTTGCATGCGAGGATACAGGCCACGGGTCAGCCAGACATCACGCCGGTTCAGGGCAGAGGTCAGCAGCCGGACCCGAACTTCCCCCGGACCGGGCTCGGGTTTGGCCTGCTCTTCCAGGCTCAGTCCTTCGGGACCAGTGGGTTCTTTGAGAACAACGGCTTTCATTGCACTTCTGCCTACCTGAAAGTTACTAACTCATTGATAAAAATGGAAAATATATACTTGTTTGTTTCAAGCAAGTATATCATAATGCTCTGGAAAGAAATACTGCCGCTTGGTTGGCCGTATTCTGCGAAACCATCGCCATGGGATGATTGTTCGCAGGGCCCATTCAAATTACTTCTTTATTTTCAATAGATTAGAATTTCGGATCCGATAATGAGTGACTACAGCGCACCCCTGGCGGACATCCGCTTCGCCCTGCAGGAACTGGCCGGGCTGGCGGACATCGCCACTCTGCCGGCCTATGAGGAAGCCACCCCTGACATTATTAATGCAGTACTGGACGAGGCTGCGGACAATGCCGCCGAGGTCCTGGCGCCTCTGAATCAGCCCGGCGACGAAACCGGCAGCCGCCTGGTGGACGGCGAGGTTGTGACCCCGGAAGGCTTTGCCGATGCCTACCGCGTCTTTGTGGAATCGGCCTGGCAAAGCCTGCCTTGCAACCCCGATCACGGCGGCCAGGGCCTGCCCCAGCTGCTGGGTGCGGCGGTGAATGAAATGTGGCACTCGGCCAATATGTCCTTCGCCCTCTGCCCCATGCTGACGGAAAGCGCCATCGAACTGCTGGAAAATCACGCCTCGAAGGAACTCAACGAGCTTTACACCCCCCGGCTCGTTTCCGGCGAATGGACCGGCGCCATGGATCTCACCGAACCCCAGGCGGGTTCCGATCTGGCGGTCATCAAAACCAAAGCCGTCCCGGACGGCGATCAGTATCGGATAAGCGGCCAGAAGATCTTTATTACCTGGGGCGATCACGACATGGCCGACAATATCGTGCACCTGGTGCTGGCCCGACTGCCCGACGCGCCGCCGGGGATCAAGGGTATCTCCCTGTTCCTGGTGCCCAAATTCCTGCCCGGGGAAGACGGAACCCCGGGCGAGCGCAACGATCTGCACGCCGTCTCCCTGGAACACAAGCTGGGTATCCACGCCAGTCCCACCTGCGTCATGAGCTTCGGCGAGAACGGCGGCGCCACAGGCTACCTGGTGGGTGAGGAAAACAACGGCGTCGCCTGCATGTTCACCATGATGAACCACGCCCGCCTGGCCGTGGGGATGCAGGGACTCAGCATCAGTGAACGGGCCTATCAGCATGCCCTCGAGTATGCGAAGGAAAGGATCCAGGGAAGGATTCCAGGCAAGGATGACAGAGCCACCATCATCCACCATGCGGACGTGCGCCGTATGCTCATGACCATGAAGGCCGGGACCGAGGCAATGCGCGCCCTGTGTTACATCACCGCGGCCTCTCTGGATTACAAGCACCACGCGCAGGACGAAAAGCTTCGACAACAACACAAGGAAAACTTCGCCCTGTTGACCCCCGTAGTTAAGGCCTGGTGCACGGAACTGGCCCAGGAACTCACTTCCCTGGGAATCCAGGTGCACGGCGGCATGGGCTACGTGGAAGAAACCGGGGCGGCGCAGTTTTTCCGCGACGCCCGCATCACGAACATTTACGAGGGCACCACCGGCATCCAGGCGCGGGATCTGGCGGAACGCAAGCTCCTGCGAGACAAGGGCGCCGTACTGCAGCGTCTTCTGGGTGAAATCAGGGAATTGATGCCGCAGCTTGCCGACAGCGGGAACAACGATATCCGGATCATTCACCGGCATTTCGAAGCCGGAATCAAACACCTGGAAGAGGCCGCCGACTGGCTGCTTGCCAATCATGACAAAAATGAACACAACGCCGGCGCCGCTTCCTATCATTTTCTGATGCTCACCGGTACCGTCCTGGGCGGCTGGCAGATGGCCCGGGCAAGCCTGAAGGCGGCGGCACATCTGGAAAGTAATGACGAATCAGCCGTGTTTTATTCGGCCAAGATTACCACCGCCCGCTTTTACGCCGAGCACATACTGACCCGTTCACATTATTACCTGCAGTCCATTCAGGCGGGCAGTGACAGTATGATGGGACTGGAGATCGATCAGTTCTGATTGCAGTGGAAATCTTTTCCCGGTTCGCACAATAGCCGTAGGGTGGGTAGAGCGCCGCCCTTCAGGCGCGAAACCCACCATTGAAGAATCATCCATTCCGGTGGGTTGAGCGTTGTTCGCTCAACCCACCCTACGACTGCGAATCGTTCAGTATTAATTATCCAATTCATCCAGCGCTTTTGAAAACTCCGGCAACGCCTCGAACAGATCCGCCACCAGACCGTAATCCGCCACCTCGAAGATGGGTGCCTCTTCGTCCTTGTTGATGGCCACGATCACCTTGCTGTCCTTCATGCCGGCCAGGTGCTGAATGGCACCGGAAATCCCCACCGCAATATACAGGTCCGGGGCGACGATCTTGCCGGTCTGGCCTACCTGGTAGTCGTTGGGCACGTAGCCGGCGTCCACCGCCGCGCGTGAGGCGCCGATGGCTGCGCCCAGCTTGTCGGCGATGGCCTCCAGCAGTTTGAAGTTCTCTGCCGTGCCCAGGCCGCGGCCACCGGAAATCACGACACGGGCCGTGGCCAGATCCGGCCGGTCGGACTCGCTGTAGTCCCGGCCGACAAATTCCGACAAACCCACCGGCTCGGTGGCTTCCAGGGTCTCGACCGACGCCGACCCGCCACTTGTTGTGGCCGGGTCGAACGCCGTGGTCCGTACCGTCATCACCTTTACCGCATCAGAACTCTGCACCGTGGCGATGGCGTTACCGGCGTAGACGGGCCGCTCGAAGGTCTCGCCATCGATCACTTTGACGATGTCCGATATTTGCGCCACGTCCAGCAACGCCGCCACCCGCGGCAGCAGGTTCTTGCCGAACGTGGTTGCCGGCGCCAGGATATAAGCGTAGTCGGTTGCCGCGTTGACGATTAACGGCGTCAGTTCCTCGGCCAGGCCGTGTTCGTAATGGGCGGCGTCGGCCAGCAGGACGCGGCTCACCCCCGGGATTTGCGCGGCCGCATCGGCCACTCCACCACAGTCATGGCCCGCCACCAGCAGGGTAATGTCCTCGCCCAATTGCGTGGCCGCAGTCACAGTCGGTAATACCGAGGCCGACAAGGATTGGTTATCGTGTTCGGCAATGACCAGAACGCTCATATCAAATCACCTTCGCTTCGTTGTGCAGTTTGTCCACCAGTTCCTGAACGTTTTCCACCCTGACACCGCCGCTGCGCGCCGGCGGTTCGGCCACATTCGTGACTTTCAGGTGGGGAGTCAGATCCACCTGCAAATCATCGGGGCTGAGACGATCCAGTGGTTTTTTCTTCGCCTTCATGATGTTGGGCAGCTTGATGTAGCGCGGTTTGTTCAGGCGCAGATCGGTGGTGATCACCGCCGGCAGTTTAAGAGTCAATGTCTCCAGGCCGCCATCCACTTCGCGCGTGACCGTCACCTTGCCCTCGCCGGGTTCCACCTTCGAGGCAAAGGTCCCCTGCGGCCAGTTCAACAAGGCCGCCAGCATCTGGCCGGTCTGGTTATTATCGTCGTCGATGGCCTGCTTGCCCAGGATCACCAGGTCCGGGGATTCCTTTTCCACCACGGCCTTGAGGGCTTTTGCCACGCCCAGGGGCTGCAGTTCGGCATCGCTTTCCACCAGCAGGGCACGATCCGCGCCCATGGCCAGGCCGCTGCGCAGCACTTCTTCACACTTGCCGGTGCCGATAGATACCAGCACCACTTCCTCCGCCTGGCCGGCTTCCTTCAGGCGGATGGCCTCTTCCACCGCGATCTCGCAGAACGGGTTCATGGCCATCTTGACGTTGGCGGTGTCGATACCGCTGCCGTCTTTCTTCACGCTGACGCGCACGTTGGCGTCGATGGTGCGTTTGACGGGGACGAGTAGTTTCATTCGCTTGACTCCGGTTTATCTTCTTTCTCGATGATTCAATGTGTTAACAAGGGACGAGAGGACGGGTTCATGGTGTTGGAGCGACTAGCGCCATGGATGAACGCGGGACCGGGCCAGGGATGGCCCGGGGAGCGAAAACACCATGAACCCGTCCTCCATGAATCTGCTGTCTCCTCGCTCAGCCGGGTATAACGGAATCCGGAACATCTATTTACTCTGCTCTTCATAGTCCGTGAACATCTGCCCGGCAGCGGCCAGTTTCGTGGACAGCTCCGAGGGCCGGAACCACATCTCGCCGTACTCGCCCAAGGCTTCCCGGTAATGGTTCAACGCCGTGACGATCGGCTCCAGGCCGATTTCGCCGGCGTAGTGCATGGGGCCGCCGCGCCATACCGGGAAACCGTAACCGTTGGTGTAGATGAGATCGATATCACCGGAACGGTAGGCGATGCCTTCTTCCAGGATACACGCGCCCTCGTCGATAAGAGGATACAGACAACGCTCCAGGATTTCCTTGTCCTCGATGTTGTGCCTTTCGACGCCCAGTTCGCCGGCCAGGCGTTCCGCCATTTGCGTCAGCTCGGGATCGTCTTCCTGCTTGCGCCCCTCGTGGACGTAATAGCCGCGGCCGGTCTTCTGGCCGTAACGCCCCATCTTGTAGAGTTCGTCACCGATGACGGCATAACTGGCATCGTGGGCGATGGCATCCCGGTTGCCTTCACGCATGAGATACAGAACATCCAGACCGATCATGTCCATCATGGTGATGGGGCCCATGGCCAGACCGAATCCGGACAAAACCCTGTCCACCTGCGCCGGCTCCGCGCCTTCCAGAACAAGGCGCTGTGCCTCGCGCATGTAGGGCTCCAGCATGCGGTTGCCGACGAAGCCATAACAGACACCGACCACGATGGGCAGTTTCTTGACCCGGCGAGCCACCTCCAGAACGGTCGCGAGCACGTCCGGCGCGGTCTGTTCGCCGCGCACCACTTCCAGCAGGCGCATGATATTGGCGGGACTGAAAAAGTGCATGCCGACGACATCAGAGGGACGGGACGTAAACCCGGCCAGCCTGTTCAGATCCAGCGTCGAGGTATTGCTGGCGAGAACGGCGCCGGCCTTGCAGACCTGATCCAGTTCCCGGAAAACCTTTTCCTTGAGATCGAACTTTTCGAAGACTGCCTCGATGACCAGGTCCGCGTCGGACAACGGCGCGTATTCCGTCGTCGTCTGCAACAGGGATAACTGTCGATCCACCTGCTCCTGGGACAGGCGTCCGCGTTTGACGGAACCGGCATAGTTGGACTTTATTCTGTCGAGGCCCTTCTGCAGGGCTTCATCGGAGATATCCACCAGGATCACCGGGATGCCGGCGGCCAGAAAACTCATGGAAATGCCGCCGCCCATGGTGCCGGAACCGATCACACCGACTTTGTCGATCCGTCGCGGTTGATGGTCCTTCGTGACACCCGGGATCTTTTTCGCCGCGCGTTCGGCGAAAAACAGATGCTTCTGTGCCCGGTGCTGCGGGGTATCGATACAGGCCTTGAACCGATCCATTTCGTAGTCCAGCCCTTCGGACAGGGGCAGGCGGCAGGCCGCCTCCACCGCCAGGATGGCCTGTTCGGGGGCGTAAAACCCGTGAAGCTGTTTTGCCATGGCCTGGCGGAATTCCGACAGGTATTCCTCTGTCAACACGTTCTCCGGCTGTGGCAGATCCGGGCAGCGACGCCTGGGGGCATTTTCCTGAAGCAATGATTGAACATAGTTGATGGCGGCAGCGCGGAAATTCGCCTCCGCTTCCGCAATCAAATCCACCAGGCCCAGTTCCCGCGTCTTCTCCGCGGTAATGGGCTTGCCGGTGACGATCATGTCCAGCGCCACCTTCGGATCAATGCGGCGCGGCAGCCTCTGGGTGGCACCGGCTCCCGGAATAATGCCGAGTGTGACTTCCGGTTGCCCCAGGAGAGCGCCGGGAGCGGCCAGGCGGTAATCCCCGGTCAGGGCCAGCTCCAGTGCACCGCCCATGGTGGTGCCGTTCAGGGCAAACACCAGCAACTTGGGACAGGCCTCCAGGTGGTTGCACAACTCGTATAACGCCGGCTCTTCCCAGAAAGGCCCGCTGTCGAATTCGGTAATATCGGCACCGGCCGAGAACATCGCATCATTGCCCGTGACGAGGATGGCCGATACGTCCGGATCGTCCACGGCGCGATCCAGATTCACCTTGATGGCCGAACGCAGGGCATGGCCCAGGGAATTCACCGGCGGGTGGTTCAGACTGATAATGGCAATGCCGTCGGATATCTTGTAATCAACAGGACTCTGGTTCAATGTCGTCACCCTTCTGTTATCTCGTGTTTTTTATGTGAACGATTGTGTAATTCCTTCATGATCCGGTTCCGTTCCCGTTCCTCCATACCCGCCCAGCGGGCGATCTCGTCCATGCTGCGCCGGCAACCCCGGCACAATTGAGTATCGGGATCCATCCGGCAGACATTAATGCAGGGTGAGATCATGCTCATTCGATCTTCCCCGGCCGGTTCTTGCCAGCTCACCCAGGTAGCGTAACCCCCGCACCGCGCGGCTGCCGTACCAGGACAGCAGTTCGCCGTCCACAAGCATGACACCGGCGGACGGCACTTTTTCCCTGCATTCGCGCACGTGTTTTTCCCGGAACCGGTAAGGCTCGCTGCTCAGCAGTATCCGGTCCACGCCGGCGGCGGTTGCTTCAAGATCCTCAATCACCGGATAACGTCCGCCGGTTTCCGGATAGACCGTAATCCAATTGATCAGCGACAGCATGCCGGCGATATAGGTATCGGCGGATACCGTCATCCACGGAGACCGCCAGATCAGATAAAGCACGTGTGACTGCAGCAATTCCCCGCGCAATTCATGCAGGGCATCCAGCTCCTTACGAAAACCGGTCACCAGTTCCGAGGCCTCGGCATGTTTTCCGAAAATCCCGCCCATCAATTTGTATAAATCGATATTGTCTTCCGGGACGCAGGGATGCGTGACGATGATATTCGGAACAGTCTCCGCCAGCCGTTCGACGGTCTCGCGGCGATTCTCATCGATATTCACAACCACATGCGTGGGATCGAGATCCAGTACCTTTCCAATATTCACGTCCTTGGTACCGCCGACCTTCGGGATTGCCTTTACAACGTCCCGCGGATGGATACAGAATCCCGTGCGTCCGACCAGGTGTTCATCCAGCCCCAGATCTAACAGCAGTTCGGTCAGGCTCGGAACCAGTGAAACGATACGGCAATCATTCCGCGCCGGGTGATGGCGGCGCCCTGCTGCATCGGTAAACAGTTCGGTACCTTCAGACATTGCTGCTGTTCCACTATTGATTGCAATACAACAAAGTTACATATTCCGGCGATATTCGCCGCCGACTTTGAAAAACGCTCCGGTGATCTGTCCCAGGGAGCAACAGCGCACGGTATCCATGAGCTCGGCAAAGACGTTTTCATTATTGATGACCGCCTCCTGGAGCCTGCGTAACGCCTGATCCGACTCAGAGGCGTTGCGTTGCTGGAATTCACGCAGGCGGCGGATCTGGCCCTGCTTTTCCTCTTCGGTTGCCCGGGACAGCTCCACCTCCACTTCTTCGTCACCTTTCGGATTCAGGAACGTATTGACGCCGATGATAGGCAGACTGCCGTCATGCTTCTTGTGTTCGTAGTACAGGGATTCCTCCTGGATCTTGCCGCGCTGATAACCGGTTTCCATGGCACCGAGAACACCACCCCGCTCGGAGAGCTTTTCAAATTCCATGAGGACGGCTTCTTCCACCAGGTCGGTAAGCTCCTCGATGATGAACGATCCCTGGCTCGGGTTTTCGTTCTTCGCCAGTCCCCATTCCTTGTTGATGATCATCTGAATGGCCACCGCGCGACGGACCGACTCCTCCGTCGGTGTGGTAATGGCCTCGTCATAGGCATTGGTATGCAGGCTGTTGCAGTTGTCGTAGATGGCTATCAACGCCTGCAGGGTGGTACGAATATCGTTGAAGGACATCTCCTGGGCGTGCAGTGATCGGCCGGATGTCTGGATATGGTATTTCAGCTTCTGGCTGCGTTCGTTGCCGCCGTATTTGTTGCGCATGGCCGTGGCCCAGATGCGCCGGGCGACGCGGCCAAGAACCGTGTATTCCGGGTCCATGCCGTTGGAGAAGAAGAACGACAGGTTCGGGGCGAAATCATCGATATGCATACCCCTGGCCAGATAGGTTTCCACATAGGTAAAACCGTTGGACAGGGTCAGGGCCAGCTGGGTTATGGGATTGGCGCCGGCCTCGGCGATGTGATAGCCGGATATGGAGACGGAATAAAAATTTTGGACATTGTTTTCCACGAAATATTCCTGAATGTCTCCCATCATCTTGAGACTGAACTCGGTGGAGAATATGCAGGTATTCTGCCCCTGGTCCTCTTTCAGTATGTCCGCCTGCACCGTACCGCGGACGCTTTGCAGCGCACGGCTGCGGAATTCCTGATACTCCTCCGCGTCCGGTTCGCGGCCGTTTTCCTCCCTGAACCGGTCCACCTGCTGATCAATGGCGGTGTTCAGGAACATGGCCAGAATGGTCGGTGCCGGCCCGTTGATGGTCATGGAGACGGACGTGGTCGGGCTGCACAGATCAAAGCCGTCGTACAGGACTTTCATGTCATCCAGTGTTGCCACGGAAACACCGGATGTTCCGATCTTGCCGTAGATATCGGGGCGTTCGTCCGGATCGAAGCCGTACAACGTGACAGAATCAAACGCCGTGGACAGCCGCTTGGCCTCGGAAAATTCCGACAGGCCCTTGAAACGCCGGTTGGTACGGAAGGGGTCCCCCTCGCCGGCGAACATGCGCGTCGGATCCTCGCCTTCCCGTTTGAGGGGAAACACGCCGGCGGTAAAGGGAAACCGCCCGGGGACGTTTTCCAGCATCAGCCAGCGCAGCAGTTCACCGTGATCCTCGTACTTCGGCAGTACCACCCTGGGGATTTTCGTACCCGACAGAGTCGTATTGGTCAGTTTCGAGCGTACTTCCCTGTCCCTGACCCGGAATACATATTCGTCGCCCTGATAGCTTTCCCTGAGTTGCGGCCACTCTTCCAGGAGCGCGGCGGTTTCCGCGTCCAGACGCTGTTCGCGTTCGGCAATCAGGTCATCCAGTTCACCGGCGTCTTTGCCCGACTCCTGCAGCATTGACCTGCTCGCCGTCAGCTGCTGTCTTTGCCGCGCGATAGCGGCCTGCTCCATGACAAAGCGGCGGTACTCGCGGCAGGTTTCGGCGATTTCTGCCAGGTACCGCTGCCGGTTCTGGGGCACGATAATGGTTTTTTCCGACGAACTTTTAATCGTCACCGGCGGCAACCGCCCTTCTCCGGCGGTCTCGTTCAGGCCCGTCAATTTCAACAGATGCTGATAGAGTGCGGTCACGCCGTCGTCGTTGAAGCGGGAAGCAATGGTACCGAATACCGGCATGTCATCGGGGGACGTGGAGAATGCCTCGCGGTTGCGCTGCATCTGCTTGGCCACGTCGCGCAACGCATCCTCCCCGCCCTTGCGGTCGAACTTGTTGATGGCCACCGCATCGGCGTAATCCAGCATGTCGATCTTTTCCAGCTGACTGGCGGCGCCGAATTCCGGTGTCATGACGTACAGCGAGGTACCCACGAACGGCACGATACCGGCATCGCCCTGGCCGATGCCCGGCGTTTCCACGATCACCAGATCGAAAGCGGCGAGCTTGAGGGCATTGATAATATCCCTGACGTAAGCCGGGATCTCGGAACCGCTGCCCCGGTTGGCGATGGATCGCATATAAATGTTGGAGGAATAGATGGCGTTCATGCGGATTCGATCACCGAGCAGGGCGCCGCCGGTTTTGCGCCGGGTTGGATCAATCGCCAGCACCGCAATCCGCAGCCCGTCCTCATGATCAAGCCGGAAGCGGCGGATGATTTCATCGGTCAGCGATGACTTGCCCGCACCGCCGGTGCCGGTAATACCCAGAACCGGCAGAGATGCCTTATCGGCCGGTTCATTAATTCTGTCCCGCAGCTTATCGCCCGCCGCATCGTTCTCCAGCGTCGTGATCAAACGGGCCAGTGCATGCCAGTCATCCTTCAGTCCGGCGGTATCGATAGAAACAGACACCGCGGATGCCGGATCGCAACGCTCGATCATGTCGTGGATCATGCCCTGCAGTCCGAGCTTCTGTCCGTCCGCCGGGGAATAGATGCGGGTGACGCCGTATTCCTGCAATTCCCGGATTTCGTCCGCCACGATCACACCACCGCCGCCGCCGAATACCTTGATATGATCCGCGCCATGCTCGCGCAGCATGTCGATCATGTACTTGAAATATTCCACGTGCCCGCCCTGGTAAGAGCTGACGGCAATGGCCTGCACGTCTTCCTGCAGCGCGGCGTCCACGACTTCACGCACGGATCGGTTATGCGCCAGGTGAATGACCTCGGCGCCGGCGCTCTGCAGGATCCGCCGCATAACATTGATGGCGGCATCATGGCCGTCAAACAGGCTGGCCGCGGTGATAAAACGAGGCGGCGTCGAGACTTCCGGCTCCGATTTTTTACTGATGTCCGTAGCAGGCGAACTCATTGTTGATTGTCCCGTTCGTTCTTGGTTAACAATAGTTGTTGCATCGTCTGTTTCAGCCCCCTGTGCAGCTTCTCCACTTCATCCATGGCTTCGGGATTGAGCAGCCATTGATAAACAATGCCGACCACGGCCGAACAGAATTGCTCGGCGATGACGTCGGCCTCAACGGAAGCATCGATCAATCCTGCCGCCATCCCCTGTTTGATCCACTCCGCCACGTCCTTCTGCCGGCGCTTGTGAATACTCATCATGGTGTCCTTGCAAAGGGAACCGGGGCTGACGGACTGGAACCAGAGGATGTAAAAGGCCAGGACATGATTCGGGGCCTCCCGGCAGAAACGGTAATGGGCGTCAATGGCCGCGCAGATGGCATCCAGACCGACCTTGTCGGCGGTGACCTGTTTCAGTTCCTGCAGCCACTCGTCGCCGATGGAGCGAATGACGTGCTTCATCAGGCCTTCCTTGGAGCCGAACCGGTACCCGGCCAGGCTGCGGCTGTAACCGGCCGACTCACCGACCTCTTTCAATGTCATGCCTTCGACACCGTGCCGGACGATCAGGTCGATGGCGGTCTCTACCATGCGGATATCGGACAGGGCCGTGCGTTCCGCCTGGGTGAGACGCCTCTGTGAAACGTTCTTTACCACTTCGCTGGAGTGGATGCTCATGGACAAGGGCCCCCGGATCTGCGATACTTGCTTGTTACAAACAAGTGTATCATCAACACATGCCGTATACAATGTGGCCGCTCCCGACCGGAGGCGGAAACACCAGTGGAATGATCGGGATTAAGAAGATAACTTTTTGATTATTCGTAAATTCCAGATTTTTGCAGCGCACAATCCCGCTGCAATCCGGTCCGTACCATTCCATTTATTCATGATTAAACAGTCAGGTGAACGAAATTGGCCAATACTTCCGATGATGTCCTGGTTATCAGTGGTTGCCGTACCGCCATCGGCGGCTACGGCGGCAGTCTCAAGGATCACAGCCCCAGCGATCTGGGCGCCATTACCCTCAAGGAGGCCCTGACCCGCTCGGGCCTGGCGCCGGATGCCATTCAGCACGTTGTCTACGGTAACGTGATCCATACCGAACCCGGCGATATGTATCTCTCGCGGTACATCGCCGTCAACGCCGGCGTCCCCGTTGAAACACCGGCCATGACCCTGAACCGACTCTGCGGCAGCGGCTTGCAGGCCATCATTTCAGCAGCACAGACCATCATGCTGGGTGATGCCGAGGCCGCCGCGGCCGGCGGCGCCGAGTGCATGAGCCGCGCACCTTACTGGCTGCCGAACGCCCGCTGGGGTCAGCGCATGGGCGACGGCCGCATGATCGACGCCATGGTGGCGGCCCTGACGGATCCCTTCAGCAAATGCCACATGGGCATCACCGCCGAGAACGTCGCCGACCAGTACAAGATTTCCCGTGAGGACCAGGACAACCTCGCCGCGGAAAGCCACCAGAGGGCGGCCAGGGCCACCGATGAAGGTTATTTCAAGGAACAGATCGTCCCCGTTGATATCAAGCAGAAAAAGGAAACGGTCCAGTTTGTCACCGACGAACATATACGACGCGATGTGAAGCCGGAAGACATGACCAGGCTTAAACCGGTCTTCAAGGAAGACGGCTCCGTCACTGCCGGCAATGCCTCCGGTATCAACGACGGCGCAGCCTCCCTGATCCTGGTCGGCGGCAAGTACGCCGAGAAAAATAACCTGACTCCCATGGGCCGGCTGGTGGGTTACGCCCACGCCGGTGTCGACCCCTCCGTTATGGGCATCGGACCGTTACCGGCCATACGCAATGTCCTGAAAAGAACCGGCCTCAGTGTCGCCGATATGGACGTGATCGAACTCAACGAAGCCTTCGCTTCCCAGGCCCTGGCGGTGGTACGGGAACTGGATCTGCCCATGGACAAAACCAATCCCAACGGCAGCGGTATTTCTCTCGGTCATCCCGTCGGCGCCACCGGCTGCATTATTACCATCAAGGCGCTGTATGAGTTGCAGCGCACCGGCGGACGTTATGCGCTGATCTCCATGTGCATCGGCGGCGGCCAGGGTATCGCGGCGATATTCGAACGATTGTCATAGAAAGATTCGGCCCGAAGGCGGGCCTCCTACTGTCTCCGTTGACCATCGAAGTAAAACCCTGGACGTAGGAGTGCCGACCTTTATGCCCAGTGGGTACCGGCACGAATTATTGTTCAATTACCTTAACAACAGGAGGCAATTCCATGGCTGACCTGAACGAGCTGGAAAGACGGATTCAAATACTGGAACACCGGGAAGAAATACGGGAACTGGTGGCCCGCTACGGCATCGTCATCGATAACCGGGACCTTGTGTCGGTGGGTGAATGTTTTTGTCGCGACGGCGGCTTTCGTTCCAAAGACGGTGTCATGAACGCCCGCGGACGCGGCGCCGTCATCGAACAGTTCAAGGGACGTTACGCGGCACTCGGCCCCACCAATCATTTCGTCCACGAGCACATCATCCACATGGATGACGACGACCCCGAACACGCCACGGGCCTGGTAACCTCACACGCCGAAGTCGTCCGCAACAACGAACCCATGTGGGTGGCCATGCGCTACGAAGACGATTACCGTATCGAAGAGGGTTGCTGGCGATTCCAGGATCGGGTTCTGTCTTTCTTCTATTATCTGCCGGTCAAGGACTACTCTCAATATCTGGGCGAGCTGGAACGCATGCGCGCCTACGAAAAACCCCAGAAGGCCGATTATCCGGAGGCTCTGCCTACCTGGGATACATGGCGGGACGTGCCGACGGACTGAATGATGGTTTGATACAGAATACGTTATGAAAAATTCATGAGTATGGGGTCGCGGTGTTGTAGCGTAGATATAGTCATTCCGAATCCGTATTCAATCCGGGAACCTATAAGCGGACCGTATGCGGCAGGGATGCCGCATTCGAGCTACAAGGAGGTATTTACCGCGTGTCCGCGTTAGGTTCCCGGATTGAATACGGATTCGGAATACTTATTAAGCCCGCATATTGCACGAAGACGAAAACACCGTGACCCCATTCTCTGGCCTTAGTTCCAACTACAACAATGGTGGGTTTCGCCAACAACGCTCAACCCACCCTACTTGGCCTGCCTGAACCTTACGGGCTCAGATTGTTTTCCTGGCCTATCGCCGCCATATCGCGCAGGGGATCACTGCCGTCCCAGTCGTTGCATATACCTTCCAGCATCCGCAAGCGGTCATCAAAATCGGCGCTGCGCTCCACCATTTCCACCATGCAGCCCAGAGTCGCCTGGGTATCCAGATAGGCAAAACGTACCGAATCGATAACCCGGCCGGTAATGGCCGCGGGCGCACCCTGCTTTTCATAATGCGCCACATCCGCGTCGATATCATCCGACCACACGGCGACATGATGAAACGCGGTCTGTCCCGGTGCCACGGTGTCGCTGTAGGGCGTGGGATCATCGTCAAGACGTTGTATCAATTCTATCTGCACCGGGCCGGCATGACTTACTGCAACCAGGATATTCAAACTGCCGGGCTTGCCCCGGTAAACAAGATCCGTCAACAGGTCGTCACCGTATTGAGTGATAAAGAAAGGCCCGACACCGAAATTGCGCACCCAGTTCATGGCGGCGGCTTCCACATCGGGTACCACCCAGGCGTTCTGCCAGATTTTCTGATCGGTTGGTAATTTCATTGCTGTTCTCCCCTTGACTGTGTCTCAGTCGTCTAGTGTAAAAATGCGTATGCCGCCGGTGGCGGGCTGTGCCTGCCAGAACGGCGCCGCGGCCCCGGCCGCCACGGCGATGTACTGCCGGCCGTCAACCTCATAGGTAATGATGCCGCCGTTCAATGCCGCACCGGTATCGAAACTGTAGAGCTTCTCACCATTATCCCCATCCAGGATATTAAAGTTACCGTTCAACTCGCCCATCAAAACCAGACCGCCGGCGGTGGCCGCTACCGCCGCCAGCACCGGGCGATCCGAGTGCATGCGCCAGAGCCGTTCACCGTCCGCCGCGCGGTAGGCGGTCAGGGTACCATAGGCTTTTTCCACCGGGTCCATGGTGAAATAGCCGCCCATGTAGAGGCCGCCGCGCACGAACCGGATCTCATGGGTCTGGCGCACCGAGGAACACCATTCCACCGCCGTGACAAACAGGGTATTCGATTCCGGATCCAGGGCCGGGGCATTGAACTGCATGCCGCCGCCGATACCGGGACAAAAGCGGGTATCCGATCCGGGCGTGATGGGAGCATCCACGTTTTCCTGATGCGTCACGGCCACGCTGTAAACCCGTTCATGGGAATTGCGATCAATCCCGTGGATGTAGCCGTCCTTGCCCACCGCCAGCACCATGTCCCTGTCACCGGCACGAAACAGCGGACTGGCGTGCATGAAATCCCAGTCGTGGTAATCACCGGGCAGGATCTGATCGTACCAGCGCAATTCTCCGCTCATGACGTCCAGCGCCAGCAGTGTATTGGTGTAGAGGTTATCGCCGCCGCGAACCTGGGGATAGAAGGCCGGGCCGGGATTGGCCGTGGCCATGTACGCGGTTTCGGTTTCCGTATCCAGGGTCAACGGCGTCCAGATGGCGCCGCCGCCGCGTTTCAGTGCCTCTTCATTGTCCCAGGTTTTCGCCGCCTCGGTGCCGGGTTCAGGAATGACGTCGAAATTCCACAACAGTTCGCCGTTGGTCAGGCGATAGCCGCGCACCCATCCATTAATACCGATATCCGAGGTGGACGGCGCCACCACCACGCGGTCCTTGTAAATCAACGGCGAAATGGGCACGCCCGCGCCGGGCACGTCGGAATCGTTTACCAGGCGTTCCCAGACCGTCTCGCCGGTTTCGGCGTTCATGGCCATCAGATACCCGTCGGGGGTACCGCGAACCAGGTAACCGTCCTTCAGGGCGGCGCCGCGGGAATGCTGCCAGAGTTCCGTGCAGCGGAGCGGCCGCTCGACTTTCCAGATTTCCTCGCAGGTGGCGGCGTCGATGGCGAAGGTATCGGTGTTGGTCGTGAAATAGAGCCGCCCGTCGCGTACCAGCGGAATGGTCTGAAACCCCAGGGTGTCGCCGGTTTCATACATACAGGTGTGCCGCAGTTTATGGGCGTTGCCGCGATTAATCTTGTCCAGGGTGGAATAGCGATGACCTGCGTAATTGCGGCCCGGCAACAGCCAGTCGGACTCATCGCCGCCACGGGTCAGTTCCCGTTGATCCGGCTGCTGTGTCTGCGGCCTGTTTTCGGAAAAATAATCATGCACATCGGGGCAACGGTTTCCCCGTTGCCGCGCCATTTGCCGGTGCGCTTCCGTGCCAACACTGAGTTCTTCCGTACGCGGGTCGTCCACCAGCAGAATCTCGCCGCCGGCCGTGTGACCGTTTGCCGCCATCATGTAGGTGACGATGTCCAGGGATTGCTGCGGTTTCAGGATGCCGGCATTGCCCAGGGGCATGGTGGTGGTAATGACATAGGCCAGATCGCCCACTGACTGATCATCGCCGCTCCAGCGTGACAGGAAACCATCGCCCCGCAAGGCCACGGCGTTGCCGCCGCTCAGATCGGCGCCGTGGCAGGCGGCGCAATGGCGCTCATACAAGGCCTGGCCGCGCTTTGCCTGCTCGGCGCTGAACGGCCCTGTCACGGCTGCTTTAACCGCACCTCCCGACAACAGCATTGCGAACAGGTAAATCAGCTGGAGGGATAAGGGAAAGGATATTCGCAGCATGGTTTTCTCTATAGCGACTACCGTTGCAATGTTCAGTTGAGTGTCTCCAGGACACTGGTATCGAAACCGCGCAGGCGATCCGTGTCGCCACTGCGAACCCGGTTGGGCCAGTTGGCGTCACCCAGCAGCGCCCGGCCCACGGCCACCAGATCAAAGTCGCCGCGTTCCAGCCGGGCAACCAATCCTTCCAGGCCGGCCGGCTGCGTGGCGCCGCCTTCGCTGAAACTGTGCATGAAGTCCTCGCGCAGACCCACGGAACCGACAGTAATCACGGGCAGGCCGGTTATCTTGCGGGTCCAGCCGGCCAGGTTCCGATCGCTGCCGGAAAATTCCGACTCCCAGAAACGCCGCTGGGAACAGTGAAAGAAATCCGGTCCCGCATCGGCAATGGGTTCGAGAAAGCGTTCCAGTTCCTGCGGCGTATCGGCGAGGCGCGCAGTGTAGTCCTGTTGCTTCCACTGGGAATAACGGATGCAAATCGGAAAGTCTGCTCCCACTTCCGCCCGCATGGCGGTCAGGATATCCACCATCAGGCGTGTTCGGCCGGTGACATCGACACCATAACGATCAGTGCGTTTATTCAGGGCCTCCCAGAAAAACTGATCGATGAGATAACCATGGGCGGCATGGATCTCCACGCCGTCGAAGCCGACCTGCCGTGCCGCTGCCGCGGCCCGGGCGTAGGAAGCGATAACATCGGCAATATCGTTGTCCGTCATGGGCCCGGTCACTTTGTGCCCCGGCTCCACGAATCCCGAGGGGCTGGCGTGGGGCGGATCGATGACCTGTCCGGTGGGGCCCAGTTGTTCCTGGCCGAAGGCGTAGACCAGTCCCGTATGCCACAGCTGCGCCATGATCCGCGCACCCGCGGCGTGGACTTCCCCGACCACATGCCGCCAGCCGGCCAGGGCCTGATCGCCAAAGAGGCGCGGGATGCTGGAGGCATAGTTCAGAGTGGCGGGATGATCAATAAACGTGCCTTCGGTAATAATCAGCCCGGCGCCACCTTCGGCGCGCCGGCGGTAATAGGCGGCCACATCCGGCCCGGGGATGCCATCGGGTGAAAACCAGCGTGTCATGGGCGCCATGACAATGCGGTTCTTCAGGGGCAGGGTTGAATGCTCCAGGGGTGTGAAGAGAATCTCCGTGGACCCCGGCGAACCTGAAATACCCCCTTCTACGGCACTCATAAAATAACAAACAGTCGTGATTGTTTTCTTTTCATAGTCGGGAGAGTATACTTTCCCGCCATTGCAGGCAAATATTTCGGTACGCTTACCGGAACCCCACTTATACCACAGGATGCCCGATGGACTTCCGACTGACACCCGAACAACAACAACTGCAGGATACAGTGCGCCGTTTCGCGCGGGATAAACTGCCGGCCGCCGCCGAGGAAATTGAGCGCACCGGAGAGCCCCCTTCCCCCGAACTGGTGAATGAATTTGCGGAAATGGGGCTATTGGGCGTCAACGTATCGGAAGAACTGGGCGGACTGGGCCTGGGCAATCTGGAGGCCCTGCTGGTACTGGAAGAGGTGGGGCAGATCTCCGCGGCTGTCGCCTTCCCCATCTTTGAATCCTCGGTGGGCCCGGTGCGGGCCATCGAGCATTTCGGCCAACCGGCGCTGCGGGAACGGGTCCTGCCGGCGGTGTGCCGCGGCGAGATGATGGTGGCCGTGGCCATGTCGGAGCCGGCGGCCGGGACGGCGCTGACGGATCTGACCACAAAGGGTGTCATCAAGAACGACAAGGTGGTTCTGAACGGCACCAAGCGCTGGTGTTCCGGCGGCGGTCACGCCGGCGGTTACGTGGTGTACTGCCGGCTCTCCGATGATCCCGGTGCCAAAGGCATCGGCGCAGTGTTCGTGGAAAAGGACACGCCGGGACTGTCCTTCGGCAAGCCTGAAGAGCTCATGGGCTTTCGCGGTGTCCCCTCATCGGACATCTACTTCGACGACGTCACGGTCCCCGAGGAAAATGTCATCGTGCACGCCGGCGGCTTCAAGAAACTCATGGAGGCCTTCGACCTGGAGCGCTGCGGTAACGCCACCATGGCCCTGGCCCAGGCCGCCGGTTCGCTGGCGGACGTGATCGAATACGTCCAGGAACGAAAACAGTTCGGCAAACCCATCATCGATTTCCAGGCCGTGCAGATACGCCTGGCGGAAATGCGCATGCAGGTGGATGCCGCCCGCCTGCTGATCCACCGCGCCGCCTGCAACGCCGAGGACGGCATGCCCAGTATCGAGGAATCCTCCATCGCCAAGTGTTACGCCAACGAAATCGCCCGCACCGTTACCGGCAACGCAGTACAGCTCATGGGCGGTTACGGCTATTCCAAGGAATACGCCGCCGAGCGGCGCATGCGCGATGCCTGGGGCTGGGGTATCGCCGGCGGCACCATCGACATACAGAAGATCAATATCACCAGTGCCATGATCGGACGCCGCTTTGATCAACGGCGCTAATAACGTCTTAAATTTATGGTTCTTCAGCAAAATTTATGGGTATCTGGAAGGGTCATGGTGGATCTCGCCAAGTTCGCCAAGACCGCAAAGAAAGTATGGATTTTTACCTCTTTGCGAACTTTGCGTGCTTGGCGAGATCCTGTTGAAAAACCAACCCCGATAACCGGGCTCGATTTCATGCCAGACAGACGCAAAAAAATCCTGTCTATCATAGAATTGGCGCTCATTGCGAGCAGGATAACGCTCACTTATTCTGCTAATGAGACAAATTTATGAGTCGAACACTCGGAAAAATCATCCAGAGCGGATTCGTGGTCGATGACTGGGAATCCGCCGCCCGTCACTGGAGCGAAGTCATGGGCGTCGGCCCCTTCTTCGTCATTCGCAAAATCGATTTCAAGGAATGCTATTACCGGGGTGAGCCCATCGAACCCGACCTAACGGTCGCCATTGCCTACAGCGGCAGTCACCAGATCGAACTGTCGCAGCAGAACGACGACGGCCCGTCCATCTACCGGGACTTTCTGGCCCATAATGCGCCCGGTCTGCAGCACGTGGGCAGCGTCGTTGATGATCTGGATAAAGTGATTGAGGATAACAACTTCCGCGATCAGGTCATTCAGCACGGCGAAACCACCACCGGCATGCGCTTCGCCTACGTGGAAACAGGCCATCACAACGGCACCATGATCGAATTGCTGCAGTCGACGCCGCAGCTGCTCAAGGCCTTCGATTATATGTACCAGGCTTCGGTGGACTGGGACGGCAGCGATCCAATCCGCGGCTGATCCGTTCTCTAAAAGGCTATGGTGGGTTTAGCTGCTCTCCACCCAAGTATTGATTCAGAGCCAGCCGAAGCCTTTGGTCATAAGCCCGGCCAGTCCCAGTGTAATAAAGAAGAGAGCGCCCCAGAGTATTCGGAAGTCCTCACGAATTTCCTTCCTGAAATCTTTCGTGTCGACCTTGATCTCCGCGATGTCGGTTCTTATGTGTGCAACGTCGGATTCCAGTCGAGCTATACGCGCTTCCATTCCATCACCTCCGTCGCCTGCCTGTTGTGGGCTCAATGCCATGTTTTTATCTCCTTATAAAGTGGTCAATTAAGAAATGTGTACAGTTCCTATTTTCCGACCTTACAATAACCGGAGAAACGACTCAAGGACGGTTTAAAACCCCCGCTTACAAAATACCATGCCATTCTCGTTGACTATCAAGATTATCACTCAAGAGGTACTTACTATGGGCCGCATGTTCAACCCACCCCACCCGGGAGAGACGATCCGTGAGGACATTCTGCCGGCACTCGGGATCACGATTACGGAAGCAGCGCACCAGCTCGGCGTTTCGCGGGTAACGCTGTCCCGTCTCGTCAACGGACAGGCCGGCATTTCGGCCGATATGGCCCGTCGGCTCGAAGCCTGGCTCGGCGGTCCCAAGCACGGGCCGAGTGCCGAAAGCTGGCTCAGGATGCAGACCGATTACGAACTGTGGCAGGCCATGCAAAAACCGGCACCGAAGGTGATCCGGGCATCGGAATCACACGCTTGATCCATTTATAGTTCCCTCTACCTTGATGTTCAATGCCGACCTTTGACCTTAAGCGGAGTTGTGCTTCCGTGACAAGGTCATGATTTTCAGCGGCGACGGATGAATTCAAAGGCATCGCCCGAGCCGATCGGAGAATCCGGCCAGTTGGCTGGAGGTTGTCTCATCGGATTTTCCCGCCTTTCAATCCCCCACCACAAGCGGTGATCGCGCGTCCTGAACAGCCATTTGCCATCATGACGCTCATAAACGTCTTTATAAATAATATTCTGATCAATAAACCTGTCCCAATCCATCATGCAGTAGCAATACACGGAACCCGTGGCATTATCGGGGCCGTCAAATTCAATGAGATGGTTGGCCACCAGCAGGGTTGATGCCTCGAGCCCCTCAAGAAAGGCCGGCAATTGACGCATCATATGGATATCCAGGAGACTCTCCGAGGGTTCGGAGGTTTCGACCCAGAGCGATTCCAGAAGCGGCCAGTCCCGCGTATCAACGGCATAGGCATACGTCAGCGCCAGGTTTTTAATCTCCTGGATGGCCCATAATTGCTCAACCCGATCATCGTAGGACACCGGATTTGATCCTGTCACTGTGCTTTCCTCACTCTGATTGGACTCATTTCACGGGCTCGTACCATATCGGTGAGGTATAGGCCCGGTTGGTGGTCACCATGGGCACCTCCGGTGGTGGTTGCGTCCCGAAGAAGGCCGCGTCGTAGGCAGTCCAGCGGGGCGTGGGTATCTCGATCACCCGCACGTAGTAAACGGCAGGTCGCTGCGGATCAAAATCCGGATCGGTCCAGACCGCGGCCAGGTGGGGATCACCGATACTGTTACTGTAGGTGGCATCGGCCACGTTCACGGTATTGCCCACCGGCGGCGCCTTGCCCGTCTCCGGATCCACTTCACGGCCGTCGGCCAGGGCGACATCATAGATCTTTTCCTGTCGCTCGCCGCGTTCGTCTATCCAACCCTTGATGATCTGCACCCGATCCAGGTTGGCTTCTTCCGGATCCCTGGAAGCGGTCACCATGAAAACGGGCGCCGCGCCCTCTGGTGGCGTTGCCAGTGTCCCGCCCATGGGCACACCGCGCTCATAACCGACTTTGGCATAATCGGCCCGGTGCACGGTATCCGCTTCAAAATCCCAGCCGCCGAAGAAGCGTACCTGGATGCGCGTGCCGGTCGTGGCATAGGTTTCACGCCGCTGCATGGCTTCGAACAGCGCCTCCCGGGTATTGTCCCTGGCCCAGACTGCGGCCAGCCCGGACACACCCAAACGCCAGTTATCACTGGGAATATCGATGTTGGGCGCCATGAGCGTGAACATCCGCTCCGCGGACGGCTCGGAATTGGGAAACTTGCCGAAGTAATTATCACTGGTGGTGGTGGACAGACTGGTATGGGAATCGGTCCCGCCCACCATACCGAACTTGAACGGATTCACGCCCAGACGTTCCCCATGCTGCAATCCCAGTTGCAGGGCCGAGCGGGCGTATTCGGTAGGCAGCATCCAGGGTTCCTTCTTCTGATTCATCATGATATTGGCTTGGTCCCAGCGCTGATAATCGGCGAATTCATCGGTGGGAGACAATATCGGATGGGTTTCACTGTCGCCCTTGACCTGGGTGACTTCCAGCAAGGGCTCCCAGCGGCTGCGCCGGCGGGCGTAATCCGCCGACAGGGGATCACCGGAAAGCGTGGCGGCGGCGAACATCATGCCGTTACTGACATTGGGATTGTGGGGAATAGCCAGGATCTGACCGCCGGTCTTCGCTTCGTAGTCCGCCAGAAACCGCCATAAATCCTCCGGGTCACGGCTGTCCAGGGCGGAAAACGGCAACAGGCTGGATGCGGTTTCCGCATCGTCCTTGTAGAGGACCACACGATGCAGATTATTGCCGTCGATCTGGGAGGTCCACTCATAACCGATCAGCGTGGTGAATCGACCCGGTTCGTTATAGTCATCCGCGGTCCGGGTCACTTCTTTCCAGATCCGGCGCCGGAAGGCCTCCGGCAACTGTTTGCCTTCCTTGCCCTGGTTAAAGGCAACGACGATCTCGCGGATAAGCTCGATGTCCTCTCCCCTTTCCAGGATATCCCGCCAGCGCCTGCCCAGTTCGGTACGCAACAATTCCTCGTCACCGGCATCGGCGTAGAGAAAACCGCCCAGGTATTCGGCATGGTCCGTCACCGCCAGGAAATCCAGCGGCCGTTTGAGCTGTACCCGCCAGCCCGTTTCAGAAGTCAACGCCCGGCCGCGGGCAAACTGGTAGGCCTCCGCCGGTGACAAGGACTGGGTGCCATAGCTGTAGGAATCCGCGGAATAGTTGGTATGCAGGTGGGTATCACCCCAATAAACGCGCTGCGGATAATCGTTGGCCACCGGCGGCGAATATTGTCTGTCATCTTCCATCGGTCCAGCCGGTACCGTGACCGGCGAAAGCATCACCATCAGAATGGCAAGCATCGCCACGCTACTTATCCGGAGGTTATGTATTCTGTAAAATATCATGACTGTTCTCCTTCAGGATTCACAAAACTGGCTATGTATTTTTCAGACGTTGATTCAGGGCGAATATCCATGCCAGTACCGAACGGGTTTAGCGATTGCTCATACCGCGGGCAGAAACGCCACACATCGTTCCACCACCCAGTACGCCGCCACCGTCCCGACGACATAGCCCGCCGCCAGACGCACCGGTTCCGGCCTGAACACATACGCAAAGCTTCCACCGAATCTCCGCCTGTAATGCCTCATTCCCGACATGAGCCCGATGACCACCCCTGCGAAGATCACCTGACCTACTTCCACGCCCAGATTGAAAAACAGGAGTCCCGTGACCAGTTCCGTCTGCGGCAGACCGATCTCCGCCAACACCGCGGCAAATCCGAAACCGTGCAACAATCCGAACGAGCAGGAAACGCTGATGGGCCGGCGCCAAGTGAGACTGTCGCGGGGTCCCTTGACGATTTCCGTTGCCAGGAACACGATGCTGAGCGCGATCACCGCCTCCACGGGAGCAATGGGCAAGCGCACGACATTCAGGGCGGACAATATCAGCGTCAGGGAATGGGCGATAGTGAAGCCGGTGATGGTCACCAGGATCCGCCGCCAGGTGCCGGCAATCCACAACAATCCCACCAGAAACAATAGGTGGTCGATCCCCGCCCAGATATGCTCGACGCCCAACAGCAGATATTCCCGGGCAACTCCACCGGTGCTTTCCCCTTCGGGTATTAGCCACTCACGCCGGTCGGGACCCAGAATGGTACTGTGCCGTTCGCCATTAAGTGTAGTATACCGCACCAACGCCGATATGGATGGATTCGGGCCCGGGTAATCGATACGCAATACTCCGCCGGCGGGAGAGGCCGGACAGTCAAATTGCTGCCGCTGAATTATTCCGTCCGTGCCGGCAAACCGCACCGCCTGTCCCACGGCACTGCAGGTTTCCGGTAGACTGACCGCAGGCATGAACCGATCCGGTACCGAGGGCGGTGTCTTCCAATGTAATTGATAGCGATCCGGGCCGGTTTGGTTGAGTTCGATATAAAGCGGGCGGCTTTCGTGGGCCTGCGCGGTGAGACCTACGCCAGACAGGAACAGCATCAGTACCAGGACGCGACAACGTAACCATACCGTGCCGGCGTTCATGAGTCCTGTTCCCGGCCGGTTGCGGAATGTTTTGTCACTTCCGGCATCACCCTGACGTCGTAACTATCGACGATGGCCTTCACGGCCTGCTCGAATCGTTGTTGTCGCGTCACGCGCTGCGCGTCCCGTTCCACCTGTCTGCGCACTTCCTCCAGTGGTGGCAGACGACCCGGCTGGTTGCGTGCCACCAGGACCAGATGGAAACCAAATGGCGAGCGATAGGGTCCACGCCATTGATCGGGGTCGGGCTCCATTTCAAACAACCGTTGTTGCATATCGGCGCCGAAATGATCCGCCACGGCCTGCGGTCCCCGATTAACGTAATTGAGATGATACGGAAATCTGTCACCGTGGGCCGGTGCCTGTTGGAAAGAGACGCGTTCATGATTGAGATGTAGAAGTGTTTCCCGGGCCTGTTCTGCCGCCGCTTTCTCACCATGGCGTTCCCGATCGTAAAACACATGGGTAAATGTGATCCGGGGAGATTCCTGATAATCCCCCTTGTGTTGTTCATAGTATTCGCGGATACGATCTTCGGTAAGTTCGACCCCGCTATCCAGAAATCCCCGGGTGATGAATTCCAGTTGCTGGATCAGCCGCAGACGGGCCACGTAATCGTTTTGCCCCAGCTGCAGTGCCCTGGCTTCCCGGTAGAGTGCTTCCTCGCGTATGTATTCGTCGATCAGTTGCTGCAATTGGTCCGCTGGCATATTACTCAAAACCTGATCGAAATGTTCCGGCTCAAAAGCCCGGGATCGGTACTGGAGATAGGTCAGCAGGTTGTCCCGATCGACAACAATCGCCGATGGATTGTCATCGGGCGATGCCCGGTTCAGATAACCGTGCAGCAGAAACAGGACGACTCCCAAGAGAAGAAAATGCAGCAGGGGTTCTTTCAGAAAACGCTTCGTCATCTCATCCTGATACCATTAATCACAGGTTTGGCTCTGACCCGGTATACAGCTATCCGGAAAAGTATCCACCGCAAGCGGAAGGCGACATTAACTTTCGACCTTGACATACACCTGTCCATCCTCGATGACGACCGGATAAGTCTTGATCGGGCTGAACGCCGGCTTGCCCAGCACACTGCCGTCGCGGACGTCGAAGATGGCGCCGTGCAGGGGACACAGCAGCTTGTGCCGCCGCACCCGCCCCTTGTCGAAGCCGGAATCGGCATGGGAACACTGGTTCTCCACGGCATAGATTTCACCGCCCACATTACAGAGGACCAGGCGCACTCCCTCCACCTCGAAACAATGCACGCGATTCTCGGTGATCTCATCCACCGGGGCGATGGCGATGTAACCGGCTTCTGGCATACTGGCAAATCCTTCAAATTCCGGGGTTTATGGCATTCTACCAACCTTGCCTCATAAAAAAAACAATCATACCTGTTTATTTTCTGGGGGGCCGATGGTAGTATCCTGTAACGTATCTGTGCCCGCGCCGGGCACAACCTACTACAATAAACAGGCCATGATAAACCTGCCAGGGGGTAAGTATATGATGACTTTCATCGCACGGATGACCGTCAAGGAAGGACAGGAGGAAGAATTCATCCGTCTCATCAAGGCGCTGGGCGAGAAAGTACACGCCAACGAACCGGACTGTCTCTATTATCGCGCCTTCCGGCTGCGCGACGGCGAACGCCGCTTTGCCGTGATCGAGTCCTTCAAGGACGAGGCGGCCGAGGAAACACACCGCAATGCTCCCTGGTTTACCGAACTGGTGGACCCCATCCTGGCGACGCTGGATGGCAGCTATGAACGGGAATACCTGGATCCCCTGGAGTCCTGAGCCGTCATGGGTAACACGCTGGCCGGGGAACGTATTCTCACCACCACTTTGGGCGACCTGTTACTGCTGGCCGCCGATAAACGTCCCGATATCGATGCGGTGGTCATGCCCCATGAGCGTGTCACGTACGCACAATTAACCGAACGTGTCCTGCACCGTGCACGTTCCCTGCGCGGCCTGGGTATCAAGCCCGGCGATCACGTCGGTGTGTTGTTGCCCACCTGCATGAATTTCATTGAAACCCTGTTCGCAGTCGCCACACTGGGCGCAGTCACCGTACCGATCAACGCCCGCTACCGGGCATCGGAGATCGCCTACGTGACCGAAAACGCCGACCTGGTGACATTAATCACCACGGATGAATTTGACGACGCGGTGAATTTCGTCGAGCGGATCAAGCCGGCATTCCCGGATCTGGAAACACAAAAGGATCCCTATCATCTGCAACTGGACGCAGCCCCGAAGCTCCGCAACATCATCATCTACGGCAAGACACAGATCCCCGGCATGCTGACCGAAGCCCGGCTCGACACCTTCGCCGACAACATAGACGAAGAAGAGATTCACAACCTGCGCCTGCAGACCCGGCTCGGTAACACGGCGCTGATTCTGTATACCTCCGGAACCACGTCTCATCCCAAGGGCTGCATGATCAGTCACGAATCCATGGTCCGCAACAGCCAGGTCATGGCAAGGCGTTATGAACTGGGACACGAAGACAGTTTCTGGTCACCGCTGCCCATGTTCCATATCGCCGCCATCCTGCCCATGGTCACCATCATGTCCGTGTACGGCACGTTCGTGACCACGACCCACTTCGAGGCCGGCGAAGCCCTGCGCATGCTGGAAGAGGAAAAAGTCACCGCCACCTACCCCAGTTTCTGGGCCATCATGTCGGATCTCATCAGTCATCCGGATTTCAAGGATCGCGATCTGTCTCGTATCCGTGTCTGGAACGCCAATTTCGGTGTACAGCCGGATTTCGTCGGTGAAACCATGGAGAAGGCCATGCCCGATACCATTTTCGTCGGCACCTTCGGCATGACGGAAGCCGCCGGTCCGGTCACCACCAGTTGCCTGACGGATACCCATGAACAACGTTTCAAACGTCTGGGCACGCCCATGCCCGGCCAGGAAGTGCGCATCGTCAATCCCGAAACCGGCGAGGAAGCGGCCTCCGGCGAGATCGGCGAATGCTGGATCCGCGGTTACAATATTTTTACCGAATATTACAAATCGCCGGAGAAAACCGCCGAAGCGCTGGACGAGGAGAGCTGGTTCCACTCAGGCGATCTCTGCTCGGTGCGGGAAGACGGCCAGTTGCTGTTTCACGGCCGCCTCAAGGACATGCTCAAGGTGGGTGGGGAAAACGTCGCCGCGGCGGAGATCGAATCCTGCCTGCAGGAACACGAGGCGGTGAAACTGGCACAGGTGGTGGGCGTTCCGGATCCTAGACTACAAGAGGTGGCTGCCGCCTTTATTGAACTAAAGGAAGGCGCCAACGCCGGGGCGGAAGAGTTGATCGAATTCTGCCGTGAACGTATCGCCAGCTTCAAGGTACCGCGTTACGTTCGTTATGTGGAAGAGTGGCCCATGTCCTCGACCAAGATCCAGAAATTCAAACTCCAGGAACAGATGCTGGAAGAACTGGAAAGCGGAGATCAACAGGCGCAGGCCTGACCATAAAAGGCCGGTCCTTTTGATATCGGCATAACACCAAACTGCAGCAAGATCATGGTGTGCTTGCTGTGTTCTTGTTCGTCCTCAATCTTTCAATATCACTGTCTGCATAACGCAAACCTTTCCGCTTTCGTCTTTTGCTGTTGATGTAGATCAACGACTGCCGCCTGCTCCCGCAGCATAATATCCCCGTATTCTGCATTAAATATTTTATTCAGCCACATCATAGTGGGAGGAGATTATGCAACCGGCAGTCGAAGAACAGATAGTATCGGGAATGCGATGGGAAAAGGAACGCAAGACTCCGCCCGAAGGTTTTCCGGAACTGCCGGAAATATCGGGCGGCCGTTACATTGATCCTGAATTCCTTTCTCTCGAGGATCGTTACTTATGGAAAAACGCCTGGCTGTACGCTCTGCACGCGGATGAATTACCGCGAGCCGGCAGCTATCGTCTCTGGACCAAAACCGCATCCCCCATCATCATCGTTCGCGGCAACGACGACCGTATACGCGCCTTTTATAATACCTGCCGGCATCGCGGCGCGCCGTTGATAGAAGACAATCAGGGCGAGACAAAAGGATTGTATTGCCGTTATCATGGCTGGACCTATGACCTGACCGGCAAACTCCGCGCGGTCCGGGAAATGCGCGACTTCCCGGAAATGGACATTAACTGCCGCGGTCTCAGGGAAGTGCGTTGTGAAATGTACGGCAACTGGGTGTTCATCAATGAAAACCCGAATGCTGAACCGCTACTCGAGGCGATGAAGCCGATGCCTGCTCACTGGGAGAATCTGCAGGCAGACAAACTCCGTCATATTCACAGTGACAGTTTCGACATCGACTGTAATGTAAAGATCCTGTTTGACGCCTTCCTGGAAACCTATCATCTCAAATCCATACATCAGCAAACCGTGGATCGGTTTCTCGACTCCCGCGGTACGCGGGTAATTCTTTATAACAACGGTAATTCCATTATGGCCACGCCCCATCGCAGCAACGACTGGAAAGATCCCGGCGCGGAAGGCATGCCGGTTATCAAAACTGCGGAAACCGTTTTTTCCGAACAGAATGTCTCCTATAACTTATTCCCGAACCTGATCACGCCGCCATCGGCAACCGGCATTCCGTTTCTGACATTCTGGCCCAACGGATCCCGCAGAATGACCGTGGACGTACACTGGTTCGGGCCGGAAGAGTCCCTTGGCCACGAACTCTGGCCGACCCGAATCGATAACTTCGCCCGCATACTGGAAGAAGACACCCAGTTTGCTCCGCGCATTCAGGAATCCGTGGAGTCGGCGGGATTTCAGGGCATGTATCTGTCCTATCAGGAAAGACGTATCTATTTCTGGCATGAACAGATGGATCGACGCATTGGCGTCGAAAAAATACCGGAGCATCTGCGTATGAAACCGGTACTGGATCCCTGGCTGATCGATCCGGACACAGAGGTGACCGCGACATGAAGCGGGAATACGCTGACCCCGATTCCGGTACCGCGCGAAGCGAAGGACCGGATTACGGTTACCTGCTGGATCACGACAGCCGCACGCCGCCCCACTCATTGCAGGAAGAACAGTACCGTTATCTGGGTTCGGACCCGATCCCCGCGGATCATTATCTGTCGGAGGAGTTTTTCCGCCTGGAAGTGGAACGCATGTGGCCGCGCGTCTGGCAGATGGCGTGCCGTGAAGAAGATGTCATGCATCCCGGCGATACGTTGGTTTACGAAAATGTCGGCCGCTCCGTAATCATTCTGCGCGACAACCATGGCGCATTGCGAGCCTACTGGAATTCCTGCCTGCACCGCGGCCGGAAACTGGTTACGGAAAAATGCAATGTCAAAAATCTACGCTGTCCCTTTCACGGTTTCACCTGGACCCTGGAGGGAACGATCAGCAGTGTGCCCTGCCGCTGGGACTTCGCTCACCTTGAGGACAATGATCTGATTCTGCCGGAAGTACGACTGGATACCTGGGGCGGTTTTGTCTTCATCAACTGGGACGGTAATGCGCCGCCCCTGCAGGATTATCTGGAAGTGCTACCGGAACATTTCCGGCGCTGGGAACCGGAAAACTGTTTCAAGCATGCTCATGTGGCCCGGCGTATCAATGCCAACTGGAAGATCGCCATGGAAGCCTTCATGGAATCCTATCACGTGCTGGCCACCCACCCGCAGATACTGCCCTTCGCCGCCGATGCGAATTCCCGCTACGATATTTACGGTGATCATGTGAATCGCAACCTGATGGCATTCGGCGTCACCAGCCCTCACCTGTCCGGGAAGGGCATCGGGGCAGGAGACATATGGGAGGGCATGCTTGCCATGTGGGGCCGGGAGTCCACCCGCCCCGGTATGCTGGATGATAATGAACCGCTCACCGCGCGGCAGGCACTGGGCGAACTCAACCGGAAAACTTTTTCACGGGCATTCAAACGCGATCACGATGCATCGACGGATGCCGAAGTGCTGGATGCCATGGTCTACAACGTGTTTCCCAATTTCTCTCCATGGGCCGGTTTCGCCCCCAACATCATCTATCGCTGGCGTCCGGACGGCATGAACGTCAATAGCTGCATTATGGAAGTGATGTTGCTGAAACGCGTTCCCGAGGGCGAACCCCGTCCCGACCCGGCACCGGTACGCCGGCTGCAAGACGATGAACCCTGGTCCAATGCGAAAGAACTGCCGATACTGGGACCGGTGATCGATCAGGACATGAACAACCTGCCCCACATGCAGACGGGACTGCGGTCATCCGCGAGCGGCATGGTCCATCTGGCCAACTACCAGGAGATCCGAATCCGCCACTTTCACCGCACGCTGGAAAAATATATTAACGGCGAGTTGTGATAATCATTCACCGTAATAATTGAACGAATGATTTTTTTAAACCGCCAACCCGGCGTGATAGCCGTCCCGAATAGCCGCCTGCAAATCGCCGGGCCGGCGGGCGTCCCCCGCGACACTGACTTCAAAACCCGCGCCCCTCAGGGTTGCGGCAAGGGAATCGGCCGGCAGACCCGGCACCGCCGCCACAATCAGGTCCACGGGCTGTTGCCAACTAGCGGCGCCGTCCAGCCAGCCCAGCGTACAATTCGAATCGTTGACCGCCAGTAACGCGGCCCGTGTGAACAAATGCATCCCGGCCTCTCGCAGGCGGCCCAGGGCCGGCCGGCTGACCAGGGCCGTTTCCATGCGCGGCGCGAATGCTCTGTAACCGGTAGCCCAGACGACATTCACATTCCGTTCCACCAACCATTCCGCCGCGGCAATGGCTTCATAGCCTCCCGTTTCATCCAGCACCACGGCATTCTCTATACCTGTCATATCCATCTCGTCCGATAGCAACCGCCTCACCGGGACAAGTTCAACGGTCTTGTTACCTGACAATAAAAGCCCCGGCTGATGGCTCTGCTGTATCGACCCTTCGGCGGCGCCGCAGGCAAGTATGACATGATCGGGTTTCAGTTCCGCAATCACCTCGACATCAGCACGACAATCAAATCGTATGTTTACCTGTAGCCGCTGCAACTCCTGTTGCAGCCAGTCGGCGATATCGCCGATGGCCTCATGGTGCGGCGCCCTGCGCGCGGCCTGCAGGGCACCGCCGAGGACGGGACCGGCTTCCAGCAGAGTCACGCAATGCCCGCGTACGGCGGCCACCCGAGCCGCTTCCATACCGGCCGGACCGCCGCCGACGACAACCACGTGGCGGGGAACAATGGAAACAATGGGGTCAGAGTCCTTTGATCCCCACTGGTTTGAGATCGCATGACTCATTGCAGGATCAAAGGACTCTGACCCCATTGTTTCCCGCTGCCCTGAGATCGCATGGTTTGTCGCAGGAACAAACGACACTGACCCCATTGATTCCATTGATTCGGTTTCGTGGCCTGCCTCCGCATTCACGGTACAGGCCAGGCGGCCTTTCGCCAGCCCGCCGACGCAGCCCTGGTTGCAGCCGATACAGGGCCGCACTTCACTGGCGCGGCCGGCCACGGTTTTGGCGATCAGATCCGGATCGGCAATATGGGCGCGGGTCAAGCCGATCAGGTCGGCAATGCCCTTCTCCAGCACCTCCTCGGCTTCCGCCAGGGTACGCAGCCGGCCTGTGACGATGGTCGGAACACTTGCGGCAGCCGTTATGCGGGCACTGTGTTCCAGTTCGTAGCCCGCGGGTTCATGCATGGCCCCGATGATCTTGTCCGGGTTATAAATGCTGCCGTGGGACACACTGATATAGTCGACGAGATTCTCACGCTCCAGGTCCCGCAACAACCGGAGACAATCCTCCACGCCGATACCCCTGTCGATGACCTGCGGGCCGACGCGGATACCGAGGACGAAATCCCCGCCGACCGCTTCACGGCAGGCGCGAACCGTTTCCAGCGTCAGTCGCGCGCGCCCCTGCCAGTCGCCGCCCCAGCCGTCTTCGCGCTGATTGGTCAGTGACGACAGAAACTGCTGTAACAGATGCCCGTGGGCGCAATGGATTTCAACGCCGTCCAGGCCGCCTTCGCGGGCCCGGCGGGCGGCGGCGGCAAAGCCGGCGATGAGTTCACCGATTTGCGTCTCATTAACCGGGACGGCGCGAAGACCGGTGGAAGGGCTGGTTAACGCCGAAGCCGACCAGGGGCGCCCCCCCCGGGCCCCCTGCTCCATACCCAGGTGGTTCAACTGACTGAAGACGGCCATGCCATGGCGATGCAGACGCCCGGTCAGTTCCCGGTAACCGGAAATGACGGCATCGTCCCAGGCATTCAGTGTCATGGGCCCGGAGGGGTGTACGCCAGTGGCTTCGAGAATGGACAGGCCGACACCGCCGCGGGCGCGGGCTTCATGATGGGCAATCAGATCCTCGGTAATACCGCCGCGGCCCAGATTGGTGCCGTAGGCGGTGCGCACTACACGATTGCGCAATTCCAGATCGGCAATCCTGAACGGGCTCAGGACATGATTCAGTTCCATGAGATTCTACCGTCCCAGACAATCAGGCCGGCATTAGCCGGCCTGATTGTGTTGACTGCAACTGTCTCAGCTCAGAAATCGAACCGTATACCGGCTTCCGCACCGAACCAGCGCGGCGCGGCATAGGTGCCCTGGTACCAAAGATTGGCCACGGCCAGATTCCCGGTACGGTAGCGCTCGTCCAGCAGGTTCTTGCCGAACACCCGGACGAAATACCTGTCGTCCCTGCTGTTGAAGGTAGTACTCCAGTTCACCAGGTTATAGCTGTTTAGGGTGGCATCGAACTGAGGTCCCAGATCCGAGTAGGTAAAGATAGTGCCGGACTGGTATGACCACATTACATTATGGGTCAAACGGCCCCATTCGCCGGCCCCGTGCTCATAAGTGGCGGACACGGTGCCCATCCATTCCGGTGAACGGTTCACCGGTCGATCACTGAGATCCGTATCGATATTGCCGTCGAAGGTGGTATCGATGGCGAATCTTTCGAATTTCGCATCAGTATATGCGAAATTGCCGACCAGGGTCAGGCCGTCCGTGACCAGCCAACTGCCTTCAAACTCCACTCCTTTGACATTAAGTTGTGCGGCGTTGAAGAAGCTGGTTTCCTGGAATGAACCACCGCCGGGTAGAGTAAATGTGGTGTTCGCCTGGCGCTGAGCATCATCGTAGTCAACCTCGAAAAAGACCAGGTTGGCGCGCATACGGTTATTGAAGAAATCCGCCTTGACGCCGATTTCGATGCTGTCGGCGAATTCCGGATCAATGGGCGCCAACTGACGGTCGTTGGTCAATGGTGTCGGCACACCGCTGGTAAAGGTGCCGATCTGATCGTTGAAGGCACCGCTCTTGACACTGTGGGAACGGGTCATCCAAAAGAACCAGTCGTCGTTGGGTTCGTAACCGACGGTAATGCGCCAGCTGGGATTGGTCCAGGACGCCTCGCGACGGGCGACACCGAACGGGAAGCGGTTGAAATCGCTGGCCTCCAGCGGTTCGCCCAGCGTGTTGATCAGGTTCTCGTCCGCCGAGCCGGTGCCGTTCAGGAACTGGAAGAAGGTCTGTGCGCGGCCGGCCCATTTCTTGTTCTCGTAGCTCTGACGCACACCGCCGCCCAGGCTGAAAGTATCCGTCACCTGCCAGGTCACATCGCCGAAGATGGCCGCCGCCATGGCATCCTGCCGGTTACATAGTACTGACGGGTTATCGGTCCAGGTGTTGGTGGCCAACAACGGCAGGCCGGCCGCACCCAGAGCCACATTGGGTCGTGCCGCCGGGCCGAAGAAATCGATCAGGCCCAGGGCTTGGCTGACACAGAAGTTGGTGTCGTCTTCCTGATAAAAGACACCCGAGACAAAATTCACCGGGCCGTCAAAATTGGAACTGAATCGAACCTCCTGCTGGAAGGTCTCCCGGTCGTCGTCGCGGGTGGCGTCAAACAGCGAGGCGTACACCTCGCCCGGGTAGGTGTTGGCAAGCCGCGATTCCTGTTCCCGGTAACCGGTCACCGAGTTAACGGTAAAGGCGCCGATATGCCAGTCCATATTCAGATAAAAGCCGTCAACATCAATCTGATGCCCCTTCTCAATGCAGATGACGTCGCAGCGATCGGATACACCGGCCTGTTCCAGAGGATCGCCGGAGGTAACGCCGGTGAAACCGAGTAACGGGAATATGCCAGCTGATGGTGTAAGATTTACATCCGGCGGGGAATCACCGTTATCGCGAATAATTTCGTAGGTGAACCGGGCTTCGAAGTTGTCCGTGGGCGCCCACTTGATCTTGAAGCGACCGGAAAACACATCATCGCCGTTCAGGTCTCTGCCGTCACCGGCGTAGGTGACCGGCGCGAAGGTAAAAGGATCGAAGCTCTGGGAGACCTTGCCGTTCTCGTAAAAACCGTCACTGCGCTTATAAATGCCGGCGACGCGGAAGGCCAGAGTATCCATACCGTAGTTGCCGGCGAATTTCACGCTGGCGTTATTCTCCTCGCCATAGGATCCCCTGAGCTCGACAGTACGTTCATTGAGCTTGGGCTGAACGGTACGAACATTGATCACGCCGGCCGTGGTGTTTTTGCCGAACAGGGTACCCTGGGGACCGCGCAGGACTTCCACGGACTCGATATCGAAGGGTTCCAGGGCCTGGGTCTGTACATGGGGCAGCACAAAATCATCCACGGCGACGCCGACGGGGGATTCCACATACAGGATGATACCGTCCTTGCCGACACCCCGCATGGACGGGTTGAAGGATTTGAAGGCCGGGGCATTACCGTTGGACAGGGCAGGCACCATGTGAGTAATGTCGGATGTATCCTGCATGACCATGGTATCCAGTGTTCTTTGGTCCAGCGCCGTTACGGATATGGGCGTGGTCTGGATATCGGTGGCGCCGCGACGCGTGGCGGTCACCAGAACTTCCTCAAGCGCGCCCTGGGCATAGCCGACCGGCACGGCGGCCGCGAACGCGGCCGACATCAACAACGGCCGCAACCAGTAACGGGAACGGATATTCAATGTAATTGGCATGATAAACCCCCTGAGTAAACGACATGCATTGTGCTTTTTACAACTGCCACCGACTGCACCCGGGTGGAGGCGCCTGGGCGATCCTCACGACATCCGGAAAGGTCGTATTCAGAGCACTATACTAGCTCTTTGAAAAAAATCAAACACGATTGTTTTTAATTGATTTTCGGAATTTAGTGTTGCATGTTAGCAACAAATAGAAGCCAATGTCCTTTATATTTTGCCATGTTGGGATCCATCGGGAGGTATAACTGAATCTGGTGTATGGGACATTGAAGAAGGCGGCGTACCCTGCTGAAATCGGTTTTGGGAAAGACTGATAACCA
>JBBDSH010000098.1:0-15730 GCA_040905045.1 Gammaproteobacteria bacterium | reverse complement strand
CGGCGGTCTCCAAAACCGCAGGTTGGGGGTTCGATTCCCTCCTGGCCTGCCAGCATTTAGGAATGGCCGGCTGATAACCGGAGTACATGCGAGTATATATATGAGTTCGAATACCGAAACGGTAAACGTGAAGATGGATACCCTGAAGCTGACTGCCGCGCTGGCGATAACGATTGGCGCCGTTATAGGGTTTTACATCTTTGCCGAGCATTCATTTTTATACCGTCTGATTGGTTTGCTGGCCTGTGCCGGCATTGCCGTCGCCATTGCCATGCAGACGCAAAAGGGCCGCAATACCTGGGCCTTTTTCCAGGCAACACAGATTGAAGTGCGCAAGGTCGTTTGGCCGACCCGCCAGGAAACGGTCCAGACAACCATGCTGGTTATTCTGATGGTCGTTATTGTGGCCATTATCCTCTGGCTTCTGGATATGTTTCTGGGGTGGTCGATACGATCATTGATGGGGCAGGGAGGCTGAAATGGCATTGAAATGGTACGTGATTCATGCCTATTCCGGGTATGAACAGCAGGTTATGCGCACTTTGAACGAGCGCATCAAGCGTTACGGTATGGAAGACAAGTTCGGTGAAATCCTGGTTCCCACCGAGGAAGTGGTGGAAATGCGGGAAGGCAAGAAACGCAAGAGCGATCGCAAGTTTTTCCCGGGTTATGTCCTGGTGCAGATGGAAATGAACGACGACACCTGGCATCTGGTCAAGGAATCGCCCCGGGTTCTGGGCTTCATCGGCGGCACGCCGGACAGGCCGGCGCCGATTAGCGATACCGAGGCGAACGCCATCCTGCAGCGGGTGGAATCCGGGGCCGACAAGCCGAGGCCGAAAATCCTGTTTGAACCCGGGGAAGTGGTTCGGGTCATAGACGGACCCTTTACCGATTTCAACGGAGTCGTTGAGGAAGTGAATTACGAGAAGAGCCGGCTGCGTGTGTCGGTTCTGATCTTTGGCCGTTCCACGCCGGTTGAGTTGGAGTTCGGCCAGGTCGAGAAAGAGTAACTCGTGGCTGGTGGCTGGTGTCTCGATAACGAGCCACGAGCCACCAGCCACGAACCACGTTAAATAATGGGGAGCTTCGTTGAAAGAGGCGGAGCGTTTGCACCCGGAGGAGAAGTGAAGTGGCAAAAAAGATAGTAACCTATATCAAGCTGCAGGTTCCTGCAGGTCAGGCCAATCCCAGTCCGCCCGTCGGGCCCGCGCTGGGACAGCATGGCCTCAATATCATGGATTTCTGCAAGGCGTTCAACGCCCAGACCCAGGAAATGGAACAGGGCCTGCCCGTGCCCGTGGTGATCACGGCGTACAGCGACAAGAGTTTCACCTTTGTGACGAAAACCACACCCGCCGCGCATCTGTTGCGCAAGGCGGCCGGTATCGCCAAGGGCAGCGGTACGCCCAACACCAACAAGGTCGGCAAGGTGACACGCGAGCAACTGGAAGAGATTGCCAAATCCAAGCAGCCGGATTTGACGTCCGCTGATCTGGACGCGGCCGTGCGTACCATCGCCGGCACGGCGCGCAGCATGGGCATCGAGACGGAGGGCGTGTAACCATGGCTAAACTGAGCAAGCGCATTAAAGCCTTCCGGGAAAAAGTCGAACCCGGCAAAGTCTATCCCTTCAACGAGGCGCTGCAGATTCTGAAAGATTGTGCCACGGCAAAATTTGACGAGTCCGTGGAAGTTGCCGTGAACCTGGGTGTGGATCCGCGCAAATCCGATCAGGTGGTGCGTGGATCGACGGTATTGCCCAAGGGAACCGGCAAGACGGTCAAGGTGGCTGTTTTTGCCGACGGCGACAATGCCGGGGCAGCCGAGACCGCCGGTGCCGATTATGTTGGCATGCAGGATCTGGCCGATCAAATCGAGGGTGGTCTGATGGATTTCGGCGTGGTGATTGCCACGCCCGAGGCCATGCCCCTGGTGGGCAAGTTGGGCAAGGTGCTGGGTCCGCGCGGCCTGATGCCGAATCCCAAGACCGGCACCGTCACCAAGGACGTGAAACAGGCGGTGGAGAATGCCAAGGGCGGTCAGGTGCGTTACCGTACCGACAAGAACGGCATTATTCATTGCGCCATCGGCAAGGTTTCCTTTGACGAAGCGGCCCTGAAAGAGAATCTTTCCACCCTGTTGAATGATCTGAACCGGGCCAAGCCGGGTTCTTCCAAGGGTATTTTTATGAAGAAAGTGACGTTGTCCACGACCATGGGACCGGGCGTTCTCGTGGACCAGAACACGCTTTAAAGCTGCTAGCGACAAGCTACTAGCTACAGAGGAAGAAGCTACGAATCACTGGTTGCTAGTGGCTAGTAGCTTGTGGCTTTTGAGGTCGGAGGCACGGAGCCGCCGGCCGTCAAAGACCGCGGGTGCGGCAAGCCGGCAATATCGGCGAGCTGCTTAATGTAAAGGTTATTACCGTTTACCCGCGTAGACGGTGGGCCCGACAGGATTATCCTGGTTGAAGGTCGCCGTGACGTAAACCATGACACGACGGCAGGGAAAGCATGATGTAACAAAGTCGCTTAAGTGACTGGCTGCCAAGCTACTAGTGGCTGGTAGCTTTCACTTGTAGCTTGTGGCTTGTGGCTCGTAGCTTTTTGCCGGACGTGTCTTCACGGTATAAGGAGGAAACAGTAGTGATAACACTTGAGCGGAAAAAGGCGATCGTCGGAGAGGTTGCCGAGGTGGCCGCCAGTGCGCCTACTGCAATCGCGGCCGAATACATCGGCCTGAACGTGGCACAGATGACGGAGTTGCGCAATCAGGCGCGTGAAGCCGGCATTTTTGTACGCGTGGTGCGGAACACTCTGGCAAAACGTGCGCTGGAGGGAACGCGTTTCGATTGCATGCGGGACGAACTGAAGGGGCCCCTGTTGCTGGCTTTCTCCAATGAGGAGCCCGGCTCGGCTGCCAAGGTTATCCGGGATTTCAGCAAGAAAAACGACAAACTTGTCGTCAAGCTGGTATCCATCGACGGCAAGCTGTTGCCGGCCGGTGATATCGAGAAGCTTGCCAGCCTGCCCTCGCTGGATGAGGCACGCTCGCAGCTTCTGGGCCTGTTCCAGGCTCCGCTTGGCAAATTTGTCCGGGTTCTGGCTGAACCGGAGGCCAAGTTCGCGCGCCTTCTGGGTGCGCGGCGCGATCAGCAGCAGGCCGCCTGATATACGGCTCTGAGTCAAAGGCGATTTTCAACCAATTCAGATAATTCGAGAGGATTTTAAAATGGCAGTTTCAAGAGAAGAGATTAAAGAAGCGTTAAGTCAGATGCCGGTCATGGAACTGGTGGAACTGATTAACGAACTGGAAGAAGCCTGGGGTGTTTCCGCCGCGGCTCCCGTGGCCATGGCCGCGGCCCCCGGAGCGGGCGGTGCCGCCGAAGGCGGTGAAGCCGCGGAAGAGCAGACCGAGTTCGATGTTGTCCTCAGCAGTTTCGGCGAGAACAAGGTCGGCGTCATCAAGGTTGTTCGCAGCGTGACCGGTCTGGGTCTGAAGGAAGCCAAGGAACTGGTCGAAGGCGCGCCTTCCCCGATCAAGGAAGGTGCCAGCAAGGACGAGGCCGAGGACATCAAAAAGCAGCTGGAGGAAGCAGGCGCTTCAGTTGAAGTCAAGTAAGACAAACGTCGATTACATCAGTAAGGGGCTCAGGCCGATGGCGGGAACCATCGGTCCGGGCCCGTTCGTGTCTGTGGCAGTCAATCTTCGCGAGGTTCCGTGATGACCTATTCCTATACAGAAAAGAAGCGCATTCGCAAGAATTTCGGCAAGCGTCCCATTATCCTGGACGTGCCGAACCTGCTTGCGATGCAAACCGATTCATTCAAGCATTTTCTGCAACCTGATGCAGAATCGGATGCCCGTCAGGATACCGGGCTCCAGGCCGCTTTCAAATCGGTGTTTCCCATAGAGAGTTACTCCGGGAACGCCATGCTGGAATATGTCAGCTACAATCTGGGCAAACCCGTCTTTGATGTCAAAGAATGCCAGTTGCGCGGAATGACCTACGCCGCTTCCCTGCGGGTCAAGGTGCGACTCATTATTTATGACAAGGAGGCGGGCCTGTCCAACAAAGTGGTCAAGGACATCAAGGAACAGGAAGTCTACATGGGTGAAATACCGCTCATGACGGAAACCGGCACTTTTGTTATCAACGGCACCGAACGGGTCATTGTCTCGCAGCTGCATCGTTCGCCGGGCGCCTTCTTCGAGCACGACAAGGGCAAGACCCATTCCTCCGGCAAGCTGCTCTATTCCGCGCGGGTTATCCCCTACCGCGGTTCCTGGCTGGATTTCGAGTTCGATCCCAAGGACAACGTGCACTGCCGTATTGATCGCCGCCGCAAGATCCCGGCGACCATCCTGTTGCGCGCGCTGGGCTACGATACCCGCGAAATCCTGGGACTGTTTTTTGATACCAACAAGTTTTCCGTCAGCAAGAAAGGGATACAGATGGATCTGGTGCCCGAGCGCCTGCGCGGGGAAACGGTTACCTTCGAGATCAAGGACAAAAAGGGCAACGTCATCGTCGAGGCCGAACGCCGCATTACCGCGCGTCATGTCCGGCAGATTGAGCAGGCCGGGCTGAAGAAGCTGGAAGTGCCGCCCGAATACCTCATCGGCCAGGTTCTGGCAAAAGAGATCGTGGACACCGAGACCGGGGAGGTGCTGGCCGAGGCCAATGCCGAGATCACCGATGCCGTCCTGGAAAAACTGATGTCGGGCTCGTCCCTGGACGTGGAGACCCTGTTCATTAATGATCTGGACAGGGGGCCGTATGTATCCGATACCCTGCGTATCGATTCCACTACCAATGCCACCGAGGCGCAGATCGAAATCTATCGCATGATGCGGCCGGGCGAGCCGCCCACCAAGGACGCGGCGGAGAATCTGTTCAACAATCTGTTTTTCACCCAGGATCGCTACGATCTGTCCAATGTCGGCCGCATGAAGTTCAACCGCCGTGTCGGCCGCAAGGAAGTGACCGGTCCCGGTATTCTCTTCGACGGCAAGTATTTCAGTGAACAGCGCAACGATGAAGAGTCAAAGCGCCTGCTGGAAGAACTGGGTCCGGATACTTCCGACATTGTCGATGTTCTGCGTACCCTGGTGGATATCCGTAACGGCAAGGGCAATGTTGATGACATTGACCACCTGGGCAACCGCCGCGTCCGCAGCGTCGGCGAGATGGCGGAAAACCAGTTCCGTATCGGTCTGGTGCGTGTGGAACGCGCCGTCAAGGAGCGGCTGAGCCTGGCCGAGTCCGAGGGACTCATGCCGCAGGAAATCATCAACGCCAAGCCGGTCTCCGCGGTGATCAAGGAATTCTTCGGCTCCAGTCAGCTGTCCCAGTTCATGGACCAGAATAATCCGTTGTCCGAAGTGACGCACAAGCGCCGCATCTCGGCGCTGGGACCTGGCGGACTGACCCGCGAGCGGGCCGGCTTCGAGGTGCGCGATGTGCATCCCACCCATTACGGCCGCGTCTGTCCCATTGAAACACCGGAAGGCCCGAACATCGGCCTGATTAATTCACTGGCCGTCTATGCCCGTACCAATGAATACGGATTCCTTGAAACACCTTATCGTAAGGTGAACAACGGCAAGGTATCCGACGAGATTGAATACCTGTCCGCCATCGAGGAAGGCGATTACATCATTGCGCAGGCCAACTCGACCCTGGACAACAAGGGTCGTCTGGTGGACGAACTGGTGTCCTGCCGCTATCAGAACGAGTTCACCATGTCGACGCCGGATCGGGTCAATTATATGGACGTCTCGCCCAAGCAGATCGTATCGGTAGCCGCATCCCTGATCCCGTTTCTGGAGCACGACGACGCCAACCGCGCCCTCATGGGTTCCAACATGCAGCGTCAGGCGGTGCCTACACTGCGGGCGGAAAAGCCCCTCGTCGGCACCGGCATGGAACGTGTCGTGGCGACCGATTCCGGTGTGACGGTGATTGCCGAGCGGGGCGGTGTGGTTGATTCCGTCGACGCCGGCCGAATTGTCATCCGTGTCAACGACGATGAGGTGCCGGCCGGTGATCCGGGCGTGGATATCTACAACCTGACCAAGTACACCCGTTCCAACCAGAACACCTGCATCAACCAGAAACCGCTGGTGAAACCGGGTGATATGGTCTCGAAGGACGATGTGCTTGCAGACGGGCCGTCCACGGATATGGGTGAACTGGCGCTGGGCCAGAATCTGCTGGTCGCGTTCATGCCCTGGAATGGTTACAATTTCGAGGATTCCATTCTGCTTTCCGAGCGACTGGTACAGGAAGATCGCTATACGTCAGTCCACATTGAGGAGCTTACCTGCGTCGCCCGCGATACCAAGCTGGGACCGGAGGAGATCTCCGCCGATATTCCCAATGTCAGCGAAAGCGCCCTCAACAAGCTGGACGAGTCCGGTATCGTGTTTATCGGCGCCGAGGTCAATGCCTCGGACATCCTGGTGGGCAAAGTCACGCCCAAGGGCGAGACCCAGTTGACGCCGGAAGAGAAACTCCTGCGCGCCATCTTCGGGGAGAAGGCCTCGGACGTAAAGGATACCTCCCTGCGCGTGCCTTCCGGCATGAACGGTACGGTTATCGATGTTCAGGTCTTTACCCGTGACGGTGTCGAGAAGGACACCCGCGCCATGGAGATCGAGGAATCGGAACTGAACCGGGTGCGCAAGGACCTCAACGACCAGTTGCGTATCATGGAAGACGGCATCTATCAGCGTATCGAGCGTCACCTGACGGGCAAGGTGGCCGACGGCGGTCCCGGCGGTCTGTCCAAGGGCAGCAAGATCACCAAGGCCTATCTGGTGGAGACGCCGCGCGAGAAATGGTTCGAGATCCGGCTGCATAATGAAGAGGCCAACCGGGTGCTGGAACAGACCGCCGAACAACTGCAGCAGCTGAAAGTGGAATTCGACGAATTCTTCGAGGAAAAGCGCCACAAGCTGACCTCCGGGGATGATCTGGCACCGGGCGTATTAAAAATGGTCAAGGTGTACCTGGCTGTGAAACGTCGCATGCAGCCCGGTGACAAGGTGGCAGGCCGGCACGGCAACAAGGGTGTAATTTCTTCCATCGTTCCGATGGAAGATATGCCGTATATGGAAGACGGTACCCCCGTTGACGTCGTCCTCAGCCCGCTCGGTGTACCCTCACGCATGAATGTCGGTCAGGTTCTGGAAACCCATCTGGGCTGGGCCGCCAAGGGCCTGGGCCGGAAAATCGGTGACATGCTTGCGGAACACGCAAAGGCTTCGGAATTTCGAAAATTCCTCGAGTCCATTTACAACACCAGCGGCAAGAAGGAAGACCTCAAGTCCCTGAGCGATGAGGAAATCCTGGAACTGGCCGGCAACCTGACGGACGGTGTGCCCATGGCGACACCGGTCTTCGACGGCGGCGGTGAGGAAGAGATCAAGCACATGCTGAAACTGGCCGGCTTGCCGGAGAACGGTCAAACGACATTGTACGACGGCCGTACCGGCGACGCCTTTGATCGTCCGATCACCGTCGGTTACAAATACATTCTCAAGCTCAATCATCTGGTGGACGACAAGATGCACGCCCGTTCCACCGGTCCATACAGCCTGGTTACGCAGCAGCCCCTGGGCGGCAAGGCCCAGTTCGGCGGCCAGCGCTTCGGCGAGATGGAGGTCTGGGCCCTGGAGGCCTACGGCGCTGCCTATACCCTGCAGGAAATGCTCACCGTCAAGTCCGACGACGTCAATGGCCGGACCAAGATGTACAAGAATATTGTCGACGGCGATCATCGCATGGAGGCGGGCATGCCTGAATCCTTCAACGTGCTTTTGAAGGAGATTCGCTCATTGGGCATCGACATAGAGCTGGAGCAGGAATGAGCGCTCATACTGAATCAACCCGTGCATCCACTACGTGGAGGTGGTGAACCTTGAAAGATCTACTCAAGCTTCTGAAACAGCAAGGACAGACTGAGGAATTCGATTCCATCAAGATCAGTCTTGCTTCACCGGAAAAGATCCGGTCCTGGTCCTTCGGCGAGGTCAAGAAACCGGAAACCATCAATTATCGCACCTTCAAGCCGGAGCGTGACGGGCTTTTCTGCGCCAAGATCTTCGGTCCGGTCAAGGATTACGAGTGCCTGTGCGGCAAGTACAAGCGCCTCAAGCATCGGGGCGTGGTCTGTGAGAAGTGCGGCGTCGAGGTGACCCTGTCCAAGGTTCGCCGCGAACGCATGGGTCACATCGAGTTGGCCAGCCCGGTGGCGCATATCTGGTATCTGAAGTCCCTGCCCAGCCGTCTGGGGCTGTTGCTGGACATGACTCTGCGCGAGCTCGAACGAGTTCTGTATTTCGAGGCCTATGTGATCATCGAGCCGGGCATGACCCAACTGGAGCGGGGTCAGTTACTGACCGATGAGGGTTATCTGGAGGCGATTGAGCAATACGGCGATGAATTCGACGCCAGGATGGGCGCAGAGGCCATCCACGAACTGCTCAAATCCATCGATATCGAGGCCGAGATCGCAACCCTGCGCGCCCTGATACCGGAAACCAATTCTGAAACGAAACTGCGCAAGCTGACCAAGCGGCTGAAGCTGATGGAGGCATTCCACCGTTCCGGCAACAAGCCGGAATGGATGGTGCTGGAAGTGTTGCCGGTACTGCCGCCGGAACTGCGGCCGCTGGTGCCGCTGGACGGCGGCCGTTTCGCCACCTCGGATCTGAACGATCTCTACCGCCGCGTTATCAACCGCAACAACCGTTTGAAGCGGCTGCTGGATCTGAACGCGCCGGACATCATCGTCCGCAACGAAAAGCGCATGCTGCAGGAATCCGTCGATGCCCTGCTGGACAACGGCCGCCGCGGCCGCGCCATCAGCGGTACCAACAAGCAGCCGCTGAAGTCCCTGGCCGACATGATCAAGGGCAAGCAGGGCCGCTTCCGGCAGAACCTGCTGGGCAAGCGCGTCGATTACTCCGGCCGTTCCGTCATCGTGGTCGGTCCTACGCTGAAACTGCACCAGTGCGGCCTGCCCAAGAAAATGGCTCTGGAACTGTTCAAGCCGTTTATCTTCAGCAAACTGGAACGCCGCGGCCTGGCCACCACCATCAAGGCGGCCAAGAAACTGGTGGAGAAAGAAGGGCCCGAGGTCTGGGACGTTCTGGAAGAAGTTATCCGTGAGCATCCCATCATGCTGAACCGGGCGCCGACTTTGCATCGTCTGGGCATCCAGGCATTCGAGCCGGTGCTCATCGAAGGCAAGGCCATTCAGTTGCATCCGCTGGTCTGCACCGCTTTCAACGCCGACTTCGACGGCGACCAGATGGCCGTGCACGTACCCCTGTCCGTGGAGGCGCAGCTGGAAGCGCGAACACTGATGATGTCCACCAACAATATCCTGGCACCGGCCAACGGCGAGCCCATTATTGTGCCCACTCAGGATGTGGTACTGGGTCTGTACTACATGACCCGGGAGTCCGCCGATGCCAGGGGTGCCGGCATGATCTTCGCCGACATCGACGAGGTGCACCGTGCCTACGAGTCCGGCTGCGTTCATCTCCATGCCCGGATACAGGTCCGGGTTGACGACGTTGACGTGGACGAAGAGGGCAATAGCACTGAAGTACGCCGGCGCGTGGATACCACGGTCGGTCGCGCGCTGCTGTCGCTCATACTGCCGGAAGGCATGCCGTTCGAGTTGGTCAACCAGGTCATGAATAAAAAGTCCATATCCAGATTGATTAACCAGTGCTATCGCAACCAGGGATTAAAGGCGACGGTGGTATTTTCCGACAAGCTCATGTACACGGGTTTTTACTATTCCACCAAGGCCGGTGTTTCCTTCGGCCTGGAAGACATGGTCATGCCGGCCGAGAAAGACAGCATTATCGGCAAGGCCGAAGAACAGGTGAAACAGTTCGAACAGCAGTATACGTCGGGCCTCATCACCAACGGCGAGCGCTACAACAAGGTCGTGGACATCTGGTCGCATACCAACGATCAGGTGGCCAAGGCCATGATGGACAAGCTGGGTGTTGACGATGTCATCACCCCCAAGGGGGAAACCGTCAGTCAGCCGTCCTTCAATTCCATCTTCATGATGGCCGATTCCGGCGCCCGCGGTTCCGCCGCCCAGATCCGGCAGCTGGCCGGCATGCGCGGTCTGATGGCAAAACCGGACGGTTCCATTATCGAGACACCGATTACGGCCAACTTCCGCGAAGGCCTGGATGTGCTGCAGTACTTCATTTCCACCCACGGCGCCCGCAAGGGTCTGGCCGACACGGCCCTGAAGACCGCCAACTCCGGTTATCTGACCCGCCGGCTGGTGGACGTCTCGCAGGATCTGGTGGTTACCGAGGACGACTGCGGTACCAGCGAGGGTCTGAACATGCATTCGCTCATCGAGGGTGGCGACGTGGTCGAGCCCCTGCGCGAACGCGTACTGGGCCGGATGCTGATTGACGATGTGCTCAAACCCGGCACGGATGAAGTGCTGGTGGAAGCCGGCACCCTGCTGGACGAGCGGCTGGTGGATATCATTGATGAATATGGTATTGACGAAGTCGAGGTGCGCTCACCGATTTCCTGTGCCACGCGACACGGCATCTGTGCCGCCTGTTACGGTCGGGATCTGGGCCGCGGGCATCGGGTCAATATCGGCGAGGCGGTCGGCGTCATCGCCGCCCAGTCCATCGGCGAACCGGGCACCCAGTTGACCATGCGTACCTTCCATATCGGCGGCGCCGCATCGCGCGCGGCCGCAGTCAGCAATATCGAGGTCAAGCATGGCGGTACCGCCCGATTCCACAACATCAAACTGCTGGAACAGGAAACCGGCAACCGCATCGTCATCTCCCGTTCCGGGGAAATCACCCTGCAGGACGAAATAGGCCGCGAACGCGAACGCTACAAGCTGCCCTATGGCGCTGTCCTCAAGATCAACGACGGCGATGTCGTCGAGGCCGGCGCCCAGATCGCCAACTGGGATCCGCACACCCATCCGGTCATCACCGAGGTGGCGGGCAAGGTCCAGTTCGGCGATATCGTCGAGGGTGTCACCGTGACGCGGGCCGTGGACGAGGTCACCGGTCTGACCAACATTATGATTATGGACCCAAAGCAGCGTCCCTCCAGCGCCAAGGACATGCGTCCGGTCATCAAGCTGGTGGACGGTAAGGGCAAGGAACTGATGATCCCGGGTACGGAAATGCCCGCTCATTATCCCCTGCCCGCGCACGCGGTCATCACCGCCCAGGACGGCGGAAAGGTCAATGTCGGCGATGTTATCGCCCGCCTGCCGCAGGAATCCCTGAAGACGCGCGATATTACCGGCGGTCTGCCCCGGGTCGCGGATCTGTTCGAGGCACGCAAACCCAAGGAGCCGGCTATCCTGGCGGAGATCTCGGGTACCGTCAGCTTCGGCAAGGACACCAAGGGCAAGCAGCGACTGGTGATCACGGACAGTAACGGAGAAACCTACGAAGAACTGATCCCCAAGTGGCGTCATATCAATGTCTTCGAGGGAGAACATGTGGAGAAGGGCGAGGCCGTCGTGGACGGGCCGCCGACACCGCACGATATCCTGCGCCTCATGGGTATCCATGCCCTGGCACGATATATTGTCAATGAAATCCAGGAGGTCTACCGCCTGCAGGGCGTCAGGATCAATGACAAGCATATCGAGGTGATCGTCCGCCAGATGCTGCGCAGAGTCGAGGTGACGGAGCCGGGCGATACCGAGCTGCTGAAAGGCGAACAACTGGAACGTGCCAAGGTGCTGGAGATCAACGAAGAAATCGAGGCCGAAGGCAAGACACCGGCCGGGTTCGAGCCGATTCTGCTGGGCATCACCAAGGCCTCACTGTCGACGGAGTCCTTCATCTCGGCGGCGTCGTTCCAGGAAACCACCCGGGTTCTGACCGAGGCCAGCGTCAACGGCAAGAAGGATGAACTGCGCGGACTGAAGGAAAACGTCATTGTCGGTCGTCTTATCCCGGCCGGAAGCGGTCTGGCCTACCACACCGAGCGCCGGCGCCAGCGCCTGGAAGGCGGGGATGACGAGTCCGGCGGGCTGAGCGAGGAGGATGTCCGCGAGGCCATCGCCATTGCGGCGGAGGAACTGGCCGCGGAAGAATCCGTGGAGTCCGACCAGACGTCGGGGACGGCCAGCGGCTAGGGATTCGTGGCTCGTGGCTCGTGGCTCGTGGTTCGGGGATCGGGACTCGGGATTCGGGCCCCGATGCCAAACCCTGCTTGTAGGAGCGGCCACCGGCCGCGAATAGTTGCCCGGGAGCTGTACGGAACCGGTATTCGGCGCCGGTGCCGCAGGTATAAGGGTACGAATTTTCAGCAAAATCCCTGTGTCGAGGTACTGTAGCTTGTCGCTTTGTCGTCAGATAAGTCCTTGACAGCCTAGGAAATAAGGCAATACAATCCCGCCTCTTTATGACAGGCCGAAGTCCTTCGGCCTGTCATTGTTTTTGGTGCCCGGGGAAGCGGCGGCAGGGATGGCGAAAGCGCTGCTTGGACATCCCGGGATTCATTTGCCCACAGGCCCATTTTCTCTGGATAACTGCGTTCCATCATCGCGGTGGTTCAGGCCCGGTTATTCACTGGAATAGCTGACGGAATACACGTTTTATTAAACAGAACTGAACAAAAGAATGGCAACGATCAATCAACTGGTACGCAAGCCCCGCAAACGTCAGCGGGCCAAGAGCAATGTGCCCGCCCTGGAGGCATGCCCGCAGAAGCGCGGTGTTTGCACACGCGTCTATACCACCACGCCGAAGAAGCCGAACTCGGCACTGCGCAAGGTGGCCCGCGTGCGTTTGACCAATGGTCACGAGGTGACCACCTATATCGGCGGTGAAGGCCATAACCTGCAGGAACATTCCGTCATTCTGATCCGCGGCGGCCGTGTCAAGGACCTGCCCGGTGTCCGTTATCACACCGTGCGCGGTACCCTGGACACATCCGGTGTCACGGATCGCCGCCAGGGCCGTTCCAAATACGGCGCCAAGCGGCCGAAGACCTGAGGAAGCGGGTATGTCACGCAGAAGAGTCGCGGAAAAAAGAGAAATCCTGCCGGACCCGAAATACGGTAACAAGGTCCTGGCCAAGTTTATCAATATGATTATGCGCAGCGGCAAGAAGTCCATTGCCGAGCAAATCGTTTACGGCGCCCTGGATGAGATCCAGACCAAGGGCAAGAGCGATCCGGTGGAAACCTTCAAGACGGCGCTGGATAACGTTCGCCCCGTGGTGGAAGTCAAATCCCGCCGTGTCGGCGGCGCCACGTACCAGATCCCGATCGAGGTGCGCTCGGATCGCGGCATGACACTGGCCATGCGCTGGCTGGTGGATGCCAGCAAGAATCGCAGCGAAAAGAATATGGGCCTGCGGCTGGCCGGCGAACTGCTGGATGCGTCGGAAAACCGCGGCAGCGCCATCAAGAAGCGCGAAGACACCCATAAAATGGCGGAAGCCAACAAGGCATTTTCACATTATCGCTGGTAATCAGTGATCAATACCAAGACAAGAGACGAGCAGTGGCAAGAGCAACCCCAATCGAACGTTATCGCAATATCGGCATCATGGCCCACATCGATGCCGGCAAGACGACGACGACCGAACGCATACTTTATTATACCGGTGTCTCCCACAAGATAGGTGAGGTGCATGACGGCGCCGCCGTCATGGACTGGATGGAGCAGGAGCAGGAGCGTGGTATTACCATTACTTCCGCCGCCACCACCTGTTTCTGGCAGGGCATGGCCCAGCAGTTCCCGCAGCACCGCGTCAATATTATCGATACCCCGGGACACGTGGACTTCACCATCGAGGTGGAGCGTTCCCTGCGCGTTCTGGACGGCGCCTGTGCCGTCTTCTGTGCCGTGGGCGGTGTGGAACCCCAGTCCGAAACCGTATGGCGCCAGGCTAATAAATACGAAGTTCCCCGCCTTGCCTTTGTCAACAAAATGGACCGCGCCGGTGCCGATTTCCTCCGCGTCGTGGAACAGATTAAAAAACGTCTGGGCAGTTTCCCGGTACCGATCCAACTGCCCATCGGCGCCGAGGAAAAATTCGAAGGCGTCGTCGATCTGGTCAAGATGAAGGCCATTTACTGGAGCAACGAAAACTTCGGACTGACATTCGAGGAAAGGGATATTCCCGACAACCTGAAAGACCAGTGCAAGGAATGGTATGACCACATGGTTGAGGCCGCCGCCGAGGCCAATGAAGAACTCATGGATGCCTACCTCAACAACGGCGATCTGAGCCAGGAACAGATCAAACAGGGACTGCGCATGCGTACCCTGTCCAACGAGATTGTTCCCACCCTGTGCGGTTCCGCCTTCAAGAACAAGGGCGTACAGGCGCTGCTGGATGCGGTTATCGAATACATGCCGTCGCCCACCGAGGTCAAGTCCATTCGCGGTATTCTGGACGACAAGAATGAAACAGAAGCGGCTCGCCATCCTTCCGATGACGAGCCCTTTTCCGCCCTGGCCTTCAAGATTGCCACTGACCCGTTCGTCGGTTCACTGACCTTCTTCCGTGTCTATTCCGGGATACTGAAATCCGGTGACACCGTCTACAACCCGGTCAAGGACAAGAAGGAACGCATCGGCCGCCTGTTGCAGATGCATTCCAACAGCCGCGAGGAGATCAAGGAAGTCCGCGCCGGCGATATCGCCGCCGCCATCGGCCTCAAGGACGTCACTACCGGTGATACTCTGTGTGACCTTAACAAGGTGATCACCCTGGAGCGCATGGAATTCCCGGATCCGGTTATCGCCGTGGCGGTGGAGCCGAAGACCAAATCCGATCAGGAAAAGCTGGGTATCGCACTGGGCAAGCTGGCACAGGAGGACCCGTCCTTCCAGGTGCGGACCGACGAGGAATCCGGCCAGACCATTATCTCCGGCATGGGCGAACTGCATCTGGAGATCATCGTCGACCGCCTCAAGCGCGAATTCAAGGTGGAGGCCAACGTCGGCAAGCCGCAGGTGGCCTACCGCGAGACCATCCGCAAGACGCTGGAGAAGGCCGAAGGCAAGTTTATTCGCCAGTCCGGCGGCCGCGGCCAGTACGGCCATGTGTTGCTGAAGCTGGAACCGCAGGAACCGGGCGCCGGCTACGAATTCGTCAACCAGATCGTGGGCGGTGTCGTACCCAAGGAATACATACCTTCCGTGGACCAGGGTATACGCGAACAGATGACCAACGGCATCGTTGCCGGCTATCCCGTCGTCGATGTCAAAGTGACGTTATATGACGGCTCTTTCCACGAGGTTGACTCCAGCGAGATGGCCTTTAAGATCGCCGGCTCCATGGGCTTCAAGGAAGGCGCCACGAAGGCCGATCCCGTTCTCCTGGAGCCTGTAATGAAGGTCGAGGTGGTTACCCCGGAAGACTATCTGGGCGCCGTTACCGGCGATCTCAACCGACGCCGCGGCCTGCTGCACGGCACGGAGGAATCACCGGCGGGCAAGATTATCCAGGTGGAAGTCCCCCTTTCGGAAATGTTCGGATATGCCACGGACCTGCGTTCGGCAACCCAGGGCAGGGCAACCTATACGATGGAATTTTCCAAATACAGTCAGGTACCTCCGAACATTGCGGAAGGTATCATCAGTAAAAACCAATAATTCAAGAGGGCAGAGCTGTGTCGAAGTCAAAATTTGAGCGCAAGAAACCGCACGTCAACGTTGGCACGGTGGG
>JBBDSH010000097.1:13429-15753 GCA_040905045.1 Gammaproteobacteria bacterium | reverse complement strand
CGGCAGGGTGGCCCTCTGTCAAGCCGGCGCAACGCAGCGGGAAAGGCCCTGGCCGCTTTTGGATCGACTGAATTCATCATAATTCCTGTGTCGAGGTACTAAACAAAAATCGTTTAACATCAATAAATCCAAAGGATTGCAGGAAAGTGCCGGACAGATTGTTGCTTCTTTGAGACGCCCGATCGACCGCTTGACCCGCGTTTTCACAGCTTGCATTGACGCGGCTGTTTCTGATGAAATACCTGACACATACCAACCAGAGGAACACCAAAGCGCATGAGCGACAGTATTATTCATGTTTCCGACGAGACCTTTGACGACGAAGTGCTCAATTCCAACAAACCGGTCATCGTCGATTACTGGGCCGAGTGGTGCGGACCGTGCAAGATGATTGCGCCCATCCTTGACGAAATCGCCGACGAATACGAAGGCAAGCTGACCATCGCCAAACTGAATATCGACGACAATCAGGATACACCTCAAAAATACGCCGTGCGCGGCATCCCGACATTGATGATTTTCAAGGAAGGCGAAGTGGCCGGCACCAAGGTCGGCGCCCTGTCCAAATCACAGTTATCCGCATTCATTGACAGCGTCATTTAGGGCCAAAATAGACTGGACGGACACGGATTGTCGTGCTACTTTATTAACTAATTAGAACCTGTCCGTGCTGATCCCCCGATAAAACGTTTGAGCAACCCGACACGCGCACCGCGTGCGCATCCATAATTCTTTTAATACTGATTCCGGATACATCTGGAGTTTATGAACCTAACAGAACTGAAACAGCAACCCGCCTCGGAGCTGATCACGCTTTCCGAAGAGCTCGGTCTTGACGGTCTTGCGCGCTCCCGCAAACAGGACGTCATCTTTGAAATCCTCAAGGCGCATGCCAAGAAGGGCGAGGATATTTACGGTTCCGGCGTCCTTGAAATCCTGCAGGACGGATTCGGTTTTCTGCGCTCCGCCGACAGTTCCTATCTGGCCGGCCCGGACGACATCTATGTCTCGCCCAGCCAGATACGCCGTTTCAACCTGCGCACCGGTGACAACATCGCCGGCAAGATCCGGCCGCCCAAGGACGGCGAACGATATTTCGCACTGCTCAAGGTGGCGGAGATCAATTTCGAACCGCCGGAGAAGGCCAAGAACAAGATCCTGTTCGAGAACCTCACGCCGCTGTTCGCGGAGGAACGCCTCAAGCTTGAGATCGGCAACGGCAGCACCGAAGACCTGACACCCCGGATTATCGACCTGGTCGCGCCCATCGGCAAGGGGCAGCGCGGCCTGATTGTCTCGCCGCCGAAGGCGGGCAAAACCATGATCCTGCAAAGCATCGCTCAATCCATCACGCATAATCAGCCAGACTGCCATCTTATCGTGCTGTTGATTGATGAGCGTCCGGAGGAAGTGACCGAAATGGCCCGTTCCGTTCGCGGCGAAGTCATTTCCAGCACCTTCGACGAACCCGCCAGCCGGCATGTGCAGGTGGCGGAGATGGTCATCGAACGTGCCAAGCGGCTGACGGAACACAAGAAAGATGTGGTGATCCTGCTGGATTCCATCACCCGCCTGGCCCGCGCCTACAATACCGTCGTGCCATCCTCCGGCAAAGTGCTCACCGGCGGCGTGGATTCCAACGCCCTGCAGCGGCCGAAACGCTTTTTCGGCGCCGCCCGCAACATCGAGGAAGGCGGCAGCCTGACCATCATTGCAACGGCCCTGGTGGATACCGGATCGCGCATGGACGAAGTCATCTACGAGGAATTCAAGGGCACCGGCAACATGGAACTGCATCTGGATCGCGAGATTTCCGAAAAGCGCATTTATCCGGCCATCAACATCAATCGTTCGGGCACCCGCCGAGAGGAAAAACTGACCGAGCCGGACGAACTGCAAAAGATGTGGATCCTGAGAAAACTGCTGCACCCCATGGAACCCCTCGCGGCCATGGAATTCCTGCTCGAACGCCTGAAAACAACCAAGAACAACGCCGAATTCTTCGACGCCATGAAACGGCAGTGAACTGCAGTCACAAGTAACAACAGTCTGTAGCCCGGATGCAGGCCTATGGCCGGAATCCGGGACATCCTCTATAAACTCGATTCTTCCCGGATTACGCTACGCTCCATCCGGGCTACGACCACTAATCTAGCCACAGAGAACACAGAGGATCACAGAGAAAATAAAAATTTCTCGTTCCCTGGCGTTCTTGGCGTGCTTTGCGAGATCAAAATCTTGGGCTGAAACTGGGAAAAAAATTACCGGACTTGCAGGACTGCCTGTCCATGCCCCGTGAACAGGCAACTCTGTGCTTCTCTGTG
>JBBDSH010000097.1:2613-13329 GCA_040905045.1 Gammaproteobacteria bacterium | reverse complement strand
CTCTGTGGCAAATAGAGTCAGTTAATTCGATCGATACGCTTCAATTTGTCGCGTTTGTTGAGGCGGTAGAAACGCCGCAATTCGTTCAGCAGTTGTCTTTCCCCGCGCTCACTGAAATACCGGGATTCCAGATTGCGGCAATACTTGTGGGCGTATTCAGAGGCATCGGAATAGCGCTTGCGTTCTTCATGACCGAGTGATTCATGGTAGGCGGCGGATTCGAATAACAATCGACGCAGCTGGCCCGGCGACGGCTCGAGTGAACGCTCGCGAAAATACCTGGAAAGCAGAATAAATTTGTCCACCTCCGCCTGCAATTCCATCTCCATCATGGTCACCGCGCGGTCATGGGTTGCATTCCAGGTCAGGTAGAGAAAGTGGCTGATGCCTTCCAGGGCAAGACAGAATTCCTCAATCTTCTGTTGATCCAGTTGTTCATGATAATGAACATCGTCAAACAATCCGGCGACCTCTTCATCCAGATACAGGGACAGGCTCAAGCCGTCTTCATCCTCATACACCAAGAGTTTTTCCCTGACTTCATCAAGAGACTGATCCGCATCCAGCAGGCGCGCCATTTCCCGATTGGTTATGAGGAAATCCTGGATATTGTGGGCCACCTCCAGTTCATAGATGGACTGCAGGTTTTCCTGTATCAGGCTGAGTGACATAATCCACCGCCTAGTGCTTGTGCTGCTGCATGGAGATCGGCTCGATTCCCAATGCACGCAGCTTTTCCAGGGCACGGCTGCTGCCCGAACATAACCAGATCTCGTACCAGCGCAGAATATCGTCATTGCTGCCCAGGTTGACCTGCTCTCCCACTTCCCCCAGAACATCAACAAACTTGCCGAACCGTTCGGCCAGTTCCTGGAATACATCCCTCATGGCCTCCGGATTCCGGAAGCCGGCGCGGCTGTCGGCGAGGCTGCCGTAGGCATTGCCGCCCATGGCAATGTAATAATCCACGTCCACGAGGCTGCGACTCAGACTTCGGGCGAACAAACCGGAGACAAACAGGGCCACATCACCAAGACGCTGCAGGGCTTTTTGCCTGTTCTCCCGTGTGTCCGCATGCAGCGCATCGCCGTACATCATGGCAAGTGTTGCCATTCTCCTTCTGCCCCCGGTATTGCAATCATGGAACCGTTCGGCAAACAAAAAACCGGTCAACAGATTGGTAATATAGATGACCGTCTCACCACTGGCATTCATCTGCTGGCGCGCCAGTGCTGAATGCAGCGACTCATGAAAGAAGTCATGAGCATTCATATCGGTTATCAACTGTTCCGAATTACGAGACATGCTTCCACCTCCCGGTTGCGAGTTAAAAAACAAACCGAAATGATCCCGATACTAGTAGCTCGACACAGGACCACTGTGTTTATAAATTAATGGAATAAAAACCGTATGGGAAGTTAGCACTCTCCTCCGGTGGCTGATAACTTCTGGTGAGGGGTCAGGAGTGAGGAGTAAGGAGTGAAACGATCTTGTCATTCCGAACGTATGTGAGGAATCTTTTCATGTTTCGTACTATCTCTGCACAATGATTTTTTTGCAGCGGTAGAAAAGTGCTCCCGCTTTTTCTGTATTTCCGCTGTCCATGGCGGTTGTCGAAATGATAGCGGCTTACCTCTTACACCTCACTCCTTACTCCTTACACGAAAAAAAACCCGGCGCGAGGCCGGGTTTTTGCTACTGCGGAGAGGGACGGGCGTCCGTTACATCATGCCGCCCATGCCTCCCATGCCGCCCATGTCGGGCATACCGCCGCCATGAGCTTCTTCCTTCTTCGGTATCTCAGCCACCATGGCTTCGGTGGTCAGCAGCAGTCCGGCCACGGAAGCGGCGTTCTGCAGTGCATGACGCGACACCTTGGCGGGGTCGAGAATACCCATTTCGATCATATCGCCGAACTCACCGGTGGCGGCGTTGTAGCCGTAGTTGCCGCTATTCTCGGCCACCTTGTTGAAGATGACGGACGGCTCTTCACCGGAGTTCTGGACGATCAGCCGGAAGGGCTCTTCCATAGCCCGGAGCAGGATGCTGATGCCGACCTGCTGATCCGGATTCTTGCCCTTGACCTTCTTGACGGCTTCGCGGATGCGTATAAAGGAGACACCGCCGCCGGGGACGATACCTTCTTCCACGGCCGCGCGTGTGGCGTGCAGGGCGTCCTCGACGCGGGCCTTCTTCTCCTTCATTTCCATTTCCGTCGCGGCACCGACCTTGATCACGGCAACACCGCCAGCCAGCTTGGCAACGCGCTCCTGCAGCTTCTCCTTGTCGTAGTCGGAGGTGGAATCCTCGATCTGCTGCCGGATCTGCTTGACGCGGCCCTCGATGTCGTCCTTCTTGCCGGCACCGTCAACGACGGTGGTGTTCTCCTTGGTGATCTGGGCGCGCTTGGCCTGACCCAGATCGTCCAATCCGGCCTTCTCCAGGGACAGGCCGACTTCCTCGGAGATCACCGTGCCGCCGGTGAGGACGGCGATGTCCTCCAGCATGGCCTTGCGGCGGTCACCGAAGCCGGGCGCTTTCACGGCGGCCACCTTGACGATACCGCGCATGTTGTTGACCACCAGCGTCGCCAGGGCCTCGCCCTCGATATCCTCGGCGATGATCATCAGGGGCTTACCCGCCTTGGCCACCGCTTCCAGCACGGGCAGAAGCTCGCGAACGTTGGAGATCTTCTTGTCGTGAAGCAGAATGTAGGGATCGTCCAGTTCGACGCTCATGGTCTCCTGGTTGTTGATGAAATACGGGGACAGGTAACCGCGATCGAACTGCATGCCTTCGACCACATCCAGTTCATTTTCCAGACCGGAACCTTCCTCGACGGTGATGACGCCTTCCTTGCCCACCTTGTCCATGGCGTCGGCGATGATCTTGCCGATGGCCTCATCGGAGTTAGCGGAAATGGAACCGACCTGGGCGATGGCCTTGCTGTCCTCGCACGGCTTGGCCAGCTTTTCCAGTTCCTTCACGGCCGTATGGACGGCACTGTCGATGCCGCGCTTCACGTCCATGGGACTGTGGCCGGCGGCGACGGCCTTGAGGCCCTCGCGGATAATGGCCTGGGCCAGGACCGTGGCGGTGGTGGTGCCGTCACCGGCGACATCGGAGGTCTTGGAAGCGACTTCCTTGACCATCTGCGCGCCCATGTTCTCGAACTTGTCTTCCAGTTCGATTTCCTTTGCAACGGAAACCCCGTCCTTGGTGATGGTCGGGGCGCCGAAGCTCTTTTCCAGAACCACGTTGCGGCCCTTGGGACCGAGGGTCTGTTTCACTGCATTGGCGAGAATATTGACGCCCTTCACCATCCGCGAACGGGCGTCATCACCGAATCTTACTTCTTTTGCACTCATGATTTTCTACCTCCTGATAAACTTCTTATTCGATCACGCCCATGATGTCGTCTTCACGCAGCACCAGTAATTCGTCGCCACCGATTTTTACCTCGGTGCCGGAATACTTGCCGAAAAGGACCTTGTCGCCCTTTTTGACTTCCAGTGTGCGGATTTCACCATTTTCCAGCAGCTTGCCATTGCCGACGGCGACGATTTCGCCCTGGATGGGCTTCTCGCTGGCCGTGTCCGGAATGACAATGCCGCCCGGTGTGGTTTTATCCTCTTCCAGGCGTTTCACGATCACGCGATCATGTAACGGACGTATATTCATTACTTCTACCTCCTGATTGGCTAACTCTTTGAATTCTATGGGTTAGAGATATTGTTAGCACTCTCTCTATGTGAGTGCTAACAATATAGACGAATTGACGCATTTGTCAACTCTATGCGTGGCTGGTGGTTAAAGGATTCTAAACAAATGTTCCGAATTCTCGACCAGTTTAAAGCCGGTTTCCGCCAGGGCTGTGACAGACTGTGTGCCGCAAGGATAGCGGCACTCGAGCGTACAAGGACGTATTTACAGCGTGTCTGTCACAGCCCTGGCGGAAACCGGCCTGGATACGATTTCGGAGCACGTATTTAGTTGGATCCCTCCCGCAAACCAAAGGGTGCATCCGGTGCGCCAACTCTCTGCGAAGCTTCGAATCACGAGCCACGAGTCCCGTGTAGTAACCGTGGCATTCGCGCCTGTCGGCAGCCCTAGCCCGCATATTGCACGAGGGCAATATGCGGGCTAGGACGACGCCTCCTGCCGATAGTGCTCCATGAGGATATGGGCCACCTCGGGACGGGCGAATTCCTCCGGCAGTTCCTCGCCGGCGGCCAGCTTTTCCCGCACCGCGGTGCCGGACAGGATGACAAAGTCGTCCTGGCTGTGGTCGGGGGCATCACACATCATGACCACCCTGCCCAGCTTGCGGGAGAAGGCGGTGTGATCGGCCTTGAAGATTTCGATTGCCAGGGCGTCGGCGGGGACTTCCTCCTCGAAGATGGTCTGGGCATCGAAAGGACCGTAGTAACTGCCCACTCCGGCGTGATCGCGTCCGACAATCAAATGGCTGCAGCCGGCATTCTGGCGAAACACCGCGTGCAGAACCGCCTCGCGAGGGCCGGCGTAGAGCATGTCGAAGCCGTAACCGGTGACCATGACCGTATTCGGCGGGAAATAGAGTTCCACCATCTTGCGAATGGCCGCGTCGCGTACGTCCGCCGGGATATCGCCCTCCTTGAGCTTGCCCAGCAGCATGTGCACCAGTATGCCGTCGGCGCCCACCGCCTCCTGCGCCATCTTGCAGAGTTCCTCGTGGGCGCGGTGCATGGGGTTGCGGGTCTGGAAGGCCACCACCTTATCCCAGCCGCGCTCCAGGATGGCATCCCGTATCTGCACCGCGGTGCGGAAGGTATCCGGGAAATCGGTCTCGAAATAGCTGAAATTGAGAACCCGGACGGGGCCGGAGATAACAAAGCGGCCGTTGGCGGAGAGAGTGGCGACACCGGGATGGGCTGGATCCGTGGTGCGGAATACCTTTTCAATAATGGTCTGCTGCTGCTCTTCCGACATCTCCTCGATGGATTCCACCTCCTGCACGGCCAGTACCGGATTGCCCGGCACGTTGGGATCGCGCAGGGCGATGCGTTTGGCATCGCCGATGGCAGAGGCATCGGTCACGGTATTCAGAACCGGTACCGGCCAGAACAGGCCCTCTTTCGTGCGCATGTTCTCGGCCACTTGCAGAGCGTCGGTTAGATTCATGAAGCCTTCCAGCGGGGTGAAATAGCCGCCCCCGAGCATAACGGCGTTGGCCGCGGCGGCGGAACTGACCACAAGGGCGGGCAGGTTTTCCGCCTCGTCCAGCAGCGCCCGGCGTTCCTGCTCATCGCTGACATACAGGGGGTTCAGTTCATCGGCTCCATGAGGTTTGATCATTCGTCTCTCCAGTAGTGGTTGTGTGATGCGTGCGGCAAAAAGCGGGGCTAACAATAACGGTTTGCAGGGAATATTCAAGTTCAGAGAGGAATATCCTTAGAATGAACCCGCTTGCCCGGGTATTTCAGGACTGGCGCCGTTGATGCCCGGCATTTATAGTTACCGTATTTGGGGAAACCAGAGGGGGCACCGCATGTCAGGATCCAGGGCTGTCGATCCGGCCGATCCGGCCAAAAAATCATCTGAAATAGTCAGCGCCACCAGCGACGAGGCAACCGTCCAGATGGATCAGCTGGACCAGAACTGTTTCTGGAATGATGAAAGCTTTTCTCAGGGTAACCAGATCAGTGTCGACGGGAAATGCTATACATGCAGTTTCGGTCGCTGGGTACCGGCGGAGGACTGAAAACCAGAGAAAGCGGCACCTGCCGGGGCTGAATAACTGTTCTGAATTTTACTCCAGTCAGTCTCGCAGTGTGGCTTGACACAGAATACAGGGCCGGACCGGGTGTTTCCGTTCCCCGGGCCATCCCTGGCCCGGTCCCGCACTCGTCCATGGCGCTAGTCACTCCAACACCCGGCCCGACCCTGTATTGAATCCGTTGACTATAACTGGAATGGTATTCAGAACAGTTGTTTAGTCCTCCGTACCATTACCGTTCAGCCGGAACAGATATCCGGATTCCTCCCTGATAATATCGCCCGAGCGCTGCCGGAATTTCCCCCTGTCCCTGTCCTGGTAGTAGTAGCGCAGTGTTTCGCGGATGGTGGGGAAAGCCAGTTCATCCCACGGGATCCGGTCGCGCTCGAAGAGTTCCACTTCATGGCTTTCCGGACCGGGGAAGAAATTCGTATCCCTGAGGCGGGAACGAAACATCATATAGACCTGATCCACGTGTGGCAGGTTGATAACCATATAAAGATCCTGCACATCCACCCGGGCGTTGGCCTCCTCCATGGTTTCGCGAACCGCCGCCTCCAGGGTGGTTTCTCCCAGTTCCATGAAGCCGGCGGGCAGCGTCCACAGCCCGTGCCTGGGCTCGATGGCACGCCGGCACAATAGAATGCGATCTTCCCATTCGGGGATACAGCCGGCGACGATCTTGGGATTCTGATAATGAATGGTATCGCACTGCATGCAGACGTGGCGCTCACGATTGTCATCCTCGGGCACCATGAGGATGATCTCCGCGCCACAATAACTGCAGTATTTCATTCCGGGTTTCCCTCTTTCATGGAAAGCATGGACTCCAGTTGCGGCCAGATATTATCCAGCATCCTGTCCTGGGCTTCGGCCCGGGGATGGATGCCGTCATCCTGCATCAGATGAGGCTTGTCGGCGATATCCTCGAGGATAAATCGTCCCAGTACAACGTCATCGTGCTCCGCAAGGTCCCGGTAGATATCCATGAAACGATTATTATAGGCCGGGCCGTAATTGGGCGGCAGTTGCATGGGGATCAGCAGAACGCGGCTGCCGGCACGCCTGAATTTATTCACGATGTCGATCAGGTTGCGTTGCATTTCCTGCAGCGACAATCCGCGCAGGCCGTCGTTGCCGCCCAGCTCAATAATGGCGATGTCCGGCCGCGAGCGCTTCAGGGTTTGTTCCAGCCGGGCCACGGCGCCGCGGGTGGTATCACCGCTGATACTGGTATTTATCACCCGGTAATTGTAGCCTTGTTCCTGCAGACGTTCATGCAAAAGGGATACCCAGCCCTGATCCATATCGATTCCGTAGGCCGCACTCAGGCTGTCGCCGAGTACCAGCAACGTTCGATCCGCCGCCGTTACTGAAACGGCGGTCAAACACGACAAAATGAATACAAAATGACGTAACATGAATAATTCCTCGAATATCATTGTGCAGGCCGAACAACTGGGTAAGCAAGTTACCGGTCCCGGTGGAGAACTCACCATTCTGCATAATATCAATCTTGAACTCCGCGAAGGCGAATCCATGGCCGTGGTCGGCGTCTCCGGTTCCGGCAAGTCCACATTGCTTGGACTCATGGCGGGCCTGGATGTTGCAAGCAGCGGCCGCGTGCTTCTCGACGGCAACGACCTGGGCAGCCTGGACGAAGACGGTCGCGCACGTTTGCGTAATCACCGGGTCGGCTTCGTTTTTCAGTCCTTTCAATTATTACCGGGGTTGAACGCCCTGGAAAACGTCATGCTGCCGCTGGAACTGGCCGGCTCGGACGACCCGCAGGCACAGGCCCGTGAACGGCTGGCCGAGGTGGGGCTGGCGGAAAGAATGTATCATTATCCCAGCCAGTTATCCGGCGGCGAACAGCAGCGCGTGGCCATCGCCCGGGCTTTCGCCGGGGAACCGCGCATCCTCTTTGCCGACGAACCCACCGGCAATCTGGATCAGAAGACCGCCGGTCAGATCATCGATCTGCTGTTCCGTCTCAATCACGAAAGGGGCACAACACTGGTGCTGGTCACCCACGATCCCGCCATCGCCGGACACTGTGATCGTACGGTCACGCTCGCCGGCGGTGAAATCGTTTCCTGACGCCTGTGAAATCACTGCAACTGGCACTCACTTCGCTGAAACGGGACTGGCGTTCCGGTGAACTGGCCCTGATCGCCATTGCCGTGGTCATCGCCGTCACCAGTTTGACTTCGGTAGGCTTTTTCACCGATCGCGTACGCAAGGCCACGGAGCAGCAGGCGACGGAACTGCTGGCGGCGGATCTGGTATTGCGTTCCCGTGAACCGATCCCCTCTCCCATCCGCGAAGCGGCACTGGAACAGGGGCTGACCGCCACGCAAACACTCAGCTTTCGCAGTATCGTGGTGCACGGCGACAACATGCAGATGGCCGAAGCCAAGGCCGTGGAGCAGGGTTACCCCCAGCGCGGCAATCTGCGCACGGCCGATGAACTGTTCGGCCCGGAATCGATAACTGAACATATACCGGCACCGGGCCAGGCCTGGGCGGACGCCCGTCTGCTGCAATCGCTGGACCTCCGGGTCGGTGATCGTGTCGATATAGGCGCCGCCGGCCTGACCGTGACACAGGTGCTGACCTATGAACCGGACCGCGGCGGCGATCTGTTCAATATCGCGCCACGGCTTCTGATGAACATGGCGGACATACCGGAAACGGAGCTGATCCTGCCGGGCAGCCGCATTGATTACCACCTGCTCCTGGCCGGCGACAGCGGCGACAGCGCCGGCATTACCGGATTTCGGGAATGGTTTGAAAATCGTGGTTATGAAAACATCCGGGTCCAGGGGATCCGCGACGCGCGGCCGGAACTGAAAACCGCGCTGGAACGCGCGGAGCAGTTCCTGGGACTGGCTGTCCTGGTCAGCATCGCCCTGGCCGGCCTGGCCGTGGCCATGTCGGCCCAGCGTTACGCCCTTCGCCATTTTGACAACTGCGCCATCATGCGCTGCCTGGGCGCGGAACAGGGTTTGATCACTCGTATTTATTTCATCCAGCTTTTTATCCTGGCGCTGGTCAGCGCCGCCCTGGGCTGTGCCCTGGGTTACGCCGCCCAGGGTTCGCTGGCCGCGCTCATGGCGGGTCTGAGCAAGGAAGCACTGCCGCAAGCGTCCCTGCGGCCGGTATTCACCGGCATGGCGACGGGTCTGATCACCATACTCGGTTTCGCCATGCCGCAGGTCATGCGCCTGCGCCGCGTGCCGCCGCTGCGGGTACTGCGCCGCGATCTGGAACCGCTGCCCCTGTCCGGCATTGCGACCTACGGCACCGCCTTGCTGGCCCTGGCCCTGCTGGCTCCCTGGCAATCGGGAAACAGTCTGCTTACCGCGTACACTCTGGCCGGCATTGTCGTCACTTTGCTGCTGCTGGCGCTGGGCGCGCGACTGCTCATCCTGGCCCTGGGCCGGCTGCGTTCCAGGGTCGGACTGAGCATACGTTTCGGACTGGCCAATATCGCCCGCCGTTCACACCTGAGCATGGTACAAATCCTGGGCCTGGGCCTGGGCATCATGGTCATGCTTTTGTTGACGCTGGTGCGTACCGATTTGCTGGACACCTGGCGTGATCGCCTGCCCGACGACGCGCCCAATTACTTCCTCATCAACATCCAGCCTGAAGAAGTGGAGAAAGTCCGGGGTTTTCTCAAGGACCGGGGGCGAATCGATGCGCAGCTGCAGCCCATGATTCGCGGACGCCTCACGGCCATCAACGGCAATGAAGTGGATCCCGGCAGTTATGGTAATGATCGGGCGCGGCGGCTGGTGGCTCGGGAATTCAATCTTTCCTGGGCGAAAGAAATGCAGGCCGACAACCGCCTGGAAGCGGGGCAATGGTGGTCCGGGAACGAAGTCGACCGCAACCTGTTTTCCGTCGAGGAAGGCATCGGCGCAACCCTGGGCATCGAACTGGGGGACAGCCTGACCTGGCAGGTGGCCGGACGCGAGATTACCGGGACCGTCAGTAATCTGCGCTGGGTGGAATGGGATTCCTTTCACGTGAATTTTTTTGTAGTCGCCAACCCGGGCACACTCGAGGATTACCCGGCTACCTACATCAGCAGTTTTTACATACCGGATACGCATAAGGAACTGCTGATTGAACTGGTACGCAACTTTCCCAGTATTACCATTATCGATGTGGATGCCATTTTGACGCAGGTGCGATCCGTCATGGAACAGGTGGTACGGGCGATCGAATTCGTCTTTATCTTCACTGTCCTGTCCGGCATCGTCATCCTGATAGCGGCCATGCAGACCACGCACCGGGAACGCATTCACGAATCGGCGCAGCTCTCCACGCTCGGAGCGAGCCGCGGGCAGATACTGGCGGGACTGATTGCCGAATTCGTCTGCCTGGGCCTGTTGACCGGCATTCTTGCGGCGTTCGCGGCGACAGTGGTGGAGGTACTTCTGGCCGAATACGTTTTCAAAATGCATATCGTCATCAACCCGCTGGTCTGGATAATCGCGCCCCTGGCCAGTACCCTGATCATCACGGCCTGCGGCCTGTTGGGGATGCGTTCCGTCCTCAACACGCCGCCCATGACGGTACTGCGCCGGGTTTGAACATGCTGGAAAAGATCGATATGCACGGCAACACGAACTGAATCGTCCATGCGCAAGATTTATTTCGAGGACTTTCGCCTGACCGTTGTCCGTCATACACGGGAGATCGAGTCCATTGCGCCGGAATCCCATTCCATGGAATGGTTCCTTCTCAAATACCTGCGCCGGATCATCAAGGCCACCCAGGAGGAACCGGTCTCGCCGGGACGGGTGGAAGGCACGGTACGTTCACTGATTCGTTTTTATGTGGACAACATCGAAGAGAATTCCGACATGGGCGAACGCTGTACCACTATCTACGAGGAATACCGGAAGACACTGCGGGAAAATCAGGAGAAGGAGTAATTTGTGGCT
>JBBDSH010000097.1:0-2513 GCA_040905045.1 Gammaproteobacteria bacterium | reverse complement strand
TTCGTCGCCTTCCTCGGACCAGGGCGGGTTAACGAGGGCGATAAAGCTCAGTTCGCGGCTGCCGTTGTTCTCGATCCACTGAACCGTTCCCGGCGGGATGACGACCGCCTCGTCCGCCGACACATCCCTGCTTTCCTCGTCAATATGCATGACGCCCGTACCGGAAAGGATGTAGTAAACCTCTGTCTCCCGCAGGCGGTGCCGGTAGGTTTGTTTGCCGGGCTCCACACGGGCCACGGCCAGGGAATACGGCAGATCCACAGGATCATTTTTCCGGTGCAGCACTTCGCGAATGCGGCAACCGTCATTGGCGATGAATTCATTGCAGTCATCCAGTTTTTTTACAAACACACCTTTCTCCCCTATATAATGAACAGCAATTAATCATACTCCACCGCATGCCAGCGTAAACACTATGACCAAATTAACAGACCTTCTGGAAAAAAACCGGGCCTGGGCGAAACAGCGGACATCCAAGGACCCGGAATTCTTCAGCCGGCTGGCACAACAGCAGCGTCCCGAGTATCTCTGGATTGGCTGCAGTGACAGCCGCGTTCCCGCCAATCAGATCGTCGGCCTGCTCCCGGGTGAGATTTTCGTTCATCGTAATATCGCCAATCTGGTGCAGCACAGCGATCTCAATTGCCTGTCCGTCCTGCAGTTCGCGGTTGAGAGCCTGCGGGTCAAGCATATAATTGTCTGCGGCCATTACGGCTGCGGCGGCGTGGCTGCCGCGATCAATGATGATAACAACGGCCTGGTGGACTACTGGGTGTGGAACATCAAGCTGACCTACAAGAAACACCAGGACTGGCTGGACAAACTGCCGCACGGCAAATTGGCCCGCTGCCTGTGCGAACTGAACGTAATCGAACAGGTCATGGCACTGTCACAGACCCGCATCATCCAGGACGCCTGGCTGGACAACAACCCGCTGGAAATTCATGGCTGGATCTACGACATCAACGACGGCATCCTGCATGATCTGGGTATCACCTGCCGCAGCGGCGACGATATCGAAACCGGTTACAGCCAGGCCATTGAAACGATCCGATCCAACTTATGAAATATACCGGCAGTGCCGATTTCCGGCATGACTCCCCGCCCTGTACCGGCGTTCTGCTGACCAACCTGGGGACGCCCGACGCGCCGACCGCCGCCGACGTGCGTCGTTACCTGGCCGAGTTTCTGTCGGATCCGCGCGTTATCGAGACCAGCAAGTGGCTTTGGAAGCCGATACTTCACGGCATCATTCTGCGGACGCGGCCGAAGCGTTCGGCCGAGGCCTATGCCAAAATCTGGCGGGAGGAAGGATCGCCGCTGCTGGCGATCACGCGTCGGCAGGCCGGGGCCGTGCAGGAGCAACTCGATGAAATGTTTCCCGGGCCGGTGCGCGTGGAAGCAGCCATGCGCTACGGCAATCCGTCCATCGCCTCGGCACTGGAAAAACTGCGACTGGCCAATGCCCGAAGACTGCTGATACTGCCGCTCTATCCGCAGTATTCCGCCGCTACTACCGGCTCCACCTTTGATGCCGTAGCCGCCGTTTTGACCCGGTGGCGCTGGCTGCCGGATGTGCGTTTTATCAGTCATTATCATGACAATCCCGATTACATCGAGGCCCTGGTAGAAAGCGTTCACCAGCATTGGTCGGAACACTCGCGCCCCGATCGGCTGCTGTTTTCTTTCCACGGCCTGCCGAAGAAATACTTCCTGGCCGGCGATCCCTATTTCTGCGAATGCCACAAGACCGCCCGGCTGGTGGCCGAGCAACTGGAATTGAACGACGACGAATGGGTGGTGTCGTTCCAGTCCCGTTTCGGACCGACGGAATGGCTGCGCCCCTATACCGACAAACTGCTGCAGGAATGGGGTGGCAACGGCATCGGTCACGTACAGGTGCTCTGTCCCGGCTTCTCCGCCGATTGCCTGGAAACGCTGGAGGAGATCGAGATGCAGAACCGGGAATTTTTCATCGAGGCCGGCGGCCGGGAATTTTCCTATATACCGGCATTGAACGACGATCCGCTTCATATCCAGGCATTGTCAAACTTCATTATGAAACATTGTCATGGCTGGCCGGAATCTTCCAATGAATGGGACAGTGCAGAAACAGAGAAGGAGTTGCAGCAGACAAAACAGCGTGCACAAAGACTGGCCGGGGACAGTGATTCACAATCCGCATGAAAACCGATTCATAATAATTCCATCGGGAGAGTACCTATGTCCGTTTACCTGATCGTCAACAGCAATGTCAAAGACATGGATGCCATCAAGGAATACCGGGAAAAGGTGCCGGAACTGGTGAAAAAACACGGTGGTGAGTACCTGGTGCGCGGCGGCGAATTTGAAGTTCTGGAAGGCGACTGGCAGCCGACGCGCATTGTCATGTTCCGCTTCCCTGACCGGGACTCGGTTCATGCATTGTTCAATGATCCGGAATACCTTCCCATGAAGGCATTGAGACAAAAACACGCCGACACCCAGATCGTCATGGTGGATGGGCTCTAACC
>JBBDSH010000096.1:0-73117 GCA_040905045.1 Gammaproteobacteria bacterium | reverse complement strand
CTCTGCCGGCGCCGCCGCGCCTTGCGGGAAAGGCCCTGGTCCGGCGCTGAACTCATCATAATTCCTGTGTCGAGGTACTAGCTGGATCGGCCGGACGACGGGGCGGCGTCAGCCGATGTCGTATTTCTTCAGGCGGTTTCGCAGCGTGGCCCGATTCAGTCCCAGGAGTTGGGACGCGCGGGAGACATTGCCTTCGGTGTGTTTCATCACCTTTTCGAACAACGGTTTTTCCACCTGGGACAGGAACAGGTCGTAAAGATCCCGGGGTTCATGACCTTCGAGATCGTCAAAATATTTTTCCATGGCCTCGCGGACGTTATCGCTCAGGCAACGCACCGAACCATTGCCTTTGACGGGTACGGTTTTTTTATCCGCGTCCTGGTTCGTCGTCATGCCGCAAGCTCCATGGGCTGCAACGGACGTACCTGCTTGAAATAGTCACGCACGATTTGAAGCTGTTCGTCACAGCGACCGGCCCGGTTGGCACGGGTTCTGACCCGGTCCGCATCGGGCAGGCGCGCGCAATACCAGCCGATGTGTTTCCTGGCGACACGCACGCCCTTGTCTTCGCCGTAAAACGAATACAGGGCGTCAAGATGTTGCAGCATCAACCTGCCGATTTCGCCGTTATCCGGCGGCGGCATGCTTTCGCCGGTGGCGAGGTAATGCCTAATCTCGCGGAAAATCCAGGGATTGCCCTGCGCGGCCCGTCCGATCATGACGCCGTCCGCACCGGTCCGGTGCAATACCTTTGCCGCCTTTTGCGGCGAGTCGATATCGCCGTTGGCGATGACAGGAATGGAAATACGCGATTTCACTTCGGCAATCGTGTCGTATTCCGCCTCACCGCTGTAGCCGCAGGCGCGGGTCCGGCCGTGTACAACCAGCCTCTGTATGCCGGAAGACTCGGCCAGCCGGGCGATGCGCACGGCGTTTTTCGATGCCGGATCCCAGCCGGTACGGATCTTCAATGTCACGGGAACGGTCACCGCGCCGACCACCGCCTCCAGAAGACGGGCGACCAGCTTTTCATCCCGCAAAAGCGCGGAACCGGCCCGGGTGTTGCAGACTTTCTTGGCCGGACAGCCCATGTTGATGTCGATGATTTCAGCACCGTTATCAGTATTATAGCGGGCCATGTCCGCCAGCAGACGGGGGTCGCCGCCGGCAATCTGCACAATACGGGGAGACGCTTCGCCGCGGTGATCCAGGCGCAAGCGCGTCTTGTCACTCTGCAACAGCAGTGGATTCGCGCTGATCATTTCCGACGCGACCGTATCCGCACCCAGTTCGCGGCATAACTGCCGGAAAGGCCTGTCGGTAATACCCGCCATGGGAGCGAGCACGATCTGTGTTTGAAGTGTGCGGAAATCCGTATTCATTTATTTAACCGCTTCTTATTAAAACCGGCGGCTGAAAAAGGAAATCAATGATAACGGGGAATGTTGATTGAGAAAAGGGCTGTTGAGGCACCAATTGTGATTTGCTACTCAGCCGCAGGTTACAACTTTCACAGATAACCGGGTTAACTGTTTATCTTTGCTGATAAATTTCCGCGGCGGCGGAAACGGCACAGACTGTGCTTGGGATGAATTTTATTTTTTTGGCAGGAAATGGAATTCAAAACTTACCGCGCCTTCCGTCGGGCCGGTCACTTCCAGGACGATATGCACGGGCTGACCGGGGCGCATCCCCGCCTCGATATCAATACTTTCATCCAGGTATTCACCCGTATCAAAGCGGCGATAAGCGATGATTTTACCGGCTGTATCATAAAGATTGAGCTGCACCACCGGAAACGGCTGCACGTCCGGTGACTGGTTGCTGATAGTAGCGTTCACCAGCAAGGCATCGCGGTAGCGGGGATGATCGCGGACATCCCGGTTGAGCACCTCGATGGATGTAATGTCGCGATGCCGGATCAGTTCGCACTGGAAGCGCTCACATACCTGTCGCGCCCAGGGCAGCAACCGCGGGTACTCCTGCAGCAGCCTGTCGCGGTGGAACCAGGCCAACTGTGCGCCCAGAACCAGCAGCAGCACAAACATCCCCGTGAGCCAGACAAACCGGAACCGGTGGCGGCGCGGCTCGCTCTCAAGCAGCCATTCGGGAGGGACGGCTTCGGAAGTATCCGCCATCTCCCCGGAGGCATCCGGTATGGCGTCGGCTTTCGCTTCATCGGGCCCCGGCTGTTGAACGTCGCCGGTCCCGCCGCTTTCCGTTTCGTCGGGAGCGGTGAACCTTTCCTGCTCTTCGGCTTCATCGTTGCCGGGCTCGGGAACATCGAACCAGGGCTCCTCGACGGAAGAGTCTTCCGCATCCGCCACGGCATCCTGCATGACCGGCGGACTCTGCAGGGGACGATCATGCAGACGCTCCAAGGCGTTGAACTGCCTGCCGCAGAAACCGCACTGGACCAGTCCTCCGGCGGCCGAAAGCTGATCCGCCCGGAGCCGGAACTGTCTCCGGCAGGAAGGACAATCGGTAAACATGATCAGTTTTTCACAATGATGATTGAGTCTCTCCTGACTATGAGCGGTCGGTCGCCGGTGAGTCCGTATCCGCTTTACGCCTGCCGTACAGCATTGCCCATTCATTCCTGAAAGTCGGTTCCGCCATGTTAAACCAGGGCCGGTAGCGCTCCAAACATTCCCCGGCCTGATTGGCGAGAATACCCGAAAGCGCGATATAGCCGTCGGGCCGTACCAGTTCGTGAAACCGGGGCGCCAGCTGCAACAGGGGATTGAGCAGGATATTCGCCACGAGGATGTCCGCCGGGCCGGTTTCCATGTCCGCCGGTGCGCTTACGCGGATACGCCCGGCAAGATCGTTATTGACGGCGTTTTCACGAGTGGCGCGCAAGGCCTGCTCATCGATATCCACCGCCACCACGCCCGCCGCGCCCAGTTTCAGGGCGGCCAGGCCGAGAATGCCGGAGCCGCAACCGTAATCGATCACCTGCTTGTCCCGGAGCGGCATCCCCGCCAGCCACTCCAGACAGAGGCCGGTGGTGGCATGGGAACCGGAACCGAAGGCCAGCCCGGGATCCAGCCGGATGACATGGGCGATATTTTTCGGGGGCCGGCACCAACTCGGGCAGACGCACAGTTTGCCGGCGAATACCACCGCTTCATGCCCGGTCTTGTGTGATTCGCTCCATGCCCTGTCCCGCAACGGCCGGATACAGTGATGATGGATATTCTCGGTGCCGACACGATTGCGGATGCACATAACGAGAATATCCAGATCGACATCCTCGTCCAGCAGTGCCATCACGGCGGTACGCTCCCAATACATCGCCGTCGTCGGATCATCGGCGAAAACCGGCTCTTCCGTCTGCGGGATATAGCTGACGGAAACCGCGCCGAATTCCTCCAGCAATTCCCCTATCTCTTCGATATGAGATGCATCACTGCCGATTGTCAATTGCAGCCAGCCCATAACAGTCCCGTTTCAGCGGAAATCGTCGGTTTTCGTTGCAGCGAACAGGATTGTTATCCGACCACGGTGATTATTTCAATCCCAGTTTTTTTTCCAGATAGTGAATATCGGTTCCCCCGGTGATAAAGGCGGCGTCATTAATCAGTTTCTGATGCAGGGGAATGTTGGTGACGATGCCGTCGATAACGATTTCCGACAGTGCCATGCTCATGCGCGCCAGGGCCAGTTCCCTGGTTTCAGCATGGGCGATTAATTTACCGATCATGGAGTCGTAATGGGGCGGAATGGTGTAGCCCTGATAAACGTGGGTATCCACGCGAATACCGGGGCCGCCCGGGGGGTGGTAATGTTCGATGATACCGGGGGAGGGCGCGAAAGTTTCCGGGTCTTCCGCATTAATGCGGCATTCGATGGCATGGCCGCGCAGGTGAATATCCTTTTGTTGGTAACCCAGTTTCTCGCCGGCGGCTATGTGCAATTGTTCCCGTACGATATCCACGCCCGTGATCATTTCGGTAACAGGGTGTTCCACCTGGATGCGGGTATTCATTTCAATAAAATAGAAGTTGCCTTTTTCATAGAGGAACTCGAAGGTTCCGGCGCTGCGGTAGCCGATCTTCCGGCAGGCTTCCACGCAGCGTTCGCCGATATCCCGCCGCACTTTCTCCGTCAGGCCCGGCGCCGGCGCCTCCTCCATGACCTTCTGGTGACGCCGCTGCATGGAACAGTCCCGCTCGCCCAGGTAAATGACATTGCCATGGTTGTCGGCAAGCACCTGTACCTCGATATGCCGCGGATGTTCCAGGTACTTTTCCATGTAGATGGTTTCGTCACCGAACGTCGCGGCCGCCTCGGAACGTGTCAACGACACGGCATTGCGCAGCGAAGCTTCGCTATAGACCACGCGCATGCCGCGGCCGCCGCCGCCGGCCGCCGCCTTGATGATGACCGGATAACCGATATCGCGGGCGATACGGGCCACCTCGTTCATATCCTCACCCAGCGGCCCGCCGGAACCCGGCACACAGGAAATACCCGCGTCCAGCATGGCCTGAATGGCGGAGATCTTGCTGCCCATGAGGCGGATGGTTTCGGCACGGGGTCCGATAAAGATAAAACCGCTTTCCTCCACCCGTTCGGCGAAATCGGCGTTTTCCGCGAGAAAACCGTAGCCGGGATGAATGGCAACAGCATCGGTGACTTCCGCGGCGCTGATCAGTGCCGGGATATTCAGATAACTTCCCGAGGAAACCGCCGGTCCGATGCAGACCGCTTCGTCGGCCAGCAATACATGTTTCTGCTCCCGATCGACTTCCGAAAAAACCGCCACGGTGCGGATGCCCAGTTCCCGGCAGGCCCGCAGTATGCGCAGGGCGATTTCACCGCGATTGGCTATAACGACTTTTTCAAGCATGATTTCTCGATTGGTTCGGTCCGGTTAAAGAAGGGAACTTATGCAACGGCCGGCGCCGATGCAAACAACCCGTTATGGTTATGATTCCTTGACCAGGAAAAGCGGTTGTCCGTATTCAACCGGCTCGCCGTTCTCCACAAGGATTTTAGTGACGACCCCGCTGACCTCGGATTCGATGTGGTTCATGATCTTCATGGCTTCGATGATGCAAACCACGTCGCCTTTCTTGATCTCCTGGCCGATCTCGACGAAGGGAGGCTTGCCGGGGGAGGGCGCCTCATAAAACAAACCGACCATGGGTGCGCAAATCCGGTGCCCTTCCAGTTCCTCTTCTTCCGTTTCATCCGGTGAGGCGTGCGCGTCCGGGCTGCGAGGATAATTGCCCGCGGTATCCGGCACATGGATCTGTGTCTGAACGGGCATGCCGGAGGTACCCTGCCGGCTGATGCGGACGGATTCCTCCCCTTCATGGATTTCGATTTCACCTATCTGTGATTCTTCGAGAAGCTCGATAAGCTTTTTTACCTTGCGTATATCCACTTGAAAATCCTGTGTCGGGTTATTATTACTTTTGTAAATTCTGCTGCGCCGCCTGCAAGGCAAACAGGTAGCCCCGGGCGCCGAGACCGCTGATTACCCCGGCCGCCACATCGGACAGATAGGAATGCCGGCGGAATGATTCGCGCGCGAAAACATTGGAAAGATGCACTTCGATAAACGGAATGGCTACGCCCAGCAGGGCGTCCCGCAGGGCGATGCTGGTATGGGTAAAGGCGCCGGGATTGATAATAATGTAATCCACGCCCTGCTCCTTGCCCCGATGGATGCGATCAATGAGCTCGTGCTCGGCATTGCTCTGGAACATTTCCACGTCCAGGGCCAGACTCGCCGCCTCATCGGTCAGGGTCGTATTGATCTCGTCCAGAGTGGTGGACCCGTAAACCTCGGGTTCTCGTTTTCCCAACAGATTCAGGTTCGGTCCGTGCAAGACCAGAATGGTGACCATGGGATCCCCGCGTAGAATTATTGTTTTCTGCAAATCGCAGACGATGGAACCAGAATAGCAGAAGTTTGCCGCAAATACGAAATGATATTGATTCCGGCGAGATCAGGCGGTCACAACAGGGGTTCGATGACAGCCTCAACCTCGGGGCCCCGCATGGGACCCTGCCTGACAAACACGACGGTCCCCTGCCTGTCCACCACCGTCGTATAGGGCAGGGCGCCGGTGTTGTTGCCATAGGCCTCGGCGATGCGAATGACCGGCAACTCGCCCACCAGGTTGGGGTAATTCATACCATGTTTACGGGCAAAATCAACCACATCTGAAGGATCCTGCAAGGCGATACCGACAAATTGCAGCCCCTGATCGCCGTATTCGGACTGCAACTCGACAAACTCCGGGATCTCCTTGAGACACGGCGGGCACCAGGTCGCCCAGAAATTGATCACCAGCACATTGCCGTCCCATTCGCTGATATGCCGTTCCCTGCCCTCCAGATCCGGCAGGCTGAAATCCGGCCTGCGGGCGCCGATAACACTGTCCGGCGTGGCTGCCTCCTGCGTTGCTTCCGGAGGACGTTCGCCGTCCGCGGCATCGGCGTTCGGCCGCGGATTACCGCTGTCTTGCTGGTAAAGGTAAAAGCCGGCGCCGGCGGAGATCGCCAGCAGACAGATCAGGCCAAACGGCTTGAGTACGGCGGGTTTCACGACATTACTCCCCCGTACCGCCCGTCAGGATCATGGGCACGTCCCGGCTGACCGGTGGATAACAGATGGCGTCTTCCTTGCATCCCTGGTAGCCAACCTGCAGCACGATGGCCTCATCGGACCGGCCGTGGCAGCGATGGATCGGGACAGTGACCGTCACCTCGCCGGTATTCACTTCCACGTCACCGAACACCTCATCCGACTTGACCGTGCCGTGGGGGATGTCAATCGAAGCCGTGTCGATACCGGCATCACCCTGAATGATACGGAAACGGAATTTGTCCCGGTAAAGATAATAGCCGTCGGCGATCCGCCACATAAGGTCGACACGGTCGGGGCCGACGACGGAGGCGCTGAAACGAAACGCCTCATCCGCCGGCAGGAACTCCTCCCCGGCGGAGGATTGCGCTTCACCCTGGAACAGGTTTCGCAATCGCTCACCGAAACTGTCACCGCCCTGTGCCGGGACTGCCGCCACGAACAGGCCGATCAGAAGGAACCGGGCCGTGAGTTGTTTCAGGACTGTGTCGTTTCGGTTATCCAAGACAGGTAGCCGCTCAAACCGCCGGTAATAGGGACCGTAATAATCTCGGGAAGTTCATAGGGGTGCAGGGAGAGAATGACTTTTTCCACTTCGGAGTAACGCTGCGCCGTGGTCTTGATAAACAACAGGTGTTCGTCGGCGACTTCGACCTTTCCGGCCCAGCGGAAATAGGACTGCACACCCGGCATGACCTGGATACAGGCAACCAGATTATCGGCAACCAGCTGATTGGCGATATTCTTTGCTGTAATGGAACCCGGGCAGGTATTGATAACCAGCAGGTGTTCAGTCTGTTCATCCATAGTGACAACTCTTTTTCATTCAAGGCTTGAAAACTGTTATTCTGCCAATACATTAGACAATTAGCCATCATTCATAAAGCCCGGGGCCGAATTACCGTGCCTGTCTTCAAGATCCTGTTCATACTGTTTCTGACCGTCCCCCTGCTGGAGATCTATATCCTGGTCAAGGTGGGTTCGATCATCGGCGCCCTGCCCACCATCGTGCTGTGTGTCTTTACCGCCGCCCTGGGCGCGGCGCTGCTCCGCCATCAGGGCATCCAGACGCTGGCGCGGGCGCGCATGAAACTGGACCAGGGCGAAATCCCGGCGCTGGACATGCTGGCCGGTTTGATACTGCTGGTCTCCGGCGTGTTGCTGCTGACACCCGGCTTCTTCACCGACATCATCGGTTTCCTCTGTCTCATACCCGGCCTGCGGGAATATCTGGCGGGCAAGTTCCTGCTTCATCAGATTGTGTACTACCAGCGGCGCAACGATGACGGTGAGGTTATCGTGGAAGGCGAATACTGGGAAGATGAGGAGAAACAGAAACGACTGCGGCACTGATGTCTTCCGCTTCTCTGTCTGAAATCGCCCGCCGATTGTAAATTGTCACTAATCCGTCACACAAGAAACGTATAACGCGTTATACTACGCCGCCTGAAATTTATCAGACTGTTCAAATAGCCACCATGTCCAAAGAAAAAAAGAAACATAAAACCGGCAACGGACTCACCATGGCGGAGACAGCCGACAGGCACAGTCTCTATGAAGACGCCGTGCAATGCGTTGAGTCGGAGATCGACTTCGTCGACGATACCTTCCAGAAGCTGAGAAACCGGGTACCGCGTACATTACGGGAGGATTTCTGCGGCACCATGAATACCTCCTGTGAGTGGGTGCGACGCCGTCCCGATAACATCGCCTACGGCGTCGATATCGACGAGGAAGTCCTGCAATGGGGCAGGGAAAACAAGGTGGAGAAACTGGAAAACGGTGCCGCCGAACGCATTCACGTCATCAACGACGATGTCATGAACGCAAGACCGGAACCGGTGGATATCGTGCTCGCCATGAACTTCAGTTACTGGATGTTCAAGACCCGCGAACGCATGAAGGAATACTTTGAAAAAATCCATGCCGGGCTGGTGGAGGACGGCATCTTCTTCCTGGACGCCTTCGGCGGCTATGAAGCCTTTCAGGAAATGGAGGAGAGCACCCGCTATAACGGTTTTACCTATATATGGGACCAGTCCAAGTACAACCCCATCACGGGTGAATGTATCTGTCATATACATTTCAAGTTCAAGGACGGCTCGAAAATGAAGCGTGCCTTCAGTTATGAATGGCGTCTCTGGACCCTGCCGGAAATCCAGGAAATATTGCTGGAGAGCGGTTTCAAACCCACCATCTACTGGGAAGGCACGGACGAGGACGGCGAGGGCGACGGCGTATTCACACCGGCCACCGAGGGCGAGGCCGACGCCGGCTGGATTGCGTATATTGTGGCTGAGAAGCAGTGAGGGGTAAGGAGTAAGAAGTGAGGAGTCCGTAGCCCGGATGCAGGCCATCGGCCGGAATCCGGGATAGGCCTATATAGCTGTTCCGAATTCCAATACAGCTATCGTTGATCTCGCCAAGAGCGCAAAGGTAATAAAGCGGTTGTTTTCCTTGCCGGTCCCTGGATGGGGCTCTAGGGCAGGCTTTACGCCCTTTGCGAGATCAAAATCCGGGGACAAACTGCGGCAGGAAGATGAATGATTGTCTGTCCACGTCACCTATGCGCAGAAAGGAGCTCAATTACTCCTTACTCCTCATAGTTCCTTGGGTCGCTTCAATTCTTTCAGTTCTGCACTGCCGGCACCACTGCTGATGGGCTGTGAAGCATAGTCGAGTATCGCCATGGCCCCCGTGGTCATCAGTTTGCCGGTTTCGTTGCGGGGCGGCGGTGTGGCGGACAAGTGCATGAGCAATTCATCCAGACCGGGATTATGACCGACAATCATCAAACAATCCGTGTCACCGCAGTAGCTGTCGATTACCGCCACCAAATCCTCCAGGCCGGACTCATAGACGCGCTGCTCCCGGATTATCTCCGATTCTTCCAGGCCCAGGGCCCGTGCCATCAGGCGGGCTGTACGCCAGGCCCGCTCCGCGGGAGAGGAGATAATACGATCCGGCAATGGTCCATGGTCCTTCAGCCATTTCCCGACCTTCGGAACTGACTTCTCGCCGCGTTTGTTCAGCGGCCGGTGGAAGTCATCCACTTCGGCGGACCAGTCCGATTTACCATGACGTAACAAAATCAGGGTATGCTTGGGAAGCATCCGGCAAATCTCCACATAATTATCCGGGGCAAGACCCCCGGAGCGCGATTAATTCATTATGAATGACAATATGGAAGAATATTTCGCCGCTGTCGACCTTGGTTCAAACAGCTTCCACATGATCGTGGCCAGATACCAGGACGGCCGCCTGCAAATTATCGACCGGCTTAAGGAGATGGTGAGACTGGCGTCCGGCCTGGATGAGGATGATGTCCTCAATGATGAAGCCATACAGCGGGCCATGGAATGCCTGCAGCGATTCGGTCAACGCATCCGTGAAATTCCGCGTATCAATGTCCGTGCCGTGGGAACCAATACTCTGCGCAAGGCGCGTAACAGCCGCGATTTCCTTAATCAGGCCAGACGTGCACTGGGTTGTCCCGTGGAAATCATTTCCGGCCGTGAAGAAGCGCGGCTGATTTTCCTGGGCGTGGCACACACGATTTACAACGATTCGGAACAGCGCCTGGTCGTGGATATCGGCGGCGGCAGTACGGAATTGATTATCGGGCACGGCTTTACTCCCAAACTCACCGACAGTCTTTATATGGGTTGTGTCAGCGTCAGCAGGCAATTTTTTAGCGACGGTGAAATTACCGCCAAAAAAATGCGCCGCGCCGGCCTGGCATGCCGTCAGGAACTGGAGGTGGTGGAAGCCCGGTACCGGCGAGCCGGCTGGGAAAGTGTTGTCGGTTCATCGGGTACTATTTGCACCATTAACGATGTCGTCGTCAATGCCGGCTGGAGTAATACGGGAATCACTTTGTCTTCACTGAAAAGGCTTTCCGATTATCTCGTCGAAACCGGCCATACTGACAAGCTGCAGCTTAACGGTTTATCCGAGCGCAGGAGAGACGTATTTGCCGGCGGCGTCTGCGTATTGAAAGCCGCCTTTGATGCCTTTGGAATCGAGCACATGTCCTACTCGGACGGAGCCCTCAGGGAAGGCTTATTGTATGATCTGCTCGGACGCGTCCACCAGAAGGATATCCGGGATTCCACCGTTGACGAGACAGCAAAGCGCTACCATGTCGACACGGAACAGGCTGAGCGGGTCCGCACTACGGCAACGGACCTGTTCAGGGCGGTACGCACAAGCTGGAAACTGGATGAACAGGTTGATGGAAAACTGCTTGAATGGAGCGCGCGCCTGCATGAAATCGGACTGTCCATCGCCCACAGCCAGTATCATCGTCACGGCGCCTATCTGCTGACCCATTCCGACCTGCCCGGTTTCTCCAGGCCTGAACAATACATACTGGCGGTATTGGTACGCGCGCACCGGCGAAAATTCCCTCTGCAGGAACTGGAATCCCTGCCGGCCGAAGACCGGGAGCGGGTCACCCGTCTGTGCATACTACTGCGACTGGCAGTGGTTATGAACCGCGGCCGTACTAATTCGGTCCCGCCGAAACTGGACCTGGATGCCTCGGATCAGGAGTTGCTTCTGCGTCTGCCGGAAGAATGGTGCCGGAAACACCCCCTGACCGTTGCCGACCTGGAACAGGAGCAGGAATATCTCAAGGCCGCCGGCTTCCGGCTGATACTGGATTAGCCAATACTGCATGCTACGTACCAACCCCATCGCCGTTACCTGCTTGTATAAAATGAAAATTATCTCGCAAAGACCGCCAAGGGCGCGAAGGCACCATGAAATTTTAAACCTTTGCGATCTCTGCGTGCTTTGCGAGAATTTAATCTTATGAATTTATACTTGTAACTTTACTACCCTTTATAATCGCAGTAATACTCCAGCAAATGCCGCTGCGCTGATCGCGGCTTGTGACTGCCCGGTTTCAGACGCTTATAGGAGCCGTCGCTCTGCAGCGCCCAGGCGCGGGTGTTGTCCTGCAGGTAATTGAGAAGGCCATGCTTGATAACCTGATCGCGCGGGCGTTTTTCCTCGATGGGGAAACACACTTCCACACGATGATGCAGGTTGCGCGGCATCCAGTCGGCACTGGAACAATACACCCGTTCCTCACCGTCCTGGAAAAAATAATAGACCCGGCTGTGCTCCAGAAAACGGCCGACCACGGATCGAACCGTTATGTTGTCCGAAACGCCCTTGACGCCCGGCCGCAGGCAGCATATCCCCCGGATGATCAGATCGATTTTTACGCCGGCCTGTGAGGCGAGGTACAGGCTGCGGATAATATCGCCATCGGCGAGGGAATTCATCTTGGCGATGATGCGCGCCTGCTTGCCGGCACGCGCGTTTTCAATCTCGCTTTCGATCAAGGCCTGCAAACGTTTATGTAATGTGAACGGCGACTGCAGCAGTTTCTTCAGCTTGCCGGCCCGACCAAGACCGGTGAGCTGATGAAACAATTTGTTGACGTCTTCGCCGACCGCCTTGTCACAGGTCAGCAGGCTGTAATCCGTATAGATTCTTGCGGTTTTTACGTGATAGTTGCCGGTACCCAGGTGCACGTAACGGCGCAGTGAGCGTCCCTCCCGGCGAACCACCAGGATCATCTTGGCATGGGTTTTGTAGCCGACGATACCGTATACCACATGAGCGCCAACATCCTGCAGTTCCGTCGCCAGTTCGATATTGGCCTCTTCGTCGAACCGCGCCCGCAGTTCCACCACCACGGTCACCTCCTTGCCGGCCCGGGCGGCGTCCTTGAGCGCCTCGACCACGATGGAATCATCGCCGGCCCGGTACAGTGTCTGCTTGATGGAAAGCACATTCGGGTCGGCCGCCGCCTGACGCAGGAAATCGACAACGGATCCAAACGACTGAAACGGATGATGCAGAAGAATATCGCCGTTGCGCAACGTATCGAAGACGCTGGTACTCTTCATCAATCTCGGCGGTACTTCCGGCGTAAAGCCGGGGAATTTCAGATCCGGCTTATCCACCAGATCATAGACGGCCATTAACCGGTTCAGATTAACCGGGCCGTTGACCATATAAAGTTCCTCGTCGGTCAGTCCGAATTTCCGCAGCAGAAAATCACTCAATTCCTCCGGGCAGTTGTCCGCCACCTCGAGACGCACGGCGTCGCTGAATCGCCGCGACGGCAGTTCGCCTTCCAGAGCGCGCAGCAGATCATCGACTTCCTCATTGTCAACGAATAACTCACTGTCGCGGGTCACCTTGAACTGGTAACAGCCGGTGGCCTTCATGCCCGGAAACAAATCGCCGACATGGGCATGGATGATGGAAGACAGCAGGACAAACTCATGGGGGCCTGCGGCATACTGCTCGGGTATATGCACTACCCGGGGCAGCGAACGCGGTGCCTGGACAATGGCCAAATCGCTTTCCCGGCCGAAAGCATCCTTGCCTTCAAGGGATACGATGAAATACAGATTCTTGTTCAGCACCCGCGGAAAGGGATGGGCGGGGTCCAGTCCTATGGGGCTGAGGACGGGAAGCACATTGCTGTTGAAATAACGCCTAATCCAGCGAGCTGTATTCGCTTTCCATTCATTCCGGCGCAAGGTACGGATATTTTCATTTTCCAGAGCCGGCATGATCGATTCGTTAAGTATACGATACTGTTCGTTAACCAGTTCATGGACGCGTTCGCTGATATGCCTGAGCACTTCCGATGGTGTCAGGTTGTCGGGGCCGGTTTGAACGGAGCCGAACTTGACCTGCTGCTTGATACCGGCGACGCGAACCTCGAAAAACTCGTCCAGGTTGGTGCCGGCGATGCACAGGAAGCGCAGCCGTTCCAGCAACGGCAGTTCTTCATCCAGCGCCTGGTTGATAACACGCCGGTTGAACTCAAGCATGCTGAGTTCACGATTGATATAGAGTTCAGGCGACAGGAGATTGTTCGATTCCATAGCTCGTCAATATTGACTCATTACAGACACCGGCGGACATCCTCAACCCGGCAAAGGCAGTGGTACGCACTCAAGGGTTGTCTTCCGATCCGATTTCCCTGGCGATCTGATCAAGGCTGATGTGGCGAACATCCTTGCCTTCGACCAGATATATCGTGTATTCGCAAATATTGCGTGCATGATCGCCGACCCGCTCCAGTGAGCGGGCGCACCATATCGCATCCAGTACCGATGTAATGCTGCGCGGATCTTCAATCATGTAGGTAATCATCTGGCGAAGAAGCGCCGCGTATTGATCATCCGATTCCGGCTCCTGAGAGGCGACTTCCAGTGCCGCTTTCGAGTCCATGCGTGCAAAAGCATCCAGGGACCCGCGCAACATTTTACGGACATGATTTCCCATTGAATTGATACCGATGTAATAGGATTTCGGGCCGCTCTTCTGTGACAGCTCGATTGCCATCTTGGCGATTTTCTGGGCTTCATCGCCCACGCGTTCCAGATCGGTTATTGTTTTACCGACAGCCATCACCAGACGCAAATCGCCGGCCGCCGGCTGGCGCTTCGCCAGTATCTGGGTGCAGTCCTCATCGATGGACACTTCCATCGAATTAACCCGGTATTCAGCCTTGAGAACACTTTCCGCGGTTTCCACTTCATTATCCACCAGCCCCTTGAGCGCATTCTCCAGCTGCTGTTCAATAAGCCCGCCCATCTCCATAACACGGGTGCGGATGTTTTCCAGATCCTGGTCAAAGGCACGTGATATATGGGGTGTCATCTTGTTGCTGCTCATGCAAGCCTCGCTGTCAATCAACCGTAACGACCGGTAATGTAATCCTCGGTCATTTTTTTGCCCGGATTGGTGAAAAGTGTATTGGTATCAGTATATTCGATTATCTCGCCGATATACATATAGGCGGTATAATCGGACACGCGTGCCGCCTGCTGCATATTATGGGTCACAATAACGATAGTATAATTGTTTTTAAGTTCATGTATGAGTTCCTCGATTTTAAGCGTCGAAATCGGATCCAGCGCCGAAGCCGGCTCGTCCAGCAACAGTATCTCCGGCTCTATGGCAATGGCACGGGCGATAACCAGACGTTGTTGTTGCCCTCCGGACAGACCCAGTGCATTGGTATTGAGTCGATCCTTGACCTCGTCCCACAGGGCGGCACTGCGCAAAGAATTCTCCACGGCATCATCAAGCTTGTGCCGGTCCCGCACCCCCTGTATACGCAAACCATAAGCCACGTTTTCATATACCGACTTTGGAAAGGGATTGGGCTTTTGAAACACCATGCCGATGCGGCGGCGCAATTCGGCAACATTGACTTTCTTGTTATAGATATCCTGTTCATGCAGATAGATACTGCCTTCCGTTTTAACAATATCTATCAAATCATTCATCCGGTTAAAGCATCGCAACAATGTTGATTTACCGCAGCCGCTCGGGCCGATAAAGGCGGTAACCCGCTCCTGGGGAATAATCATATTGATGTTCTTCAATGCCTGATCGGCACCGTAGAAAAGGTTGAAGTCGCTGACCTTGAGACAGGGCGTCTCGTTTTTGAGATGCAGTCTGTGCTTGCGATCGGCAAGACCGGCGCCCACATTGAATTTATGGCTCCCCCCGGCCTGTGACTCCGGGTCGCCGGGACTGAATTGTCCGGTTTCATTATTCATATCAATGATCTTCTCAGTTCTGTTCAGCTGCACGGAATTTCTCTCTCAGGCGATTTCTTATCCGGATTGCCGTCAAATTCAATACGATAATAATAAGCACAAGCAACAGGGAAGTCGCGTAAACCAGCGGTCTGGCCGCCTCAACATTGGGGCTCTGGAAGCCGACATCGTAGATATGGAAGCCCAAATGCATGAATTTCCGCTCCAGATGCAGATAAGGGAAATTGCCGTCCAGCGGCAGGGACGGCGCCAGCTTGACGACGCCGACAAGCATGAGCGGCGCCACTTCGCCGGCGGCGCGCGCGACCGCAAGGATCAGGCCGGTCATCATGGCCGACGCCGACATCGGCAGCACGGTGCGCCAGAGTGTTTCCGCTTTAGTCGCACCGAGCGCGAGCGAGCCCTCGCGGATGGAGCGCGGCACCCGGGTCAAACCCTCTTCGGTGGACACAATCACTACCGGCAGCGTCAGTATGGCCAGCGTCAGCGACGCCCAGAAAATCCCCGGCGTGCCGAAGGTCGGCTGCGGCAGCGCCGCCGTGTAGAAAAGTTCATCAATCGTCCCGCCGAGGAAGTAGACAAAAAATCCCAGACCAAAAATACCGTATACAATTGACGGCACGCCGGCAAGATTATTCACGGCGATTCGTATGGCACGCGTGACCAGGCCTTGCCTGGCGTATTCACGCATGTAAACGGCGGCGATGACGCCGAAAGGCGTCACCATCACGGCCATTATCATCACCATCATGACTGTACCGAATATGGCAGGGAAAATACCGCCCTCGGTATTGGCCTCGCGCGGCTCGTCGCTGACGAACTCCCAGAGTTTCTCAAAATAAAAGCCGACCTTGTCGAAAAATCCCATGGCGTTCGGGCGGTAGGCACGCACGATATCGGCCATGGAGATTTCCACCTGGCGGCCATCGGACAGTTCGCCCACCATGCTCACGCTGGCCAGGTCCTTTTTTAACTCGCCGAGCTTTCCAAGAAGATCATCATAGGCAGCTTGTTGTTCCGCTACCTGGCGCTCAATGTCGTGATAGGCCTGCTCATCTTCAACACCCCGGAGTCGCAGTCGTTTTTCTTCCAGGCGCAGTTGCTCTATCCGGTAGTTGATATCGCCGATAAGATTCTTCTCGATATGGCGTACTTCATTAAAAAGCCGCTGTGCTTCATCAACACGCTCACGCAGTTCAGTCCAGGGCCGGTCGCCGGTCAGATTGAGCGGCTCGCCGCCGACCTTGATATCACGAACATAGCCGTAGAAATTGCCCCATTCGCGCCGCTCGATAACGGTCGCTTCCTCAGGATAGACATGAGCACTCTGGAGAGGATCCAATATCCAGCGAAAATCGGCATTGAACTCACGTCGATTGCCGACCTTGAACAGGGTGCGGCCGACGATCTCCTGTCCTTCGGGGACGAAGGCGGCAATCCGCTCCTCGAAACGGGTCAGCGGCACCGTCTCATGGTCGACCATCTCACCCAGAATACGCATGCTGTTGTCTTCGTCATATTGATAATCAAGCCCGACAACTGCATTCGGCCAGAAATGTCCCAGCCCGTTGACGGCAATGATGTAAAGCAGGCCGACAACAAGCAGAATCGACACGGCCACCGCTCCGGCGTTCAGCCAGATGAAGGGGTCACCACTTTTGTACCAGGCTCGCAATGACATGGATTGCATTTCCTACAGACTGCTGTATCTGTTGCGCAGGCGCTGGCGCACCAGCTCCGCGATGGTATTCAGGAAAAACGTCGCCAGGAAAAGCACCAGCCCGGCAAGAAACAGGATGCGGTAATGCGAACTGTTAACGGCCGTTTCCGGCATCTCCACCGCGATATTCGCCGACATGGCGCGAAAACCCTGGAATATATTCAGGTCCATCACCGCGGTATTACCGGTTGCCATCACCACGATCATGGTTTCCCCCACCGCCCGGCCGAATCCGATCATCACTCCGGAGAAAATACCCGGACTGGCGGTCAGCAGTACCACCCGGGTCATGGTCTGCCAGCTTGTGGCGCCCAGGGCCAGAGAGCCGATCGTCAGTGTTTTGGGTACGCTGTAGAGGGCATCCTCGCTGATAGAAAAGATGGTCGGTATCACCGCGAACCCCATGGCGAAGCCGACGACCAGGGAGTTGCGTTGTTCGTAGGGAATACCGAGTTCGCGGGTCAGCCAGAAAGGCATGTTGCCGTCGAACAGCAACACTTCCACCGGGGCGCTGAGTGCCACGGCCGCCCAGACGGCCAATATAATCACCGGCATCAGCAAAGCCGCTTCCCAACCGTCCGGGACCCGCTCGCGGAGACCATCAGGCATATATCGCCAGCCCCAGGCGGCCAGAATGATCGATGCCGGCACGAAAAACAGCAGCATGAGAATACCCGGCAGATGATTTTCGACGAACGGCGCGAACCACAGTCCGGCCAGGAAGCCGAGGATCACAGTCGGCAGTGCTTCCATAATCTCGATGGTGGGCTTGACATATTCACGCATGCGGCGTGACATGAAATAGGCCGTATACATGGCCCCGAGAATGGCCAGCGGGATGGAAAACAACATGGCGTAAAAGGCCGCCTTCAACGTACCGAATGCCAGCGGCGTCAGACTGAATTTGGGTTCGAAATCGCTGCTCGCCGACGACGATTGCCAGATATACTCCGGCTGCCCACGGCCTTCGTACCAGACCTTGCCCCAGATCGACTTGAAGGAAATTTCGGGATGCGGGTTATCGACGTTCCAGAAACTGATCGCATTCTCACCATTGACCTGGGTCAGAAGGCCGTTGGCGCGCGGCGCCATGCCGACGGCAGTGATCGGCTTGTCGGCAATGGTACGCAGAAGCACGCGCTGATGGGCCGTGGCATGATAGATAGCCAGATTCCCGGAAGCGTCGCCCACGACAAAACCCTTGCGATAGAACTCGGGCGTAATCACGGTAACCGCCGACTTCATGGGGCTGAACTCGCGAATCAATTGCAGCGAATAGTTGTTATTTTCGTCGCGGACCGGAAACCACTGGGCCAGTCCGCCGACGCTGTCCCCGATAATCAGTGAAAAGCCGCCGCTGAGGAGGTCGATACCGGTTACCGCTTCACCCGTGGCGACGACCTTCTGCTGATCGATTAACTGCGGGCTGCGGGCATTACTGATGTCATAGAAATGAATCAAGCCGTTGCCGTCCACGGCGTACAACCAGCGCTGCCGCTTGTCGATAAGCAGATGCAGAATATCGGTGGTCGGCAGTTGTATCCGGCCCTCGCTTCGTTCCAGCGTAACTTCCTGTGTCAACAGATTTTCCTGGCGCTTCACCTTGACGATATGGAGGGAACCGTCATCCGCCACTCCGGCAACCGTGGAACCGTCTTCCGTTGCCTCCACCGCCAGGCGGCGGACGGCGCGGCCGTCTTCGACAAGCTTCAGGGCTTCCCGCTCGATTGGATAGTCCAGCCCGGGCGTGATCAGTCGTTCGCCATCGGGATAGGTAACATTGTAAACCTGGCGGGCAACCCGGACGCTGCCGTCGGCAAAACCGACCGCGAGGGCGCCGCCGTCCGAATCACCCCGGCCGACGGCGGTGACAGCCGCATCCATGCCCTCGGCGAGGTCAATACGATTCACGGATTCGCCGGTTGCGGCACGGAAATATTCGATTACACCGTCGGTGGTGAGTTGCATGGCGATCTCGCGCTGCTCTTCCATGGTATAAAACACGCTTTCCTGCGTTGATACCGGCGGCGTGTAATCCTGTAGTTTGCTGATGGTCGCCGGCAGGAACATCGGCGCCACAACATAAAGCAGATAAAACGCAATTATTGTTATGGCGACGATGACGCCGAGACCGCCGATGGCCATCAGGTATTTCGTCAGATAATCCTTGATGTTACGCCAGCGTCGGTGGCGCAGCACCGCCGCGGAAGCAAACTCGGAACTCAGGGAACCGGCCGATGATTGAGAGGTGGAATTCGTCACGGCCGACAGTGTAGGTGGACTATATGACAGTTTCGTTACAAGAAGGCAAAATCTTGATGGCACATTGCGTACCGATTATTGAAACCGGAAGTATCCCGACATTCCTCTGTGGGCGTTATCCTGCTCGCCATGAACGCCAACTCTATGATAGACAGAATTTTTTGCGTCCGCCTCGCACGGAATCGAACCCGGGTTTCGGGACCGGTTTTTCAAAAGGATCTCGCAAAGCACACAAAGCTCGCAAAGAGGTACACATCAATACTTACTTCGCGGGCTTGGCAATCTTGGCGAGATCCACCATTACCCTATCAAACACCCACAAATTTTGCTGAAGAACCATAATTCAAAATAAAACAGCCCCGCCAAAGCGGGGCCGGGTCTTTCCGGAGAACGAAACCGTTCCGGGACGGGTTATTACTGCCGGGTTATCTGCCGGCAATCTGGTCCATATCGATGCCGATCTTGGCCAGTTCGCGCTTCGCGGCCACGGCCGGAAGCGGCACGTAACCATCCTTGAGCACCACCATCTGGCCGGTCTTGGACAGAACCATCTTGATGAATTCGGCGACAATGGGATCCGGCGATTCATTGGGCTTCTTGTTGATATAAACGTAAAGGAAACGGGCCAGGGGAAATTTGCCGGAAGCGGCCATCTCCGGGGTTGCCGGTATGAACTCGCCGCCCTCTTCACTGGCCAGTGGCACAGCACGGACACCCGAGGTCTTGTAGCCGATACCGGAATAACCGATCCCGGTCAGTGACTTGGTCACGCTCTGCACCACCGAGGCCGAACCCGGCTGCTCGTTGACGCTGTCCTTGAAATCGCCGCCGCACAGGGCATTCTTCTTGAAGTAGCCATAAGTGCCGGACACGGAGTTGCGACCGTAGACCTGAATGGAACGGCCCGCGAGTTCACCGCCGACACCGATTTGATCCCAGTTGGTGATATCTTCCCTGTAACCGCAGGATCGCGTAGCCGAGAAAACGGCATCCACCTGCGGGATGCTCAGTCCTTTAACGGGATTATCCTTGTGGACATAAACCGCCAGGGCGTCGATGGCGACACCGATAGCGGTGGGTTTGTAACCGTACTTCTTCTCGAAGGCGGCCAGTTCGCTGTCCTTCATCCGGCGGCTCATCGGCCCCAGGTTCGCGGTGCCCTCGGCCAGTGCCGGCGGCGCGGTGGAGGAGCCCGCTCCCTGGACCTCAATGCTGACATTCGGATACTCCTTCTTGAATTCCTCGGTCCACAATGTCATAAGGTTATTCAGGGTATCGGAACCGACACTGATGATGCTGCCGGAGATACCGCTGGCCTGCTTGTAATCCGGCAGATTGCTGTCGACCTCCGCCGCGAGGCTGATCGAGGCCGGTAAAAACGCCATTGTTATCCCGGCTGTAAGAAGCCATTTGCCTGTCATGATGCTTTCTCCAATGTGATAAATGAATTGTGGATAATCCGCTGTGTATACACACTATGATCGTCCGGAATGACAGGACTGTGAAAACAATATGACAGTTCTGCGACATCGGGATTTTCCTGTTCCCTAAATACGTGTTCCATTTTCCGGGGGAGGGGAATCCGCCCCGGTGCGTCGCTCGATGCCGCTTGCCGGCAAATCACACCGGAAGATACTGCCCTCACCGGGCCGGCTTTCGATATGCAGGCGGCCGCCGTGACGGTTCATGACATGCTTGACGATGGCAAGTCCCAGGCCGGTACCGCCGCTCTCGCGCGATCGTCCGCTGTCAACCCGGTAAAACCGCTCGGTCAGGCGCGGTATGTGTTCCGGGGCGATACCCTCGCCGGTATCACTGACCGCCAAGTGTGCACCGCCTTCGTCCTCATACCAGTGTATGAGGATCGTGCCGCCGTCCGGTGTATATTGCACGGCGTTGGCCACAAGATTGGAAAACGCACTGTAGAGTTCATTGTAATCGCCGCGCAGCAGCAGGGAATCATCCACATCCAGCTCGATTTTATGTCCGCGCTCACCGCTCAGTGTCTTCGCTTCCTGGTGAATCACGGCGAGGAGATCCGGCACAGCCACCCGTGCATGCCGGGATTTGTCATCATCCGATTCAAGCCGGGACAGCGTCAGCATATCGTCAATCAACGTCTGCATGCGCGCCGCCTGTTTGCGCATCTGCCGGAATTGCGGCTGCAAGTCGGCGGTCTTCGAGTCCATATCTCCGTCCAGCGACTCCAGATAACCCGCAATCACGGTCAGCGGCGTACGCAGTTCGTGAGAAGCATTGGCAATAAAGTCACGCCGCATGCGGTTAATCCGTTCAATATAGCTGACATCGCGCGCCAGCAGCAGGCGCAGACCGTCGCCGTACTGAATCAACCGGTATTCAATATGCCGATCCGGGGATTCCGGTGACGGCAGTATGACACCCTTGACATCCCCGCTTTGCCCCTTGCGCCTGAGATAGTCGAGCAATTTCGGATGGCGGATAAGATTGCCCAGCCGCTGGGCGGCATCCTGCGGCCAGTGGATGCCGAGATATTCCGTCGCCTGCTGATTGGCCCAGCGGATATGATCTTCCCCGTCCAGGATGACAATGGCATCCGGCAGCGCGGCAGTGGCCTCCTGGATACGTTCCACGTACCGCGTCAGCTTGTCCTCGCGATGCCGGTAAGACCGGCGCAGCGCCCGGACTTCCCCGGCGATATCATCATGACTGCCGTGTAACGGCGGCGGTTCCTCGTCGTCGTGCCGGCGCAGCCAGTCGTACAGACGCCGGTTATCGCGGAACAAAAGGTAACAACAGGCTGCAAGCGCGACGGCAACTCCCGCCGCCGCATGGCCGAACAACAGGCCGATAATCAATCCGGCCGTGGCAAAACCTGCGAATCGAGCGAAGTCGCGATTCATGCGATTCACTTACTTTGGTGAGAAACGGTAGCCGACGCTGCGTACGGTTTGAATGTATTTATCAAACCCGAACGGTTCCAGGATCTTGCGCAAGCGCCGTATATGCACATCCACGGTCCGTTCCTCGACATAGATATTCCGGCCCCATACCTGATCCAGCAGTTGTGTACGGCTGTAGACACGCTCGGGATTTTTTATGAAGAAATGCAGCAGGCGGAATTCCGTCGGGCTGATGATTACGGGTTGCCCGTCCGCGGAAACGCGATAGGTTTCCGGATCCAGCACCAGCCCGTTGACTTCAATTGCGCCTGCCTCGCCCGGCTTGCCGGTACGCCGTAATACCGCCTTGATCCGGGCAAGCAATTCCCTGGTCGAAAACGGTTTGGTCACATAATCGTCGGCGCCGGTATCCAGGCCCCGTATTCTGTCACTTTCCTCGCCCCGGGCCGTCAGCATGATAATCGGGATATCGCGGGTATCGGGATCATTGCGCAGACGACGGGCGTAATCGACTCCGCTCATGCCGGGCAGCATCCAGTCAAGCAGGATGAGATCGGGCCGATGCTCCGCCGTAATCGGACGCGCCTGCTCCACATCGGCGGCTTCATGAAACTCATAGCCCTCCTTCATCAGGGCGTATCCAAGCATCTCCCTGATGGCGACTTCATCCTCAATGACGAGTATCTTACCCTTCATGGCATCATAAACTGTCTGAAGCATGGCGCGAATTAGACACGAAACATATTACAGTTTCATGACAAGGAATATAAGCCTCCCGATCTTCTGATTTGTCATAAAGAGGCCCTGCCGGCGCCGGCATGTAATCCATTCAACATTTTCTTCATCTGTCTGTAACAAAAAGGTCATCGGTTATTCACAGTCCGGCTCTATTGTTCCCGACTCGAAACTCGAATGCATGGCCTGCCGGCGGGAGGTCATGCCGAAATGTATCAACCGTCTCTTGAACACAAAACGAGGAGAATCATCGTGACCCGTATCAAATCAAGCACACTCTGCGGTTCGGCAATGCTGTGGCTCATGGCCGCACTGTCTGCACCGGCACAGGCCGGCAACGATGCCATGATGCAGCTTATCGAAATCATGTATAAAAAAGGCAGTATCTCGGCGGAGGAATACCGCTCCCTGAAGATTGCCGCCGCCGCGGATGAGGAAAAGAATGAAGCTGCGCAGGCTGAAGTGGAAGAGAAGGTCAAGGACATGCCGAAGATTGAAACCAGGGGCAAGTTCAAGGTGTCCTCCGCCGACGGCGACTGGTCCTGGCAACCCATCGGCCGGGTCATGGCCGATTACAACCTGGTCAATTCCGACATCAACAAGATCGGCAGCGAACCCTTTATCCGCCGCGCCCGCCTGGGGTTTGAGGGCAGCATGTTCGGCAACTGGATTTACAAGCTGGAAATGGATTTCGCCGGCAACGGCACATCCATGAAGGACGGCTTCATCGGTTACAAGTCGGGCAATTCCTGGGTCAAGTTCGGCCAGTCCCATATACCGTTCGGCCTGGCAACCCTGTCCAGTTCGAAATACATGAGTTTCATCGAGCGTCCCTTTCTCGCCGACGGCCCGCTGCAGCCCGCGCGGCAACTGGGTGTGGCCGCGTTTACCCGGGGCGGCAATGATCGCTGGACATTGCATGCCGGCGTGTTCGGTGCCGAACAGGGCGGCCAGCCCAGCGGCGGCGGTATCGACGATGAACTCAATATCGCGGCCCGCGGTACCTTCGTCCCCCTGATGCGGGACAAGAACCACCTGATGGCCGTCGGTGCCGGTATCTGGTACCGGAAACTGGTGGACCGGACCCTGCGCGTTCGGCAACGGCCGGGGATCTTCCGCACGGCGGATCGCTTTGTGGATGCCAATTTCGGCGCGGCCGCCGATGATACGCTGGGACTCAACGTCGAGGCCGCCGCCGTTTACGGTTCCTTCGGCTTCAAGTCGGAATATTCACGCATGACGGTAAATTCGGCGCTTGCCGGCGTACCGGATGCGGATCTGGACGGTTATTACGCCGAAACCAGTTATTTCCTCACCGGCGAATCACCCAAATACGATACCGGCAAGGCGCAATTCGGCAGTGTCGCCCCCAACAGTGTTGTCGGCAAGGGCGGTTACGGCGGCTGGCAGGTGGCCGTTCGCTACGACAAGCTTGACCTGAACGACGCCGTCGGTGTTCTCGGAGCCGGAAGCGGCGGGGCGCAGGAAGCCCTGACCGCCGGCGTCAACTGGTACGTGAACAAGAACATGCGCTTCATGGCCAACTACATTTATACCCTCGACATGAACCGCCCCGGCAGCGCCTTTGACGGCGACGAGCCCCATGGCCTCTCCTTCCGCGGGCAGGTTTACTGGTAAATCAAACAGTTAAATCAGCATCCCTCCCTTCAGCCCCGTTTATACGGGGCTTTTTTTGTCCCCTTTTTGAGGTATTTAAATCCCTGTTCAATTCGACTAGTATTACAGGCGCATGGAGTAAAGGGATTCAATCTAAAATCTAAAGGAGGCAACCATGGATTGCATACGGAAAATACTTCTCACTTCCTTTCTGTTCTTTTCACTTCAACTGGCCGCCGCCGACAGGATCAATGTCAATACGGCGGACGCGGAAACCCTGATGTCCATCCAGGGCGTCGGCGAAAAACGCGCCGAGGCCATCATCGATTACCGCGAGGAAAACGGACCCTTCTCTTCCGTCGAGGAATTGATGAATGTGGACGGCGTCGGACAGATGACCCTGGACAACAACCGCGACATGCTGACCGCGGAATAATTCACTCCCGCCTATTCTTTGCTGAACTCAGGCCCCGGCTACCGGGGCCTTTTTTTATACGTCCCCTTGCTTGTTCGCGTCGCACCGCCTCTGTATCCTTATGCGTTTTATCCTCTTCTAGTACCTCGACACAGGAATTATGATGAGTTCAGTCAATCCAAAAGCGGCCAGTGCAAGGCGTTTTCTCGCAGGCATAGTGGGCCTATGGCAAGAGAAAACAACGACGCAATGGCCGCTTTTGGGCCGACCCGGAGGGCGCCGGCCAGGGCCTTTCCCGCTGCGTTGCGCCGGCTTGACAGAGGGCCCACTCTGCCGGCGCCGCCGCGCCTTGCGGGAAAGGCCCTGGACCGGCGCTGAATTCATCATCATCCCTGTGTCGAGGTACTAGCCATGGAGGGTCATGACAGGAGCAGATCGGCGCATCCATGCAACTGGATCCCGGCCAATCCCCCGGATCATGTCCGGGGCAAGCCTGGCCGGGATGACGGCTTGGGTGGCCCGCATACAGGATTATGCTCAGGTAGTCATAATTCGCGGCCGGAGCCTGCCCCGGCATGCTGTAAGCCGGGGTGGCCGCTCCTACATGCACGGTTTGGCAATGAGGGAAAACTCTGGTTGTGGGAGGCGCACCCTCGCACCGATAATGAACACCAAAACCACGGGATCACTGAACAATGCCCCGAGTCGCCGCCCTGCAAATGGTCTCCACCCCGGATGTGGACGCCAACCTGGAAAGCGCCGAGACCCTCATCGCCGAGGCGGCGACGGATCACGGCGCCGAATTCGTCCAGCTGCCGGAGTTCTTCCCCGTCATCGGCCTTGAAGACACCGACAAACTGGCTATTCAGGAACCCTACGGCAGCGGCCCCCTGCAGGATTTCCTCGCCGACCAGGCCAAAAAGTACGGCCTCTGGCTCATGGGCGGCACCATCCCGCTGGAGTCCGGCAATCCCGACCGGGTCTACAACGCCTGCCTGCTGTACAACCCGGAAGGCCAATGCGTGAGCCGCTACGACAAGATCCACCTGTTCGACGTGGTCCTGGACGAGAGCGAGGGCGGTGAATCCTATACCGAATCCCGCACCATGATGCCGGGCAGCGAGATCATCGTCGCCCACACCCCCATCGGCAATATAGGCATGTCCATATGCTACGACCTGCGCTTCCCGGAACTCTACCGGCGCATGCTGGATCAAAGTATTAACATCATTACCGTTCCGTCGGCCTTCACGGAAACCACCGGCCGGCGGCACTGGGAACACCTGTTACGGGCGCGAGCCGTGGAAAACCTCTGTTTCGTCATCGCCGCCGCCCAGGGCGGGCAGAATACCGCCACCCGCGCCACCTGGGGCCACAGCATGATCATCGATCCCTGGGGTGATATCCTCGCGCAACTGGACAAGGGCCCGGGCGTGGTCAGCGCGGACATCGACCTGGATGAGGTCGAGCAACTGCGCCGCAAATTCCCGGCCCTGAAACACAAGACATTAATATAAAGAGACACGCATGAATACACCGCTGGACACCGCCACCCAATCCCTGCTCGCCCCCGTGGGGCTGGGCATCAACGACCTGCAGAAAACCCTGGATCAACTCATCACCCGGCAAGTCGACCAGGCGGACCTGTATTTCGAATCCTCGCGCATGGAATCCTGGGTGCTGGAGGACGGCATCATCAAGGAAGGCACCCACCATATTGATCAGGGCGTCGGCGTGCGCGCCGTCAGCGGCGAGAAAACCGGCTTCGCCTATTCCGACGAGATCCAGCTGCCGGCCCTGACCAGCGCCGCCCACGCCGCCCGCGCCATCGCCCAAAGCGGCTCGGACCGATCCCTGCAGGCCTGGCACAAACAGGACATCGTGCCCCTGTACGGCAGCGACGATCCCCTGGACGCCATGCCCGCCGATCGTAAGATCGCCCTGCTGCAGAAAGTGGACGAACTGGCGCGCAAGAAAGACCCGCGCGTGAAACAGGTCATCGCCTCCCTGGCCGGCGAATACACCACCATGCTGGTGGCCGGCATGGACGGCACCTTCAGCGCCGACATCCGGCCGCTGGTGCGCCTGAACGTCTCCATCATTGTCGAACAGGACGGCCGCCGCGAGAAAGGCAGCGCCGGCGGCGGCGGCCGCTTCGGCTACGATTATTTCTACGACGAAGACATGGCGCGACAGTACGTGGACGAGGCGGTGGAAGCGGCATTAATCAATCTGGAGGCCGTGGACGCCCCCGCCGGCAGCATGACCGTGGTACTGGGCCCCGGCTGGCCCGGTATTCTTTTACATGAAGCCATCGGCCACGGCCTGGAAGGCGACTTCAACCGCAAGAAAACCTCCGCCTTCTCCGGCAAGCTGGGCCAGCGTATCGCCAGCCCGGAAGTCACCGTGGTGGACGACGGCACCATTCCCAACCGCCGCGGCTCATTAACCGTGGACGACGAAGGCACGCCGACGCAATCCACCACGCTCATCGAGAACGGCATCCTGCGCAACTACATGCAGGACAAAATGAACGCCCGCCTCATGGGCATGAACCCCACCGGCAACGCCCGGCGCGAATCCTACGCCCACCTGCCCATGCCGCGCATGACCAACACCTACATGCTGGGCGGCGAACGCGATCCGGAAGAGATTATTAAATCGGTGAAGAAAGGCATCTACGCCACCCAGTTCGGCGGCGGCCAGGTGGACATCACCAACGGCAAGTTCGTCTTCAGCGCCAGCCAGGCCTGGCTCATTGAGGACGGCAAGATCACCGCCCCCGTCAAGGGCGCCACCATCATCGGCAACGGCCCGGATGTATTAACCCGAGTCTCCATGGTAGGCAACGACATGGCCCTGGATTCCGGCATCGGCGTCTGCGGCAAGGACGGGCAGTCCGTGCCGGTGGGTGTCGGTCAGCCGACGATCAAGATTGATGAGTTGACGGTTGGGGGGACGGCTTCATAGCGTAAATCCCCAATCGGAGCCGTCATTCCGGGCGCAGCGTAGCGGAGACCCGGAATCCACATGGAGTCAATTACACGCTATAATAGCCTCATGAAATACAAAATCGCACTAAAGAAAACCGACGAAGGATACAGTGTATCAGTACCCGGACTCCCCGGCTGCTGGTCTCAGGGAACCACGGAAGCGGAGGCACTGGACAACGCCAGGGACGCGATCAGTTCCTACCTGGCCGTTGCAAACGAGATGCTTGAAGGTGCAGAGATCCGCGAAATCGATATCGCGGGTTGATTGTGCCAAAGATTCCCGGCGTCTCACATAAAGCTGCAGTCAAGGCCCTTGAAAAGGCAGGGTTTGAGGTCAAACGCCAGGGGAAGCATATCGTCATGTCTGACGGTACCCGTATTGTAACCATCCCACGAGCCAACCCAATCGACGCCTATACCATGGGTGGTATTGCAAAGGATGCAGGCCTCTCCGTGAATGAATTCAAGACTTTATTATAAAAAGGGTTCCGTCCCCTTTTTCCACTAAAGGTGCGTTCATACCCCCTGCCCTCGAGGGGAGGTGAGCAGTTTTTCGAACAGGCTCTTACGACTGGTGCGGGGGCGGTATGTGTTCATTGAGGAGCTTGAAAACCTCCCTGTTTTTCAATGAGGTGGGCATTCATTCAAGTATGACGGCGTGCGCGGGGTGTCCAGGTGGCATGGTTAACTGGTTGTTTTCAGCTGAGATTCCTCGTTCCACTCGGAATGTCGGCCAATTGGGTGGGTAGTGGTAGCTCCTTATTACGACCAACCGGGCCGGTAATGATAGTGCTTTTTCTATCTGGTGGGTTTCGCAAACAACGCTCTTCTCGGCCTGCTTTGCTCTGTTGCCCGGATTCCGCTGAGATCTATCCGGCTACAAGCTGGCTGGATTCCGGATAGCGCCCAAAAGCGGGCTTGTCCGGAATGACGGCTTCTTTTCCTTCCGGTGGGTTTCGCAAACGACGCTCAACCCACCCTGCTTTACTATGATTACCGAAAACGGTGACCGCCTGCAGTTACAGGCCGGAGATGGTCTTATTGAAGTCGTGCAAACATGACATTACGGTATCAATGAAGGTGACAGACCGGCTGAAATCATTGTTTTTTATGCCGGCGCCAAGGGGATACCTGTCACGATTCTAAAATGATCTATAACGTGAGATTTCTTTAAGCAAACTCTGCGATCTGTGCACTACCGCACAGATCATTAACTACAGAAATGGAACAATTATTGACATGAATTCCAGCCGTAACTGTCTGAAGAACACAATTCAGGATCCGGAGCATTGAAGTACAATCCGGTGATTAGAATTATTCAATAAACAAGGTAAAACAACATGATCTATTTTGAGCACATGGCAAAATTTCTGGCGCGCCCGCTAATACTGGTTCTGATTATGAGCAGTTTCCCGATCACTTCATTCAGTGCCGCAAATGTCAGCACTGACAGTCTGATCGAGGAAAGCTCACTTGTTGCTGAACGCGCGCTGGTTCATGAATTCATGTCCCGCGAAGATGTGCGTGTTGAAATGACTGCCCAGGGTGTGGATCCCGATGAAGCATTAAGCCGGATAAACAGTTTGTCTGACAGCGAAATACAGAAAATTGCCGGGCAGATTGAAACCATGCCGGCTGGTGAAGGTGTTGTAGGTCCGATTGTTGGTGCTATTGTAACAGTCTTCATTATATTACTGATTACTGACTTGCTGTGCCTGACATCCTTTTTCAATTTCACGCGCTGCGCAAGATAAATCCTGGATTTATGCATTGTCTCAAGCATGCAGGCTTTCAATGGAGCCTGCCCCTGCTTGTATTATCTGTATTAACGGGGTGTGCAGCTCCACAAACAAGACTGGTGCTGGAGCAGCCATCGACGCTCCCCGAACGGGCCTCAGTAGCAGGAGTCCCTTTCTATCCACAGGAGAAGTACTACTGTGGCCCGGCGTCACTGGCCATGATGTTGAATTGGGCAGGCATTCCGGCTGAACAGCATGACATCGCCAGCCAGATTTATACACCTGGCCGGGAAGGTACTCTCACTCCAGATGTACTGGCTGGCGCCAGACGCAATGGCGCGTTGTCGGTTGAAGTCAGTTCCCTGCATAACCTGTTGGCAGAAATAGCTGCCGGCAACCCGGTTATGGTCTTTCAGAATCTGGGAGTAAGAATTTATCCGCAATGGCACTTTGCAGTCGCCACTGGCTATGATCTGGATGCTGAAAATCTGTTTTTGCATTCCGGTCTTGACCCGCAACGGGTGCTCAATATCAACAGTTTTGAAAGAACCTGGCAACGTGCCGACTACTGGGCCATCACCGTGACTCCACCCGATCAGCTGCCATCGCAGGCATCCGAGATGGCAGTACTCAAGGGGGCCGCGGGTCTGGAACGGGCCGGACAATACCCCGCTGCCATTACTGCCTACCAGACTGTACTCCAACGCTGGCCGGTCAGTACAATTGCCCGCATGGGACTGGGTAACACTTACTATAAGCTGGGCAAATACAGTAAAGCAGCTGCAGCATTTCGTGAAGTTATTGTAACAGACAACTCGCACGCAGCTGCCTGGAACAATCTTGCCAATGCATTGGCTGAACAGACACTGTACGATGAAGCGATCAACGCCGCCCGCAAGGCTGTTACCTTGAATAAAGATAATGAGATCTACCGAACCACACTCGCTGAAACAAAAGCAAAGCAGTCATCCTTCAGACTTTTGCAGCCAGATGAATATCATGAAGCTGGTCACAATAATTAGCCATAAGAGATACCAGGGATTCAGGCCAGACAGTATCAGGATTCCTTATTCACTCTCCATGTCTCACCCACAACCGCCTCCCACACCAACGCGAACAGGGTGATCACGCAGAACAGGTAAAACCCGGGATCGTCGCTCTACTCAGAATGACGCCTTCTCGGCATGCGGGCACAACGGTGTCATCTCGACGACAGGAGAGATCTTTTGTTGGGTTGAAGATTCTTTGCTCCGCTCGGAATGACGGCTCCTTATTACGACCAACCGAGCCAGTAATGATAGTTCCTTTTCTATCCGGTGAGTTTCGCAAACAACGCTCTGCCCACCCTGCTTTGCTCTGCTTCCCGGATTCCGCTGAGATCTATTCGGCCGCAAGTTGACTGGATTCCGGATCGCGCCCAAAAAGCGGGCTTGTCCGGAATGACGATTCATTTTTATCTGGCGGGTTTCGCGGACGGCGCTCTACCCGCCCTACGTTACTGAGATGCATTCAGGTCATAAAACCCGTTTTATGATTCAGCGCCAATTGCACTTTTGGCCTCATTCGGTAAATCGATCGGTACAAAATATGCACGGGGGTACAGATAATCTTCACCGGATTCATCCATCACTCGCAAATTATCTTCACTCTCTGCATCCTGATCTTTGAGGACTATATATACCTTTCCTTTTTGAAGATCATCGCAATCCCGATCTTCAATGCAGAGAACGAAATTCCTGTTGATTTGATGTGTTCCTGCCATGGCCTTTAGTCTAGAAAGCGTTTATCTTCATCTTCTTTTTACCGATTCCGTGAGCTTCGTACCAATGTATCTCAGCCTGTCTCAGGTTTCCGTTGAACAAACGGACCGTGGCTCTACCTTTTAATTTACGCCATCTCCCGAAACCAAATCGCTTTTGAAACCGCCTGATTTCCCGAATCTGGCCGCTAACTGCGATAGTCTCGACACTCTCGATAGTGCCGACAATTTCAAAGTACACGCTTGCTCCTCTATACGCCGGATAACAAGGAAGCCAAAAACGTATTTACTATTCCACTATGGCCGACCATGAGAAGCATATTGAAAAGACTCCCTTTTTCAACGGATTAGATTTATATTCAGTATAGACAGTTACTGATCGAAGTGTCCAGAGCACATAACATTTTCCATATTTTCATCGCCTTAAAGAATTGTCTCGCAGGCATGTTCGGCTTGCCCTGGATTATATTTCCATTGTTTCGGACGATTCCTGTTTCATCCGACGGCTTTCGCGGACGACGCTCTGCCTGCCCTTGTTACTGGCTGGATTTCGGATCGCGCCCAAAAAGCGGGCTTGTCCGGAATGACGGCTCGTTTTTCCTTCTGCTTCCCGGATTTCGCTGCGCTGCATCCGGGCTACAGGCTACAAGGCTTTTTCACATGGTATCGCGGCCGGGTGGCCGCTCCTACCCCCGGGGTTTTACTCCGGAGTGAAACCGGGGTTGTGGGAAGTACGACGCCCGGGGCGGGATGCGCTGCTGTTTATCGGAGGATACCTCAGGTCTTCCACTTGCCGAAATCGATTTCCCCGGCCGGGACCGGCCGGGAGAAGAGGAATCCCTGGGCCATGTCGCAGCCCAGGTCTTTCAGCATGGCGAACTGTTCTTCCGTTTCCACGCCCTCCGCCACCGTGCGCAGCCCGAGCCCGCATGCCATGCTGACGATACCGCGGACCAGGACTTCCGCGCTTTTATTACCGGTCATGTCGTTAATGAACTTGCGATCGATCTTGAGGACATCGACCGGGAACTGGTGCAGGTAACTCAGGGACGAATAGCCCGTGCCGAAATCGTCCACATAGATCGACAGCCCCGCTTCCCTGATCCGGGCGAACTGGCGCATGATACTCTCGGACCGGTTCATGAGCATGGACTCCGTGATCTCCAGCGCCAGGCTGTGCCGGGGCAGGTGCGAATCGATCCGTTCGATGGCGGACAGCAGCTTGCGGGCGAACGCTTTATCCCGCAACTGGGAGCTGGAAATATTGATGGTTATGTGGACGTCCTTGTTACCACCGTCCCGGGTCCAGTCGCTGAGTTGATGAACGGCCTGTTCGACGATCCAGTGGCCGAGCTGCTCGATCAACCCGGTATCCTCGGCAATGGGGATGAAATCACCCGGCGAGACCATTCCGAGTTCGCTGTTTTGCCACCGGATCAGGGCTTCCAGGCCCGTCATCCGCCCGTTGCGGGTGTCGATAATCGGCTGGTAATAGAGTCTGAACTCCTGCCTTTGCAGGGCTGTTCCGAGCAGTCTTTCAATGTTGTCGGCGCGCCGGGTTTCGGCCTCCTCCTCGCTGGTATAAAAACGGTAGGGGACATCCTCTTTTCTGGCCGAGGTCAGGGCGAGGTTGGCATAGCGAATGAGGCTGTCGGCGTCCGTCGCGTCTTTCGGGCAGATGCTGATACCGGCCCGGTACTGCGGTACGACATCCTTGCCGTTGATGGGGATCACATCCGGCAGGCCGGAGGTGATTTTCCGTGACGCATAAGTGACATCGCCGCGCGTGCCCATGTCGACCATGAAGATGGCAAAACGGTGCGAGCCGATCTTGGCGGCGGTATCGCCTTCCCGCAGTATCCCCGTCAGCCGGCCGGCGATTTCACGGGTGATTTTGTCGCCCACGGACGGTCCGTAGATATCCACGGTGCGGGTGTAATTTTCCACAACGATGACGATCAGCGCGGCGATACGGCCGGGCTGGTGATGATGACGCGCCAGGTACTGCTCGATGCGATCTTCCAGTAATGCCCGGTTGGGCAGTCCGGTAACCACATCATGCGTCGATACGAAAGCGAGTTGCTGATCCTTGCTGATATACTCCAGCCCCAGCGAGGTGTCCGCGACGACTTCGTCCAGGAGCCGTACTTCATCACTGTCAAAGGCATCCCGTTCCCGGGAATAGAAGCTGAACACGCCGATGGTTTCACCGTCGATGGTAATGGGAAACGCCGCGGACGAGCGGATATAGTATTGCTTCGTTACCTCGCGCCAGGGCTCGACACTGGCGTCCGCGGCCATATTGTTGATGACTACCAATCGATTCTCGCGCAGGGCCGTGCCCGTGGGACCGTGGCTGTAGGCCCCGCCCTCGGCGACGGTCACCTTGATGTTGTCGATGAAGTCCTTCGCCAGGCCGGCGCTGGCCAGGGTTTCCACCTCGCCCGTTTCCGGATTGATCATGCGGATGCTGACGGCCTCATACAGACCATGAACGGAAGCGATGCGGCAGGCCTCGTCCAGCAGTTGCTGGCGGTCCCGGATCCTGAGAATGGCGCTGTTGATGCCGCTGAGGACGGCGTAGACCCGGTTCAGTCGTTGGATCCGGTGTTCGTGGGTTTTCAGCTTGCCGACACTGCGGGCGATCAGCACGAACAAAAGCAAGGCCGTCACCAGGACGAAAACGGTACCCTTGATCAGTTCGATCTTATCCAAGGGAATGTCCGTGTGCCCGGACAGGAACACCGCTACCCGGCCGGAGATAGAAATCCAGAGCAGTGAAATGGCCAGATAGACCAGCGTGATCCGGAAGGCGGGATTCGCCATGGAATCCCGGCACAACCGAATCACCTCAAGCCGGCGTTTGTTGTTGTTCTTCGCCATCATCAGGACTCCGCACGGCATATAAAATATACGATTTTACGCCTTATGCGCCGGTTCCGGTATCACCCCTATGGGGTATGTTTGGAGGGAAGCCTTTTTGGGTGATATGGAAAATCAGAATCAGGTCTTGTTAGAAATCAGGGCCAAGTCCTGACTCGACTGACCACTCCCGACCACTCGCATACGGTGGTTTGCTTCGGGCATCATTGTCCGGGGCCTGATAAGATAAACACGACAGAATCGATACTGGAACATATATAAGGAGACCGGAACCATGCATGCCCGCCTGTACAGCATTCTACCTGTCCTGCTCATAATCCTTACCACACCCGTCCCGGCAGTGGCGGACGGCGCTCTACCGACCGCGCGCCCGGCCGAGGCGGGTTTTTCACCGGAACGGCTGGGACACCTCGATGCCACGATGCAACGACTGGTGGCGGAACAGGAACTCTACGGCGTGGTCACCATGGCGGCGCGCCACGGCAAGGTCTTCCACCACAAGGCCGTAGGCATGCGCGACCAGGCGGCGGGCGAACCCATGACCCCGGATACCATCTTCCGTATTTATTCCATGACCAAGCCGATCATCGGTGTAGCCATGATGATCCTGTACGAGGAAGGCAAATGGAAGCTGGATGATCCGATCCACAAGTACATTCCCGAGTTCCGGGATCTCAAGGTTTACGCGGGCGAGAACAAGAGCGGCGATCTGATACTGAAAGAACCGGATCACGCGCCCACCCTGCGCGAGCTGATGACTCACAGCGCCGGCTTCACGTACGGGGCTTTCGGTAACACGCCGGTGGACAAGCTGTATACGGAAAAGAACGTACTCGATGCGAACAGCAGTTTGTCTGACATGATCGACAAGCTAGCCGGGATCCCGCTTTTGTACCAGCCGGGCACGCGCTGGGTCTACAGCGTCTCGGTAGACATCCAGGGTTATCTGGTGGAAAAACTCTCCGGCCGCAGTCTGCCGGAATTCCTGGAAGAACGGATCTTCGAGCCGCTGGACATGCGCGACACCGGCTTTTATGTGCCGGAGGCAAAGCGGGATCGGTTCGCGCAATTGTACGGCTGGGATGAGGAAAAACAGATGCTGCAGCCGGCCAGGGGGGATCGATTCGGCGCCGCTGATTATAACAGCCCGCCCAGTCTGTCCTCGGGCGGCGCCGGGCTGGTCTCCACGGCCCGGGATTACCTGCGCTTTTCGCAAATGCTCTTGAACGGCGGCAAACTGGGCAACGTCCGTATCCTGGCGCCGGCAACGGTGGTCCTGCTGCGCGCCGATCACCTGCCCGCCGGTATGAATGTCTATCCGGGCGTCGGATTCGGTCTGGACTTTGCCGTGATCACGGACCCGGTCCGGGCCGGCACACTCACGGGCAAGGGCACCTACTACTGGGGCGGCGCGGCGGGCACCTGGTTCTGGATCGATCCCGAACACGATATTGTTTTCATCGGCATGATCCAGCGCATGGGCGCGGGCGCCCCCGGCAGTCCTCTGGACATTCGTCATCTCACCGTCACGGCGTTGTATCAGGCATTGGTAGAGCCGGAAAAATAACTTAACAGGCAACATATCAGAGTTAAATTCATCCGGTGTGATAATTCCGCGTTATATGATGAGCTCATCAGCAGTTGTAACAAATAAATAAGAATCTGCACCTAAAAGGAATGATGTCGACAATATACTGCGAGCTGACCTTTACATACTAACAAGACTGTAATAATGAAAGCCTCCGATCTGATGGTAAAGGCCCTGGAGAATGAAGGGGTCGAGTATGTGTTTGCTGTTCCCGGTGAAGAAAATCTGGATCTGCTGAATTCCCTGAAAGACTCCGGCATCCGGTTGATCGTCACCCGGCACGAACAGGGCGCCGGTTTCATGGCGGCCACTTATGGGCGCCTAACCGGGAAACCGGGCGTTTGTCTGGCAACGCTGGGTCCCGGCGCGACCAACCTCGTCACGCCCGCCGCGTTTGCCCAGCTCGGAGCCATGCCGATGCTCATGATCACCGGTCAGAAGCCCATTAAAACCAGTAAACAAGGCCGCTTTCAGATCCTGGACGTGGTGGATTTGATGCAACCGGTGACCAAGTTCACCCGGCAGATTGTCAACGGCAACACCATCGCTTCACTGGTCCGAGAGGCATTCCGCCTGGCGATCGAGGAGCGGCCCGGCGCCGTACATCTGGAACTGCCCGAAGACATCGCCGGGGAGGAATGTGTTGATACGGTATTCCCCGTCATCGGCCATTACCGGCCCGATGCCACGGAGGATGCCATAGCCGAAGCCGTCAACATGATCGAGGCGGCAAGGCAGCCGCTGCTGCTGATCGGAGCCGGCGCCAACCGCAAACGCGTCAGCGTGGCCTTGACCGAATTTGTCGACGCCACCGGCATTCCGTTTTTTACCACGCAGATGGGCAAAGGCGTTGTCGATGAACGTCATCCCCTGTATATCGGCACCGCCGCCCTGTCGGATCATGATTTTCTCCATTGCGCCATAGACCGGGCGGATCTGATCATCAACGTAGGACATGACGTGGTGGAAAAACCGCCGTTCTTCATGCACCACGGAGGCAGACAGGTCATCCATGTGAATTTCTCCCCGGCCGAGGTGGATGCTGTGTATTTTCCGCAACTGAATGTGGTGGGTGATATTGCTTCCTCCGTGCACCGGCTGGCGCGGAAAATCGAACCCCAACCACATTGGGACCTGTCCTACTTCAAAACCGTCAAGAAAGAAGTGGAGACCCATCTGTCAAAATACTTTCACGACAGCCGCTTCCCGATGCTTCCACAGCGTCTGGTACATATACTGCGTACAAGCCTGGCCGAGGATGCCGTTATCAGCCTGGATAACGGGATTTATAAAATCTGGTTTGCCCGCAATTACAAATGCTATTCCGCCAATACCATGCTGCTGGACAATGCCCTGGCGAGCATGGGTGCCGGTCTGCCCGGCGCCATGATGGCGAAAATGCTGTATCCCGAGACCCAGGTGGTTGCGGTCTGCGGCGACGGCGGCTTCATGATGAATTCACAGGAGCTGGAAACAGCCGTGCGGCTGAAACTGAATCTGCTGGTGATTATCGTCAACGATAGCGCCTACGGCATGATCAAGTGGAAGCAGAAGGATATGGGATTTGAAGATTTCGGGCTGGATTACGACAATCCGGATTTTGTCACCCATGCGCAAAGTTACGGCGCCAACGGCTATCGTGTACAAAGCGACGATCACTTTCAGGAAACCCTGGATCATTGTCTGAACACAGCGGGTGTCCATGTCGTCGACCTGCCGATTGACTACTCATTGAACCATCAGATATTAAATGTGTTGCTGAAAGAAAAAGCCTGTCTTATATAAGGCTGTTTCCAAGATCGGTCTTTCTAACCGAACGTCCGCTGATTCACAGCTGCCCCGGTACGATTGCTTGCGCGGCATTACGAGCCGCCTCGGCCGCCTTGACGGGGTCGTGATCGGCCGGATCAGAGCTCGGGTACAGCTCGTTTAACGGAATGGAACGGCCGTCGGCTTGCATGATACGTACGTGATACGGCCGCAGCCTGCGCGGCTCGGGAACGCCGCAGGAGTGCGCGATGATTTCCACATCGCGGCACATATTAAAGGCATAATTGGCAACCCGTACCGACTTGTCGGCCGGGTCCAGAGCCCTTTGCAGGCGCGGGTTGTGTGTAGTCACGCCCGTGGGACAGGTGTTTTTATTGCAACGCATGGCCTGAATGCAGCCCAGCGCGAACATGAATCCGCGCCCGTTGTTGACGAAATCGGCGCCCGCGGCCAGGGCCCAGCCCACCTCCGCGGCCGTGATCAACTTTCCCGAGGCAATGAGTCGAATACGGTCCTTGAGTTGATATTCTTTTAACAGGTTGGCCAGCAGAGGCAGGGATTCCCGGATCGACAGACCGGTATTATCCATCAACGCCATGGGTGCCGCGCCGCTGCCGCCGTCACCTGAGTCCAGAGTGATGAAATCCGGCGCGCTGTCGATACCGCGGCGCAGAATCTCCTGACACAGGGCCTCCAGCCAACTGACCGAGCCGATGACGCTCTTGAAGCCCACTGGCTTGCCGGTGACCTCGCGTATATGGTGGATACTGTTGAGAAGGTCCCCTACGCTGTCGATATCTATGTGGCGGTTGGGGGAAATAACGTCCTGCCCGGGCGTGATGTTCCGGATCCGCGCGATCTCGTCGGTGATCTTCGCCGCTGGCAGAATACCCCCCTTGCCCGGCTTGGCCCCCTGGGAAAGCTTGATCTCGAACATCCTGACCTGTTCATGGGCGGCCACCTCCCGGAGCTTATCATCGGAGAGATTACCTTCCGCGTCGCGCACACCGAATTTGGCGGTCCCGATCTGGAAGACCAGATCGCAGCCGCCTTCCACGTGATAGGAGGACACCCCCCCTTCGCCGGTATTCAGCCAGCATTGCGCTATCTTTGCCCCACGGGACAGGGCACGCACCGCCGGTGCCGACAGTGCACCGTAACTCATACCGGAAATATTGAAGAAGGAAGACGCGGTATAGGGGTGCCGGCAGCCGGGACCTATTATCGTGGGTGTGGAGGCGGCGAGATCCTGATCCAGGCTGGGAAAAGGACAGTTTACGAATACGATGGTCCCCGAGGCGAGAGTATTCATGGTTGAACCAAAGGCACTGGTATTGTCCAGGGCGGTACTGGCCCGGTAAACCCATTGCCGCTGTGCGCGGTTGAACGGCATCTCCTCGCGATCCATGGCGAAGAAATATTGCCGGAAGAATTCTCCCAGCTTTATGAAAAGATAACGGAAACGTCCGACGACGGGGTAGTTGCGGCGGATAGCGTCCTTGCTCTGACAAACATCAACAAGAAACAAAACCACAACTGCGGCGGCACCCAGACCTATAACGAAAATAAACAGAAACGCCAGAAAGGCGAGCGTGGAAGAGAGATAGGAATCAAGCATAATAATTTTTACCAGTGTGCAAGCATTACTTCATCAGGGTTGCGGGCTGATATCCTGATATATTCAAACTGCTGACCGAATGGGCGTACAAGTGCGGATGATACATCATGCCCGGTCTGACACGGCACCAGTCCGATAAGTCCGCCCGGAGGGCGGTTATTATTCAACTGGATTCCGGCATATCGTAAGCTGGGGACAGCTTCTCCTGTACATCCGTTCGGAACACTTGTTTAGACAGAACATTCGATGCGGAATATGATGCTTTTGTTACAATACAGATTCTCCATATCCTGCGGGTTTGAATACTGTGCTGCAATTTAAAACGATGCGCAATTACACGGCCCAAAGCATGCTGTTGGAATTAAAACGACATATCCTGATACCGGGAGCATGATGTATAAGTACATACTGTGGGATAACGACGGCGTTCTGGTGGATACCGAAGTCCTGTTCTTCCGCGCCACACGGCGCGTGTTCGAGGAACTCTCCCTGGAACTGGATGAAACAACCTACCATCAGTACATGATCCGGGGCCGGCGCTGCTGGGAAATCGCCCGGCAGTCCGGCATGACGGACGCCGAGATTGAGTCGGCCATTGCCGTCCGTGATAGCTACTACCGGGACATGCTGCAGCAGGAGGACATTGAGATCCCCGGCGTCCGGGACGTACTACAGAGATTATCGTCTTCTCACATCATGGCCGTGGTCACCACCGCCAACCGGGATTACTTTCAATGGATTCACGAACACCGCGATATTGTTCGGCACATGCAGTTTGTTCTTACCCTGGAAGACTATCCCAGGGCGAAGCCGGCACCGGATCCCTACCTGCACGCATTGGAGCGCTTCAACGCCTCACCCGATGAAGCGATCGTTATCGAGGATACGGAACGCGGCCTGCGATCGGCCGTCGCCGCGAGTATTGATTGTGTTATAGTGGAAAACAATTTTACCCGCGGTCATGATTTCTCACGGGCGAAACATGTGCTTGGAAACATAACCGACCTGCCGGAAATACTGAATGCTTAACTGGCTCTGGTTTCTGCTCGCCGCTTTCTTCGAGATCGCCGGCTGTTACGCCTTCTGGTACTGGCTGCGCATGGAACAGTCGCCCCTGTGGCTGATACCCGGTGTTCTATGCCTGATCCTGTTTGCCCTGGTGTTGACCCGTATTGACGCGGCCTTCGCCGGCCGCGCCTACGCGGCATATGGCGGGATATACATTATCTCTTCCCTGGTCTGGCTGAACCTGGTGGAACGCAGCTCCCCGATCCTGACCGACTACCTGGGTATGCTGCTGTGCCTGACCGGTGCCGCAGTGATCCTGTTCGGGCCGCGTCTTCTCGCCAATTGAACTGAAACGGTACAAGTAAACCTGACTCGAGCACCCGGCCCGCCCAATCGATCCGCCGCTAATGCTGTATTTCGCATCCACCATTTTCATCAGCGCCTTTCTGCTGTTCCAGGTCCAGCCCATCATCGGCCGTTACATCCTGCCCTGGTTCGGCGGATCGGCGGCGGTGTGGACGGTCTGCATGCTGTTTTTCCAGGTCATGCTGCTGGCGGGTTATGCGTATTCCCATTTCATACGCTCGGCTCTGACGATTAAAAAGCAAATACTGGTGCATTGTTCCCTGTTGATCGTGGCGCTGCTGTTCCTGCCCATCACGCCAGACGAGAGCATGATCCCGGATTCCGGCGACAATCCGGTTACCCTGATCCTTGTTCTGTTGTTTTTGACCATCGGTCTGCCCTTCGGTCTGGTTTCCGCCTCGGCGCCGCTCTTTCAGCACTGGTTCAATCGTTGTTACCCGGATCGCTCGCCCTATCGTCTCTATGCCCTCTCCAATGCCGGCTCGCTCCTGGCCCTGCTTTCCTACCCATTCCTGGTGGAACCCATGCTGACGCTGGATGCACAGGCCGGTTTGTGGTCGGCGGGTTTCGTACTGTTTGCGCTGGGCACGGTTGCCTGCGCCCGGACAACCCTGCAATCCGCAATACCCGTGACACGGAAACATGCGGACACGATTAGACAACATCCATTGATGCCCGGTGATCGGTTTCTGTGGTTATTGCTGGCCTTTTGCGGTTCGGTACTGCTGCTGGCCACCACCAGTCGCATCAGTCAGGACGTGGCGGTGGTGCCCTTTCTCTGGATCCTGCCCCTGAGTCTCTACCTGCTGTCGTTCATTCTCTGTTTCGATAAACCACGCTGGTATCAGCGGCGCCTGTGGTTTCCGGTTTATGCCGTCGCCCTGCTGTCGGGGATGTATGTCATCGGGCCCGGATCGGACGACAGCATTATCCTGCAGATCGCCAGCTATTCATTATTAATGTTCGCCGGCTGCATGGTGTGCCACGGCGAACTGGTCCGCAGCAAGCCGCATCCGGAACACCTGACGGCATTCTATCTTTATATCGCGGCGGGCGGTGCCCTGGGCGGCGCTTTTGTCGGCCTTATCGCGCCCCTGTGGTTCAATGATTACCTGGAACTGCCGCTGGTCTGGACCCTGATCGTACTCTCTGCCGGCCTGTGCCTGTTCCGGGACAAACAATACACCAGCAGCGGGAAGGGCGTGGGAACGCAGGTTCTATGGGGCGCCGCCGGCGGCCTGGCCGGCATCATTATCATGACACTGTTCGAAATGGAGAACGAACATGTCGTCGACATGGAGCGGAACTTCTACGGCGTCCTGCGCATCCAGGACATACCCGTCGACAATCCCTTGAGCCATGTCCGTTTTCGCAAGCTTCTGCACGGCAGCATCACGCACGGTGCCCAGGTAGTCGGCGATCAGGAACTGTCCCAGGCCGCCACCACCTATTACGCCGAAAGCAGCGGCATCGGTATCGCCATCGCGGCCATGCGCAAACAGCAACCGAAGCTCGACATCGGCGTTGTCGGCCTGGGCGTGGGCACCATGGCGGCTCTGACCCGCATCGGTGATCATCTGCGGTTTTACGAAATCAATCCGCAGGTTGTGAACATGGCAAAAAACTACTTCACTTATCTGCGGCATTCATCGGCCGAATTTGAGATCATTATGGGCGATGCACGTATCAGCATGGATCGGGAACAGAAACGCAACTACGACGTACTCGCCATCGATGCCTTCAGCGGTGATGCCATTCCGGTGCATCTGCTGACAGAGGAAGCCTTCGGTATTTATCTCGATCATTTACGTGACAACGGCATACTCGCCGTGCACATATCCAATCGCCACCTGGACCTGCGGCCCGTGATCTACGCGGCGGCGGACGCCTATTCCCTGGATGCGCTGACCGTCAGCAATCCGGACAGTACCGACGGTCTGGTGTATGAATCCGACTGGGTATTGCTGGGCCGGAACCTGGATATTGATCCGGATGTCGCCGCCGACAAGGGCACGGTGACGGCCCGTTTCAGCGGGACGCTGCTGCGCTGGACCGACAACTACAGCAATCTGCTGGGTGTCCTTGAGTGATTTCTCTACTGGATGCCGGTGTCCACCGGCATGACGGCTCTTTTACCCTCATTAGGGTGCCGTAATACTATTTAGCCTTCAGTACCCGCGCTGCCTTGTTGTACTTGGCCGGATTAACCCAGAAGATCATGCCGAACCGGCCCTTGCCGGCGGCCACGGCATCAACGGCGGTCACGTTGATGTCCTCGTCGGCGAGCCGTGAGAGGACCTTGTCGACGGCGCCGATTTCGTCCGTACCCTGTACCAGAAAACCTTTTTTCACCTTGCTCAGCCGCCAGTCGTTTTCCTTTGCCACTCGCTGCACGCCGCGAATATCGTCCGTGACCAGATCCACCTGGGCCTTGCGGCCGCCGACGGGAAAGCCCGTGAAGGCGAGCAGGTTGACGCCGGCGTCCTTCAACGGCTCCAGGATCCGGGTTCCCTGTCCGGGCCGGCTGGGCACGGTTACATGGCAGTATTTCACCTTGCGCGTCTGATAGGCCATCGTTCTTCTCCCGGCTTGTGAATACACTTCTAAGTGTAGTTCATGAGCAGGACATTTCGACCGGAAACAGGCGGATCGAACAGATTATTGCTGCCGGGATGGCACCTCTTCCAGCCATTTCCAGCAAAACAGTGCAGCCGCGGCGGTAACGACTGACGCCATGAGATACGTCGGCGTCGCGCCCAGCGGTTCCCACATGGCGCCGGCGATGAGACTGCCCAGGGCCACGCCCAGGCCGAAACTGAGGCTGCTGTACAGGGCCTGGCCCCGGCCCTGCAGACGGCCGGGGAAATTTTTGTGGATCAGGAGAATCGCCACGGCATGGAAAACGCCGAACGTGGCGCCGTGCAGCAACTGCGCAAGCAGCATCAACACCATATTGTCGACGAATGTGGCAATCATCCACCAGCGCAGCGCCGCCAGCAGCAGGCTCCCGATCATCAGATAACGAAGGCCCCACAGGCGTATGAAACGGCGCATGAGCAGGAACGCCACCACCTCCGCCAGGACGCCCAGACTCCACATGGCGCTGATGACAGTCTTGGCATAACCATGTTCGGACAGATACAGGGAATAAAAGGCGTAATACGGCGCGTGACTGAACTGCATGAAAAAGGCGGCCAGCAACAGGACGATAACCGACGGCTTTTTCAATACCGATGACAGCGGCTCATATGTTCGTTTACTCTGGGAGACGGCGGCCTCGGGCAACAACGCGGTATTCAACAGGCAGATCAGCATAACCGCCGTAATAAACAGCGGCAGATGATCGATAGGGAACCATTCAAAGTAATAACCAATACCGGTCACGGTGAGGATGAAGCCGATGGATCCCCAGATACGGATGCGCGGATAGGCGTCGGTGTTGTTACCCAGATGTCCCAGAGTGACGGCCTCGAACTGCGGCAGCGCACCGGTCCAGAAAAAACCCATCAGCATACCCAGCAGTAACAGCGCGGTCAGGGAGGATACCTGGCCCAGCAGGAAAAACATCAACGCCGCCATGACCAGGGCCAGACGGATAAACGGCATGCGGCGATTGGAGCGATCCGCCAGCCAGCCCCAGAGATTGGGGGCCAGGATGCGCATGGCCGAGGTAACGCCGAAATACAGGCCGATACCGCCGGCTGTCAGGCCCAGTGAATCCAGGTACAGCGGCCAGTACGGCATGTAAAGGCCGACAACGCCGAAGTAGAAGAGATAGAAACCGGAGAGGCGCCAGTAGGGGACTGTGGCTCGTGGCTCGTGGTTCGTGGCTGGTGATTCGTTACTGGTCATTCGTAATGCGTGGTTCGAGATTCGTGGCTCGTGGCTCGTGGTTCGTAATTCGGCCCGGGGTCGGGCCTCCCACAAGCTCCGTTTCACACCGGAGTCAAACCCTGCTTGTGGGAGCGGCGACCCCGGCTTACGCCTGCCCCGGCAAGCTGTAAGCCGGGGGCTTGCCGGGGCAGGCCTCGCCGCGAATTATTTACGCTAGTCCGGATTCCTGTCGTCAGCGGAAGCCGGGATGACGGGAGTTCGTGAGTTCACATCCATATTCTGGGCACGGTGCCGCAGGGCGTGATCCATTAATACAATGCCCAGCATGGCCTCGGCAATGGGCGTGGCGCGGATGCCGACGCAAGGGTCATGGCGGCCCGTGGTGCTGACTTCCGTCTCGTTGCCGTCGATGTCGATGGATCGTCCGGGAATGCGGATGCTGGACGTGGGCTTGAGGGCAATGCTGACCAGCAGATCCTGGCCGGTGGAAATCCCGCCCAGGGTGCCGCCGGCATGGTTGCCGAGAAAACCCCGGGGCGTCATTTCATCACGGTGTTCGGTACCCTTCTGCGCCACGGCGGCGAAACCGGCGCCGATCTCCACGCCCTTGACGGCATTGATGCTCATCATGGCGCGGGCGATGTCCGCGTCCAGGCGATCAAAGATGGGTTCACCCAGCCCCACGGGCATGCCGCTCGCCGTAATATTGATGCGCGCGCCGACGGAATCGCCCTCCTTGCGCAATGCGTCCATGTACTCTTCCAGTTCCCCGATACGATCCGGATCGGGACAGAAGAACGGATTGTCGGTGACGGCATCCCAATCTTTCAGTTCCAGTGCAATGGGGCCCAGTTGTGAAAGATAACCACGAATGGTCACACCGTAGCGTTCCCGCAGGTATTTGCGGGCGATGGCGCCCGCCGCCACGCGCATGCAGGTCTCGCGCGCCGAGGCGCGGCCGCCGCCGCGATAATCCCGGACGCCGTATTTCTGCTGATAGGTGTAATCCGCGTGTCCGGGCCGGAAGGTGTCCTTGATTTTCGAGTAATCCTTTGAACGCTGGTCCTCGTTATCGATCACCAGGCCGATGGGCGTGCCCGTGGTACGGCCCTCGAAGACACCGGAGACGATGCGCACGGAATCCGATTCGCGCCGCTGGGTGACATGCCGGGACTGGCCCGGCTTGCGGCGGTCCAGATCCGACTGGATATCCGCCTCACTCAACTCCATTCCGGGGGGACAGCCATCGACAATGCACAGGTATCCCTGCCCGTGGCTTTCACCACAGGCGCTAACGGTGAATAATTTTCCGATGCTGTTGCCTGACATGGGGACGTATTCTAACGGTTAATTGAATGGACTGCCGCCCGGATTTAATCCGCAAGGTGATTTACGGCGCCGTAACCCGAAACACGGACGACATACCCCTGCTGCCGTGGTCGCCAGCACGGCAATGAAACAACCAGGTACCGGGATTATCCGCCTCCATGGTGACGGAGCGCCTGCTTCCGGGCGGTAGGGATACCGTATCGGTATGCCGGCCGTAGGCGGTGACGCCGTTGCCGTGCCAGTGGGGGCTATGTATATCCGTACCGTGACCGGGCGTCAGCACATGCCAACGCACGTAGTCGCCGGCATTCACGTCCAGACCGGGCAGATTGCCGTAAAGATAGCCGTTAATGGAATGCATGCGATTGCTTTGCCGGAACGCCGTATCCGCCGGATCGGATTGCGGCGCCAATTCATTACGATTCCGTTCGGCCAGGAAACTGTCGTTTTCATCAAACACCGCAAAAAGAGTCACGAACTCACGTTGCACATCCGCCGGAGATCCGTCTTCGCGGGCCTGGAAACGGCGGGTAACAATAATCGGGCCCACCAGTCCGGCATGAATGTCCGCCGTTCCGTTGACACTGGAATGATACAGCCAGGCCACGGAGGCGGGATCGGCCGGTCCCGGGCCGGACCGGGGCGGTACCGTCCAGGTATAGGTATGCGTTGCACCCGGCGCGATATTTTCATCGCGCCTGTCCACGCCCGCCGTGCCGTCGGCGTAGGTGCTGCCCTCCGACTCTTTGGCGTATTCCAGCCCGTGGGGATGCATGCTTGCCGATCTGTTTTCGAGCTTGTTTTTAAAAACCACTCGTATGGTGTCACCCACCGTTGCGCGTATCACCGGTCCCAGCAGGCCGAGATGTTCCCATTCACTTCCGCGGGTCTTCAGGGTTTCAAAACTCTCATCGGTATATTCGCGATAGACCGCCTTGCGGTAACGGTAACCGATGCGATCCCGGCCATTACCTTCGAGATATTTTTTTTCATCATCGGAAAACAGTCCGCCCGTCATCGGATTCATGGGCCAGGATGACGTGTAATTCCAGGTGATTTCTTCCGCCGCAATGTAATAGGTCCGCGTCGTGCTTTCCGCCGTGACAATCAACGGCAACAGGAATAATATCCCGGCAAACAAATGCAAGGTTACGACATTATTTAACCGGTTTTTAGAAATCATGTTCAGGATCATTGTTTTATTTTGATTTTTAGAAGCGCCCTTTAATGATGATTCGTGGCCAGCTACTTGTCCCTTGTCCCTTGTCCCTTTCCCCTTGCCCCTTGCCCCTTGTCACTTGTCACTTGTCACTTGTCACTTGTAACTATCTATAAAGCCGTCCCGGTTCGGCATTTCAATCTTTGACAGCGTTTCGGCGTCGAGAATATCGTTTTCCCCGATGATATCATTTAAATACAACAGATAGGCGGTCACGGCATACACCTCATCATTGCTCAGGGACTGCGGCGCGGTCATGGGCATGGAACGGCGGATAAAATCAAACAAGGTCGTTGCATAAGGCCAGTAATTACCGATGGTTTTTTCCGGCCAGTCGCTGGTCAGATCCATGCGTGCGCCGGCCAGTTGATCGCCGCTGTCGCCCACGCCGCCCGGCGCATGGCAGACTTGGCAATACTGTTCGTAAACGGCGCGTCCTTCCTCAACACCGCCGCTGCCCGAAGGAAGACCTTGCCCGCCGGGCATGATGGATCGATCCCAATGCTCGATCCGTTGCGCATCGGCGGGATCGCCCAGTTCCGGGCCTTCGGGAAAATCGGCGCCGGTAACGCTAGTCCCAGCCAGCATCAATAGAAATATCGCCGCCGTTGTTTTCATCTTCATCATAGATATGGGATACCGATCCGGTTTCACTGACTTTCCAGGTTACAATGGCGTTGTAATGATAAAAGCCGTGCCGGCCGCACTCCTTTATTAATGCACTGCGCTCGGGCTGCACGTAACCGGTTTCGTCCACGGCACGGCTTTTCAGAATCGCAGGCTCGCCGTTCCAGCGCCAGGGAATACGAAAGCGGGTAAACGCCTTCGGCAGCACCGGTTCCTGCAGTTGCGCCTGCGCCCAGCTTGCACCGCTGTCGGTGGACACCTCGACCCGACGGATGCGGCCCTTGCCGCTCCAGGCCAGACCGCTGATCTGATACAGGCCCGGCCCCGATTTCAGCAGCATACCCGGCGACGGCGAGGTGATCAGGGATTTCGCCTCTATAATAAAGGAGAACTGGCGGGCCTTCCCGGACGGCAGCAGATCCGTATAGCGGGCGGTCTCGTTGCGGGCCATGACCGGTTCTTGCGTCAATTTCAGCCGCCTTAGCCATTTTACATTGGTCACGCCTTCCCAGCCCGGCAGAACCAGGCGCATGGGATAACCGTTCTCCGGCCGCAGGCGCTCGCCGTTCTGGTACAGGGCCAGCATGGCGTCGTCCAGGGCCTTTTCCAGGGGAATGCTGATCTGCATGGCGAAGGCGTCGGCGCCTTCCGCGATCAGCCATTTCGCCTCTGGCACGATGCCGGCCTCCTCCAGCAACGTGCCCAATGGAATACCGGTCCATTCCGAGTTGGAAGCCAGCCCGTGGATATAACCGGCCTGGCCGCGCGACGGCGTACGGTTCCAGCCGGCGGTGCTGTTGCCGCCGCATTCGATAAAACAGGTTCGCGATATCAACGGATAACGCAGCAGGTCTTCCGTTTTGAAGGACAGCGGCCGATCCACCAGTCCGTGAATCAGCAGTTCATGCTGCTCCGGATCGATGGCGGGAACGCCGTTGTGATGACGTTCGAAATGCAGGCCGCTCGGCGTGATCGTCCCTTCCAGCAAATGCAGGGGGGTGAAGGCGGCGCCGCTGTTGCGCATGATCCGGTTGGGCGCGGCAAAACGCGCCACGTGTTTTTCATGGGGTGAAGGAGAACCGTAGAGGGAGAATTCCGCACCGGGTTCCAGCATCCAGGGTGGTCTTGCCGCATCGACGGAGTCCGCAAATTGTTTGGTTGCGGCACCGGCAGCGGCCATGGAAGAAGAAGCGATGACGCCGAAACGCAGCCCCTGCTTCAGCAGCGTGCGCCGGTCCAGCAGGCCGTTGCCGGCGGCGGGTACTTCCGTGATGGTGTTATTCTTGTCGGTCATGGGCGGAATCGGTCATCCGGTTGCAATCACTATAGATGACTCACTGGCATAACGAAACTTGATCTTTGCCACAGAGGGCACAGAGATCACAGAGAAAAACGGATCCGTATACTCTGTGTTCCTCTGTGATCCTCAGTGGCGGATATTGAAGTGGATCCATGGCCGTGTGTTTCCCTGCTTTCTTGCCAGGGTTGAAAGGTTATTGAACTCTCGCAAAGGGCGCAAAGATCGCAAAGCAATATATCAACTTCTGTTCTCTTGGCGTTCTTGGCGATCTTTGCGAGATCCGGAATTTTTCAGGCGATTCATTCCGAGAACATATTCCCCGGATTGCGCTACGCTCCATCCGGGCTACCGCCTATCACCACCCCGTAGCCCGGATGAAGGCCGGAATCCGGGATTCAATGCATCCGATGATTCGTTCTTCCCGGATTACGCTTCGCTGCATCCGGGCTACAGGTTTCTTACTCGCCATCCGGCAGTGAAAAGACCCAGATGGACGAACTGCGCGATACCGGCAGTGTGATTTCCGGCGTCAGTATGGCCTCGGTGACGCTCCAATGACTGCCGTAACCGACCACCACTGCCACATACTGTTTGCCGTCAATGGCATAAGTAATCGGGGCGGCGCTGGGCACATCGGTCAATACCCGATGCCACAGGCGTTCGCCGGTAGTCTGATCGTAGGCGGCAAAGGATCGATCCAGGAAGCCGGCGAAAATAAGATTGCCCGCCGTGGCCAGGATGCCGGTGGACGGTGCCGGGCGTTCACGCGCCTGCCAGACGGTTTGCCCGGTGGTCAGATCGACAGCCTGTATGCGGCCGAAACGGCCATCCGAGCCCGGTACTTCACGGATGGTAAAACGGAAACCGCCGGACATAAGTGCAGTCTCGCCCTTGTTCACCGGGATCAGATCCATGCAGGTTTCCGACAGCGGAATGAATATTGTATTGGTATGCGGATTGACGGCATCGGGTATCCAGTTCTTGCCGCCGCCGGCATGGGGGCAGATGGTCAGGGTCCGGCCCAGGTTCTCGCCACCGGGTACCAGTTTCCTGTCCACGGTCTTCTCGCCCGTTTCCGGATCGATGTCGGTAATGAAATTCTGGATACCCAGATCGAAGGAAAACAGGTATTCACCGGTGTCCGCGTCCAGGGCGTCGTAAACGCCCGCCTTGTTGCCGGTCAGAATGACATGCCGTTCCTCGCCGTCCACCGTCAAATCGAGCGGGTGCCGCTGAAAGGCGAAATCCATGTCCCATTGATCGTTGGCCAGGTGCTGATAATACCAGACCAGCTCGCCCGTCTCCGGATCGATGGCCAGGGTGGCATTGGTATAGAGGGCGTCATTACTCACACCCGGCTTGTCCGCCTGATCGCGCAAAGGCGCGGTATCGTAGGTGGGCCCGGGGCCGAAAAACGCCAGGTTGGTTTCCTCATCATAACTGCCGGGCACCCAGACCGATCCGCCGGTGCGTTTTTCCAGAGGCAGATCGTTCCAGGAATTGCCGCCGTGTTCGCCGGGCCGGGCAATACTGTAGAAACGCCAGGCTTCCTTGCCGGTTTCCGAATCCAGGGCGACAATGTAGCCGCCGCCCGGTCCGCCGGCGGTGCCGGCGATGCCGATCATGACCCTGCCCCGGACCACAAGGGGGCCACCGGTAATGTCAAAGCCCTTGTCCAGTTCCGCCACCGGCCGATCCCAGATCACCGAACCGGTTTTTGCGTCCAGCGCTACCACATTGAGATCGGAGGTGCCGAAATAAACCTTGTCACCATAAAGCGCAATGGATTTCTTGAACGTCGGCGGCGCGGCATCGGGCAGTTGCCGGCGATAATGCCAGAGCTGATTGCCGGTAACGGCGTCAAACGCCTGGACGTTGTCGCCGAAGCTGTGCACGAACAATACACCGTTGTGATACAGCGGCGTCGATTCATTGGGTCCCGGCGGCAGCGTCATGGACCAGTCCAGTTGCAATTGCCCGGCATTGTCGCTGTTGATCCCATCCAGCGGGCTGAAGCCCGTGCCGTCCAGGGAACGGCGCCAGCTGGGCCAGGTTTCCGCCGGCGGATTATTGAGCATCTCATCGGTAACGGAGGTGTAGTCTTCCAGCGGATTGGCATGGGTCGGCCAGTCCGGCATTTGCGCATTGGGACTGACGGGGCCGCCGGGTCCAAGACGCATGCGTTCCTGTTCCGACAGGGCGTCACCGGGCATTCTTAATCCAGTCAGACCTTCGTAGGTATTCGGCAATGGCTGATCGCCGCTGCCGACATCGTTATGTCCGAGAATGTAGGCCAGCAGGTTGGTTGTCTCGCCATTACTGAGACTGCCTGGATTGGTCGGCGGCATGTTGTTCTTGATGTAATGGAACAGATCGGCCAGGGACTTGCCGGCCCAGCGGCCCTCGAAGGTCTCCCCTTTCAGGGCCGGGCCCAGTGTCCCGCCGTCCAGTTCCGGACCGTGGCAGGCGGCGCAGTTGCGATCATAGGCCTGTTTGCCCTGCTTAGCCTGGGCGTCAGTATAAATCGGGCCGGTTTGTGCAGCCGACTGCAGAGGTACGCCAGACAATCCAAATAGCAAGACTGTTGGTACGAATTTATATATTGCTTTCATGATCATTCCGCGGTTTGTATTGGATTCATGCTTGCCTCTATATAGCCGTTATCAATCGGTGCACAAACCGGGAACATAACGCAGACACGCGGTAAATACATCCGTGTAGCTCGAATGCGGCATCCTTGCCGCATACGGTCTGCTTATATGTTCCCGGTCTGTGCACGAACTGTGAACAATTATTCAGCGCGGTAAGGCGAAAACAAAAAGCATATTCGCATTACTGGAACGCAATTCCGGGGTGAGGCCGAGCAGGCCGCTGGTGGACCAGGCGGAGCCGGTGCTCACGGCCACATACTGCCTGCCACCCACCCTGTAGGTAACGGGATAACCGGTCACCTGGGAACCGAGATTGACTTCCCATATTATTTTACCGGTCTTCTGATCGTGGGCGCGGAAGCGGCCGTTGACGTCACCACTGAACAGCAGTCCGCCGGCGGTCGCCAGCAATGACGTGGTCGCCGCACGCTGCTCGTATTTCCACAGTGTCTTGCCGGTCTCCACGGAAATGGAATGTATGGCACCCACATTCTTTTTCCCCGGCGCGATCATCGGCCGCGCACTGAATCCATAAACGGATTCGACGCTCGATGCATCCGGCACCACGGTAATGGTGCTGCAGGTATTCTGCATGGGCATATACATGGCACCGGTCTTCGGGCTGTAGGAACCCGCCGGCCAGTTCTTGCCGCCATGACCGCTGGGACAGATATCCTTTACATCTCCCTGCTCGTGAAAGAGCACTTCCGGATTTACCATCGCCTCACCAGTGGCGGTATCAATATCCTTAAGAACATTCTGGTAGATGGTGGGGCGCGCCCAGAGGAATTCACCGGTCTTGCGATCCAGGGTATAGACCACGCCGTTCTTGCCGGGCACACCGGTGACCACCTTACGTTTTTCACCGGGCTTAAGGTTCGGGTTGATCCAGGTCACCTCGTCTTCATCCGGCGCCACTACCGTGTCGATAAGCAAGCGCTCGAAGGCGTGATCCAGATCCCAGTGATCCACCAGATGCTGGTAATACCAGACAATCCCGCCGGTATCCGCGTTCAGCGCCAGGGTGGAATTGTGATACAGGTATTTGTTGTCATTACCGCCGAGCATGAATTTCGGCGCCGGAGATGTAACAGAAGTACCGAAATAGATCAGATTCAGTTCCGGGTCATAGGAAGGCACCAGCCAGGTGCCCACATGCAGACGTTCTTCATAAGGAATACCGCCCCAGCTGTCATTTTTTCCTCCCGGCTTCTCAATCGTGGGCGTGCGCCAGAGTTCCTCACCGGTTTCGGCGTCATGGGCGGTGATGACGCACGATTCCGGCCCGCCCCTGGGTTCGCAGCCGCGGCCGCTGATGACCTTGCCGTTCGCAATGATGGGACCCGAGGTCTGCTGGGCCGGGTGTTCGCGGTAATCCAGTATCTGCGTCTCCCACACCAGCTTGCCGGCATCCTTGTCCAGTGCATAGACGTAATCATCGGCGCTGGTGTCGATGATCAGGTTGCCATGGATGGCGATGTTGCGGTTGATGGAAGGAAAGGGAACGCGGAGGTCATCGGGCAGTTTGCGCCGGTATTGCCAGAGCACGTCGCCGGTGTCGGCCCGGATTGCCTGCACGATATCGAGTGGATTGGGCATGTACATAATGCCTTCATGTACCAGCGGCGTGCCTTCCTGTATGCCCTCGCTCAGGGGCCGCGCCCAGACCAGAGCCAGTTGATCCACATTATCGCGGTTCACCTGTTCCAGCGGACTGTAGCCCCAGCTGTTCAGGGTACGACGCCACATGAGCCAGTCGCCGGGATCCGGGTTCTGGAGCATGGTATCCGTTACCGGCGAGGTTGTATCGGCGAAGACTGGAAGATTGAAAACGGTTGAGAACAGGACAAAAACGGCGCAGCTTTTAACGAACTTCATGGATTCCCCTCTGGTTTCCCGGAACAGCCGGGCAATGGTAGCTGGTTTGGTCGATTATTGATTTCTTGCCATGTTTATTAATGACGCCGGAATCGGGCTTTTCCCGTACTATAGCCCGACATCGCCGGTTATTAAACAGCATTTTTATAAGCCACAGAGGATCACAGAGGGACACCGAGAAAACAGAAGTTCATCTTACTCTGTGCTTCTCTGTGATCCTCTGTGGCTTATAAAACTCAGTAGCCCGGATGTAGCGAAGCGGAATCCGGGAAACCAACAGGAGCATATGGTTCACGATAACCACGAGAAGCCACTGGAAAAGACCGTAACCCGGATTCCGGTACCGGCTTACTACATGCCGGCACAGGCTCTCCGGCCTGCATTCGGGCTACAACTGTTGAGATCCTCTGTGGCTTTATTAATGAACAGGATCCAATTGTTCGGCTGATAACAGAAACACGCCCTGCCCGCCGCGCTCGAATTCCAGCCAGGTAAACGGCATATCGGGAAATGCATGTTCCAGAGCCTGACGGCTGTTGCCCACTTCGACGATCAGGATACCGCCGGGGTTGAGATGTTGCCTCGCCCCGGCAAGGATACGCCGTACTATATCCAGACCGTCGCTGCCGGCGGCGAGCGCCACCTCGCCCGGTTCGTGACGGTATTCCTCCGGCAGATCCTGCATTTCCCCGAAATCCACATAGGGCGGGTTGGCGACGATCAAATCGTAGAGTTCGTCCGGCAGGTTTTCGAATATGTCCGATTGCACGACCCGGACACTGTCGCCGACAGCGTGCTGTTCGATATTGATCTTCGCCACGGCCAATGCTTCCTCGCTGACGTCAACAGCATCGACACGGGCGCCGGGGAAAGCCAGGGCGCAGGCGACGGCGATACAACCGCTGCCGGTGCCGATATCCATAATCCGGGTAACCTTCTCTTCATCCGCCCAGGGAATGAATCGCTCCTCGATCAATTCGGCGATGGGTGAACGGGGTATAAGCACGCGCTCATCCACATAAAACGGCAGGCCGCAGAACCAGGCCTGGTTGATCAGGTAGGCGACCGGCCAGCGTGTTTGAATGCGTTCCGCCGCGAGGTTACGCACGCGTTCGCATTGTTCATCCGTCAGGGATTGATTGAGTACGTCTTCATCGGCATCGAAAGGCAGCTGCAGGGCGCCCAACACCAGGTAAGCCGCCTCGTCGCGGGCGTTGTCGGTGCCGTGGCCATAAAAAAGGTCGGCGTCCAGGAATTGTCGTTCCAGTTCGTCCATGAGACCGGCGGGGGTGTCGGAAAAGAATTGAGACATGCGGTCATGATAACCACATTCGGTATGATTCGTAATCGGTGACTGGTAATTCGGCGCGGGGGCGCGCCTCCTACGAGCTTCGTTTCACCCCAATGCCAAACCCTGATTGTGGGAGCGGCCACCCGGCTGCGAATCATTTTATTCGCGCCGAGGGCGGCACTCCCACAACCAGGGTTCAGCTGTTACTTGTACCTTGTACCTTGTACCTTGTGCCTTGTGCCTTGTAGCTGCCTTTAAGCTGCCTTGCGATCGTCGTCGGCATCCTCGTCTTTTGAATCTTCCTTACCCGGCTGATAGTTCAGGTTGGGCGACAACCACTTTTCCATCTCTCGGAGTTTCATGCCCTTGCGATCGGCGTAGTCTTCTACCTGATCGCGTTCGATCTTGCCGACGCCGAAATACTTGCTCTCCGGATGGGAGAAGTAATAGCCGCTGACGGCGGCGGCCGGCCACATGGCAAAACTTTCAGTCAGTTCAATGCCCGTGGCCTGTTCCGCATCCAGCAGATCGAACAGGATGCCTTTCTCGGTATGGTCCGGACAGGCGGGATAACCCGGCGCGGGACGGATACCCTGGTACTTCTCCTTGATCAGGGCGTGGCTGTCCAGCTTTTCGTCGGGGGCGTAACCCCAGAACTCCCTGCGAACCCGCTCGTGCATGCGCTCGGCAAAGGCCTCGGCGAAACGATCGGCCAGGGCCGTGATCATGATGGCGCGGTAATCATCGTTGTTTTCCTCGTACTTGCGCGCCAGTTTATCCACTTCATGCCCGGAGGTGACGGCAAAGCCGCCGATCCAGTCAGTGACACCGGATTCCTTCGGCGCAATGTAATCCGCCAGTGCCAGATTCGCGCGCGAGTTCTGACGGAACTGTGACTGCTGCCGCAGGGTATGAATCACCGTCTTCAGCTTGTTCGATTCAACATCCTCGTACACCTCGATGTCGTCGCCGACACTGCTGGCGGGCCAGAAACCGATCACCGCGCGCGGCGTGAACCATTTATTCTCGATGATTTCTTCCAGCAGTTCCTGTGCATCATCAAACAGTTCACGCGCACTCTCGCCGACGGTTTCATCTTCAAAGATGCGCGGATAGGTCCCGGACAGATCCCAGGTCTGGAAGAACGGCGTCCAGTCAATGTAACCGGCCAGCTCGCGCAGGTCGTAATCCTCGAAGATCTTCGTTCCCGTAAATGCGGGTGCCGCTGTCTCATGGGAGGACCAGTCGTAGTCCGGCCGATTGTCGCGCGCCTTTTCAATACTCAGCTTCTTGCGCTTGCTATCCTGGCTGTCGCGCTGATCGCGCAGCTGCTGGTATTCCTCGGCGATGCTTTGCGCAAATTCGGCACTCTTGCCGCTCATCAGCTTCGATACCACGCCGACGGAACGCGAGGCGTCCGGCACGTATACGGTCGGACCGCTGTAGGCCGGCGCGACTTTCACCGCCGTATGGATCTTGCTGGTGGTGGCGCCGCCGATGAGCAGGGGCAGACTCATGCCTTCCCGCTCCAGTTCCGAAGCGACGTGGATCATCTCGTCCAGGCTGGGCGTGATAAGACCCGAGACGCCGACAACATCGGCGTTCTCCTTGCGCACGGCCTCGATGATCTTTGCTGCCGGAACCATGACGCCGAGATCCACGACACGATAGTTATTACAACGCAGGACCACGCCGACAATGTTCTTGCCGATGTCGTGAACGTCGCCCTTGGCGGTGGCCAGCACCACGGTGCCGGCGTTTTCGGACTTATCGGAATCGTCCTTCTCTTCCTCGATGAACGGTTCCAAGTAGGCCACGGCTTTTTTCATGACCCGGGCGCTTTTCACCACCTGCGGCAGGAACATCTTGCCGGAACCGAACAGATCCCCGACCACGTTCATGCCGTCCATGAGCGGTCCCTCGACCACCTCGATGGCGGCATTCGCGCTCTGATGCGCCTCGGTGGTGTCCTCGATGACGTATTCATCAATACCATGCACCAGGGCGTATTCCAGACGTTCATTGACGGGTTTTTCCCGCCACTCCAGCTTCTCCGTTTCATCCTCCTGCTCGTCCTTGACCGTGGTGGCCATTTCCAGCAGACGCTCGCCGGCATCCTCGCGCCGGTTGAAAATCACGTCCTCGATGGCCTCGCGCAATTCCTCATCGACATCCTCGTACACGGGCAGTTTACCGGCGTTGACGATGGCCATGGTCATGCCGCGCTGAATGGCGTGGTAAAGGAACACGGAATGCATGGCCTCGCGCAGGGCATTGTTGCCGCGGAACGAAAAGGACAGGTTGGAAAGCCCGCCGGATACCATGGCATGGGGCAGATTATCGGTGATCCAGCCGGTGGCCTCGATAAAGGCCCGCGCATAATCGTTATGCTCGGCAATGCCGGTGGCCACGGCGAAGACATTGGGATCGAAGATAATGTCTTCCGGCGCGAACCCGGCCTGCTCGATCAGCAGTTTGTAGGCGCGTTCGCAGATTTCCGTTTTACGTTCCAGCGTATCCGCCTGTCCCTGTTCGTCGAATGCCATGACGACCACGGCCGCGCCATAACGCTTCGCCAGGCGCGCCCGTTGCAGGAACTCCTCCTCACCTTCCTTCATGCTGATGGAATTGACCACGGATTTACCCTGGATGCATTTCAGGCCGGCCTCGATCACCTCCCACTTGGAAGAGTCCACCATGATCGGCACCTTGCAGATATCCGGCTCGGCAGCGATCAGGTTCAGGAACTTCACCATGGCCGCCTCGGAATCCAGCATGCCCTCGTCCATGTTGACGTCGATGATCTGGGCGCCGTTCTCCACCTGTTCCCGGGCGACGTTGATGGCGGTGTCGTAATCCTCTTCCCGGATGAGACGCGCGAAACGGGCCGAACCGGTGATGTTGGTGCGCTCACCGATATTGACGAAGTTGCTGTCCGGCGTGATGATCATGGGTTCCAGGCCGGACAGACGGCAGTGAATCTCCGGTTCCGGTATGGCTCTCGGTGTGGCGTCATTGACGGCCTTCGCAATGGCCGCGATATGCTCCGGCGTGGTGCCGCAGCAGCCGCCGATAATATTCACCAGGCCGTTTTTGGCGAAATCGGCAATGATGCCGGCCATGTGTTCCGGTGACTCATCGTATTCGCCGAACTCGTTGGGCAGGCCGGCGTTGGGATGGCAACTGACATTGGTTTCGGCGATACGGGACAGATCGTCCACGTATTCGCGCAATTGCTCCGCGCCCAGGGCGCAGTTCAGTCCCACGGACAGGGGTTCGGCATGCCGGACCGAATGCCAGAACGCTTCCACAGTCTGGCCGCTGAGCGTGCGGCCGCTGGCGTCGGTGATGGTGCCGGAGATCATCAGCGGCAGATCGATACCGTGTTCATCGCTGTATTCCCGCACGGCGAAAATGGCCGCCTTGGCGTTCAGCGTATCGAAAATAGTCTCGATCAGGATGGCATCGACACCGCCTTCCACCAGGGCCTCGACGGCCTCGTAGTAGGCCTCGCGCAGATCGTCGAAAGTCACGGCACGGTAGCCGGGATCGGTGACGTCCGGTGAAATGGACGCGGTGCGGTTGGTGGGACCGAGAACACCCGCGATCCAGCGGGGCTTGTCCGGTTCTTCGGCCAGAATCTCGTCCACGGCCTTGCGGGCCAGTTCGGCGCCGGTACGGTTCAGGTCCCTTACCTGATCCTCCATCTCATAATCGGCCTGGGCGATGCGGGTGGAATTGAAAGTGTTGGTCTTGAGGATATCCGCGCCCGCCTTCAGGAAGTCGCGATGGATATTCAGAATCGCATCCGGTTTGCTCAGGTTCAGGGCATCGTTATTGCCGCGCAGTTCACAGCCGTGGTCCTTGAGAAGATCACCGCGGAAATCGGCTTCCTCCAGTGACAGATTCTGGATCATGGTGCCCATGGCGCCGTCCAGAAGGACGATGCGATCCTTCAGCTTCTGCTTCAGTTCATTGATATTATTTTCGTTCGTATCCGTCATTACGCTGCTCCGTGTTGAAGTACTTTGTCGTCTTCGGGTTCCGCGCGCAGGCCCAGGGAATGACAGATGGCCCAGGTCAGTTCCGCGCGGTTGAGGGTATAAAAGTGAAAACTGCGGACGCCGTATTCCAGCAGGCGTTCGCACTGGGAAATCGCCACCGAGGCGGCGATCAGCTTGCGTTCCTCAGGCGCATCATCCAGTCCTTCAAATAATTGCGCCAGCCAGTCGGGGATGGTGGCGCCGCAGCCGGCCGCAAAACGGCACAGCTTGGCGTAGTTGGTGACCGGCATGATGCCCGGGACGATAGGAACGCTGATGTCCTGGGCCCGCGCCATGTCGAGAAAGCGCGGATAGTCGTCGGTGTTGAAAAAGAACTGGGTAATGGCGCGATTGGCGCCGGCGTCGATCTTGCGCTTCAGGTTATCCAGATCCGCCTGCATGTCGGGTGAATCCGGATGCTTTTCCGGATAGGCGGCGACACTGATGTCGAAATCACCGATCTTGCGGATACCCGCGACCAGATCTGCGGCATTTTTATACCCCTGCGGATGCGGTTGGAAGCCGGCCTCCGGATCGGGCGGATCACCGCGCAGGGCGACAATCTTTTTAATACCGGCGTCCTTATAGGCACGCACCACATCGTCCACCTCGCCGCGCGAGGCGCCGACACAGGTCAGGTGCGCCGCCGGCGACACATCTGTGTCGGTCAGCATGCGCTTGACGGTGGCATGGGTGCGCTCACGGGTGGAACCGCCGGCACCGTAGGTCACCGACATAAAGGCCGGTTTCAGGGGCGCCAGTCGTTCTACCGCCGACCAGAGTTTCTGCTGCATTTCCTCCGTCGCGGGCGGAAAAAATTCAAACGATACGGACAGCCTCTCCCGGATCGGTGTGGTCCGGGAGCGCAGATTGAGATTATTGTGTTCGGGTTCTTGATTAGTGTGCATAGTGACAACCTCCTTACGGAAACAACATCCTACGTCCTTGCTATATAAGTTCAATTAATATATTTTTAACCTGAATGTTAATTAAACTTATATAAATGTCGTCACCCTTGGAAATCAGGCACTTACGTGCCATCCTCGCCCTGGCCGAGATGGGCAGCATGTCCCGCGCGGCGCAACATCTCTGCATTACCCACTCCGCGCTGTCGCAGCAGTTCAAGCAACTGGAGGCGCAGTACGGTGTCAGCCTGTTCGAGCGCAAGAGCCAGCCGCTGCGCCTGACGCCCTCCGGGGAACGGCTCATGAACCTGGCCCGGGAGGTGATGCGGCGAATCGATGATGCCGAGCGGGATATCGCCCGCATCGCCGGCGGTTCCGCCGGGACTCTGCGTATCGCTCTGGAATGTCACAGTTGCTTCGACTGGCTCATGCCGGCCCTGGATCGGCTGCTGAATGAATGGCCGGAGGTGGAACAGGATCTGGTCTCCGGCCTGACACCGGATCCGGTGGCGCTGGTGCTGAATAATGAAGCCGACCTGGCCGTGCACAGTGAACCGGAAAACCGCGACGGCGTGGCCTATCACTCCCTGTTCGATTTCGAGATGGTGGGCTGCTGCTCGCCCCGGCACATGCTGGCGGGCAGGTCCTATCTGACGCCCGAGGATTTCGCTCAAGAGACCCTCATCCATTACCCGGTTGATGACAGGCAGCTGGACGGCGTGCGTGAATTCCTGAAACCGGCCGGTGTCGATCCCGACAGACGCACCGCCGAACTCACCATCGCCATCATTCAACTGGTAGCCAGCGGCCGCGGTCTGGCCATGTTGCCCACCTGGACCATTCAGCCGCAGGTGGAACAGGGTTATATCCGTTCCCTGCCCCTGGGCAGGAACGGTCTCTGGTGCCGGCTCTACGCCGCATCACGGCCGGACGCCCCGCCCTGGGTCGAGCATTTCCTGCAACTGATCCGGGAACTGGCGCCGACGACTCTTTCGGGAATTAAAAGGTGTTGACAGACAGTAACAAGTCACATGGAAGCCGGAGAATGCCGTCCATGGAATGATGCCTGTAAAATTTGATCTCGCAAAGAGCGCCAAGTACGCCAAGGAAACAGAAAATGATAGATCCCTCTGCGATCTTTGCGCCCTTTGCGAGATCGATTTATATTCTCCATCCCCGGCCTGAATTTAACTTCGATGTGAAACGGAGGAAGTAGGAGGCGCGCCCCCGAGCCGAATGATTGAAGTTATATTCGCGCCGAGGTCGGCGTTCCTACAACCAGGGTTTGACTTCCTGGATAACCGGAATCTTGTAGCGTGGATGAAGCGCAGTCTTGTAGCCCGTAACCCGGATTCCGCTGCGCTCCATCCGGGCTACGAGTTCTAGTGGCTTGTAGTTGTAGGGTGGGTTGAGCGTTGTTTGCGAAACCCACCATGGAGACTGTTCCCGGTGGTCGGTGGGTTTCGCTTCGCTCTACCCACCCTACACTTTGTTCAACTTCCATGCACCTTTACGGAAGGCCATCCACGCCAGCACCGCCATCAGGGTCTCCGCCACGGGAATGGCGATGAAGACACCCTGCGGGCCAAGCAACATCACCTCGGCCAGCACCCACGCCAGCGGAATCTCGATGGCCCAGAAACAAAGCAGGTTAATGCGCGTCGGTGTCATGGTGTCACCGGCGCCGTTCAGGGCCTGGATCAATACTATGCCCAGGCAGAATGAAAACAGGCCGACGGCGAAGATTCTCAGGCAGTCGACTCCGACGTCTATCACCGCCGTATCGGCACTGAATATTCCCATTAACGGCCGGGCATAAATAAACAGAAAAATGAAGATCACAACCAGGAAAAGAAAAGTGTATTGCAACACCTTGAACACCGAGTGTTCCGCCCGTTCGGGATGAGCGGCGCCAAGGTTCTGGCCGACGAGCGTGGCGGCGGCGTTACTCATACCCATGACGGGAAGAATCGTGAAAATGACGATGCGGATGGCGATGGTATAACCCGCCACCGCCTCGCTGCCGTAGGCGGCCACGATTTTCATCAGAACCACCCAGCTGGCCGTGGCGATGAGGATCTGGCCGATGCCGCCCACCGAGAGTTTCAGCAGCGACAGCATGATCCCCGGAACAAAGGCCATCCGTTTCAAGGTCAGAGTTATAATGGCCCGGCCGTCAAACAGATGATAAAGCTGGTAGATCACGCCGATACTGCGGCCAATGTTGGTGGCAATGGCCGCGCCGGTGACGCCCATTTCCGGAAAGGGACCGAGGCCGAAGATCAGGCAGGGATCCAGGATGATGTTGATACCGTTGGCCAGCCACAGGGAGCGCATGGCGATGCTGGCATTACCGGCGCCCCGGTAAACCGCATTCAGCAGGAACAGAAACAGGATATTGATGCTGCCGCCCAGCATGATGGCCATATAACCCTTGCCTTCGGCGATAACGGCCTCCCCGGCGCCCATGAAGCGGAGGATAGCCTCGGCGTTGAAAACACCGACGATGCCGACGACTGATCCGATAATCACGCCCAACCAGATAGTCTGTGCCGCGATCGTGACGGCACCGGTAGTATTCTTCTCGCCGATGCGGCGCGCCACCAGGGCCGTCACCGCGACGCTGAGGCCGATGGCCACGGCGTAGAGCAGCGACAACAGGGCCTCGGTCAGGCCGACGGTCGCCACCGCCGCCGCCCCCAGGTATGAAACAAAAAAGATATCGACAATGGCGAAGATGGACTCCATCGCCATTTCCAGGACCATGGGTATGGAAAGCAGCAGGACGGCGCGACGAATGGAACCGGTGGTGTAGTCGAGATTACCGCCCGCCACGGCGAGGCGCATGAAGGCCCAGGCCCGGCCGGACCGTACCATCAATTCTTGTAATACTTTTACAGGATTCATTGTGGATTACCGTTGCTGTCAGGGGTTCAGCCCCGTGTTATTACGGATGCGCCGGCGGTCTCGCCGGTGCGCTTCAGGACACCGATCGGCTGCCGGCTCAGCCGATCCTCGTTTTCCTGACGGTAATCACAATATTAATGAAACGAGGCAGGATCGAGTCGGCCCGGCACGCTGGTACGCCGGTATCCGGAAACAGACGGGTATTTCCGTTTTTCATCTCGATCACTTGAGGGAATAAAAAGTGGCGGCAAAGATTACGTAATTTCCGAGCAAAGTCAATCCGTAACATTTAAGCTTACAGCCTGGAATGGCCAAAAAACAATGCCGCGGGTAGGATAGTGAATATTGCCAGAGGTGAAGCTGAACAGTGGATAGCCGGTGATTATTTCCCACAAACATCGATTTATATTCTTTGCCGTTCCCAGAACCGCTACCCATGCCGTTCGGGAGGCATTGCGTCCTCATCTGGACGAAAATGACTGGGAACAGAAGATTCTGCACGGCGAGAGCAGCATCCCCATCCCGGAGATTGCGGCGCTGAAGCACGGGCATATTTCCTTCCGGCAGATTGAATCGTATCTGTCCCGTGAAGTTCGGGATTCCTATTTCAAATTTGCCTTTGTCCGCAATCCCTTTGATCGATTTATTTCCGCGTGCTTCTTTCTCAATCGGAAAAATCCGGATTTCAGGGGAAGAGAAATCATCACGATAAAACAACTCTTTCAAAGAGACGCATTCCGAAGACGCATGCTTATCCTTCCCCAGTATCAATTCCTGATTGATAACGCCGATCAAATTGCAATGGACTATATCGGCCGTTACGAAACATTACAGGAGTCATGGAACGAAATCTGTACGCACATCGGTATCAAACCGGAAAAATTGCCGGAAAAGAACGTCTCGGAACACGCCCGATATTCGGACTATTATGATACGGAACTGAAAGAAGCAATCGAAAAGTTTTACAGCAAAGACCTGGAACTATTCCGGTACGCTTGGCAGAATGGCGCCACAGGCTGATACCGGATATTCAAACCGATTATGAAACTGGCACAACCGTTCGTCCGTCTCCCGTTCCGTTTCGATGCCTCGCGGCTCGCGGAAGAAGTCACATCACTGGACGCCACTGCATGGATGCCGCATCCCTCCGGTTTAAAGGGCAACTCCGCCGTCCCCCTGATTTCCCGGGACGGTACCGATAACGATGACTTCGTCGGCGCCATGAAAATCACACCGCACTTGCGGAAAAGCCCCTATCACCACCAGGTCATGGCCAGCCTCGGTGAGGTGTTGACCCGTTCCCGGCTAATGAAACTGGATGCCAACTGCGAGGTCAGCAACCACGTAGACTTCAATTATCACTGGTACACGCGGGTACGGGTGCATGTTCCCGTCATTACCAATTCGGATGTCCTGTTCTACTGCGGGGATGAAAACATCAATATGAAACCGGGCGAATGCTGGGTCTTCGATAACTGGCGCCGGCATAATGTCATCAATAATGGCAAGGAAGACCGGATCCATCTGGTCATCGATCTGGCCGGCTCCTCGCGCTTCTGGCGGACGGTTCGGTACATGCAGAAACTGGACACGAACAAGGATGCCGCCGAACTCAATAATCTGATCCGGGAAATACCGTATCAACCCGGGGTGGAAACGGAAATCACCACGGAAACAATCAATACCGCGCCGGTTATGGCACCCGGCGAGATCGATGCAATGATCAATGAATTAATCCGGGATCTGCAGGCCCACCCGGAGAACGACACCACCATGCTGGAACAATACAGAGTTCTGTTGACTGATTTCGCCCGGGACTGGCGCGAGATATGGCTGCAGTACGGGATGCAGCCTGTCGCGGTTCCCCGTTACCGGCACCTTATCGAACAAACCGCGGCGCAACTGCATCCGAACAGGCGTATACTTGTCGCCTCCAGCAACGGTATCGGTGCCAACGCCATTATCATGCAGCGTATCCTGAATCCGGCCCTGGCACCGGAGATGTATGATTACTTCATACCCACTTCCGATTCATCCTGATCCGCATAATCCGGTTAATCCGACTTCTACCAGAGCAGCCGTAGGGTGGGTAGAGTGCTGTCCACGAAACCCACCATAAACCGTCCATCATTCATAAATAGTGGGCTCGCCTATGCACTCAACCCGCCCTACGATCATTTCATGGAATAACCGAATCGCCGCGCCCAGGGTTCCAGTACCGGCAGAACCGGCTCCAGGGCATCACGGTATCGCCGCCAGCGGCCGGCCGCGCGGGTATACAAAGGCTGTGTGACCTGATTATAACTGGCAGTCCGGATCATCTCCCTGTTACGCGCGGTAGACCGATGTTCGAGCATGGCCGGATGCCAGGGCATATCGATGAAATCCAGCACGGACCGGCAGGCCTGTTCAATATCCTCGACAATATCCTCATACCGAACATAGAGGATGTTCATGCCCAGACCTTCTTCATACTGTCGCCATAAACCGAACACCAGATCATACAGTGCAGCAGCATCTTCCAGGGAATAAAAATTGGCATTGGCCGGCGTTTCGTAAAACGTCTGCATATAACAGCTCAGCACAGAATCGGCAGGATGCCGCAACAAGAATATGAAACGCGCTTCGGGAAAGATACGCAGTATTTCACCGGCATGAATCATGTTAAGCGTCGAGCGATCAATCAGACGTAATGATTCATCGTCCGTCTGCAGGTGATAATTCAGCCTGTCCCGGTATAGTTCTCCCAGTTGCCGGATTGTATCGGGCTTGAGATCAGGCAGGTTCTGCAAATGATGATCCGAAGCGGACGCAAGCCGGTCCACCAGGAGTGCGACGGCATCGCATTCCTCGGCGATGCGGATCTGCGGATGGCCGCGCAGGATTGTATCCAGCAACGTGGTCCCCGATCGCGGAAAACCGACAATGAACACCGGTGCCATTTCGTTCATACCTGATTGCGGCAATATCGACCAGCAGGACAGGTTTTCCGGAACGAAGAAAGCCCGCCGCTCCCGGACCATCACCTGATATCCTTCTCCAGCAATGCCCTTGTCGGCCGAGATAGCTTGCGACAGGGCATTGGCCCGCCGTGCGTAGTCCATAGCACCGGCGGTGTCATCCAACCGATCGCAAACAGCAACCAGGCGTCCAAGACGCAATTGCTCGTCATGACAACCAAGGTTATCACCGGTATCGAAGACGATTGATTCGAGCAGGGTCCGGGCCAAGGCGGTGTCGTTATCCATGTCGGCAAGCACGCCGGCATAGAAGCGGATCAGTTCGTGGTTGCCCAGCACATCGGCAGCCTGCTGTCTTGCCTGTTTCAATTCCTCGTGCCGGTTTGCTTTTTCCAGGAAGTGCAACAGGTTACGCCAGGCGGGATAATAATTCCGCCGTAATGACAGTGCCTTACCGTAATGTTCGGCGACAGCGTCGGTCTCCCCCTCCTGCCACAGCACCGTAGCCAGGGAATTGTGCGCTTCCGCGTAATCCGGCCTGGCTGCAATGGCCTTGCGGTAACACTCCGCCGCCGCGCTCCATTGCCGGCTGTTTTCATGGACAATGCCGAGATTGAACCAGGCCTCGGCAAAGCGGGGATTGATACCGACGGCGTTGCGGAAGGCCGTCCCGGCTTCATCGAACTGCCGCAGGCGCAGATGCGCGATACCTAGGCTGTTATGAACCTTGTCGAAATCCGGTTTGATGGCCAGGGCCGCACGATAACTGTCTATGGCCGAGTCGTACTCACCCAGTTCCAGCCACGCCGCGCCCAGCAGGCTGTGCAAAACCAGCTCCTCAGGATGATCGTTCAGCAGGGACTGTATGCGGCCGGCCAGTTCCGCATAATTTCCCTCCCTGTAGAGCGAAAAAAGCGACTCGACAACGGCTTGATCCGGTTTCTTTGCCGTGGAACTTTCCCGCGCCATGATCGACGAGTGGATGGGATCAACGATCCGGATAGCGCGCCAGGATATCCGGCCCCAGTGCTTCCTTCAACGGCCCCAGGTGTTTCTCGTAGTTACGCCACTGTTCGACACTGCTGCGATAGATGGGCTGCCGGACCTGTTCGGAACTGGGCGTGCGCACACTGCGCTCGGTCTTGTGATACTCCAGGCAACTCTGCTCGAAGTGCAGGTTGCAGAATTCGAGAATACGCCGTACCTGTCCTTCAAGATCGTCGACCACGTCCTCATGCATGACCCGCAATACGAAACCGGGCAGCACTTCATCCCAGTGATCCATTAGTTGCACATAGGCGCGGTAATAGCGGCCGATCTCGTGCAGACCGTAGGTAAAGTATTGCCCTTCCCCGAACAGCTGTTTGAAACCGCTGAAGCAACAGGCCATGGGATTGCGTCGGGCGTCAATGATTTTGGCGTTGGGCAGAATTAAGCGGATCAGGCCGATATGAAGGAAATTGTTGGGCATCTTGTCGATGAAGAACGGCGCCCCGGCCCGGTACACCCGTGTATTCTCGATGTACTGCTCACCGAAACGGCGGAAATAGTCATCCTCCAGTTCCTGCAGGATCGCCGGATAACGCGACGTCTCCTCGGTATTCCGGCCCCGCAGCCTTTGCGCCAGGCCGAGGATATTATGCAGCTCCATGGTGCCATCCACCATGGAATGGGAGGCCAGGATTTGTTCCAGCAACGTGGAACCGGCCCGCGGCAGGCCGACAATGAAAATCGGATCCGGATGCTCCGCACCGACACCGTTCCGTTGCTCGAACAGTTCCCGCGTACAGATTTCCGTCTGGGCATGAACGCGCCGGTCGGTGATGGGGGGATCGTAACCGGATTGACGCCGCTTCAGGTCATTGCCCCGCTCGTAATAGTCGAACGATTCGTCGAATTCGCCGCGATCCTCCAGCGCCTTTCCGGCCGCGAAACACATATGGATCCTGTCTTCCGTTGAGATGTCATCCGACTGTTCATAAAACCTGATGTACTCGATTTCCTCATCCGTAAACCGATAGGTCTTGGTATTGGCCAGGCTCCAGAAGGCATCACCAAAGTCCGGCTTGATGTGATAGGCGGTACGATAGGATTCGACGGCGTCATCAAAATCACCGATGGTCTTCTGCGCGTGACCGATCAGAAGGTACAGCTCATGCTGTGCGGGGTGTTGCTCCAGTATTTCCCGGTACAGGGCAATGCCTTCTTCAAAACGCCCCAGTCCCACCAGGGTGGTGGCCAGGGAACTCCGGAAGGCCGGATTGTCCGGTTCCCTTTCCACGAGAATACTCGCCTGTTCGTACGCCTGTTGCCATCGCGTTTTCCGGATCAGGACATTCAGATAATCAACCCGCGCGGGTAAATGATCAGGCGCGAATTCGACGGCGCTTTCCAGCAGAAATTCGGCATCATCGTAAACTTTCAGCCGAATACCGATTTCCGCCAGCAGGCGCATACCTTCGATATGATCCTTGTTCCGCTGCAGGAAGGCCCGGCACAGATGCTCGGCCTTGTACAGATTACCCTCATGCAGAAAATTCAGAACACTGATCAGTTCCGGCGGCAACTGTACCAGATAAGAAACCTGCTGCCGTGCCCGGCCGGCGTCCTGTTCCCGGCCGGCCCGCCCATGTAGATTGACCAGCGCCTTCCAGCTGGCGATCAGGGAGGGATTGCGTTGCACGGCCCGGGTAAAGGCACGGGTCGCCCGGTCGCTGTCGTTGAGGGCCAGATACAGATGTCCCTGTTCCTGCCAGGCCCGACTGTAATCCGGGTCCTTCGACAGCAGCACCTCCAGTGTCGCCAGGGCGGCATCAAACTGCCGGGTATAACGCTGCGAGACGGCCAGCATGTACAACGCCTCGATCTCATCACTCTCACCCGGCCCGGATTCAAGGAATCCCCGTATGCGCACTACGGCATCATCGAAGCGGCCGTTGCGGATCAGGGTCTTGATGGCGTCCAGTGTTTCCCCGGAGGCAGCCGGCTCGCCGTGCAGTGAAGTTTCAGTCACGCTCATGGTCGCGTCTTGGCAGTCACATTCAAATACATGCTATTCACAACTTTAGTCTGCCACAGATTACCCCGTGAGGCAGCTGTTGCAGGGACACTTCAAGGGAAACAAAAAGGGGCGAACCGTACTGCCGGTTCGCCCCGTTGAATACACCACTTCGTTTACCACAGGAATTAAACCCTGGTTGTGGGAGCGGCCACCCCGGCTTACGCCTGCCCCGGCAAGCTGTAAGCCGGGGACATGCCGGGGCAGGCTCCGGCCGCGAATCCCTGTTCGGCGCGGGGTCGCGCCTCCCACAACCTTCGTTTTACACCCAGGCAAGTACCTAATTAAAGTTGTAAGAGAAACGCGCGCCGATGGTCCGCGGCCGGTTGGTTACCACCTTGGGGGTAAACTGCAGGGTGTCGATATTGAGCTGGGCGTTCTTGTCGGTGACGTTATTGACGAACAGCTCGGCACCCCAGTTGCCCTTCCTGACGCCCATGGCCAGGTTCAGGATGGCGTAGTCCTGCTGAACATAACGCCCGCTGGGGAACACGGCGCCACCGCCGCCAATGAAGTTACCGCCCTCGTTGGCGATCTCAAGTCCCGAACCGCGACCATACACCAGTTGCGCCGTATCCTCGACAAAGTGGGCGTTGCCGGTGATGCCCGACTTGCTCGAACCGGTATAACTCAGGCCGCCGGAGACATAGGCATCGGTGCCACCCATGACCGGCAGCTGGAAGTCATAGCGGGCACGAATGTTGCCCCCGAAGGTGGGCGTAAACGGCAACTCGCTTCCCACCGGGACGGCAATGCCCTGCAGCTGTGGATTCAGTCGGGTGATTTCCGTATCAATGACGCTGAAGGCGCCGCTGATGGTCAGGTTCTCCGTGGCCAGCCACTGGAAGTCCGCGTCCACGCCCAGAATCTCGGCATCGCCCACGTTTTCAATGAACACCAGGAAGGCCACATTGGACGGGTCGAAACGCGAGGTCTGCAAATCCGTGATCTCGGAGTAGTAACCGGTGGCGTTGAAGCGCAACCGCCGGTCGAAGAGATCGGACTTGAAGCCGAGTTCAAAGTTTTCCAGTTCGTCCGTCACGGCATACGGGGGCACCCGGTAGTTATTGAATACCGCCAGGCCGCCCGGATTGTTTGCCGCCCTGGCCGCGTTGCGGTTGGCCACCGGCGGCCTGAAACCCTGGCTGTAGGTGGCGAATACCATGAGATTCTCGTTGATGCGCCAGTCCAAAGCACCCATGAAGATGACGTCCGATTCGTTCACCGTGCCATCCGATTCCAGGGCGCTGACATCCAGGGCGCCGCTGTCGATGGCCGCCTGCACCGCAGGCGCACCGGCACCGAAGAAACTCAAGTCACCGGAACCCAACGCCTGGAGACGGGCGGTGACATTATTATCAAACGTAGCCCCGTCACAGGAACCATCGGGAAAATAATTCGTCGTTGCCGGGAAAAAGCCGGGCGCCGGGAATTTGCAGCCGAAAGAGGAGTTGGTTGATCCCTGGAAAGTGAAATCAATGTCGTACCAGCGGGCGCCGGCCCGGGCGGTCACATCGGGCGTGATGTCATATTCAATCTGCCCGAAGATTGCCAGTTGCTCCGTCTCCCGGGTGAAATCATTGACGAAACTGATCAGCGGGTTGAATGCACGGCCCCCGGCGTTGGCGCCGGGAACGTCGTTGCCAATCTGTCGCAACGGCTGGAAGGCGCCGGTATTCGGAATAACGTTACCGTTGGCATCCACATCCGGCGTCGAGGCCAGTTCGAAGGCACTGACCGTTTCCGTCTCCTCTTTGTCGTAGAAGACACCGGCGGTCATGCGTGCGCGGTGTTCCTCCGAGGTGGAGATTCGCAACTCGTGGGTCATGCGCGTGCTGTCGGTCTCTTCCTGGTAGAGCTTGTCCGGGTCATAACAGGCACCGTCAGCGGGCACGGAATTGGCGCCGTTGCCGGCAAAATCGCGGGTACCCGTGCAAAGATAATACACTTGATAACCGCCACCCTGTGTATAGCCTGTATAATCAATGGAAGTATCCACATCCCGATCCAGATAGCCGCCAGTATAGACCACGTCCAGCATGGCCATGCGGCCGTTGACGGTCCAGGTGGTGAGGCCGAAATCGTCGCTGTTCTCATCCGGGTTGAAGCGGTTGACGCTGCTGGTACCGTCCAGATTGGGGTCATAGGCGAACACACCCTCGGTATCCAGCGCCTGCTGGGTGTGCTGAACCAGGATGTCCCAGTCCGGATTGATCAGCCAGGACACGCCGATGCGGCCGCCGGAGTAAGTGGCGTCGTTGAAATCCCCTTCCACGAACCGGCTGTTATCGGCGGCTTCGAAGGGCGTATTGGGATTGACCGGCGCGGCGGTAATATCGTTACGGTTGATGACCTCAATACTGGGGCTGTAACCGCCGTTGTTTGGGTTGTTCTGGATGTTGTCGATCCAGCCGCCCTGGTTTTCGTTATAGGCAACGGCGCGCACCGCCAGACTGTCATTAATAGGCACATTAATAAAGGCCTCGACGGAATTGCTCATCTCGCCGCCCCGCGTCGCAGAGATGCTGGCGTCGATACCGGCATCAAAGCCGCTATGATCCGGCTTGTTGGTGATCAGGCGCACCGTGCCGGCCTGGGAACTGGCGCCGAACAGCGTGCCCTGCGGTCCCGAGAGAACCTCGATGCGCTGCATGTCCGCGGCATAGATATCCAGGTTGCGGCCGCCGAAGGAAACCGGCTGTTCATCCAGATACAATGCTACCGGCGGCGCCGAGCCCTGGGTCGAGGAGATGGACATGATGGACTGCTCCGTCGCCGCGCCGCGGATATAGATCTCGTTCTGGCCCGGCCCGGTGCCCATGCGTGTGACATTGGGCAGGTACTGGATGTAATCCTCGAAATTGGTGATCCCCAGTTCCTTAAGCTGTTGCCCCTGCAATGCCTGAACGGCAACAGGCACGTCCTGCATGGACTGCTCGCGTTTGGTGGCGGTGACGACCACTTCCTCGATCTGGGCATTGGCGGTGCCGGCTGTGGAAGCGGCCATGGCGGATAAAAGCGCGGTGCGCAATTTCTTCTGTTTGAACATGGTGTTGTTGCTCCCCGTTGTTTTTTTGTTGATTCTTTGCGGAAGACCGCAGGATGTAAGAATTCCGGATATTTATCAATAGGCTAGACTACTGAAATACGGGAGTCCAGTTGCAATCGAACAACAATCAGGCCCGAACGTTGCCCGGGATTGTCGATTTCTCATATAACTTCCTGAAATCCGGCTAATTTCCCCTGGCGGTCACGCCTTCAACCGATGCTATAAAAATTCCTTATAAATTTCTCGTAAATTTCTCGAAACCCTGAAGAAAAACCGATTATTGAGAGTTACGTAATTAGTAAACCCGCTCTCGTCTGGAAGCCTGTGCCGGCCTCCGAGCCGGTACCGCTCCGTATCAGAGCCTGTCCCGGCCGAAGAGCCGGGATCCGAAGTTTGCCTGACTTCCGGCTGGATTCCGGATCGCGCCCAAAAAGCGGGCTTGTCCGGAATGACGGCAATTTACTTTTCACGAATCACCAATTACGAGTCAGGAGTTACGAATCACGAGCCACGACCTTGTGATTCTCCTTCAGCAATTTGCCGAACTGTTCCACGGTCAGCGGATGGCTGAAATAATAACCCTGGAACTTGTGACAACCCTGCCCCTGCAGAAAAGCAAGCTGGGTATCCGTTTCCACTCCTTCCGCGATCACGTCCAGCTTCAGGTGCCGGGCCATGGCAATAATGGTTTCGACGATGACCCGGCCATTGGCGTCCGAGTCAATATCATGAACAAACCCCTTGTCGACCTTCAACTGGTTAAGCGGCAGATTTCTTAAATACACCAGGGAGGAATAGCCCTTGCCGAAATCATCAATGGAAATGCCAATGCCCATATTTTGCAGATTGCGTATGATACGGGTCGTATCTTCCACATTCTCTATCATGATCCCTTCCGTCATCTCCATCATCAGGCGTCTCACTTCCTTTTCATAGGGAAGCATGACTTGCCTTACACGTTCGACGAACTCCGCATCCCGCAACTGTACGGGGCTGATATTGATCGCTATATAGTCCAGTTCCGGCCATTCCCGCAACTGCATGCAGGCCTGCTCCATAACCCATTCACCAATGGCTATGACCAGCTTGTTTTCTTCCGCGAGCGGAATGAAATCCATCGGCGGAATAAGCCCCTTTTCCGGATGCCGCCATCGAATCAATGCTTCGGCTCCCACAATCCTGTATGCATTATCGTACTGCGGCTGATACAGCATAGTGAACTGGTTGTTTTCCAGCGCCGTCCGCATGCCCTTTTCCATTTGCAGCCGATTGTCCACATGTTGCTGCATGTCCGGATGATAAAAAACGAGGGTGTTGCGACCGTTCGATTTTGCACTGTACATGGCGGTATCGGCCTGCTTGAGTATGTCATCCGGAGACCGGCTGTCACCGGAAAAGAAGGTAATGCCGATACTGGCACTGACATGATGTTCAAAGCCGTCCAGATTAAAAAGCAGGCTCAGATCCTGCTGGATGCGTCGCGCCAGGTTATGGGCATGAG
>JBBDSH010000095.1:6770-16805 GCA_040905045.1 Gammaproteobacteria bacterium | reverse complement strand
GCTGCGCCATAACCCGCATAGACAGGGGATGCGATAATACGCGCGGGCCGTGGAACCGTCAATTTTTGAGCAGACAAAGGCCCGGGACCGGCTTATTCGCCGCGGGGGCGCGGCTCCCACAACCAAGGTTTATTTCCAAGGTAAAACGAAGGTTGTGGGAGGCCCGACCCCGGGCCGAATTATTCGCGGCAAAGCCAGATCCGGCATGTTGTATGCCATGGTCACCGCTCCTACAATCAGGGTTATCTCTGGCGGCAATTGAAGTTTGCAGGCACTGAGATTATCGAATTAACCGGTTTCTTCGGCGCAAGAGCGGGGAAAGGCCCATCGAAGAAAGATTCTAATTCCGCCGCCAGGTGGTTCCCTGAGGGGAATCTTCCAGGATAATCCCCTGTTCCTTCAATTGTTCCCGGATCCGGTCCGCTTCGCTGAAATTCTTCGCCTTTTTGGCCTCGGCGCGCTGCTCAATGAGCGCCTCGATTTCCCCGGCGGACAGACCGTCTTCCGCGGCACCGCCTTGCAGAAACGCCTCGGCGGAGTCCTGCAGGAGCCCGAGAATCCCTCCCAGGCGCCGCAGGGTGGCGGCCAGATTACGCGCCTGTTCGGAATTTTTGTCCGGCAGACGGTTGAGCTCGTGAGCGATGCCGTGCATGACCGCGATGGCCTCCGGGGTGTTGAAATCGTCGTCCATGGCCTCGTGAAATTTCTCCAGGTACCCGGACTGTACTTTACCGGCGTTATTATCCATGCCGCGGAGGGCGGTATACAGCCGCGCCAGGGAGGCACGAGCGCCGTTCATGGTCTCGCCGGAGTAGTTCAACGGGCTGCGGTAATGACTGGAGAGAATAAAGAAACGAACTACTTCGGCCGGGTAATGCTGCAGGATCTCACGAACGGTAAAGAAGTTGCCCAGGGACTTGGACATCTTTTCCTCGTCCACCCGAACGAAACCGTTATGCATCCACAGATTGACGAAGGGCTTGCCGGTTGCACCCACGGACTGGGCGATTTCGTTTTCATGGTGCGGGAACTGCAGGTCCTGACCGCCGCCGTGAATATCGAAATGATCGCCCAGGCAATGGGTGGACATGGCGGAGCATTCAATATGCCAGCCGGGCCGTCCCGAACCCCATGGGGAATCCCAACTGGGCTCGCCTTCCTTGGCCGCCTTCCAGAGAACGAAATCCAGCGGATCATCCTTGGCTTCGGATACGTCTACCCGGGCGCCGGCGCGCAGTTCATCCAGCTTCTTTCCGGACAGCCGGCCGTACTCCCTGAACTTGCTGACATCATAAAACACATCGCCGTTATCAGCCGTATAGGCCAGACCGTTCTCCAGCAGTTTTTCGATCATGGCGATAATATAATCAACATGTCCGGTCGCACGTGGTTCCTGATCGGGCTTGAGGATATACAGAGCCTCCGCGTCCTCGTTCATGGCCTCGATAAACCGTTCCGTCAATGACTCGACACTTTCATTATTCTCCGCAGCGCGCTTTATGATCTTGTCATCAATATCGGTGATATTCCTCACATAGGTGACATCGTAATTTCGTTCCCGTAAATAGCGGGTTACCATGTCAAAAACGACCAGCATCCGGGCATGTCCCAGATGACAGTAATCATAAACGGTGATGCCGCAGACATAGATACGCGCCTTGCCGTTTTCTATGGGCTGGAACGGTTCCCTGGCTCCGGTGAGCGAGTTATAAATCTTCAGCATAAATCCGGCTGTCCTGGTAATTGGAAAGCGGGAATTTTAGCAAAAGAAGCATCAACATAGAAAACTGTTATCATGATCCTGTTGAAAAAAAGCCGGAGAATCCGTCATGAAAGTAAAATTAACCACCAGTCTTGGTGACATTACCCTGGAACTGGCGGCCGACAAGGCACCGGCAACGGTGGAGAATTTTCTCTCCTACGTGGACAGCGGTCACTACAACGGCACCATATTCCATCGCGTCATAGAGGATTTCATGATCCAGGCCGGCGGCCTGGACGAGGACATGACAACCCTGCCCGTGGGTGAACCTGTTCGAAATGAAGCCGACAACGGCCTCAGCAATGTGCTCGGCGCCGTGGCCATGGCACGCACCTCGGACCCCCATTCCGCCCGCGCCCAGTTTTTTATCAACACCTCCGACAATGCCTTCCTGGATCACAAAAATACAAGCGACGATGGCTGGGGCTACTGTGTCTTCGCCCGCGTGCTGGAGGGAATGGACGTGGTGGAGAAGATTGAGGAAACACCCACCACCAGCCGCGGCGGCCACCGGGATGTGCCGGAAACGATCATCCGCATCGAAGAAGCCGTGCGCCTGGAGTAATTTTCCCTTCCATACTGTACTCCGCGTATCCCGGACACCCATCCCATGTCATGCAGTCTGTTCATCTCCGACCTCCACCTGGGCCCGGAAAGACCGGAGAAACTGGCGCTGTTCAAGGACCTGCTGCGCGGGCCGGCACTGCAAGCCCGGACGCTGTATATTCTCGGCGATCTGTTCGATCAATTCTGGGTCGGCAACGACGATCGCACCGATCCGAATCCGGAGATTATCCATGCACTGAAGGAATGCAGCGGCAGGGGCGTCGGGATATTCTTCATCCGCGGCAACCGGGAACTGATGCTGGACGTGGGCTTTGAAAACCTGACCGGATGCCGGCTGTTGCCGGATGAAGCCGTTATTGAACTGGCCGGTGAAAAGGTTTTACTGATGCACGGGGATCGTCTTTGCAGCGATGATGTCCGCTACCAGCGCTACCGCCGTTTCATGGAATCGCCGCTGACCAAGCGCATTTTTCACACCCTGCCGCATGCCGCCCGTATCCGCCTCTCTCACGGCCTGCGGCCGTGGATGCGGCGTTCGAAACTGAAAAAACCGGAAATCATTGTTGACGTCAACCAGGCCGCCGTGGAGCAATTCATGCGGGATCACAGCGTCGCCCGTTTGATCCACGGCCACACCCACCGTCCCGGCCGGCATGCATTCCCCCTGGATGGTAAAAACGCCGAACGCATTGTATTGGGCGACTGGTATGAAAGCGACTCGGTACTGGTTTGCCGGGGCGGTGATTACCGCCTTATGCCAGCCAGTGAACTCGTCAGGGGTGAGGAGTAAGGAGCGAAGTGGTTGTGGCACCGTGATCACTCCTTACTCCTTACTCCTTACTCCTTACTCCTCACACCAGATAGCCGCCGATGGTCATGATGCCGAGGACGGTCAGCCAGACGATCAGGGTCCGGTTGAGCAAACCGCGCGTTTCACCAAGCCAGTTAATATAAACATCATGCCAGTCGTCGGTATCCCCGTCTTCCTCGACCTCGTACTGCAGCGCACCGTAACCGCTGCTGACGATGACATCCTCGCAGCACTCCAGCGGCTCACCCTCGACACCACGCCAGGCCTCGAAGGCATGCACCAGGCTGCCGCTGAGCCCGAAGCCGAGCGCCAGGAGGTGGGCAGAGGGCCACATCATAATCCCGTGCAGGGTGCGGACGGATTCGGCATAACCGCCGTGGATATCGCCGTAATTGTCATACAGCTGGATCACGAGGCGATACAACAGCGCCCCGGCCATGCCCAGGACGATAAACCAGAACAGGATGCCGAAGAAATGTTCATGGGAACGCAACAGCACCCTTGAAATAATCCGATTTTTATCCATGCGGCCCGAGGACTCGTCCCCGCCCCCCAGGGCCTGCTCCATTTCAGCGCGCGTGGCCTCATCCCGGCTTTCCAGGGAATCGATATAACGGCTCAGCCAGGTGTTCAGATCCGGCCCCAGGCAATAGACAAATACAGCGATGGCCAGGATGAATACCAGGACCGGGGATACCTGCCCGAGCAGTTTTGCGGCCAGAATCAGGACCAGGAGCGGCACCAGCAGGGTGGCAATCACGCCCAGCGGCCCGCCCCAGAAGGCCTTGCCCTCGAACTTCAATTCCAGCCAGCGAGTGTAACGATCAAACCAGCCGAATCCCCGGATGTGATCCAGACTGATCACAAAGTGTTCCAGGGCCAGGGCGATTAATACGGCGATCAGGGTCATAGCGATTCAGCCTGTTGGTTTATCAGCAGCCGAAACTCGTTAATAACGAGATTCGGCTGCTGATTCAGCTCTTCGGAATAAGGGCTCTCTATCAAGTCAAAATAAGTGTTCCGAATTCCAGTACAGTTACAGTCCGACTCGAATACAGGCGGGATCATGGTGTTTCCGCTCCCCGGGCCGTCCCTGGCCCGGTCCCGCGCTCATCCATGGCGCTAGTCGCTCCAACACCATAATCCCAGCCTGTATTCCGGCCAATGTCTCATACTCCATTTTTCAATAACAACTGTACTGGAATTCGGAACACTTATTTAGCCCAATATACGGAAAAAAAGGTCCCAATCAAAGGCCGGGCCCGGATCGGTTTTGCGCTCCGGGGCAATATGGCAATGGCCGACGATGCGATCCCGGCTGATCCCGGGCCAGTGTTCCCGCAACGCGCTCACCACCGCCGCCAGACACTCATACTGGATGGGTTCATACGGCTCATCATCACAACCCTCCAGCTCAATGCCGATGGAAAAATCGTTGCAGCCGGCGCGATCACCGAAACACGAGGCGCCCGCGTGCCAGGCACGCCGACTGAAAGGAACATACTGGGTGAGCCTTCCTTGACGATCGATCAACACATGGGCCGACACGCGCAGGCCGCGGATCTCCCGAAAATATTCATGTTCGTTCTCGTCCAGAGAATTGGTGAAAAGCTGATCGATATACGAACCGCCGAATTGACCCGGCGGCAGACTGATGCCGTGAATCACCAACAGATCAATCTCTGCATGTTCGGGCCGGGCGTCGCAATTAGGCGAAGGCATGCAACGCGCATCCCTGATCCAGTCGCCGTTTTCATCGAGTTCAAGCAAGGGCGGAGGCCGGTGAGTGCCGCTTTCGCGGCGTACATGTTAGGCTAAAGCATGCTCCAAGATTATCAATCCCGTTCCGCGAGTCAAATGCAATGTGTCGCCTAGCCGCCTATCTCGGCCCGGAAATTCATCTCGGGCGTTTTATCCTCGAACCGGAACACAATCTGCAGGTACAGGCCTGGGGACCCCGGGAAATGGAAGAGGCAAGAATGAACGCCGACGGTTTCGGTTTCGGCTGGTATCGGAATGGTCAGCCGGGCAAATACGTCAATACCTGCCCCATGTGGTCGGACATCAATCTGGACAGCCTCTGCGGTTCGCTCTCCAGCGGCGCGTGTCTGGCCAACGTGCGCAGCGCCACGCCGGGCCAGGCCGTCAGCCTTGACAATACCCAGCCGTTTATCAGTGACCGGTTCATGTATCTGCACAACGGTTTCATCAAGCAGTTCGGCGAGAAGGTGAAATCAAATTTTCATGCTTCCTTGTCGCCGGCCGTTCAGGCCGGTATTCAGGGCAATACCGACTCCGAATACCTGTTCGCCCTGTTCCGGCAGGAGCTGGCGGCCGCCGGCAGCGATCCGGTAGAAGCACTGGGCGGGCTGCTGGCGGCACTGCCGTCTTTGCTCGACGGCGCAACGGCTCTGGTCAATCTGGTGATTTGCGACGGCCACAGGCTTCTGGCCTGCCGCCGTGCCTTCAATAACGGCAACTGCCCGAGCCTGTATTTTACCGACAGGCATCCCGACTTTCCGGATGCCGTCCTGATTGCATCGGAGAGATTGTCCATGCCGGATGCCTGGGAGGCCGTCGGGGAAAACTCGACATTGCTGATCGCCCGGGGCAAACCGGTTGAATACCCGGCTCTATGACGACCGCCGAATTAATAAAGGAAGTTCAGGGCCATCAGGCCTTGCTGCTGGACAATGTCCGGCGAGCGGGGGAAGAGGATTACGGCCGCCAGTTTCACCCGGACCTGAGTCCCCTGGGCTGGCATCTGGGTCACTGCGTCTTCACCGAAATCTACTGGCTGCGCGAGCGACTTCTCAACGATAACGATCAGAGCGATGCACTCAAGGCGTTATACGTGCCGGAGTTGATGCCCAAACAAAAACGCGCCGCGGAACTGCCCGATTTCGATACCCTCATTGACTGGGCGCAACGGATCCAGGACGAGAACCGGGAACTGCTTGAAGAGCTGCTGAACTCGCACGGCCCGGATCCATTACTGGAAGACGGCTTTGTCGCGCATTTTCTGAGCCAGCATTACGCCCAGCATTACGAAACAACCATGTATGTGCACGCGCAACACCGGCAGCAGTTGCATTGCCCCGCCCCGGCAGCACACACGCAAGGCGCGGCCCCATCCACGAAGGCAGTCACCGTCCCGGCCGGGCATTATGAAATCGGCACGCCGGACAATGCCCGGGCCTACGATAATGAGTTGCCGGTATTTAACGTCCGGCTGGAGACATTCCATATTGCAGTCAAACCCGTTTCCAACAGCGAATATCTGCGTTTCATGGAAGACAACGGCTACAACCGGGATGAATTCTGGTCGCCGGAAGGCCGGCGCTGGCGCCGGGAACACGGCATCTTCGGACCGGAACACTGGCGGCGTGACGAGCACGGCCTTTTCTACATGATCGATGACAAGGGCAGCCGACCGTTACCGGCGGATGATCCGGTATTCGGCATCAGCCACTTCGAGGCCTGTGCCTTTGCCCGATGGGCCGGCGCACGATTGCCGCACGAATACGAATGGGAAGCGGCGAAAAAAAGCGGCGCGCTGGATGGTGACGGCCGTGTCTGGGAATGGTGCGCCAACGCGTTTCACCCCTATGAGGGTTTTAATGCGTTTCCCTACGACGGCTATTCACTACCCTGGTTCAATGATCGTCATTTCTCGCTGCGCGGCGGCAGCGACTATACCCGCGCCTGCATCCGCCGGCCCGGTTTCCGTAATTACTATCAGGCCGGCAAACGGCATATCCGGGCCGGCCTGCGGCTCGTTTTTCCATGAGGCAATGTCCCGATGAGTAACCACAAACCGGAAGGGAACCCGGGGCCGGGACGCATCGGCAGCGGCATGGTCGTCGCCGCCTGGATACTGGGTCTGGCCCTGCTGACCATGCTGTTCAGCGATTATCTGGGCGGCCAGCGCAATCCGAACAGGGAAATCGCCAGCCGGCAGACGCAGGATTTCGTTGAGATCGTCCTGCAACAGAACCGGGGCAATCATTATGTCGCCAGTGCCGACATTAACGGTATCCCTGTGGAAGTGCTGCTGGATACGGGGGCTTCGTCGGTGAGCATCCCCGCCCATCTGGCCGATGACATGGGCCTGGAAAGACAGGCGCCCATGCAGGTGGTGACCGCCAACGGCACTGTTTCCGTCTACGCCACCTATGTGGACGAGATCCGTATTGGTGATATTGTATTGCATAACATCCGTGCGACAATCAATCCGCATATGCGGGAGGATTTCGTACTTCTGGGCATGAGCTTCCTGAAACATCTGGAGTTTAACCAGCGCGGCGGGCAACTGGTGCTGCGCCAACAAAAATAATCTCCCTTAATTCCGATCAAGAACGATCCATGGAAGTCATCAGAACGGTTATCGACGGCATCAATACCCTGCTCTGGGGCGATCTCCTGGGCATGCCGCTTCTCATCCCCCTGCTGCTGTTCGTCGGCGTCTACCTGACCCTGGGCCTGCGCGCCATGCCCTGGCGATCCATCGGCCATGCCCTGGGATTGCTCCGGAAAAGCCGTGCCGTCACAAAAGACACCGGCGACATTTCCTCGTTTCAGGCATTGATGACCGCCCTCTCCGCCACCATCGGCACCGGCAATATCGCCGGTGTTGCCACGGCCATCTATTTCGGCGGGCCGGGCGCCGTCTTCTGGATGTGGGTGGTGGCCCTGTTCGGCATGGCCACCAAATACGCCGAGGCGGTGCTCGCCGTAAAATACCGGGAAGTGGATGAGCTGGGCAATCATGTGGGCGGGCCCATGTATTACATCCGCAACGGGTTGGGCCGGAACTGGCGCTGGCTGGGGGCCGCTTTCGCCCTGTTCGGCATGCTGGCCGCCTTCGGCATCGGCAACATGGTGCAGTCCAATACCCTGGCCGATGAACTCAATCATACCCTGGACATCCCCGTGTGGATCAGCGGCCTCCTTATCGCCCTGCTCATCGGCGCGGTCATCCTCGGCGGCATCCGGCGTATTGCCGAGGTGGCGGAAGGGCTGGTGCCGTTCATGGCCGTGGTCTATGTGCTGGGTGCGGGCCTGATCATCCTGCTGCATATAGAGCGCGTACCAGCGGCACTGGCACTGATCGTGACGGATGCCTTCACCGGTACGGCGGCCAGCGGCGGTTTTGCCGGCGCCACGGTCTGGATGGCCCTGCGCTGGGGTTTTGCGCGCGGCATCTTTTCCAACGAGGCCGGCCTGGGCAGCGCCCCCATCGCCCACGCCGCGGCGCGTACCAACAGCCCGGTTCGCCAGGGTATGATCGCCATGCTGGGGACGTTCATCGATACCCTCATCGTCTGCTCCATGACCGCGCTGGTGATCATCATTACCGGTACCTGGAACAGCGGCATACAGGGCGCGCCCATGTCCTCCATGGCCTTTAACACCGGCCTGCCCGGACCCGGCGGTTATATTGTTACCTTCGGGCTGGTGGTATTCGCCTTCACCACCATGCTGGGCTGGAGTTATTATGGCGAACGCTGCGGTGAATACCTGTTCGGAGTCCGGATCATCATGCCCTACCGCATGTTGTGGGTCGTCGCCATCTATATCGGTGCCGTCGTCAAGCTGGATTTCGTCTGGATGCTGGCGGACGCCCTTAACGGCCTCATGGCCATACCCAATCTGATCGCCCTGTTGCTGCTGAGTCCCGTGGTCTTCGCCGTGACCCGGGAATACATGAATAACCTGAGGAAACAGACTGCCCATGACACCACCACCTGATGTTCCCGCCGATGTGGCCAGTTGCGTACGCCGCGCATTGAATGAGGACATCGGTGCTGGCGATTTGACGGCGGAGCTTTTGCCGGCGGAGGCCCGTGCCCGGGCCGAGGTCATTTGCCGGGAGGAAGCGATCCTGTGCGGCGCGCCCTGGTTCGACGAAGTTTTCCACCAGCTTAACGAGGCGATACGAATAACCTGGCACGTTGCGGAAGGTTCTCCCCTGCATCCAAAGCAGACGGTGTGCTCCCTGGAAGGTCCCATCCGCAACCTGCTCACCGGTGAACGCACGGCCCTCAACTTCCTGCAATTGCTGTCCGGGACGGCCACGATGACCAGCCGATACACGGGGCTGCTGGCGGGCACGCGCACGCAACTGCTGGATACCCGCAAGACCCTGCCCGGACTGCGCACGGCGCAGAAATACGCCGTCGTCTGCGGCGGCGGCATGAACCATCGCATGGGACTGTACGACGCCATACTGATCAAGGAAAACCATATCGCGGCGGCGGGAAGCCTGACCGCCGCCGTGCACAAGGCGCAGGCATTGCAACACCCCGTGGAGGTGGAAGTGGAAACCCTGGATCAGTTACGGGAAGCCATTGCCGCCGGCGCGCGGCGCATCATGCTGGACAATTTCAGTCTGGATGACATGTCGGAAGCGGTGACCATTACCAATGGACAGGCCAGCCTGGAAGTCTCCGGCGGCGTGGACGAATCACTGCTGACCGAAATCGCCGCCACCGGGGTGGATTACATCTCCGTGGGGGCGTTGACAAAGAATGTACGGGCGGTGGATTTTTCGATGAAAATACAGGATAACGCCTAGTGGCTTATGTGGTTCGTGGCTGGTGGCTGGTGGCTCGTGGCTCGTGGCTCGTGGTTCGTGGCTCGTGACTGGAAGGATAGCCTGATGATGCCCACGGGTAACAGACTGAAGTCAAATTTATTGAACCGATTCCTTTCTTAATTCGCGGCAAAGCCTGCCCCGGCATGCTGTAAGCCGGGGTCGCCGCTCCCACTTCCAGGGCTTAACAACGAAGCAGGGGCGTAGCCCGGATGCAGCGCAGCGGAATCCGGGAAAACCGAAGCCATGACTCTCCGAACCCGGATTCCAGCCTCCCGGCTTTCATCCGGGCTACATGCT
>JBBDSH010000095.1:4603-6670 GCA_040905045.1 Gammaproteobacteria bacterium | reverse complement strand
CCACGAGCCACGAGCCACGAGCCACGATTACAGCTTACTTTTTACCAATTCGTACACTTCCTCGGTCAGCTTGTCCATCCCTTCCAGGGCTTCCTCCAACTGTTGGCTGCGATCCTTGACGAATTCCTCGTCCTTGATGTTGCCGATATTGATATAAACGTTCAGGGCCGCGCTGCGCAGGGCGGCATAGGCGGCCAGCACGGCGACGCCGGCATCACTGATAACATTGGTATTGCCCTTCTCGGCCATGGGCTCGGTCAGCCGGATCACCTCGGCGCACAGTTTCGCGCACTCCAACGGGACATCGGTGGCCTCCTTCAGCGCCGTCTGAATGGCGGCGGCACGTTCGGATTTTTCCTCTTCACTCTCTTTCGGCAGGCCATAGGCGGCCATGACCTTGTTAAAGACCTCCACATCGGCATTGATCATGTCCGTCAGCCGGGCACGCAGGGTTTCCGTGTTGGCCAGAAGCTTTTCCATATCGCCCTGAACCGCCTCGTAGTTCTTCTTTCCAACGGTAAAGTTGGCGACCATGCTGGCCAGGGCCGCGCCCATGGCGCCCATGATGGCGGCGGCGCTGCCGCCCCCGGGAGTTGAAGCCTTGCCGGCGAGATCATCGAGAAATTTTTGTACGGAATCGTCTTTGATCATAACTGCACCCCAATTTTTTTCGATTTCTGGCTGATACCCCGAAACAGGGATTAACACAGGGATTAAGATGAGTCCCGCACAATGCCGCCGTGAACCCGGATGTCAAGCCTCTGATTATGCCATGATTTGTTGTAGCGGGGGGACGCTTCGGTTAATTTATGCATCTGCCGGCCGGGCAAAAAAAATTCTATAACACCGGTTATGTGCAGCGTATCGACACCTGCAGAGGCTGAGCGACCATCCACCACCGGCCCAATCGGGGGACCCAACTATGAAAAAGCTGTTGTTTCAACTTGATACCGACGAGCATGCCTCCGTCTTCGATACCGTTGTCGGCTACGACGGCGGCGCCGATCATGTCATAGGACACGGCAACTGTACGCCGGACAACGTTCAGGCATTGGTCGAAGGCGCCATCTTCACGCGCTCACCCAAGGAAAAACACAATACCGCCCTGTTTGTCGGCGGCAGCGACATGGTCGCCGGGGAAGCCCTGCTGGACGCCGTGCAAAAAGTCTTTTTTGCCGATTTCCGTGTCTCGATCATGCTCGACAGCAACGGCAGTAATACTACCGCGGCGGCGGCAGTCGCCCGCATTTTGAGCAGCTGCGGCACACTCAAGGGCAAAAAAGCGGTGATCCTGGCCGGCACCGGTCCGGTTGGCCGGCGCGCCGCCGTCATGATGACCCGGGAAGGCGCCGAGGTCACCATCACATCCAGAAAAGTAGAAAAAGCACAGGAAGCCGCCCGGCAAATCAAGGACCGGTTCGGCGAGGACGTGGCCGCCGCCGGCGGCGCCACGGATGAGGAGCGCGCCGAAGTCTGCAAGGACGCCAATATCGTCTTTGCCACCGGTGCGGCCGGAACGCAATTACTGGCGGAAAAGGACTGGCAGGCCATCGACAGCCTGGAGGTTATCGTCGACGCCAATGCCACGCCGCCCTTAGGGATTGAGGGCATCGACATGATGGACAAGGGCAAGGATCGAAACGGCAAGGCGGCCTGGGGCGCCATCGGCTTCGGCACGCTGAAATTATCATTGCATCGCGCCTGTATCGGAAAACTGTTTGAAAGCAAGGATCAGGTATTCGATGTGGACGAAATATTCGCCCTGGCCAGGACCATGATCTGATAGGCCAGAGCAACGTATTTTGACAATATATCTCCAATAATGATCCAGCTGACAGATATGACGTTTCGATTTCCAATCTACACATTACTGATCTATCTCTGCTTCACGGGTTCGTACGCGACCGCCCAGTCATTCGACCAGGGCCGGGAAGCCTATATCAACGGCAACTATGACAAGGCCTATGAAATACTCCGGCCGCTGGCGGACGACGGGGATTCCGAAGCTCAGAAAATGCTGGGTATCATGTACGACTACGGCCATGGCGTGGAGAAAGACAAACAAAA
>JBBDSH010000095.1:0-4503 GCA_040905045.1 Gammaproteobacteria bacterium | reverse complement strand
GCCCAGTACAGCCTGGCGGTGATGCATGCCTTCGGAAGAGGGCTGGAACAGGACTACGGCCGGGCACTCGACTGGTTTCACAAGGCCGCCGAACAGGGCGTGGCCCAGGCCCAGTACAATCTGGGCGTATTCTATGAAAACGGCCACGGTGTGGAGCGGGATACTACCGAGGCGGCCTACTGGTATGAACGCGCCGCCGCCCAGGGGCTGACCCAGGCGGAAGACAGGCTGGCGGCCATGGACGAAACTGCCACGGCTGACGCTCCCTCTTCCGATTCCAATGTAAACGGAAAATCCGCAACCGCGGACGAGCCGGAGCCGGTTGCCGGAGAAGACTATGATATAAATGAAATCACCCCCGGCGGTATCCGGCGCGAGGACTGGGTCATGCGGCAATCACCCGACAGCTACACCATGCAGATCGGCAGTGTTGTGCGCGAGCAGGCCATTGTCGACCTCATACACAGTCACGGTCTCGAATCAAAATCGGCCTACATCAAGGTCGTCATCGACGGCGTCACCCGTTACAACGGTTTATACGGCATCTACAATACCTACGAAGAAGCCGAACGGGCCGCCTCTCAATTGACCGCGGAGATTGGGATTGAGCCATGGATCCGGAACATCGGTATATTGCAGAAGATGATCCAATGAACGATTTCACCCCGATCCACCGTCCCGTGGGATACGGCGAAACAGCGCACGAGCCGCATTTAAATGTCAAAATTCAATGACATTATTACAGCGGATGAATCGCAGTTGTTGCAGCAATTCTATAAATTCAGGAATGAGTCACTCGCCCTGGATGTGCGCCTCACAAACATCGCCAAGCATCTCCAGATACATTCACGCCAGGTGGTATGCGCCGTCGGATTCAATCCCAAAGCCAGGCATGTCACCGAGATATTCCCCATCCTGGGCTATGCCACCTTCAACGAACTGGCACAGGAAAGAAACGATATCTTTACAACCGACATCTACAAACGCCTGTCGCTGGATAATGTACTCAAGATCTATGAAGTCATTGTAACCGACAAAGAACTGGTTGAAGTCATGCAATATCTTCTGAAAAACCGGCTGATGCGGATTGAAAACCGCATTGAGGAGACCGTTAATTCAATGGTGATCGAAAAATACAAGGCGGAAATGCGCGCCGTGTATAATGGCGGTATCGCCGGCATTGATTTTGCCGAAGAACGGCTGGACAGGCAGGACAGCGGATTCCGGGCGCTGCTCAATGAAGTAAATATCATTGTCGAGAGCAAACTCATCCCCGCGGGCGAGATCTTTTTCCGGGAAACCATCCATCCCCAGGAAAAGCAGAAACTCCTGAACAAGGGATTGATCCCGGAGGAACTGATACGATCGCGCCTGAATGAGGAAAATACGGACCCGGAGGAAAAAAAGATCTTGTATGATTATCTGAAAGCCGCACGCAACAGTCGGACCGAATAAACCATGCCCAGCTTTACAGAACTTTTAACCGCCTCGGATGCGGATCTGGTCAAGATCTTCTACAAGATCAAGACCGATCCCAAGGAAGATTTCATCGTCCGCATCAACAAGGCCGCCAAACAACTCGGATTGAACCATACCCAGCTGGTCTGCGCCCTCGGTTTCAACAAGCACATCCGGGATCTGTCGGACATTTATTCAACCCTGGGCTTCCGTTCCTACAAGCTGCTGGCCTACCGGTGCCATGAGCTTTTCCGGACGGACACTTATAACCAGCTGGCTATCGACAATATCCTTGATATCTACTCCGAGCGACTGGAAGACCAGCAGATTCTGGATACCCTGCGGGAAATGCTCGACCCCAGACTGGAACACATCGAACAGGACATCGACAAGCACGAGGACCCATCGCACGTCATCAGTTACCGCATGGAAATCCACACCATTTATTCCGCCGGCATCGCCGACAAAGCCTTTGCCGAAATGCGCCTGAACAAGGATATCGGCCGCTTCCGCATCATGTCCGATGAGGCCAATGCCGTGGTCGAGGCCGGCCTGCTGCCGCCCAGCAACCTGTTCTACCTGGACAGCCTCACGCCGGAAGAGAAAAAGGTGCTGATTGAAAAGAAATACATCGACAGCAATATGATCAAGAATCGCCTGCAGAACAAGGGCATTTCCCAGGAAGAAAGGGATTTGCTGGAGGAATACTTCTGATCGTGAGAGTGAGGGGTAAGGAGTGAGGAGTAAGGAGTAAAATGGCCTTCTCTTCTACCTATACGACGAATCACGACTCACGAGTGTCAAACCCGGAACCCTAAATTCAGGAAATATTCCCATATCCTGAATATCCCGCAGACACTATCATCTCTCCGTCTTTGGATGAGTCTATGGGAGGATATGCATGTCGTTTTCAAAAATCATAATAAACCGGGTTCTGGTCGGAGGATTAATCCTGTCACCGGCGCTGCAGGCGCAGGACGCCGGCACGGAACCGCTGGAGGAGATCATCGTCCGCGTGACACCGGCCCAGGGCACCTCCGGCCTGGCCAAGTCCAAGATCGCCTACAACGTCCAGTCCGCCTACAGCGACGACATCGAGCGCATGCAGAGCCTGGACCTGGCCGACTTTCTCAACAGAACCATGGAAAGCGTCTCCATCAACGACGCCCAGAACAACCCCCTGCAGGCGGACGTCCGCTACCGCGGCTTCACCGCCTCGCCGCTGCTGGGCCTGGCCCAGGGCCTGTCGGTGTATCAGAACGGCGTGCGTATCAATGAACCCCTGGGCGATGCCGTCAACTGGGACCTGCTGCCGGAAACCGCCATCCACAGCATCAACCTCATCGGCGGCGCCAATCCCCTGTTCGGCCTCAACACCCTGGGCGGCGCCCTGGTCGTGGACATGAAAAACGGCTTCAATTCCCCCGGCACCAACCTGCAGGTCCAGGGCGGATCCTTCGACCGCTATATCGTCTCCGGCGAGACCGGCGGCAACCGCGACGGTTTTGCCTGGTACGGCAACGTCCATTATTTCGATGAGGACGGCTGGCGCGACCAATCCCCCTCCGACGCCCTGAACTTCTACGGCAGCCTGGGCTGGCAGGGCGACCGTACCAGTGTCAACCTGAACGGCCAGTACGGCGAAAGCGATCTCATCGGCAACGGCGCCATCCCCATCGAACTCCTGCAGGTGGATCGGGACGCCATTTTCACGGCGCCGGACATCACCGCCAACGAGATGTTCATGTTCAGCGGCGACATCAGCCATGAGTTTACCGACAACATCACCTTCTCCGGCAATGCCTTCTACCGCCGCAATGAGACGGACTCCTTCAACGGTGACGGATCGGAGTTTGCCGTGTGCGAACTGGGCGGTGCAGATGCGCTGCTGGAAGGCCTGGAAGAAGACGACCTGGAGGAACTGGGCCTGGATGACGACGACGTCTGCGAGAATCAGTTCGCCGACGCCGATGCCCTGGAGACCTTCCTCAACAATCTGGCCGGGGAGGATGAGTTCAACCTGGACAGCATCGACGAGCTTTCCGGCACCGGCGTGCTCTCCGACGAGGCCATCAACAACCGCAGCACCCGCGTTCAAAAAAGCTACGGCACCGACATGCAGCTGACCTTCGGCAACGACCTGTTCGGCCGTTCCAATCAACTGATCGTCGGCGCCGCGTATTTCATGGGCAAGTCGTCGTTTATTTCGACGCTGGAACTGGCGGATCTGGACCCGGTCACACGCAGTACTGCGGGACTGGGTACAGGCACCTTTGTCGACGAGGCAGCCACGGATATCAAGACCGAAACCGAGACCTGGAGCCTGTACTTGACCAATACCATGGACATCACCGACAGGCTCAGCCTGACCCTGTCCGGCCGTCTGAACGTCACCGGCGTGGACCTGGCGGATCAGTCCGGCGAGCGGCCGGAACTCAACGGCGAACACGATTTCCACCGTTTCAACCCGGCGGTCGGTCTCACCTATCAATTCAACCGCGATACCAACTTTTACGGCAGTTACAGCGAATCCTCGCGGGCACCGACACCCATCGAGCTGGCCTGCAACGACCGCATTTTCGATCTGGCCGTGGCCAACGCCATCGCGGAAGGGGAAGACCCGGACGATGTGGAATTCGAATGCCGCCTGCCCAATGCCTTCCTGGCCGATCCGCCGCTGGAACAGGTGGTGGCCAAGAGCTTCGAATTCGGTATCCGTGGCGATTTCCACGACATCGGCTACCACATGGGTTTCTTCCGCACCACCAACCACGATGACATCATCTTCCAGACCACCGGCCGCGCCACCGGCCTGTTCGCCAATGTGGACAAGACCCGGCGCATGGGTTTCGAAAGCGGCTTCAACGGCAACTGGCACAAGCTTGACTGGTTCTTGGCCTACAGCTACATCGAGGCCACCTTCGAAGACGACTTCGAGGCGCTCAGTCCCAATCATCCGTTCGCGGATGACGACGAGGGCACCATTAACGTGCGTCCCGGCAATCGTATACCGGGTATTCCCGATCACCAGCTGAAGCTGGGCGG
>JBBDSH010000094.1:0-17039 GCA_040905045.1 Gammaproteobacteria bacterium | reverse complement strand
TCGGCCAGTAACAACGTCATCCCGGACCCCGATCCGGGAGCGGCTCACGCAGAATGTTGAGATAGGTTCTAGTTATTATCCGGCATCCCGCACAGGTCCAGCTTTTCCCGTCGTTCCATCCCTTTGATTTCAGCCTCTCTTCTGGAAGCCTCGCCGCGATCCCGGCATTGTTCCCGGTAGATGATCGTAAACGGTGCCTTGCCCCTGGTGTATTTCGCTCCGGTTCCGTTTTCGTGTTGCAGTAGTCTCGCTTCAAGATCATTGGTGATGCCGGTGTAGAGACTGCCGTCACCACAATGGAGGATGTAAACATGCCAACTCATGGCATATAAAAGTAAACCCAAAAGAGAAAGATGACAACCTCGATGAATACGCGGCTGTCATCTATTCAGGCGATGTTTTTTATTGGATTTGATATGTATTGTTGTCTTCAGAAACCGTACATGGCGGTTACACCGAAGACGATGCTTTCATCACCTTCGCCGAAGTCAACGGCGATGCGCGGCGTTATCGTAAGCGGGCCGTTCATGAAGACATCGTAACCGGCTCCGAGCCGGAAACGGGCATCGTCGCCGCCCACATCCTTGAATTCAATTCCGGCACCACCGGTTAATTTGAGCCGTTGTATGGAAGGAGGCCGGTAGTGCGCGGCGGCAAGCACCAGTGTGAAATCACGGCCGAACACGACATCGGGTGTGTGCTCAACAATGGCGCCGAAACTCCAGGGTTCCCGCGGGCGGTATTCGTACTCGGCGCCGAGGGTGAAATCGGCATCATCCCGATCGGTAAAACCGAGAAAACCACCGGCGCTGTGCCGGGCGGCGCCCTGACTGAATGCGGGTCCGGACAGTAACAGGGAAAGGAACAACAATATCATGGTAATGATTTCGTGCATTTTGAATGTGTGCATATCAGATACCTCACGTCTTCGCTTCACCAGCCAAAATTTTGCAGCTGATTTACGGTGCGTGAGGATAATCGGAACCGCCGGCAGGTAAAATGGCATTTTTCATATTATGTGAACGATTTGGAACTGCTGAACCTGATGTTTCAGTAACGTTGTTTTACTACAGGATGTTTTGTGAACCGGTTGGCAGATTCCTGTTCCTGCCGCCTGTTTTTTATTGAATTTGCACTCTATTATTCAGTCATAAGAGGTAATACGGCATATTTATGTCGACAGACGGTTAAACCCGATCCGAAGGAGGGATTATCATGAAAATATTACAGAAAATCGCGTACGTACTGATCCCGTGCGCCCTGTTGGTTGGCGGGGCGGCGTCCGCCGGACCTCCTCATAAGGGACAAGGCAAGGGGCCGCCCGGTTTTGTCGGCAAAAAGGACAAGGGTTACGGACACCATGATCGTGATTATCGTTATGTGCGCAGATACGGTTATTCCGGCGGTCCGCCACCCTGGGCGCCGGCCCACGGTTACCGGCGCAAGCAGGGTCATGGCCATCACTACGCCTCGTTACCGGTAAATGTACGAGGCGGTCAATGCAACCGGGAGGTCATCGGCCAGGTCCTGGGCGGCGCGACCGGGGCCGTGGTGGGATCACAGATCGGTGACGGAACCGGACGTCTGATCGCGGTCGCCACGGGGACACTGGTTGGCGCGGTGATCGGCGGTGAAATCGGCCGGTATATGGATCGTGCCGATCGTTTGTGCATGGACCAGGCACTGGAACATGCGCCGGATGGCACGCGTATTCGCTGGAATGATGACAATCGACAGTATACGGTCACGCCGCACAACACACGTGAATACGATAACGGCCGTTATTGCCGCGAATACCATATGGAAGCGGGAGTGGGCGGGCGCACCGAACAGGTCTACGGCCGCGCATGCCGGCAGGAGGATGGTGCCTGGCAGATAGTCAGTTGATTGAAACCGGAGTGATCGAAGGATCACTCCGGTTTTTTATGGATTGCGTTTGATCAAATAAATGCGTCAAGCCCTGTCCCGTTCCGATGGGGAGACGGCAACCTCTTCTTCATTTAACCACCGGATCAGCGCATCCCAGCGTTCTCGATCCGGCGCAACGCGGCTTCCCTTGAGTTCGTGAATGGACAGACCCTGTTCCGCGGCGCGCATGTGGTTCTGGCTGTCGCGCAGGCTGGCAACCAGGGGGATACCGAGCGTGGTCAGGAAACGTTCCAGATCCTGAAACACCAGTGTCCTCTCGCGCACGCGGTTGGCGACGATGCCCAGGCGTATGCCACGCTTGCGGATTTTTCCTATGAGCAGGAGGTCCTGGATGAAATGGGCGGCGGCATGGATATCAATGGGGGAGGGCAATACCGGGAGCAGGATGGTATCCGCGGATTGCACGTAATCCACCAACTGGATGCCCGTCACGCCCGAAGGCGCGTCTATGATTACCCGGTCCGCCTTCTCCGGCGGCCGCAGCTGGAAGGCGCGGGTCACGCCGCGTCGGCGCTGGAAGGCGGCGATTCCCTGGATATCCGGGTGGTCCGCATCGCGAAGCTTGAGCCAGGCCATGCTCGACCCCTGCGGATCGTAATCCATCAGCGCGGTAACCAGACCCTGATCGGCGAAATGGCCGGCCAGGTTGGTGGCGATGGTGGTCTTGCCGCAGCCGCCCTTGGCATTGAGTATCAGGATGCGTTGCATGGTATCGAGTATAGACGCCGAGCCGGACCGGCGCCATTGCCGGTGCGGGCTACTCTTTCTGTTTCATCAGTTGCGGCAGGCTATGAATCCTGGTCTTGATCTCGTCACGGGCCGCGCGAAACCGACGCCGCATTTCGTCGGATGATATGGATGTGTCTTTTGTCGCCGGATCGGGGATGGGCCAGTGCAGGCGTCGCACGCGGCCCGGCAGCACCGGGCAGACCTCTTCGGCGCAGAGGGTGATCACCAGATCGACGCTATCGACATTGATGTCGTCGACGGATTTCGAGTAGTGAGCGGAGATATCGATATCCAGCTCGGCCATGGCCTCGACGGCGCATGGATTGACGGTCGCGGGTTCGGAACCGGCGCTCATGACCTCGATATTGTCATTATTGAGGAAATGCCGGGCCAGCCCCTCCGCCATCTGGCTGCGGGCGGAATTGGCGACACATAGGAACAGGATTCGGTACATGATCCGTTTCTTATTTTACTGTTTGGCCCGCCGCATTGCCGGCATCCGCGGGGAACCAGCGTCGCCGCAGCCACAGGGCGACGCTGACCAGGGAAATCAGCACCGGCACTTCCACCAGCGGGCCGATGACGGTGGCAAAGGCCACCGGCGAGGCCAGTCCGAAGGTGGCGATGGCCACCGCAATGGCCAGTTCGAAATTGTTGCTGGCCGCGGTAAAGGCGATGGCGGTGGTGCGCGGGTAATCGGCATTGATAAACCTGCCCATCCAGAAACTGACGATGAACATGATGACGAAATACAACGCCAGGGGCACGGCGATACGCACGGCATCCAGAGGCAGTTCCAGCACCATGCCGCCCTTGAGGGAAAACATGGCCAGGATGGTGAATAACAGCGCGAGCAGCGTGACCGGCGCGATTTTCGGCAGAAAACGACTCTCGTACCAGTCGACGCCTTTTCTTTTTGTCAGTACGCGGCGGGTCAGAAAACCGGCGGCGAAGGGAATACCCAGGTAGATGAGCACGGCCTCGGCGATGGAGAGGAAGGTGACGTCGATGACGCTGCCTTCCAGGCCCAGGAGCGGCGGCAGCACGGTCAGGAAGAACCAGGCATAAACGCTGAAGAAGACGATCTGGAATATGGAATTGAAGGCGACCAGCGCCGCCACGTACTGGTTATTGCCCCCGGCAAGCTGGTTCCAGACCAGGACCATGGCGATGCAACGGGCCAGGCCGATAAGGATCAGTCCGGTCATGTATTCCGGATAATCGCGCAGGAACAGAACGGCCAGCGCGAACATGAGCACCGGCCCGATGAGCCAGTTCTGCACCAGCGACAGGGCCAGCACACGCGTGTCCCGGAAGACCAGCGGCAGTTCTTCGTAGCGTACCCGCGCCAGCGGCGGATACATCATCAGGATCAGGCCGACGGCGATGGGGATGTTGGTGGTGCCCACGGACATCCCTTCCAGGGCGTCCGGCAGTCCCTCGAAGACCGAGCCCAGGGTGACGCCCAGGGCCATGGCCGCGAAGATCCAGAGAGTCAGGTGGCGGTCGAGAAAGGACAGCCTTTTTACCGGCGTGTTCTGTGTCATGGCAACAATTTCTTCAGTAGGGCCGTCGTCTGTAGACGATGGCGTGGTTATTCATTCGGCGGGCAGCAGATGGAACCGCTCAGTTCATTCCGGCTGTCTTTCATGAACACGGTATTCAGCAGGGCGGCCAGGGGCATGAGGCTGTCCGGATTGAGGGAATAACAGACCCGCGGGCGTTCGATGGCGCCGGTAATGACGCCGGCGTCTTTGAGAATGCGCAGGTGTTCCGACACCGTTGATTGCGCCAGGCCCACTTCCTCGACAATATCGCAGCCGATGCAGGACTGTTTCTCCAGCAGCAATTGCACAATGGCGACCCGGGCCGGATGTCCCAGGGCCTTGGCAACAGCGGCGATTCGTTCGCTGTCCGGGCCGGGAACGGACTGGAGCGCCGGGCCGGCTGGTGGCTGTGTTGCAGTCGGCATGGCGCCTCCTGTATCGTTAATCGCCGATTAACGATATAGATGACTCGCCGGAAAGTCAAGCTGAGACGGGGAGTCTGCGGGAGTGCCTTACCCGGCTGGTGTTCCCGGATCGGTTTCCTCTTCCAGACTCTTGCTGACGACTTCGTAGAGGTTGCTGCTGAGGGTTTCCGTGCCGGCAATACGTTCCAGTTCGGCGCGCATTAGCCGTGATCGTTCCGGTTCATAGCGCCGCCAGCGTGCCAGGCTGCCCGCCAGACGGGCGGACATCTGACCGTTGAGTTGATCGATCTTCAGCACATAATCGGCAATAAAACGGTAACCGCTGCCGTCGGCCCTGTGCAGCCCCGGCATGTTGTCGACGGAGAAGGCGCCGATCACTGCCCGCAGGCGGTTGGGATTGCGCAGGCTGAAGATTGGATGCCGCATAAGCGTTTCCAGATGCTCGAGTATGTCCTCGCGGCGTGCGGTGGCCTGCAGCCGGAACCATTTGTCCATGACCAGGGCGTTGTCGCGCCAGCGCCGCTCGAAATCCGCAAACAGGGATTCGCGCGTCTCGCCGGGCAGGTTGTTGACCGCCGCCAGGCTTGCCAGCATATCGGTCATGTTGTCGGCCTGTTCATACTGGGTCCGGCAGTGCCGCGCCAGGGCCTCCGGATTGAACTCACCCAGATATTCCATGATTACCCGCTGCAGACGGCGGCGCCCGGTATTTGCCGCATCGAAAGTGTAGGCAGCCGTGGCGCTCAGGGATTCATACAACGGTTCAAGGCGTTCGCCCAGGGCCGCGGCCAGGTGTTGTTTCAGTGCCTGGTGTGCCGCCACTACGGCACCCGGGTCGATGACGTCCATTTGTTCGGCGATGTAGGTTTCGCCGGGCGGCGACAGCATATCCGCCGTCAATGCGTCATCCTCGATGGGGCCGCTGATCAGTTCGGCGAAGGTTTCGCCCAGTGCCGTTTCAAACGCGGGTTCGCCGCCGCCCTGAATGGTTTCGACGGCGCGCAGAGCGGCACGCAGCAAGACCTGCTGGCAGGCATCCCAGCGGCAGAATGGGTCGCTGTCATGGCGTACCAGGAAATGCAGATCCGTTTCACTGTGTGGCGGATCGAGAATAACCGGCGCCGAGAAACCGCGCAGCAGCGAGGCCACCGGCCGGTTGCGGCAGTTACGGAAACGGATCACCGTTTCCGCTTCGCGCAGATGAACCAGTGCCTGTGTCTCCGTCTGCATGGTAACGTCGGCATCGGTATCGATAACCGGCGTTAATGCATCGCCGTTGTCGTCGATCAGGCCCAGCACCAGCGGGATGTGCATGGGTTGTTTTTCCTTCTGGCCCGGCGTTGGTTTCAATTCCTGGCGCACGTTTAATGTATAAACCTGCTCCTCGGCATCATAATCTTCCGTGACTTCGAGCCTTGGTGTGCCGGCCTGGCTGTACCAGAGCCGGAACTGCCGCAGATCCGCGCCGGCGCTTTCCTCCAGTGTCGCGACAAAATCCTCGATGGTGACGGCCCGGCCGTCGTAGCGCGACAGATAGTCCTGTACACCGCGCACAAAGAGCGCGTCGCCGAGGATGGTATGCATCATGCGGATCACCTCGGCGCCCTTTTCATACACGGTCGCCGTATAGAAGTTGTTCATTTCAATATAGGATTCCGGCCGCACCGGATGCGCCATGGGACTCGCATCCTCGGGGAATTGCATGCGGCGCAACATGCGCACGTCACCGATGCGCTTAACCGCCGCCAGGCCCTGGTCGGCGCTGAACGACTGCTCGCGGAACACGGTCAGGCTTTCCTTCAGGCTGAGCTGGAACCAGTCGCGCAGTGTGACGCGGTTGCCGGTCCAGTTATGAAAATACTCGTGGGCGATGACGTCCTCGATATGCAGGTAATCCTCGTCCGTGGCGGTGGTATCGTCGGCCAGCACGAAGCGATCGTTGAACAGGTTTAGTCCCTTGTTTTCCATGGCACCCATGTTGAAGGCGGAGACGGCGACGACCATGTAAATGTCCAGATCGTATTCCAGCCCGTAGACCCGTTCGTCCCAGGTCATGGCCCGCTTGAGGGATTCCATGGCATGCTTGCTGCGGGATTCGTTGCCGTGATCCACGTAAAATCGCAGCGCCACGTGGCGGCCGCTGCCGGTGGTATAGCTGTCCTCGACACAGGCCAGATCGCCGGCCACCAGGGCGAACAGGTAGGAAGGTTTCGGATAGGGATCCTCCCAGGTGACCCAGTGACGGTCACCGTCCCCGCCGCGATCCACCGGATTGCCGTTGCAGAGTAATACCGGGTAGCGCGACTTGTCGGCATGAATGGTGGTACGGAAGGCGGCCATGACATCGGGGCGATCCGGGTAATAGGTGATGTGACGGAAACCTTCCGCCTCGCACTGGGTGCAGAGGATCTCGTCCGAGCGGTACAGCCCTTCCAGTGCGGTGTTGTTATCGGGATCGATCTCCACCCGGGTTTTCAGCACGAACCTGTCCGGCGGTGTCGGGATCGTCAGGCCGTCCTGGTGCAGTTTATAGTCGCCCTCGCCCAACGCCGTACCATCGATTTCCAGGGACAGCAGTTTCAGGTTTTCACCGTCCAGTTTCAGGGGCGCTCCGGCGACACTCGCCGGATTGCGTTCCATTTGCAGCTCGGCCTCCACCTGTGTCCTGTCACGTATATCAACGGTCAGTTCCACCTGGTGGACAAGACAGGCAGGCGCGGTGTAGTCCTTGCGGTATTTGGTTTCGGGTGCTGATGTCATGGAGGCAAGCCTCTTCTCCCGTGCGGTATACGGCAAACGGGTTTTGAATGTGCGGGTCTGTTAGTCAGATGGTGAAATATCGGCGGCCGACAGCCGATGATGGCCATGGATTATCCGCGGCAGGGCGGCGAATGACAAGTCAATGCGTTGCACTTCAGGAAATAGTCCGGACGCTCGCGTGCGGCGCTCATGCCGCCGTCTCCGCGAGTACGTCCGCGTGCAGTTTCTGATCCGCCTCGCTGAAGAGGACGAAGCGAATGTGTTTGACGATTGCCAGCTGCGGGATTTCGTCCAGTACGGTGCGAAAGGCGATCCTGGCCGCCGGTTCCATGGGAAAGCCGAAGGCGCCGGTGGAGAGGGCCGGGAACGCCAGCGAGGCGATGCGTTTCTGATCGGCCAGCAACAGGGCGTTGCGGTAACAGGCGGCCAGCAATTGGTCGGAAGGTTCGTCCACGCCGTAGATCGGGCCCAGGCAGTGGATGACATGGCGGTTGGGCAGATTGTGGGCGCCGGTGATCACCGCCATGCCGGGCTTGATGGGTGCCAGCGGCCGGCATTCCTCCTCCAGTCCCTGCCCGGCGGCGCGATGCAGTGCGCCGGCCACGCCGCTGCCGATGCGCAGCTCGGCATTGGCGGCGTTGACGACGGCCTCCATGTCCGGCTGGTCGGCGATATTCCCCTTGATGCATTCGATTTTCACATCGTTGATGGTGTGTGTGGTCATGGCATGCTCCTCCCGCTGTTGAACCGAGGCTGAATGTATATTCCGCCGGCTCCTGGAAGCGATAAAATACCATAGCAATGAAAGCCGCCGCTGAACACCCGGATTACCTTATGTGCCGCCCGGATTTATCAGGTGCACATCCCGCTGCGGGAACGGGATCTCGATGTTGTTGTCCTTCAGTGCCTGCCAGATCATGAGCAGCAGATCGGCGCCGACGCGGTTGACGCCGTCGTCGATGCCTTCCATCCAGAACTCCACCAGGATGTTAATGCCGGATTCACCGAATTCCTCGATTTCGGCGTCCGCCAGCTCCTCGATGGGCGTGTCCTGCTCGTTGATCACCTGGGGATGGGAGCGGACCGTCTGCTTGACGATCTCCAGCATCTTCGGAATGTCGGTGTTATAGGACACCTGGAAATGCAGATCGTAGCGTTGTTTCTTGTTCTTGTGCGTCCAGTTGACGAAGCGGGTGGTGATGAACTGTTCGTTGGGGACCATGACGTCTTTGCCGTCGAAGGTCTCCATCAGAGTAGAGCGCATATTGATGTCGCGAATAGTACCGGTGCGTTCGTCGTCCAGCTCGATGTAGTCTCCGACCTTGATGGAACGATCCATGAGGATGATGAGACCGGAGATGAAGTTGGAGGCGATGGCCTGCAGGCCGAAGCCGAGCCCCACGCCCAGGGCGCCGCCGAACACGGCCAGGGCCGTGAGATTCACGCCCATGATCTGCAGCAGCAGAATAAAGATCACTATGAACAGGGTGACTTGGAACAGCTGGGCGAAGATCTCGCGGATCTCGAGGTTGATGGTTTCCTGTTTGCGGATCAGTTGCTGGCCGATATTGTTGAAGAGAATACCCAGCCACAACAGGATCGATCCGAAAATGACGACCCGCGCCAGACCGTAGGCGGACAGGCGAATGTTGCCTAGCTGTATGTCCAGTGCTTCCAGGTACGCGATGATGGGAGTCAAAACATCGAATATGGCCAGTATCGAGATGGGAATAATGAACCATTTGAAGATAATGTTGATGAAAACGTTGCTCACGAAGCGGGTGACGATGGAATACAATGCAAAGACCACCGCCAGGCTCTGGCAGATGCGTACCAGCCAGCTTTGCGAAAGCAGGAACTCGCTTATTTCAACGGCGATGCCCAGGGCCGGGATGGTGAACAAGGGGAACAGCAGATCGCTGATACTGTAAATGCCTTTCTTGAGCGGCAGCCAGACGCCCGATTCGGGCTCCTGGTGCAGTATGGGGGAATATCTTTTCAGGAGCACCGCGAAGGAATAGGCCAGGATCACGGCCAGGAGGATGATGCCGCATTCGGCATAGAACTCGGGACTGCTGCTCCACTTGATGGCGGTGTCAAGGAACTGGCTGATGTTTGTCTTCAGTGCTGCGATGTCCACGGTCAACGTCTCCTGTCGGCAACTGCTCCCTGCTACTATAATGAAATTTCACCCTGTCGGCATCGGCTACTTTACCGGGCTGTATTTTTAAATAAGTGTTCCAAATCCGTGTTCAATTCGGCAACATAACGCGGACACGCGGTAAATACATCCCCCGGATCAAGTCCGGGGCAGGCTCTGTAGCTCGAATGCGGCCTCCCTGCCGCATACGGTCCGCTTATATGTCCCCGAATTGAACGCGGATTTGGAACAGATATATAACCACAAACCGGGGGAAGGACAACATGAAAAAAAGCGACAAACGCATATTAACCACCCACACGGGCAGCCTGGTGCGCACGCCGGGCCTGGTGGAACTGATGATCCGGGACCGGTTGGGGGAGACCGTGGATCCGTCCGGCTATGAAAAGACCCTGAAAGAAGGTGTCCGGGAAGTGGTGAAAAAACAGGCGGCCATCGGTGTCGATGTCATTGATGACGGCGAATACGGCAAGGCCAACTGGATCACCTATCTGAGCGAGCGCATCGGCGGCATGGAGCCGGAGCCGGCAATCCGGGATCTGGAATCGAAGTCTTCCCGCTTCTGGCCGGAGCAGGAACGCTACGGCGATTTTTACAAACGCTACGAGGAATTCGAATCCATTCAATGGCTGCCGGAGACGCCGTCCCGGGAGCGTTATCAGGGCAGCCAGGTGGCGGAATACCGGAATTGTTACTGTGCCTCGGAACTGGAGTACAAGCCGGAGGCGCTGCAGCGGGACATTGAGAATTTCAGGGCGGCCCTGGTGGAGGCGGACGTGGAAGAGGCCTTCATGCCCGTGGTCGCGCCCTGCAGCGTGGAGCTGGTCGCCAACAAATATTATCAAAGCCAGGAAGACTATCTCTTCGCGCTGGCCGATGTACTGAGCGTCGAATACCGCATGATCGTGGATGCGGGTTTTCTGCTGCAGGTGGACGATGCCTTCCTGCCCATGCAGCGAGTGCTGTTGTTCCGGGACAAGGACTTTTCCGAATACCGCAAGTGGGCCGAAGTGCGCATGGAGGCCCTGAATCATGCTCTGAAGGACATACCGGAAGAGAAGGTGCGCTACCACGTTTGTTTCGGCAGCCAGAACATGCCGCATACTTCGGATCCGGACCTGGAAGACATTATCGACCTGGTGCTCATGGCGAAGGCCCGGGCCTTTGTCTTCGAAGCCTCCAATCCGCGTCACGAACACGAGTGGCGGATATGGGAAAACGTGAAACTGCCGGACGACAAGATACTGATCCCGGGCGTCATCGGTCATGCCACCAACATTGTTGAACATCCGGAATTAATCGCGCAGCGGTTGAAGAACTTCGCCGGCCTGGTGGGAAGAGAAAACGTTATGGCCGGTTCCGATTGCGGTTTCTCCCAGAGCTGGAACAGTCCGCGCGTACACGCTCAGGTGCAATGGGCCAAGCTGGAAGCGCTGGTGGAAGGGGCGCGACTGGCGAGCAAGGAATTATGGAAGTAAGCGTAACATAACGTTACCGGGTTATCTTTCTTTTCTCCCGCTTAGCAGTTCGATATCACGCTGTGAATACATCCCCCGGATCAAGTCCTGTCTCTTCTCCACAAATGAATGGATGCCGGATGGCGCTGGACAGCGCGCCTCCGGCATGACGGCCCCGGGTTGCCGTCATGCCCCCGGCTTACAGCTTGCCGGGGCAGGCTCCGAGCGTCGTGTGCGAGAACCGGTATCCATAGTTCGTTGATATCGGGTTACTAACAATCAGTTTAGTAGTATCCCGGTATGTCCGTTCTTTATACTCGCGGCCAATCGACATCGGCGTTCGGCAGGATCTCTCCATCCCGGCCCACTACAGGGATAGCGGCGGAACCGGACCGGCAGGCGTTGATCAGGGCCATCAGGGCCGGGGGCCGGTAGTCGCGGGGTTTGCAGTCTTTATCTTCCTTGCAGTCGTGAACCACCGGTTGCCGGCAGCGTTCCAGCACCGAGACATGCAGCATTTCATTCAGCGGTTTGATGCCGTCCGGCGGGATATTGCGGCGGTCGAATTTTTTAAACCTGTTGCGGAACCATTCGCCGAAACCGCCGCCTTCGGGCTTGATCTGCTTAATCAGGCGTTGATAGGGATACAGGACACTGTCTTTATACAATGCGGTCCGGCTTTCCACGCCCTTGCCGGCGGCATCGGGTTTGACATATTCAGTAATGTAATTGTCATTGAAGGCGAGATCGGTATGTGCGCGGACCCGTTTTATCATCCAGTCCAGCGCGGTATCGGAGAGTCCGGCGTCCTTGTAGGAGCCGCCGACATTGGAATGGACTCCGGCAAACCAGACCTGCTCGATGATTTGTTCAGGGGAGGAGGTTTCCTCCGGTTTGCACCACAGGGTGGGCGCGAAGGCGCTGCGTTTTTCATCGATGGCCATGGCGTGTAACGCAACATCCACCTTGCTGCTCAGCAGCGTGTCGCGAAAGTAATATTTGCCCGGAGTCAAACGGCGGCCGAGATCACCGGGTATCCCCAGCGAGCCGACGGTGTCCCAGACGCCGATACAGCGTATTCGTACGGATGGTTCCCTTATCAGCGGCAGATCGTCGATCTTGTTCTGTTTCTGATCAAAAGACAGATCCGAATTGCGGTAGATCGCCACGCTATCCGCCAGGCCGTCGCCCAGGTGCAGCGGCGAGATCAGGCCGGCCAGTCCCAGGAAACCGGCCAGGCAGCGCGTCGTATAGGCACCGCGGGAGAATCCGAATATGTATATCTCGTCGCCCTCCTGCCAGTTGTTGGCCAGGAAGCGATAGCCGTCAACCATGTTGTCCGTCAGCCCGGCGCCCGAGGCGCCGCCCGCGATGCGATCGGTGAAACCGCCGGTGCCGACGCCCTTGTCGTAGAAGACTATCTGTCTGGTGCCGTGGTCGTCGCCGGTACGGATGGCGCGGAGTATTTTGACCACATTGGTGGGATTGGCGCCGTTGTCGGGCGTGTTCCAGGTTCCGTCGAAGCAAACAACCAGTCTGTTCCCGGCCATGTTACCTCCTGTTAGTCCATGGGTTCAGTTGCAGTGGTTCCTGATTCCCAAAGCGTAGTACGGAATCGTGATTTATCCAGTGGACTGTGCGTGCCGCATTATTATCGGAAATACAGGACGGTGCGGATCTCCGCGCTTTCGCGGCCGTTGGCGTCGGCATAGGTGGTATCCCGGAAAGAGCCGTGGGGTACGCGCCAGGCGCCGGTCTCCTCCGAATCGTAGAGCTTGAATATGAGCAGTTCGTCCGGGGTCATGTTCGGGTAGTAATACCAGCGGTGTTGCGGGTTATGCAGGAACAGGAACGCGGTGGGCAACCGGTCCTCGTCGGGGATCGCCATGTTGAGCATGGTTTCCCTGTCCGGTATCTCGTCGACGCGGACCATGACATTGCCGACACCGTCCTCGCGGCCGACGCTGCGGCCGTCGCACACCGCCAGCGGCCAGTCCTGGGGCGGATCGTTGATCACCCGCCAGAGATTGATGCACATGAAGCGGCTGTATTCAAAGTCTTCCATGTCGTTCTGTTCCAGCATTCGCTGCGCCAGACGGCGGGACGAGGCCTCGTTGTAATCCACGTGGGCTTCCACGCCCGGCGGCTGGATATCACCGCGCGGGTTGCCGGCGCTGCGCAAAGTCGTGCCCAGATCCAGGACCAGGTCGGCGCCGGTCATATCCATTAACAGTGTTTTGATTTCCCCCGGATAGACGGTCGCCACCTGTTCTTTATCGTAAAAATCGGTGACACTGGTATTATGGCGAACCAGTTGGAAGCCGGCGGTTTCCAGGGTAAATTCTTCATCAGCCAGCCGCGCGTTTCGAACAACCATATCATGGGATTTGCACTCACCGGTATTGACTTCCCGGCCGGGGCAGACAAAGCGGCGGTAGACCTTCGCATCCGGTGAAACATATTCGACTTTGGCGTTGACGGAGGCCGGCTGGTTCGTGTTCATGCCATTGTACCCGCGGATTGCATCGTTCGGACTGAAAACAGAATAACGCTCATTCCGATGATCGACAATATATCTGCTGCCGTTTCGCAGATGAAGGCCGTATCGCATTGATTGGGTGGCAGGATTGGAGTTTCAAACCTTCACGGACCATACCCCGGCGGGGTGATATCCCGGTATTGCACTTTCAGGTACCATGATTTGAACATCTCGGTTCCCTATCTTTCCGCCCGGGGCACAATACAATACCGGGATTCGATCATAATCAGTTTCTCTGCTATCCAGAAGGAGTATACGTGCAGCCGGTAATTTCCATCCGGAATCTCAACAAGACCTACGCCTCCGGGTTCCAGGCGCTCAAGGATATCAATCTGGAAATCAACAAGGGCGAAATTTTCGCCCTGCTGGGCCCCAACGGCGCCGGCAAGACCACGCTGATCGGTATTATCTGCGGCCTGGTCAATCCCTCGGCCGGGCAGGTGTTTGCCGACGGCCATGACATCGTCCGGCAGTACCGTGCCGCGCGCTCCCGCATCGGGCTGGTGCCACAGGAAATCTGTACCGAGATGTTCGAGAAAGTCTGGGACACGGTCTGTTTCAGCCGTGGTCTGTTCGGTAAGCCGCCTGATCCCCGCTATCTGGAAAAGCTCCTGCGCGATCTCTCCCTGTGGGACAAGCGCAATGACCGTATCATGTCCCTGTCCGGCGGCATGAAGCGTCGTCTCATGATCGCCAAGGCGCTGTCCCATGAACCGGCGATTCTGTTCCTGGACGAACCCACCGCCGGCGTTGATGTGGATCTGCGCCGCGGTATGTGGGAGATGGTCCGTAGCCTGCGGGAGAACGGCGTCACCATCATCTTGACCACGCACTATATTGAGGAAGCCGAGGAGATGGCTGATCGAATCGGAGTCATCAATCACGGTGAGATCGTGGTGGTGGATGAAACAAGCGCGCTTATGGAGAAGCTGGGCAGAAAAGAATTACGCCTGCACCTGCAGGAACAGCTGGACTATATACCGGAAGATCTCGCCCGGGACTATTCTCTGGAACTGGTGGAGGACGGCCACGAGCTGGTATATACCTTCGATGCACATCAGGAACAAAGCGGCATCGCCACGCTTCTGAGGCGGTTGAATGAACACGGTATCGACTTCAGGGATCTACATTCCAGGGAAAGCTCCCTGGAAGAGATCTTTGTCAGCCTTGTGAGGAAACAATCATGAATTATTACGGTATCTGGGCGATCTATTCCTTTGAAATGAAGCGGACCTGGAGGACCCTGCTGGGCAGCGTGGCATCACCCGTGATTTCCACATCCCTTTATTTTGTTGTGTTCGGTGCGGCAATCGGTTCGCGCATGGGTGATATTGAGGGAGTCAGTTACGGGGCCTTTATTATCCCCGGACTGATTATGCTGACCCTGCTGACCCAGAGTATTTCCAATGCTTCATTCGGCATTTACATGCCGAAATTCTCGGGCAGCATTTATGAGGTCCTGTCGGCGCCGGTGTCCTATCTGGAGATCGTCATTGGCTATGTTGGAGCAGCGGCGACCAAGTCTGTGATACTGGGACTGTTGATTCTGGTGACGGCACGGTTGTTCGTGGATTATCAGATCGATCATCCGTTTATCATGTTCGGCTTTCTGATTCTGACCGCCCTTACTTTCAGTATGTTCGGTTTCATTATCGGCATCTGGGCGGACGGTTTCGAGAAGCTGCAGCTCATACCCATGATGATCGTCACGCCGCTGGCGTTCCTGGGCGGCAGTTTTTATTCGATTAATATGCTGCCGCCGATCTGGCAGAAGATTACGCTGTTCAACCCGGTGGTTTATCTGATCAGCGGCTTCCGCTGGAGCTTTTACGGAGTGGCCGACGTCAACGTGTTTATCAGCCTGGGAATGATCATGCTGTTCCTGGCCGCATGCCTTGCCATCGTCTGGTGGATATTCCGGACCGGTTACAAACTCAGGACCTGAAAGCAAATACTCCGAGCCGGATTAGTCGCCGTGCTTCTGCGGTTTCTGTATCAGGAACGCCGCCGGCCGATCCTTGTCCCGTTTGGCGGCCCGCTTTTCCTTCAGGGTCAATACTGCTTTCTTTTTTCCTTCTCTGTTGCTCTTTTGTTGTCCTTTGGCCATGGTCTGTGCCTACCGGGGGCGGGATACGGATTGTATCGATAACAGTATAGGTGATTTACCCTGCTGTCGCTGTTGTTTCTCAGCTTTTACATCCTTTGAAAATAGGTAACGGAATCAACAGAATATGGTATACATGCCGGATACGGTTGTGTGACACAGGCCGCAGTTCGGTGGAATCATCCCTTCCGGACTTGCATTCCGGCTGTTGTTCTGCTGTTTTTATACCATGGCCTGACCGGGGTTCCGGGGTCGGCTCTGAACATAAAATGGCAAAAAAAGGGGGTAAATCATGGCCAGGATGCTCGCATTAGTATACGGGGTGATCAGTTATCTGATCTTTTTTGTGACATTTCTCTACGCCATTGGATTTGTCGGCAATCTGGTGGTTCCCAAGTCCATTGATTCGGGCACGGACGGGCCGGTATTGCCGGCGCTGGTGATCAACCTGGTCCTGCTGAGCCTGTTCGCCGTACAGCACAGTGTCATGGCGCGGCCGGGTTTCAAGCAGTGGTGGACGCGGTTTGTACCGGAACCGGTGGAACGCAGTACCTATGTTTTATTCTCCAGCCTGGCCCTGATCCTGCTGTTCTGGTTATGGCAGCCCATGACGGATATTGTCTGGAGTGTCGATAACGCGGTCGGCAGCATGATCTTGACGGGTCTGTTCTGGCTCGGCTGGATTATCGTATTGCTGTCCACTTTCATGATCGATCACTTTGAACTGTTCGGATTGAAGCAGGTTTATCTCAATCTTCGCGGCAGGGCCATGGAGTATATGGCATTCAAGACCCCGTGGCTGTACAAGTATGTCCGCCATCCCATAATGCTTGGTTTCGTTATCGCCTTCTGGGCCACGCCGCAGATGACTAGCGGCCATCTTTTGTTCGCCGTGGTGACGACCCTGTATATCCTGGTTGCCCTGCAACTGGAGGAACGGGATCTCATCAACGCCCACGGCGACGCCTATCGGGAATATCGCAAGCAGGTGTCCATGCTTATGCCGGTGAAGATGCGTAAATAGCGATATCGGGTTACTTATTAACTTTTCAGTAATATTCCAGCACGGCACCGGCGTTTTCCATCTGCTTGCATGCATCCCGGCCGCCCTCGGCGGTGACCGGACGGGTGGCGTTCATAATGACGCGGGTTTCAAAATCTTCCCGGCAGCCGTCAAGGACAGTAGCAAGGACGCAAACATCCTGTGCCAGGCCGCCGATCCAGACTCGCTTGATACCATCCTTACGCAGTTGTTCGGCCAGGCCGGTTTCATCAAAAGCGGAATTCTGATCCTGATCGAAACGAACACCCTTGGTCACCTTGATGACCGAGACGGGCAGTTTCAGATCCGGATGGAAGGCGGCCCCGTCGCTGTCCTGGAGGCAGTG
>JBBDSH010000093.1:0-17525 GCA_040905045.1 Gammaproteobacteria bacterium | reverse complement strand
ATGGCTGAAGCCGTTGCCGTATCGAAAAGACAACGCGGTGTTGAAGCTACCCGCCGGCGCCTGCTGGATTGTGCCCAGAGCCTTTTTCTGGAAAAAGGTTACAACGCCACGAGTATCAATAACATTGTTGAACGCGCGGGTTGTTCCAAGGAAACCGTATACCGCTATTTCAGGAACAAGGAAGACATCCTTTCAGCCATCTCGGAGATTGAGCACGGCAAATTCCTGGAGACGCTGAGTACGTTTCCGGAGAATATTCCCGATGCCGGCCAGGGTCTCCGGAATATGGCGGAGATATTGATGAGTGAACTGCTCTCGCCGCAACGCATGGCTCTGCACGGCATGATGGCGGTGGAAGCGGCGGAAAGTCCGCAACTGGGCCGACTGTTTTATTCCTCCTATACCCGCAGGGGTTATGAACATGTGGAGGATTTTCTGCGTTTGCTGCAGGAGCGGGGTGATCTCAAACCTGTGGATACAGCCCATCTGGCCGAATACTTTATCGGCATGCTGCTGCACAAGGTGTCCATTGAACGGCAATGCAATGTGACAGCCGTGCTGACCGGGAAAGCCCTGAAAAAACACGCCGGGCGGGTGGTTGATGATTTTATCGAAGCCTTTGGCGCTTCACTGGTTAGTTCTTAAGCGATTTTCGTATGATGCCGTTTGTTGGAGAAACGATTTTGAACCACAGCTCGGATGAAGCGTAGCGCTATCCGAGGAGCGGGACTATGGAACAGGGTTTAGATGGTGGTGTGTTTATCGTCCTCCCAGTGCCCGTTTCACCCGATCACTGGAAGTAGGTTCTTCGCCGGCCGACCCGTCACTGCTCCCCGCGGTATCTTTAAACCATTTCTTTACGTCATCAAGGAATCCGGCAGTGTCACTCTCCGGTTGTTTTTCGGCTTGCAGCCGCAGTTCGTTGCGGGCCTTTTGCAGATCGGGAGATCGCGGGTCAAGTTGTTCGGCATTGTTCAGATAGCGTTGCGCCCGATCCAGTCGTCCGGATTCCATGGAGCCGTAAGCCAGTTGTACGTATTTGCCGGCGATCCGCTTGAGTCCCCAGCTTGCCTCCGGGTTTTCCTCATCCATCTCCAGTACCTGCTGATATTTCTCGTAGGCGTTATTGCCGGCCGGCGTCATCAGGCGCAGCGCGGCGATGTCCCTGTCGGCCATGGATAGAAGTTCGTTGATTTTTTCGCTGTCTTCGGTGTCCGTAGAGACCGTTCCATCGGGTTTTTCAGCCGTTTCCACATCCTGCATTACGTCTTCGCCGGCGGCCATATCGGCAGCCATGGTACTGTTGTCCTCGTCAGCCAGTGTGGTTTCCATGGATTCGGATGGAACAGATTCCTCTTTTCCTGAATACATGACGGCAATGGCGATGGCAATGATCACCAGCAATAGTCCGGCCGTTGCCGTTTTGTGTCTTGAAAGGAAACGATTCAGATGGCCGCGCAGGGACAGGGCGATGGTATGAATATCATCACCGGTCTCACCGGCAAGATTGATGGTTGTGGCTGTCGCGGAAGTGTTCGCCCCCCTTTGTTCTGTCTTCGCGTCCGGATTTAGTGCCAGGGTTTCTTCCGTATCCGCCGCTTCCAGTTTTAGCGTTTCCTGATCACTGTATTCATTATCAGATTCTTCTGTCCCGGCTTTGCTTGCGGCTGCCTCCGGCTCGAAATCGAACTCCTCGCGCCATTCGGCTATGGTATGCGGCCTGTCCTGGGCGTTGAACGCCAGTGCATGATCGACAGCCGCCAGGAATTTGTCCGAATAGCGGCCCTGGGCCAGTTCCGAAAGTTTCTTGTAATCATCGGCCATGCCGTTCATCAGCATTTCGCTGCGATCCACGGCGTTCATGGGAGACACACCGGTTATTACCCTGTACAGTGTCGCTCCCATTCCGTATATATCCGTCCAGGGCCCTTGGCGATCGCTTTTGCTGGTGTACTGTTCTATCGGGGCGTAACCCGGCGAGACAAAATTGGTCAGTGTGTGGGCAATACCACGGCCGCGGGTCTGGCGCGCCGAACCGAAATCGAGCAATACCGGAGAGCCGTCGTTTCGGATAAAAATATTGCCGGGTTTGATGTCCCTGTGAATGAATCCTTTTTCATGCATTAATTCCAGACCGCTCATTAACGGCACGAGGATCTTTATCAGTTCCCTTTCATCCAGGTGTTTCTTCTCCTTGAGGATCTGCTGCAGGCTTTTGCCAGTTTCGTAATTCATGACCATATAGGCCGTGTTATTCATCTCGAAGACATTGAATACCTTGACGAGACTGGGATGTTCGAATCTTGTCAGGGTGCGCGCTTCGTTGATGAAGCGGCTCAGTCCCCAACTGAAATCCTCGGCGTGTTCTTCGGACAGCGGCTGTATGGAGAGATCGGTTGCTCGGGTACAGAACTGTCCGGGCATGTATTCCTTGATCGCAACGGAACGTTCAAGATTGATATCCTGTGCCAGATATGTGATTCCGAACGCGCCCTGTCCCAGAACCTTGCGGATCCGGTACCAGTGCAGCATGTAATCCGGCTGCAGCGCATTGGGGAATTTTTTCTCGCTCATGGGTTCCTGTTCTGGCCGGGATCGGGATCATTTGAACCGGCAGGCTGATAACGGGATTGTACCCGATGACCAATTGTTGCCATACTCCTTCATAAATCAACCAGTTTTACCTAGATCAATGATTTAATTCTCAAAATTCAAGGTAATCATTCCCGGGGCCAGGGTTCTCTGGTTCGGCATCGAGGCTTTTTAAACCGGATGAAGTTATCTACAATCGGGCATGACTATCGCTATATGTTTAATCATAAAAATTCAACATGCGTAAGCCCGTAAAGGCAAAATCGTTGCCGAAGAGGGGCAACAGCCCGGAAATGACCGATGTGGCCCGATCCTATCTGAGCCACAAGTCCTCCCTGATGCGGTTTATCGGCCGCTTCGTTCGTCATCCCCAGGATATCGAGGATATCGTCCACGAAACCTTTCTGCGGACCTATGCCTCTGAAATCAATACACAAATCCGGTCCCCCAAGGCGTTTTTATTCCGTACCGCCCGGAATCTGGCACTCAAGCATCTGAGCAAGTCGTCCTACCGCTTGACGGATTACCTGGAGGATTTCGAACCCTCGGAGGTCTTATCAGAAGAGAAGTCCGCTGAAAACACGGCGGAAATACAGGAGCAGTTTGCGGTATTCTGCCAGGCGGTCAGATTATTACCCGTACAGTGCCGCCGGGCTTTTATATTGAGGAAGGTATACGGGCTGACCTACAAGGAGATTGCCGAGCATCTTGGGGTTAGTGTCAATACCGTCGAAAAACACCTGGCGACCGGCATTGTCAAGTGCAGCGATTACATGAAGTCCAAGGGTTACCACTATGCGGACAACCGTTATCTAAAGAAAGCAGCGAGTGATTGATCCTTCATGCGGTTAGAGAATCTATGGTGAATATACTGAATTTTCCGGAGCGAAAGCGGGTCAAGGAAGAAGCCGGCTACTGGCTCGTGAAGCTGGATATGGGCGAATTGGGCGAGGAAGAAGCCACAGCATTTCGCGAATGGCTGCACAGCGATCCCGGGCACAAGGAAACGCTCATCGAGCTTGCCGGTCTCTGGGATGACATGGATATCATGGCGCAGCTTTCCGATTTGTTTCCCCTGGCCCGGAAACAGTCCCCGCAGCGGGGTCTGTTACGGTCAGGCATTAGTCGGCACGCTCTGAAGATGGCTGTTGCTGCAAGTCTGCTTGTGGTTGCCGGCCTTTTCGTGCTGATGGAGCCGGATATTTCGGGCGTGGACACCGCTGATGTTGAAAACTTCGATTCCATGTACCGGACTGACGTGGGAGAGCAAGAGGAGATCAGTTTCCCGGACGGTTCGCTAACCAGACTGAATACCGACAGTCATCTTGAAGCTTCGTTTAATGATGATCAGCGGAATATACGCCTGATAAAAGGCGAAGCCCATTTCAGGGTGGCGCCTGATGCCGCCAGACCGTTTGTCGTCCACGCCGGCAAAGGGATGGTCCGCGCCGTCGGGACGGCCTTTAATGTTCGTCTTAGGGAGAAAAGCGTCGAGGTCACCGTTTCCGAGGGTCAGGTTGAAATTGCCTCGGCCCCGGAGGACGATAATGAATTATTCCGCATCAATGCCTTAAAACCAGCCAGATATTTAACCACCCTGGAGGCGGGCCAGCGGGCGGAGTATGGCGAACAGGCCATTCATTCCGTGGCAATGGTGGAGCCCGAGGCCCTGTCGCGGGAAATGTCCTGGCAGCACGGTATGCTGGTGTTCGAGGGTGAGGCGCTGGAAGAGGTGGTTGAGGAAATCAGCCGCTATACAGAAACCGAAATTATCATCTCCGATCCGGATATCCGCAATATACGTATAGGCGGTTACTTCAAAACAGGCGAAGTGGGATCGTTACTTTCTGTTTTAAAAGACAATTTCCCCGTAAAAGTAGATCATGTCAATGACAACCTGATTTACTTGAGCGGGGAAAAAGCTGTCCGGGCGCAAAACTGAGCCGTTTCCGCGGTTTGGGCCCGCATCCCTTCATTCAGGTTTTTCTGGGGGCACCAAAATTCATATGGTGGATTTCCGCTACTCACGGGTCTTAACAAACTGTAGCCCGGTGAACGCTTCTCTTGCTGGATGAGGGATGCACCGGCTGGGGGGAGTGGAAGCATGCGTATAGGTTCGGACTGCTTGTCGCGTGCCTGCATCATATATCTTTTGGTGTTTACCTGGTTTCCGGCCTTTGCCGGTGAAGAGCCGGTCGACTTCCATATTCCTCAGCAGCGGGCTGACGCTGCGCTGAATCTGTTTGCGCAGCAGGCTGATATTCAGCTTTTGTTCCCGTATGACGTTGCCAGTCAATATTATGCAAATGAAGTAACGGGACGTTATACCCCCGAAGAAGCAATCAGACTTCTTCTGGACGGAACGGGACTGAAAGCGAATTACAGCGATCAGGGAAATCTGACCATACAGCTTGATGAACAGTATCAGGGGGAAAAGACAATGAACAAGCACGAGGTAATGAATAAGAAGTCGGGAATATTTTCCAAATTGTCAGCGGTGGTGCTTTCAGCATTCGCGGTAATTCAGGGGGCGCCCGCACAGGGAACGAACCAGGACGGTGCGGTGCTTGAAGAAGTGATCGTCACAGCACGGCGTGTTGAGGAAAAGCTGCAGGATACGCCAATTTCGGTCAGTGCGTTCACTTCAGAAAACCTGGAACGCCGTCAGGTCTTTAGTACCGAAGATCTGGATCAGGTGACTCCCAATCTGCAATTTACCAATGACACGACACTGGCCGGTAATAACGCATCGTCGGTTATTTTCATTCGCGGCATCGGACAGACGGATCCGACATCAACGGTCGACCCCGGCGTCGGGTTGTACATTGATGACGTCTACATGGGGCAATCCGTTGGCGGCACGCTGGACTTCCGGGACATACAATCGGTACAGGTGCTGCGCGGGCCGCAGGGAACTCTGTTCGGCCGGAATACCATCGGCGGCGCTATCCTCCTGACCACAACAGAGCCCGGTGACGAATTCGGCGGCAATGTCCGTTTCGGATACGGTTCGGATAATTACCGTAATGCCTTTATTGGCGTGGATGCGCCGCTTACGGACAGTTTCAGAACCCGTTTTACATTCGGTACTCGCGACCAGGACGGTTACGTCACACGTATACAGACCGGTGAGGACTTGGGTGATACCAATACCTACACCATGACCGGCAAGGCCGTCTGGGATGTGAACAGCCGGTTAAGCGTGAAATTCCAGGCCGACTACACTCACACTGATGAGAACGGTATTCCGTTCGTATTTGCAGCCAGCAACGAGGATGCGACTTTTCAGAAAGTCGCCAGCGTGGACGCGGGTTGTCCCGGCGCCGGGTTCCCTGCTCCGCCCGTGCCGCTGATCGACGATGACCGCTGCGCCAACGACTTCCAGAACAAGGGGCCATACAAGAATAACGGAACCTTTGACCTGGAAAGCAAGCTTGAGAATGTGGGCGGCTCTTTCCATGTGAATTATAATCTCAATGATAATATGACCCTCAAATACATCGGGTCTTATCGCAAGCTTAAATGGAAGGGCGTGCGTGATGCGGATAATACGCCGCTGACCATTTTGCATACTTCCTATGACAGCGACGGCGATCAGATGAGTCATGAAGGCCAGTTTCTCTGGAACAGTGAAACCATCAACGGCGTGATCGGATTTTACTATTTCGAGGAGACGATCGACGATATTGTTACTGTTCAGTTGAATACGCCTGCACCGGGAACGCAGCAGGACAGCGACAACAATATCACCGACAACAGCAACTGGGCGGTATTCAGCCAATGGACGTATGATTTCAACAACCAGTTGTCGTTGACGTTCGGCGGCCGTTACACGGAGGACACCAAGGCCTCGATACCCGATCAGTTCAACTACGCCATTCCGGATGTTAATTACCTTCCCAGCCAGAGATACGAGGAGACATTTACCGCCTTTACCATGTCAGGTTCCGTCAGCTATCGCTGGAACGAAAATATCATGACGTACTTCAGCTATTCGGAAGGCTTCAAGGGCGGGGGCTGGAACAGCCACTTTAACACCTGTCAGGTACAGGCGTGTATTACTGCATCGGGACTGGCCGGCCCCGGCCTCGCTAACGCCCAGGCGGCGGTGGCGATTTTTCCGCAGGTTCATTCCTTCGATCAGGAGGAAGCCACGACCTACGAGATCGGCATCAAGCTGGATCTGCTGAATAATACGCTTAGACTCAACGGCGCTGCTTTCATAACGGACTATACCGATCTGCAATTTACCTATCGTGCCGGCGTGGCGCCCTATCTGGCCAATGCGGGTGAAGCCAGCATCGAAGGTTTCGAACTGGAGGCGGCCTGGGTCCCTACGGATAACTGGATTATCGAGGGTGCCGTCGGCTATCTGAATACCAGCGTTGACAGTCTGGTCACCATCGCGGGGACCAATACCGGGGTTGCCGTTGGTAATGATCTGCCGTTTTCACCCGAATGGCAGGCCAATCTGGGTGTAGGGTACACGGCCCATCTGGGCGATGGCTGGATGCTCCGGCCGCGCGCCGATTTTGTTTATCAGGACACAACATACTTCGACGCCGGAAATACACCGGAGATATCCCAGATTGGGTCGGCCGAGGTGCTGAATCTGTCTATATCCCTGGAACCCGCGAACAGCCAGTGGAGGCTGACCGGCAGAGTCAACAATGCAACGGACGAACTCTACGCCACGGGCGGAAATTCGTCACTTGGTACCGGCAGCGGCTACGCGGAAATCGGTTATGCCCGACCAAGGGAGTATTTTGTCGATTTCAGTTACAACTTCTAAAACAGGTTTGTCTGTTTAACAAGCGGGCCGCCCCTGGCGGCCCGCTTGCTTGTTATTACCAGCCCGTTGTGAACTGCTGTGCCTGATGTAGCCGCGTGTTTCCTCGAATCCCGCAATACAGACGCAGGTAGCAAGCCCCCGAAATAATAGTGTATGCTGAATACAGGCATACCGGGAATCCGGTTATGAGAACGGACCGGTATCTAACGTTGAACAAAGGGGGCTGTCTTGGATCAATCTGTTTTTCGTATTCTTTTCAACGGGTAGCGGGCAGGCCAATGACTCGCAAGATACCCGGCCGGCAAGATGCAAAAATCGGTGTGTATGAAGCGTATATGGATCACCAGGCTGCCCTGAAGCGCTTCATTGCCCGGTTTTTACCGAGTTCACACGACATTGAAGACGTCAGCCAGGAAACTTTTCTCCGTGCATTCAGCACGGAGCAGGGACGCAGGATAGAACAACCCAGGTCGTTTCTCTTTCGGATTGCAAAACATATCGCCCTTACCCAGTTGACCCGGAAGTCCCGTCAGATCACCGATTACTTGCGGGAAATCGACAATAGTGACGCATTGTATACCGAGTTTTCCGCGGAGGAGGAAACGATGGCGAAGGAGAGCCTGGGGATACATTGTGACGCGGTTGCTTCGTTACCGCCGCAGTGCCGGCGTGTCTATCTGATGCGCAAGGTCTACGGAATGTCTCATAAACAGATCGCGGAAAGTCTGGATATTGCCGTCAGCACGGTGGAGAAGCACTTGATCAAGGGTGTCGAACAATGCGACAGCTATGTCTATAGCAAGATGCAGGAGGTTCTTCCGGATGAGGATCATATCAGTAGCGTAAAAAGGAGCGGGGCGAAGCGCTGATGGGAAATATTCATGAATTCCCGGATCGCGGCAGCATCGAGGCCGAGGCGCGTGAGTGGCTGATCAGACTGGACAGCGAGATCCCCCTTGGCGGAGATGAGACCGAAGCTCTGCACGAATGGTTGAATCGGAGCCCGGCCCACCGGCGGGAATTGAGGCGGATATCAACATTCTGGGACAGCGCCAATATTCTGACGGAACTGGCGGTGCCCCTGACCAGCCCCCGGACGGGTCTGCGCAAGGTGTTTTCAGGGGGGGGGGTTGCCGCATACACGGGATATGGTATCGGCACGGTTGCGGCAGCCCTGCTGATCTTCGTTTCCCTGTCTTTCATGGAATGGAATGTGCCGGGATCCGAGACAACGGACAAGGGGATTTATGCCTCGACCATTGGACAGATCCGGAGCGTGGTGCTGCAGGATGGCACTACGGTTCATCTCAACACGGACAGTTTGATTGAAGTGGATTACAGCGGCGGGAGCAGGAAAATACGCCTGTTAAGGGGTGAATCGCATTTCCAGGTGGTGTCGAACTCCCGCAAGCCGTTCGAGGTTTATGCCCAAGGTAATTTGGTAAGAGCGGTAGGAACCGCGTTTTCCGTTCATTTACTGGAAAATGATGTAAAGGTTACCGTGGAAGAAGGCAAAGTTGAATTGATTATGGTCGGGGAGAAAAGGCCTGAAGGCGGCGACAGCAATGTATCATCATCCTCTCAAAAAGTAGTAGCCGCACTGGAACACGGACAGAGCACCACCTTCGGCAGTCTCGCCAACGACGGAACCGGCGATATAGTAACGCTGGCCGAGGAACAACTGCACAGGCAGTTCTCCTGGCGCGAGGGAGTATTATCATTCTCGGGCGAGCCGTTGATTGAAGTGGTGAATATGATCAACCGCTATACGTTCAGGACCATCGATATTGTCGATCCGGAACTGGAAGCGCTTCCCATAGGCGGGCGTTTCAGGGTGTCGGAACTTGAGGAGATTTTCGAAGTTCTGCAGACCAACTTCGGCATACGGGTCAGCAGGGTGGGAAAGCAGCACATTCTGTTGCGTGCTGAAAGAGAAAAATAACGTCCGGTTTCCTAATCAGGTCGGAGGCCATAATGGTATGGCCGGTTTCGAACGAACAGGCATCAGATCGGCAATGGTTCGTAAAAAAATTCCGACTTCACTAGAGGATTTTCCTCTCCCGATAGTTATAACAAGGGTAAGACCGCGATTGAGTGCGCGACAGGCATGCGCCAAACAGCGGCGAAATGGCAAGGTAGGGACAGGCAAATCACTGGCTTTTGGTTTTATTTTTTTGATTTTTATTGGTTTTTCCATCAGCAGCGCGGCCAGGGGTGAAGAACAGGTCTATGACATCGATCTGCCGGCCCAGCCGCTGGTCGAGTCCCTGAACAGTCTGTCCGAGCAGACCGGAGTACCGGTCTTCTTTCCTTATGACCTGGCCAAAAATCGTCGCGCAAAAGCCGTAAAAGGCCGATACACCCTATCGACAGCGCTCGATCTCATGCTTGAGGACACGGGGCTTTCAGGCGGTCTTTCCAACAAGGGCGTAATGACAATATCCCGGGCGGAATCATCCGCTCCGGAACCCGGCAAGCCGGATCATAAGGGGGAGACCATGCAAGTAAAGACAGGTTTGTTATCGAAGCTGACGGCGTTTGTTGTATCCGCGTTCGCCGCGGTCCAGGGTGTTCCCGCGCAGGGAACACAGTCCGTGGGGGCCATTGAGGAAGTCGTCGTCACGGCGCAGAAACGCGCAGAGAGTATCCAGGACGTGCCCATCACCATGGATGCGTTTTCCGGCCAGCGGTTGCGGGAACAGTCGGTAAAAAAGGTCGACGACATCGTCAAGATGGCTCCGGGCCTGAGCCTGAATTTCAATAATGAATCAAACAGCAGTATTTCCATTCGCGGAATCGGTACCGACAACTTTCACGGCAATGTCAACCGCGCGGTGGGTATCTACTACGACGAAGCCTTCATGGCTACGCCGTATTCCGGGGCCCTGGGCGTTTTCGACCTGGAACGGGTCGAGGTCCTGCGCGGACCCCAGAATACCCTGTTCGGCCGTAATACCACCGGCGGAGCGGTAAGGTATATATCCAGGAAACCCGTCCCCGGTGAGCCCGTCGGCGGCTATGGTCAGGCGACGTACGGGCGTTTCGACCAGATGGACCTGGAGGGTGCGGTCAGCGTGCCCCTGGGTGATGATGCCGCGGCCCGGTTATCACTGCAGACAGTTAATCGTGATGGTCCTTTTACCAATCTTGCACCGGGTCGTGTCGGTGAGGAACTGGGTACGGTGGAACGCCATTCCGGGCGGGCCCAGGTAGTGTGGGATGTAACCAGTGACACTTCCGTTCACCTCAATCTGCAGGTTGGATTCAACCGGGGCGACAACCTCGGTACCAAGGCAAGGGGGACCCGTGACCCTGCCGACCCCATCGGCAGTTTCTGTCCGGAATTGGCAACGTCCTGGAATTTCGAGGCGACAAATTCTTGTGTGGATATCAACGGCGATAATCCTTCCGACGCCGATGACTGGAACGAACTGTACAATGTTTCCGCAAATCGCGCCGATATTGATATCTATGGCGGTGCATTCACCATAGACCACAATTTCGGCTGGGCCGAGATTTCCTCCGTGACGACGTACTATGAGACAGAGGTGCAAATCGTAAACGAGCTCTCAGGCATGCGGGAACTGCAGTTCGTGCCTCAACAGGATACGACGTTCAAGGATTTCAGCCAGGAGTTGCGCCTGAAATCACCCGATGACCGGTCATTGAGATGGCTGCTGGGTGCGTTTTACTTCCGTGAAGACATGTTGCAGGGGACCCAGGTGCGACGAAATGTCGGGGGTGTGGCTGGCGCGCCCGTGACGCCATTCAATGTCCTTGATCAGAAAGATGAAGATTTCTCCGTATACGGCCAGATGGATGCTGATTTCACCGACAAGCTGACGGTAACGGCCGGACTGCGCTACACCCACAACAAGAAAAGCGCGGATTCCCAGTTCGGGGTGGCATTGACCCCGGAAGCATTGGTTCCCAACATTACTTTTATAGACAGGGATCTTGTCCTCACGAATACCGCCGGTGATAACACACCACCACCGCCGTTTCGTCTGCCCTTGCTGCAGCCCAGGCAGAAGATTGATGAATTCGGTTTGCGTCTCGGATTCAATTACCGCGTCAACGATAATTTCATGTACTACGCCAATTATTCCCGCGGGTTCAAATCGGGCGGGTTTGACACCCGTGCGCTGGCGGCATTGTTTGGTGATGCCACGACCCCCGTGAAAGAAGAGATCCTGGATGCCTGGGAAGGCGGCTTCAAGTCCGATCTGTTCAACAGAACGGTACGATTCAACGCTTCCGCGTTTATTTACAAGTGGAAAGACCAGCAGGTGTTTGCGACCATCAACAGCATTCCTGGATTTTTCAATCTTCCCAAATCGGAATCCAAGGGTGTCGAGGCTTCGGTAAGCTGGACGCCGCAGGAAGATTGGCTGATACAGCTGGCCGGCTCCTATCTGGATACCGAAATTACCGATATCGGCAGCGTGCAGGGGATTGATCAGGGCGTGCCCCTGAGAAACACGCCGGAGTTCAGCTTTAACGGACTGGTTTCCAAGGACTTCGTTATCGGCGACAATATCCTGAACGTGCAGGCTGCCGTGCGTTATGTTGACGAACAGTTCGATACTCTCAGTATCGGTGACCGCTTCCTGACTACCCGTGACGATCAGTTTTATCTGGATGTGCGGGCGGCCTACACTTTCGGCCCCGGGGATCGTTATCAGCTTGCCGCCTTCGGAGAAAACCTGACCTCCGAGAAGCACTGCTACGACAGGAATGTCCAGGACAATCCGCTGGTGTTGCCGGCACCGGGTGCTACTGTCGCTTCCACCGTCCCCTGCAAACCCAATGTCGGACGTGCCGTCTGGGGAGTCAGTGCATCGGTTAACTTCTGAGGTATGTTCATTGATTAAATCGAGATTTTGCATGATGGGCAACAACTACAGCGGTACAGGAAACCCGATGGCCTGGAAAATAATGTCCTTACTGGTTCTTGCCGTTCTGGCTGTGCCCGCGGTCTGCGCCGGCGGTGATACCCGTGTTGTCATTCTCGGAACCGGCACGCCGGTTCCGGATCATAGCCGTGCCGGTGCCGGCGTTGCCGTGATCCACAAGGGAGAAGCCTACCTGTTCGACGCCGGCGGCGGTGTGGTGAAGCGGGCCGAAGAGGCGCATGCAACGCTGGGTATCAAGGAGCTGGAGCCGACCAGAATTCGTCACTTGTTCTTCACCCATCTGCACAGTGATCATATCCACGATTATTCGGAATTGTCCTCCGCCTTGTGGTGGCGTCGTGAGCAAAGACTGCAGGCCTGGGGCCCGAAGGGGCTGGCGGAGATGACCGAGGGCATGCATAAAAAGTCCAGGGTGGAGGCGGTGATGCGGGCCAGGGGCACGCCGAAGGAGGTGATCTCGGACCCGGAGAACTATCGTGTTGATGTGACGGAAATCGATGACGGAATTGTTTTCCGGAAGGACGATCTCACCATCGAGGCCTTTACCGTCCCCCACGGCGATATCAAGCCGGCCTTCGGTTACAAGATCACCACGGATGACAAGTCTATTGTCATTTCAGGTGATACCGCCTACAGCGAGAAGGTTATCGAAATGGCCAGGAGCGTGGACATACTGATCCATGAGGTAATCAGCGCCAAGGCCATCGCGGATCTTTCCGAGTTCTGGCAGCAATACCACAAAGCATCGCACACAACGACGGACCAGGTGGCCGAGGTGGCGCGCATGGCGAAGCCCGGCGTGCTGGTTTTGACGCATATCCTGTTTTTCGGAACGCCGGCGGATGAGCTGCTGGAGGAGGTCAAGGCCGGTTATGACGGAAAGGTGATCCTAGCCAAGGATCTACAAGTATTTTAAGCGTGAGGTGTAAGGAGTGAGGTGTGAGGCGTTGGCATTGTGATTTTTATTATCCGGGCATTAATCTGATCGTGAGCCGCGAGCCACGAGCCACGAGCCACGATATCTCATATATTTAACCGGGACAGGAGTGTATCGAGCCCGGGGTAGCTTGTCCTGGGTATCAGATACTTGTGTGTCGAGTCCGCCAGTCCCCGGTCATTGCGCAGATTGTCGATGGTTGCTTCCGCGTCCAGGATTTCCGTTCCTCCCAGCGCCGTGACATTGCGTCTGAACAGTGGATCGGGGAGAAATCCGGCCGTGGGTCCGACGACCACGATGGTTTCCGCGTCCCGGCAGTGCTGAAGGATTTCATCGAGACTGTCGTTCAGGAGGGTCGAGGCGGTACAAAGAATTTTGTTACAAGCTTCCAGTCCGGCCGGCGAATCGGTAATGGTCACGTACTCCTCGCCGGCATCCGCAAACCGGCTTTTCTTTTCAATGACAGTCACCCGGATACCTTGCCGGCGCAGCCGGTCAACCAATGAGGGGAAATACCCGACCATGCCTACGTGGTCTTCCGTATCCGGTGCCAGGGCGCCCATGGAATCGCCCGCCTCCTCCGGCCGGTAGCCGCTGCGTCGCCAGAAGCTGTGGGTAATGGCGTTGACCGCCGCCATTCCCAATGAACGATCCGCATCGTTGTCGCCCTCCAGCAGTGAAATGATCTCTGTTGGAGGAACGCCGGAAAACTGTTCCGCGTGAAAACGCCGGACCATACTTTTCTGTGAATCACCCAGCCAGGCGTAATAGAGTCCGGCGGAGCCGTCTTCCAGTTCCACCACGCCGAATTCGGTATGCCGGTTTTCATGGGGACGGGGATCCGGGATATACACGCGGCGTACCCGCGGTACGTCAAAGGCGGCCGCGATTTTTCCGGTTTGTGCCAGTAATTCGGGCAGGACAGGCAATATTCGCTCCGCAAAATGTTGTAATTAAGCTACATGACCGTACAATTTGTGATTATATTGCTACACTAAATACGACTGTAGCGGTATTTTGAATATTAACACGCTGGTGCATTCCGTTTCGGTCTCATGGGAATGATGAACAATCCGCATAACGACTCAACTGTAAAAAGAATGCGGAAGGCGTTTCTCGCATTCCTGTATTTCCGGCGGCGCCAGCTGCTATAAAAAGAAGGACAAAATACCGGTCCGGGACGAATGAAAGAGGTCTCGGGTTTTGCAGGAAAATATCTGATAAACAAAGGGGGGATTTATCATGTACAGGAAGAGTATCGGGAGTTTGTCTACAGCGATAATGTATTCCTTTGCGGTTCTGGTCTTTCTCTGGCAGCCGGTTCTGGCGCAAACGAAACTGGAAGAGGTTATCGTTACCGCGCAGAAGCGCGAGCAGTCCTTGCAGGATGTCAGTGTGCCGGTGACGGCCATCAGCTTCGACCGTATTCAGACCAATCAGGTCATTACCCTGGAAGATCTGCAGTACATTGCGCCCTCGGTCAGCTTTGGCCATTCCCTGGGCTTTGCCAAGATATTCATGCGCGGCATCGGTCTCAATGATCAGACGGCTGGCAATGATCCGTCTGTCGCGCTGCATGTGGATGGCGCCGTAGTCAATGATCCCACGGCCCACTTTACCTCTTTATTCGATCTGGAACGGGTGGAAGTCTTACGCGGGCCGCAGGGAATTCTGTACGGCCGAAACGCCACCGGCGGTTCCGTCAATCTGATCACGGCCAAGCCGACGAGAGAATTCGAGGGCTACGGCCGTGCCGGTTATGGCAATTATGATCGTATGCTGGCCGAGGGAGCCGTAGGCGGTCCTATGAATTCCTGGTTATCGGGACGTGCAGCCTTTCGGGTTCTGTCACGTGATGGTTACGGTATCAATGAAGCCACCGGTAATGATGTGGACGACGCCGAACAGCAGGCCCTGAGGCTGCATCTGCAGGCGGATTTCAATGACAAGGTAAGCTACCTGTTGACTGGTGAGTACTATATGGAGGACGACCATGCATTGGGTCTGCATTTCGAACGCGAGACATTTCCTGAATTCCGGGATCCGACGCAGATCGCTGCCGCACAGGCGGCGTTTGCCGCCGATCCGGGTCTGATTGGCCCTTCATCCGTGGCACTTGCCCCGCTGGGACTCGACAGTTGCTGCAGCCCTGTTGGTACCGGTGATTACCCGGTTGGTGAAAGGAATTATGCCTCGGAATTCGATCCGCAGAATGATAAAACGACCTGGTCGATAACCGGCACTTTAAGTGTTGAACTGAATGACAATTTCAGCATAAAGAATATTACCAACTATCGTGAAGTTGATGGTTACTTCAGTCAGGACTTCGATATGTCCGGCAACATCAGCCGTTATGATATAAACGGAAGTGCTCCTACAATCCATACCCGGACGATTTATAGTGACCAGTTCAGTAATGAACTGCAGCTTCATTATACAAGTGATCGTATAAACGGGCTTCTGGCCATGTATCACTTTAAACAGCATACCAAGGGCATTAATCGTTCCGGTGCTTCACCATATCCGGTTGGCCTCGTTCCCGGATTGAGTCATCAACGGGTATTTCTGACGGGTAAAGGGGAAGCCGATTCGTTTTCGGTGTTCGGTAATCTCACCTACGACATTAATCGGCAGTTCTCCCTGAAGCTCGGCGCGCGCTGGACCCGGGAAGAGCGTACGGTGGATACAGTCAATTTCATTGAAGTATTCGTGAATCCGCCCTTTGTCCCCAATCCGCTGTCAAATATTTTTCATTTCCAGTTGCCACTTATACCCGGCGTAACAACATTGCAGGACACACGGAAGACGGAGGATTTTTCGCCTATGGCCGGACTGGAATGGCGTCCCATGGACAATCTGATGGCCTATTACACCTATTCGGAAGGCTTCAAGAGTGCCACCGGTCAGCTTGGTACGACGGCATCGGGTATTGCCGAGCCGGAGGAAATAGAAAATCACGAATTCGGCATCAAGAGCAGCTGGCTGGATCAGGCGCTTACTCTGAATCTGGCCGCCTTCCATTATGAGTTCGACAATCTGCAGCTGGCCCGCACGATCCCCGCTGGTGGAGGCGGTTCCGGTTTTATTAACCTGTTCGAGAATGCGGCGAAGACCAGCGGAACCGGTGTTGAACTGGAGGCGTACTGGCAGGTCACGGATCGGTTCCGGTTAACCGGCGCCATGTCCTGGCTGGACATAGAGTTTGATGAATTCAACACTGTTGATAACTTTGATCCATGCCTGATTCTCGTTGAGATTACCAGTCCGGCGGTACCAAACGGTGTCTGTACGCCGCAGGTGCAGTCATTTGCAGGCAACACACCCCGTAATACACCGGAATGGTCATTCAATCTCCACGGTGAGTACAATTTCCCTCTGCGCAACGGAGGCATGGTCACGCTTGGCGCTGACGTCTCACACAAGAGCAAACAGTACTTTACCGAGGCGAATAACGATATAGAAAGCTCGGATTCCTATACCTTTGTGGACGCCACATTGACGTACAGGTCTCCGGGAGAGACGTGGTATATCACCGCATGGGGCAAAAACCTGGCCGATGAACTGGCCGCGGCCGGCTCGTTCTCCGTTGCGCTTGCCCGGACGGCCGGGAGTACTTTCCTGCCGCCGCGGACCTACGGCGTTACCGTCGGCTATAACTTCTAGCCGACAATTACCATGCCTGCATCAACCACGGAGAACACGCATGTCCCGGACCCCGATCCGGGAAAGGATACGAGAAACCGGCGCTAAATTCCGTTGTTGCAACTCCGTGTTCTCCGTGGTTAACCCGATGTTTCAGCCGTAGTCAGATCTTTGCGCAGTGTTTTTGCCGCCAGGAAGAAATGTGCCGACGCCCAGGTGTACGCCACCACTACTACCGTCAGGATGGCATAGCGCAACGCATTATGACCGAACTGCGCGTTGAAGAAGTCACTGGCCATGCCGATGATCAGGGGGCCGGTGCCCAGGGCGATGAGATTGACCATGAACAGATTGACGGCGGCGGCCATGGCGCGGCGTTTGACACCGGCCAGTGTCTGCACGGTACCGTAGGCCGGTCCCATGAACATGTGCATGAGCGTGGTGGTGAAGAGGTGGATCAAAAGAGCCTGAATCGGGTTCGGCCACAGATAGACGATAAAGGAGAAGGGCAGAATAGCCAGTCCCGCCATGGCGGGCACCCACATGTACCAGCGGGAATCATCGGTATTGCGTACGCGCCGGTCAGAGAGCATTCCCCCCAGCGTGGTGCCGAGTGCACCGCCGATACCGTAGATAAAGGCCAGCC
>JBBDSH010000092.1:9357-17758 GCA_040905045.1 Gammaproteobacteria bacterium | reverse complement strand
CCCGGAGGGCGCCGGCCAGGGCCTTTCCCGCTGCGTTGCGCCGGCTTGACAGAGGCCCACTTTGCCGGCACCGCCGCGCCTTGCGGGAAAGGCCCTGGTCCGGCGCTGAATTCATCATAATTCCCGTGTCGAGGTACTAGATTCTGTACAATCCATGTACAGAATGACGTTCTTTTTGCTTTCAGCGGTAAATATGTAGAAGAGTCAGAACTTGAACCGGAGAACGTACGGAATAATCCTGCCCGGAATACATCGAACCTGCGGGCATTATAAGGTCGCAGGCTGACGAAAGCCTTCCCTGGCTTTCGCCCTCCGGGCCGCACAAAAACGTGCGTGGCAAACTATCAATCAATAACTCAGGGCAACCTCTTCAGGCGGTACGGCTCTGGAGAACAGGTAACCTTGCGCCAAATCACAGCCCAGTTCGCATAAAACAGCGTATTGCTCTTCGGTTTCCACACCTTCGGCGACAACTTCGAGGCCGATACCATGGGCCATGCCGATAATCCCCTTGACCAGGGCCTCCGCTTCATGGTCATGCGGCAATCCGTTAATAAATTCGCTGTCAATCTTGACTGTGTCCACGGGGAACCGTCTTAGATAACTGAGGGAGGAATAACCGGTGCCGAAATCATCCACAAACAGTTTCAGTCCTTTGTCTTGCAGTATATTCAACTCAGCGATAACGGAATCGGAATGCTCCATCAGCATGGATTCCGTTATCTCCAGAACGATTTGCTCCCTGAAACGATCCGCGCCGGCCTTGTGGATGATCTCCAGTATACGATTCGCTATACCCTTGCTGCGCAACTGATAGGGTGAGATGTTAATGGCAACGTAGATATCCTTTATGCCGTCCTTTTCCCAGTGCTGTAATTGCCTGACGGCCTTCTCGACAGACCAGTAACAAATCGATTCAATCAAACCCGTATTCTCGGCAATCGGAATGAATTCGGCGGGTGGTACCCAGCCAAGCCGGCTGTTTTGCCAGCGTGACAGAGCTTCAAAGCCGACCAGTTCGCGATCCCGGACGGTTATAATGGGCTGGTAATAAAGTTCCAGTTCATTGTTATTTACGGCATCCCGAAGATCCTTTTCCAGTGCGTATTCACGCGAATTCTGATCTTCCAGGTCTTTCGTATAATATCTGAAGGGTTGTTCAATTTTCCTCGCCCCTGTCAGGGCAAGCCCGGCACGCCTCAGCAATTCCCCGCCATCCTTACCGTCGCGAGGATGGATGGAGATTCCAGCCCTGTAATTTATAACAAGTTCCTCGCCACGGTACATTATTGCGCCCGGCAGGCTATCTAATAATTTCTGCACCACCATATTCAGGTCATTAACTGAAAAGACACCAGTCAACACAATGCCAAAATCATGAGCGTCTATCCTCGCGACAGTATCGCCGTCACGGAGAATTTGAATGAGAAAGGTAGCCACTTCCCGCAATACCTTGTCGGCCGTTGCCGTTCCGTAGGCATTTGTAATTTTTCTGTAGTTCTCGATGCTCAACACAACGATGCCTGTGATGCGTATTGTACGGTAACCGTATCCGGAGGTGGCCTGATTGATTCTGTCAAGCGCGAGAGCTCGATTCGGTAAATCCGTAAGTGCATCATGAAAGGACAAATAGGCCAGTTGCTGATCCTTGGCAATGTAGTTCAAACCCAATGAAGTATCGGCGGCAAGTTCTTCCAGCAAGGCAACTTCATCTTCATCGAAGGCTCCGGGATCCCTTGAGTAGAATGTCATGATGCCGGCAATATCATTATTGATAACCAGAGGGAATGCCGCGACGGATTGAATACCATATTCCCCGGCAACGTCCAGGAAAGCCCTGGTCCCGGGGTCGGTGCTCAACTGATTGACAATCACTTGCCTGCCCTCCCGCAGGGCCAAGCCGGTCGGGCCGTGATTTTTCTCATCACTTCCCGACAGCGTTATGGGCATGCGTGCGGCAATCTCTTCCGCCGGACCGGCACCGGCAACAAACACGGCTTCGCCTGTCGTTTTATTCACGCGCCGGATTCCGGCGGCGTGATAGAACCCGTGCTCCACGGCAATACGACAGGCTTCGTGAAACAACCTGTCCTCATCATTAATCCGCAAAATAGCACTGTTGATGTTATGGAGAATGGCGTAAACGCGGTTCAGGCGGAAGTTTTGTATTCATTCTGATAATGCCGGTTCAGGCTGTGCTGGATAAGCACATACAGCAGGATGGATGTAGCCAGTACAAATCCCAGGCCCTTGACCAGTTCGATTTTATCCAGCGAAAGATCGGAGGTGTTCGCCATGAGAACCGCCACCTCGCCCGACACCATAATCCAGATAACGGATATCACCAGATAGGTAATGGTAATACCGAACGCGGCGAGCGAAAAAAAACGGTTGGATCGCGGTCTGTTTTGCAACTGTCCCCCGGTACCTGGAACGAAACACCCTGACTGTGAAGTGTAGACTATAGAGAATCCGTATGTCGTTGGGTATCCCCTTTTTGGGGTATACGATCCTGCCCCGGAACCAGATCGGCATTGCGCAGTAATAGCCGGGAGACTTATCGGATCTGTTAACTCCTTCACATTCGTCCCGGTATTTTTACGGGAGAATGAAGGCAGTTACTGCCATAACCCGGGTAATAATCTCATGAAGGAAAATCAACTGAAAACAAGACTCTATCTGATCCGGTCTCTGGACTGGATACTGTTTCTGTCCGTGCTCGCTTTCGGGATATATGCCTTTCTCTATGCCGAGAACAGGTTCCTTGCCGCCCTTGTTGCGGTTACAGGGTTGTTAATCGTTCACTGGGTGGGCAACTACACGTTCGAAAAATCGGCGATCATGCAAGTGGACCTGGATATTCTCCGGAGAAAACGCAGTCACCAATAGACCTCAAGCAGATCGCACGGCATAAAAAAACGCCCCTTGAAGGGGCGTTTTATTTTCCGGCGCTTCCCAGCCTGTGTGTAACAGCCGGTGAAGTACCCGTTCGGGGTTCGTTAACAGTACTGTGATTACCCACTTTATTCTGCTGCCGTTGGCCCACGCGGTCGACCGGCCGGTGGGCGGATTTGTGATGTCCCTTGCGGCCGAATCCGGGTTTGATACCACGATTGCCGAAAAAGACCCGGCTATTATGGGCAAACGCCGGCAGTTGTGAATGATAAAACCCGCCGCCGTACACAACCGTCGGTCTTTCGTTGCCGGACTTACTTGCGGACGCCATGGCCTCATCCCGTTCCATACGGGCTTCCTCGATGCGCAGGCGTTTGCGCTCCAGGGTAAACTCTTGCCGCGCGGTCCGCTCCTCCTGTATTCGTTGCCATTGGTTTGTGATGGAATAATAGTCCTCATTGGCGTCTGCTGCGTCGGGAAAACCGGTGGGCATGGACATGGTTTCCACATTCCCGGGGGCTGCTGCCTTGACGGGCGGCGCATCGGAAAAGTGGGTCACCCCGTCGCCATCGACCCAGGTATAAACAAGGTCATCCGCCGCCGCCCGGGAGGGCAACTGGGCGGTGACCAGCAGACACAGGATAAAGGCGCGTATATACATAGTGTTTAAGACCCAGGGTTTTTCCGGGAGTTTCAAGCTGATACTAACAAGCTTAGCGTGGCCCGCGGCAAAACGAAACCTCCTCCGGGTTCCCGCGCAGGGATACCGGCCGTTACACGGTATTTCCCGCCGTTGCATGAAGTCCTGCCCCGGCCCGACTCTCCTTGTTAGAATTACCGGACGATTCATTGTTCTTCACTCGGGGACACGCCGGTGAAACTTCATTGAGACATATCAGTCGCTTATTATCAGTGCTTCAATCACGAACCGGTTACCCGCCTGCGTCCATTCAATAAATCCGCATCGGGCAGGAAGGAATAACAATAATGACACGACGATTTTTTTTATTGATTGCAGCCCTTGTCCTGATTGGTGCCGGACTGTACTGGTACCGGGCGGATATCGGCGTCTGGCCCGGCGGCCGGGATCGCCCGCCGGATACAACAAAACCGGCGGCTTCCCTCGCCGCCAAGGTGATTACACAGGATGTGGTCATAACCGCCAACGACCGTGTCTTCGAGACCGCGGGAACGGGACGGGCCCGACTGTCGGTGCAAATCTACCCGGCGGTTGCGGGCGAGGTCACCGAGGTTCTGTTCGAAGCGCAGGACCGGGTGGAAAAGGATCAGTTACTGGTGCAACTCGACAGTCGCAAGGAAGAACTGGCCGTGCGTCTGGCCGAAGTGGAACTCCGCGGTGCGCAAAATCTGCTGGCCCGTTACGAGCAGGCGGTCAAGGACGGCGGCGTGCCACAGAGCCAGGTGGATTCGGCACGCGATGATGTGGAAGCGGCGCGGGTCGCCCTGGACCAGGCCCGGTTGACCCTGGAGGATCGCAGTATCCGGGCGCCGTTTGCCGGTGTAGTCGGCATCCCCAATGTGGAACCCGGCGACCGGATCAATACCGATACCCTGATTACCGGCCTGGACGATCGCAGGATCCTGCATGTGGATTTCGAAGTCTCCGAGTCGCTGGCCGGCGCGTTGCAGGGTGACGGCCCGGAATCCCGTACAATAACGGCGACCACGCCCGCCTTTCCGGCGCGCGTGTTCACCGGCACCATCAGCGCCCGGGAAAGCCGGGTCGATCCGCAACGGCGTACTTTCATGGTACGCGCCAATATCGAGAACGAGGAAGATCGGCTGCGCCCCGGCATGTCTTTTTCCACCCGCTGGCAAATCCGCGGGCATTCCTATCCGACCGTTCCCGAAATTGCGTTGCAATGGGGCCGGGACGGATCGTTTGTCTGGATCATCCGCAACGGCCGGGCCGTACGGGTTCCCGCCCGGGTGGTGGCGCGCGTATCCGGGCGGGTTCTCCTGGACGGTGATATCGAGACCGGCGAACAGGTCGTCATCGAAGGTCTGCAACGGCTTCGTCCCGGGGCGCCCGTCGAGATGCTGGGGCCGGAGGATTCATGACGGGTCTCGGCGGACTCACGGCCCTGGGCGTACGCCGCCCGGTTCTTATCGCCGTCGTCAATCTCCTGATCATGCTGGCCGGCCTGGCCAGCATCCTGGGCGTGGATGTCCGCGAGCTTCCCAATGTCGATCGGCCGGTGGTGAGCGTGCGCACCAACCTGCCCGGCGCGTCACCTGAAACCATGGACGCAGAAGTCACCAGTGTCATCGAGGGCGCGGTGGCGCGTGTTTCCGGTCTGAAAAATATCGAATCGGCCAGCGAGGAAAACAACTCCCGCGTCCGGGCCGAGTTCCAACCCGGCGTCGATCTCAATGTCGCGGCCAATGACGTACGCGAAGCGGTCAGCCGCATTCAGCGTGAACTGCCGGAGGAAATCGATCAAATCCGGGTGGTCAAGGCCGACGATGATGCGCAGTCCATCATTCAGATCGCGGCATTCAGCGACGCATTGTCCAGGGAGATGCTGGCCAACCGGGTGGAAAAGGATGTGGTGCCGGAGCTCCAGTCCGTTTCCGGCGTCGCCGAGGTCAGGCTGAACGGGGATCAACCCCGCGTTGTCCGGGTACTGCTGAACCCGGCGCGTATGGCCGGCAATCGTATTTCCATGAGTGAGGTTATCGATACCTTGCGCAACGCCCATTTCGATGTGCCCGCCGGCAGCTACAAATCCGAGGACCAGGAATTGATCGTCCGCGCCTATGCCTCGGTGGTCGAACCCGAACGCATCGAGCGCCTGCATATCCGCGACAACATCCGCCTTGAAGACATCGGCGAAGTCTTTTATTCCCCGCGCGAGGCCCGATCCTATACCCTGCTCAACGGCCGTATGGTCATCGGCCTGGGGATTGTGCGGCAGGCCGGCTCCAACACCATCGCCATCGCCAATGCCATCAACGAAAAAGTGGAGCAGATTAACAGGCGTGCCCGGGATTTCACGCTCGTCACCACCTCCGACGATTCCGTTTACATCAAGGGTGCGCTGAAGGATGTTGTCTTCACGCTCTGTTTCGCCGTCATTATAGTCTTGATCGTTATCGCCGTATTCCTGGGGCAATGGCGCGCGGTCCTGATACCTGCGGTGACCATGCCGGTTTCCCTGATCGGCACGCTGGCGGCCATCTGGCTGTTCGGTTTTTCCATTAATCTCCTGACACTGCTGGCATTGGTGCTGGCCACGGGCCTGATCGTGGACGACGCTATTGTGGTCCTGGAAAACATACAGCGCCGCCGCGACCAGGGTCTGGAGGGAATGGCGGCGGCGGTGCTGGGCACGAGGCAAGTGTTCTTTGCCGTGATCGCCACGACACTGACACTGGTGTCCGTGTTCGTGCCCATTGCCTTCCTGCCCGGGGAAACCGGCCGGCTGTTCCGGGAATTCGGCCTGGTCCTGGCCATTGCGGTCATGATCAGTTCCTTCGTTGCTCTCTCACTCTGTCCCATGATGGCAGCAAGGTTGCCGAAACACGCCGGCGAGCCTGCCCTGATTCATAAACTACGCTCATGCCTGAATTTACTGGGCACGGTCCTCAGCCGCTGGTACTTCGCCAGCCTCGGGAAAGTACTGGCGCGGCCCTTGCTGTCATTGACCGTGGGCATTCTCGCCGCCGCCGCCGGCGCCTTCGGTTTCCTGCAGCTGCAGCAGGAACTGCTGCCCCAGGAAGATCGGGGTTCCCTGTATGTCCGGGTCACGGGACCGGACGGCGCCTCCCTGGCCTATTCCGACCGGCAATCCCGCAAGGTGGAAGCCGTGCTGCAGCCATACCGGGAGGCCGGTCTGATTACGGATATCTATACCGTTGTCGGCAGCTGGGATCCGCACCGCGCCTTTACCATCGCCACTCTGAAATCCTGGGACGAACGGACTGTCAGCCAGATGCAGCTGGCCGATGAAATCAATGAACAGCTCTCGGGCCTGCCCGGCGCACAGGTGCGTATTTCCCAGGGCAACAGCCTCGGTGTCCGCGGCGGCGGCGGCGGCGGACTGGAAGTGGCGCTCACCGGCAATGAATACGAAGAAATCCACCGGGCCGCGCAGACATTCTCTACCGCGCTGCTTGAACGCGTCGACGCCATCGAGGATGTGCGTGTGGATTTCGACACTTCCCAGCCTGAACTCTATTTTAATATTGATCGGGAACGGGCCAATGATCTGGGCGTCTCCATGGAAGCAATCTCCCAGACGCTCCGGGTCATGGTGGATCAATACGAAGTCATCAATCTGAACATCGATGATCAGATTGTCCCCATCATGCTCGGCTCTACCCGCGGGGCCATCAATGATCCCGGCGACCTGTTGAATGTCTTTGTAACAAACTCGAACAATGATCTCGTGCCTCTGGAAACCATGATCAGTGTCGAGGAACGTGGCGTGGCGACACAGCTCGACCGTCATGCCCAGCGCCGCGCCATCGAGATCGACATCGGCCTGCCTCCCGGCACATCACTGGGCGATATCATGGAACAGGTGCGCGGGATTGCCGACGAAGTGCTGCCCTCCGGTATCAATATCCTGTTTCTTGGAGAAGCGGCCACGCTGAGCGAGACATCACACGATGTCGCCATTACATTCCTGATCGCCATCCTGGTAATTTTCCTGGTCCTTGCCGCGCAGTTCGAAAGCACGGGCAGCGCCGTGATTGTCATCTTTACCGTTCCCTTCGGCCTGGCCGCGGCGGTATTTGCCCTGCTGCTGACCGGACAGACCATCAATCTTTACAGCCAGATCGGTTTGATCATGCTGGTGGGTATCATGACGAAAAACGCCATCCTGCTGGTGGAATTCATGGATCAGTTGCGTGATGCGGGCCGCAGTGTTCAGGACGCCATCATGGAAGGCGTGCAGGTACGGTTGCGTCCCGTCACCATGACGGTGCTTTCCACGGTTCTGGGCAGCCTGCCCCTGATCCTCAGTACCGGCCCCGGCGCCGAAGCGCGCAATGCCATCGGCTGGGTCGTGTTCGGCGGACTCGGGCTGTCCGCCCTGTTTACGCTGTATTTCGCGCCGCTGGGCTATTCCCTCATCGCCCCGCACCTCAAGCCCCGAGCCCACGCCGGGCAACAACTGGCGGAACAACTGCAACAGGCGGAGCAAACCGGCTCATGAGATCAACAGGAGCCATAACCGCGCCGGTTGTTTTCCTGGTGCTGGGCGCCTGTACGATCGGGCCGGAATACAAGGCGCCGGCAATCGATGTACCGGAAACGTTCGTTTCCCAGGACGTGTTTGAGTTGCTTGATAAAGACGGCACGGACAAGACCGCGGCGGCAAAATGGTGGCAGGGTTTCTCCGATCCCCTGCTCACACACCTGATCGAGGAAACCATAAACAACAACCAGGAAATCGCCGCCGCCGCCGCCCGGGTCAGGGCGGCACGCGCCAACCTCAAACTGGCTGACGCGGGCGATGCATTGAGGAGCGATGCC
>JBBDSH010000092.1:0-9257 GCA_040905045.1 Gammaproteobacteria bacterium | reverse complement strand
CCGGCGTGGAAGGACGGCGTGAACTGAGTGGCGACAATGAAAGTACAACCAACGAAAGTCTGTTCGGCGCACTGGGGTTCACCCTGCCCCTGGATATGTTCGGCCGCAACCGGCGCGAGGTGGAAGCCGCGCGGGCCTCCCTGGAGGTGGCGGAAGCGGAGTTGCGCGATGTTGTCCTGACCCGGAGCACGGATGTGGCGCGCGAATACCTGCGTCTGCGCGGCGGTCAGCGGCAACTGGAGCTGCTGGAGGAATCGGTCGCGTTGCAGGAAAAAACCCTGTCCGTGGTGAAAAGCCGTTTTCAAGCGGGCCTGTCGCCGGAACTGGATCTGCGTCGGGCGGAAACCTCGGTGGAACGCCTGCGTGCCGATATTCCCCCTCTGCAGGAATCCCTGACCAATTCACGTAACCTGCTCGCCAATCTGACCGGCGAATACCCGGGTGCATTCGAGGAAACATTAAGGAAGACCGCTGCCATCCCGTCCTATCAACGGGAAATACCGGCACCGATCCCGGTGGATGTGCTCAGGCAGCGTCCCGATATCCGGCGGGCGGAGGCGGAACTGAAACGCACCATTGCTGAAATCGGCGTGGCCGAAGCGGATTACTATCCCGTGTTCCGGTTGTTCGGACAGCTGCGCGTCGGTACCAGCGGTTTCAGCGGCGACCCGTCCATGGACCTGATCATCGGTTCACTGGGCGCCCTGGTGGAGCAGGTCATTACCGACGGCGGCGCGCGGGAAGCCAATGTGGAAAACGCCCGGGCGCGGGCGGATGAAGCACTGGCGAACTACAGACAGGCATTACTGGATGCCGCGCAGAGTATCGAAACCACACTGGCCGCGCTCAAGTCCTCCCTTGCCCGGCAGGAATCCCTGGGAAAGGCCGTCGAGTCCAGTTCGCGCAGCTTCAATCAGGCGGAGAATCTCTACCAACTGGGTTTGATCAGCTTTCTCGATGTGGTTGACGCCCAGCGCGTGTTGGCCTCGGCGGAACAGCAACTCGCCGCTGAACGCACCAACTACGCTACCCGGATCGCGACCCTGTTCCGGGTCCTGGGCACGAATGTGGAGAACTAACCCGCATCACGGCAATCGATACCCGGAATTCCCTTGTGACCGCACCAGAGCAGGGCCGGGCCGGCGCGAACTCGTGCAATATGCGGGCTATATAGCTGTTCCGAATCCGTGCTCAATCCGGGAACATAACGCGGACACGCGGTCAATACTTCCCCCGGATCCAGTCCGGGGCAGGCTATGTAGCTCGAATGCGGCATCCGTGCCGCATACGGTCCGCTTATATATTCCCGGATTGAGCACGGATTCGGAACACTTATTTAGTTCCCCACGGCGCTGTCCAACCCGGTGATGCTGTCCCCGTTTTTTATATTATCGAAAACAGCACCAGCGATTCTGGCTTCCGACAGATTAACCCTTTTCATGTTTGCACCAGTGAAATCCGCCCGGCGTAAATCGCATTGGCCCAGATTGGCTCCTTCAAGGTTGGCGTCAATAAACTTTGCGAAGCGGGCGTCGCAGACTCTCAGGTCGGCGTTTTTCAGATTGGCGCCGGCCAGGCTGGCGTTCTTCAAATTGGCGCGGATCAATCCCATGGACTGGTTGCCCATGTTGGCGCCGGCCATCAGGTTTTCCATGTCGGCACCATCAAAATTGGAGTTCTCGAGGTTGGCAAGCAGCTTCGCGCCTTTCAGGTTGGCGCCGCGGAAATCGGCCCGTGGCAGGACGCCGCCGTAAACGCTGGCGCCTTCCAGACTGGCGTTGCGAAGGTCCGATTCACTCAGAATAACGAGATCCAGGTTGGCACCGCTGAAATCGGCGCCGGACAGAGTGGACCGTTTGAAGTCGGCGCCGCGCAGATTGGCACCCTTGAAGTCGACACCGGCAAGGTCCGCATCGCGTAACACCACTTCCGTCAGATTGACGGGAGTATCACGATCGGCGCTTTCCAATCGCTGCATTAATTCCTCCCTGCTGATCTCCCCGGCGACGAGCACGCCCGTGTATAACAATACTGCCGACAGGAAAGCCAGGAAACGGAATATGGAATATGTGCGATATCGGGTTCTATGCATGATATCCCCCTGGTGTGAATTTCTCTTTTGCCAAACGACAATAAATGAGACAGCCTCAATGCTGTGATGTTTCATTGAATCCGTTTATAGGCCGCCAGCGCCCGCTTGCGCGCTTCGGCATGATCGACGACAGGATCCGGGTAGTCCCGGCCGGGACGGATTCCCGCCGCCTCCAGCTCCACCGGCGAGGCTAGCCAGGGCTTGTGGATAAACCGGTTATCCAGTTGCGCCAGTTCCGGCACCCAGCGGCGGACGTAGTCGCCGCCGGCGTCAAACCGTTCTCCCTGGGTCACCGGATTAAAGATACGGAAAAACGGTGCGGCGTCGGCGCCGCAGCCGGCCACCCATTGCCAGCCCATGGTGTTGTTGGCCAGATCCGCGTCCACAAGGGTATCCCAGAACCATTTCGCGCCTTCGCGCCAATGAATCATCAGATCCTTGATTAGAAAGGAAGCCGCAATCATACGCACGCGGTTGTGCATCCAACCGGTTTGCCACAGTTCACGCATGCCCGCGTCGACAATGGGATAGCCCGTTTGTCCCCGGCTCCAGGCGGTGAACAGGCGTTTGTTTTTCCTCCATGGAAAGTGACGGAATTTGTCATACAGCGGCTGCGTGGGTGTACGCGGAAAATGATGCAGCAGATAATGGGCGAAATCGCGCCAGTAGAGTTGGCGCACGAAGGCCTCCGCCGGGGCGGACAACGACAACAGGCCGCGGGATCGATCCGCGTCGGCCATTGCCTTGATGACGCGGCGCGGGGTGATTTCACCAAAATGCAGATGCGGCGACAGAGACGAGACACCGTCCCGGGACGGGATATCCCGCTGTGTTGCATACCCCGCTGCGGCTTCCTTTATAAATCGCTGTAATGCGCTCTCCGCGCCCCGAAAACCGGGGGTCCAGCGGGCATCAATGCCGTCATACCATTTTATTCGCGACACCAGTTCCAGTGATTCCATACTATCGGATGCGGGCCACTGTGCCGCCACCGGCAAAGTTCGTATGCCGCCAACGGTTTCCAGGGTCGTTTGCAACTGCCGGCAATGTTTCCAATAGGGTGTAAAAACCTTGAACGGCGACCCCTGTTTCGTGGCAACCGTATCGGGTTCGTTAATAAGATGGCCGGGGAAGGTTTGCACGTCAATGCCGCGCTGTTTCATGGCCGTCTCGATACGCCGGTCCCGTTTCCGCAAGGCCGGCTCATAAAGCCGGTTCCAGAACAGGGCCTCGGCGCCGGTCTCGCGGGCCAGTTTTTCCAGCTCCGCCAGGGAATCGCCGCGCCGCAGGATCAGGCGCGAACCCAGTCGTTGCAGACCCTCTTCCAGCACCTGCAGGGATTCGTGCAACCAGTAGCGCGAGGCGCCGCCCGGCTGCCAGGGCGTCTCCTCATCCGGCGCGAATATATAGACGGGGATCAGGGGCTGTCGACTGCGCCTGGCCCGGTCAAGGGCCGGATTGTCCGACAGGCGCAGATCCCGGCGAAACCAGACGATAACGGGCTCAGCCATGGCGTCTCTCAGACCGGAGCGCGGCGACTGCGGAGCCAAGGCCACGCGGTATTTTAAGGCAGGTTTCAGTCATTTTTCGTTCACTCTCCGCCGGAAAACAGTGTATCATTTTGAGTGTGTGGATTAATCTGTTGATTTACTGAATAATTCTTCGGCGACAGTGTGAATCGATCCGTATGTTCGCCTGCCCGGCTTTACGGAACGTATTAAAGATAAAAAACTGAACAAACGGGGGAGAGTAGAGATGTCCATCTCAAGGTCCTTGAAGAATCCGGCAGCCTTTCTGTTTCTTTCCACGACCATCCTTGCAACGGATGCCGCCGCCCAGCTCCTTGAAGAAGTGGTGGTGACAGCCCAGCGCCGGGCCGAAAACGTCCAGAATGTTCCCATTTCGATTTCCACCTTCAGCGGTGATTTCATCGAGGAATCCGGAATCGACACCCTGCAGGACCTGGGCCAGTACACGCCCAACCTGACCCTGAGCCATTCCAGCCAGGTCGCCAATCATCGCATCATCATGCGCGGCGTCGGCTCCGTGGGCAACAACGCCATTGAACCCAGCGTCGCGGTCTTTATCGACGGCGTTTATTATCCCCGTCCCGCCTCCGTGGTGGGCAGCCTGACCGACGTGGAAATGGTCGAGGTTCTGCGCGGCCCCCAGGGTACGCTGTTCGGCCGCAACGCCTCCATGGGTGCGCTTAATATCCGTACAAAGAACCCGACCCGTGACTTCCAGGGCGAGATCCGCGGCACCATCGGCAACTACGGCCAGCACCGCGTTTCCGGCAATGTCAGCAATGCACTTACCGAGAACACCGCCGGACACTTTTCCTTCAACTACTCCGACCGGGGCGGCTACGGCGACAATGCCTTCACCAGCGGCAACAGCCGTGGCGAAGTCGGCAGTTGGGAGGAAGGCAGCGCCCGGGGCAAGCTGCATTTTACCCCCAGTAATAATGTCGACATCATGCTGGGCGCCGATTACAGCCGCGTCGACAACCAGGGCGGCGTCATCGAAGTGAAGTCCGATACCGTCCTGCCACAGTACCTGACCACGCTGGGACTGGTACTGGATCCTAATGCCGTACCCGGCACGGTGCCACCCGGTTTCCTCGGTATCGGTCCGGTACCGGATACGACGGATACCTTCGATTACAACATCAATCAGGATCACCAGGACAGCGGTAAAGACGAACAATGGGGAATCAATCTGCACGTGGACTGGGGCATCGGCGGTGACCACACCATCCGTTCCATCAGCAGTTACCGCGACTGGCAGAACGATACCTTCGAATCGGCACTGCGGTTACCGGGGGATCTGCTCAACCGCGTCACCCGTTATGAAACCGAATCCTTCTCCCAGGAACTGCAGCTGCTCTCTCCGGAAGGCGGCCGCTTCGAATACGTCGCCGGGCTGTATTACTACGATGAAAGCTACAAGATCGATCAGAATTTCGACCTCGGCACGGATTTCTGTCAGGCCGCCGCCAATGCCGCCTTCTTGCAGGCATTCGGCGGTGGTGCGGGTGTTCCCACAGCGCTGGGTGCGGCCGGACTTACCTCCGGGGCGTGTTTGAGCGGTGCCCAGACAGGGGCAATCGAAGCTGAATTTCAGCAGGACGTCACCAGTATCGCCGTTTACGGCCAGTTTACCGTCAACCTGACCGACGATCTGCGGTTTACTGGCGGCCTGCGCTGGACTAATGACGATAAGGAGGGCAGTTTCTCCCAGTCTGTTAATAATCTTGCCGTCAGCCCGGCGGTGCTGAATCTGCGTATACCGGAAGCTGCTCCCAACCTCTCGTTTGATGATGACGAACTGACCTGGATGGTCAACCTGAGTTATGATGTCACCGAGGATGTCATGGCCTTTGCCACCTATTCCACCGGTTACAAGTCCGGTGGATTCAATTCCGAAGGCGGCAACCGCCTCTTTCCCAGAACTTTTGCATCGGAGACGGTGGACAATTACGAAGTCGGCATGAAAAGCCGTCTGCTGGACAACCGGCTGATTGCTAACGTCACTCTTTTCCGTACCGAGATTGACGATTATCAGGATCGCCAGTTCGATGGTGTCAATTTCATAGTCCAGAACGCAGGCGAACTGACCCAGCAGGGCGTGGAACTCGATATTATCGCACGGCCAGTGGACCGACTGACCTCGGTGATCGGCGTCAGCTATCTGGACTCGGAATTCGATCACTTTCCCGACGCCACTAACCTGCCGGCCGTCGTTGCCTTTTTCCAGTCACAGGGTTTGACGCCTCCTCCCCGAGATTTAACTGGCGAACGCAACCATTTCTCGCCCAAGTGGCAGTTGTCCATGATGGCGGAATGGTCCGATCACCTGCCGGGCACCGACCTGGGCTGGTTCCTGCGCGGCGAGTACCAGTATGTCAGCAAACAGAATGTCGGCGCCGAGACCAACCAGAACCCGCAGTCCATCCAGCCCGGCTATGATCTGGTCAACGCTCGGGCCGGCCTGCGCGGCGCCAACGACAACTGGGAAGTGGCGGCCTTCGTGCGCAACCTGACCGACGAGAATTACTGCCAGACCATCTTCAACCAGCCCATCGGCACCACCCTCGGACTGGTGGATGCAACCACCGGCGGTGGCATGCAGCGCTGTGTGCTGGGCGCGCCGAGGACGTTCGGGATGGAAGCGGTGTACCGGTTCTAGGAGTGAGGAGTAAGGAGTGAGGGGTGAGGAGTATAACCCTGTGCAAACCGGAAAGATTGATTATTTAATCAGTATCCGGGTTTCGATGTAATTATCATATAGCAAGGAGAGAAACTGTAACCACACCTAACTCCTAACTCCTCACGCCTCACTCTTTGGTGGACATAATCTCCGTCGTCGCCGAAAGACGGTGTATCAATGTCCGCAGGAACACCTTCAGGAACCGCACCTGGCAATTGAGCGAAACCTGCGAGATGACGGTGGAATTGATCTTGAGAAGCGATGTGTCGGTGTCGGCGACAATGGAAGCCGTTCGTTTCGTCTTGGCCAGGTAGCCCATTTCCCCGAAACAGTCTCCGGTAGTCAGTTCACGAATGATCATGTCGTTTTTCTTGACGTAAACATGGCCTGAAAGAATGATGTAGAAACAATCGTCCAGCTCCCCCTCGACGATGATACTCTCGCTGGCATGATAATCCTGCCACGTGCTGGCGCGCAGGATCTCCCAGAGTTCCGCGTCGGGGAATCCCTGGAAGAACTCCAGCTCCTTAATCAGATTGAATTTCTCCTGATCGTCGATCTCCTCGGCCTGGGCTTCCAGGGCGTCAAAGGCCCGGCTCAGCGCCGTGGCCAGATCCACGCCCCGCGCATAGCGTTCATTCACATCCTTGGCCAGTGCCTTGCCGACAATGTCATCCAGGGCATCCGGGAGGTCCGGACGCAATTCTTTCATCGGCACCGGCTCCTCGTTAAGAATGCGATTGACCAGGGTGGAAAAATTCTCGGCCGCGAAGGGATGCCTGCCGGTCAGCAGTTCGTACATGATCACACCCAGTGAAAATATATCCGTCTGGTAACTGACATTGTCTTCCCTTAACTGCTCCGGTGACATATAGCGGGGCGAACCCATGACGCCCATGGGCTGTGTCTGGGTATCGTCCATTTTATTGACATGGGCGATGCTGAAATCGCCGATCTTGATATCCATGTCTTTGGTGAACAGTATATTGGACGGTTTGATGTCCCTGTGTGTCACCCCTTTTTCATGAGCGTAATCCAGGGCCTTGGCGCACTTGAAAACGATCTCCACCACTTTTTCAATCGGCAACAGATTATCCGGTCTGGTATAGGGTTTCAGTGTCGCCCCGCCGTCGATATACTCCATGACGATATAGCAGGTATCGCCCTCAACACCGGCATCATGAATACCGATGATATTGGGATGGGTCAGGGTGCCGGCGGTATGCGCCTCATTGAAAAACATTTTTCGGTAACGCTCGCCGGAATCGGGGTCCGTGAGCATGTCGGAAAGCGCGACCTTGATGGCCACCTGTCGGTTAACATACGGATCGTGGCCGAGATAGACGATGCCCATACTGCCGCGATCAATCTCGTGCTCTATTTTATATTTGCCCAGCCGCTCGGGAATCTTTTCCATATTTTTCAGGCCGTTTTCGATACAACCATTCGCGTGGTTTTGGAAAGACGCTTGACCAGGGTTCTCAGGAATACCTTGGAAAAATGCAGCTGGCATTCCAGGGATACCTGGTCGATCAATGTCGCATTGAGCTTCATCAACTGCATCCTCTCCCTGGCAACAATCGACGCGGAACGCTCGGTTTTCTCCAGATAGCCCATTTCACCGAAGCAGTCTCCCGCTTGCAGTTCACCGACGGTATGACCTTCCTTTCTGACATCGACGGAACCGGAAACAATGACATAGAAAGAATCGTCAATATCCCCCTCGATAATGATTTCATCCCCTTCATCGGCATCCTGCCATACGCAGGCGCGCAGTATTTCCCAGATTTCCGAGTCCGGGAAATCCTTGAAAAAGGTCAGTGATCGAACCGCATTGAAGTGCTCTTCCTCGTTGATATTCTTCATGGGTTCTTCAAGATAATCGAACGCCAGGCTCAGGTCGGCGGCCATATTCAGGCCCATGGTATAACGCCGGCCGGGTTCTTTCTGCATGGCGTGGTAAACAATCTTCTCGAGGATTTCAGGCAGTTCCGGACGATAGGTCCGCAACGGCGGCGGTTTCTCATTGATGATTTTGTGAATCAGACGGGAAAAGCTGTCGGCGGAAAACGGATGCTGGCCGGTCAGCATTTCATACATGACGATACCCAGCGAAAACAGGTCCGTCTGATTGGTGATGTTTTCCTCGTGCACCTGTTCCGGAGACATATATCGGGGCGAACCGACAAAACCCATGGGCATGGTATTAGTGGTGTCCGAACTCACCACGTGGGCGATACTGAAATCGCCAATCTTGACATCCCGGTCTTTGGTCAAAAGAATGTTGGTCGGCTTGATGTCGCGATGAATGACACCCTGCCTGTGGGCGTAGTCCAGTGCCTTGGCGCACTTGAAAATGATCTCCACCACCTCGTCTACAGGCAATAATGTCTCAGGTTTGCAGCAGGACCGTATGGTATCCCCACCCTCAACCAATTCCATGACGATATAGCATTCGTCCCCGTCCACACCCGCGTCGTATATCTCAAGTATGTTGGGATGCCTGAGTTTGCCGGCGGCATGCGCTTCATTGAAAAACATCTTGCGGTAACGGGCGCCCGATTCCTTGTCCTTGAGGGATTCGGCCAGGGCGACCTTGAGCGCCACCTTGCCGTCGCTGTAGGGATCATGGGCTTCATAGACAATACCCATGCTGCCCCGCCCGATCTGGGCCAGAATTTCGTATTTGCCGAGCTTTTCCGGAATCTGGGCTGCCATACCTGAATCAGTCATCGTTTACTGGCGAATTTGTTATGGTACTGGAATCGCCGATTTCATAACAGGTGTATTTCCTTTGCCGACGTGCGGATATCACCCTTGAGAATCTCCGGAATGATTAAAAAGAATACATTAATGAGACCGGAAGTATCCCGCCATCCCTCTATGGGAGACGCTGTGAATACATCCCCTGGATCAAGTCCAGGGCAGGCTCTGTACGCTCGACGGCCGCATC
>JBBDSH010000091.1:0-80869 GCA_040905045.1 Gammaproteobacteria bacterium | reverse complement strand
GAAGGCGCTCCCCTGCTAAGGGAGTATGGGTCAAAAGCCCATCGAGGGTTCGAATCCCTCCCTCTCCGCCAAATAACAAAGACCCCTGTTCAGGGGCCTTTGTTATTTGCGGTGCGGGGAAATGCGATGAGAAGCCATCCGGGTTCAACAATTTTACATCCTAAGCTTTATTAACGGCACTTCCCTGTGCCATTCCTGTATCCAGGTACCAGGTCTTCCGCAACTTTCTTGTTTCAGTATCCTTGCCCGTACCGGGATTTTTTCATAACCCGGATCGGATGGAGACAGCCGGTTTTGTTATACTAAAATAAGTGTTCCGAATCTGTGTGCTACCCAGGAACCCGACACAGACGCGCGGTGAATACATCCCCCGGATCAAGTCCGGGGCAGGCTATGTAGCTCGAATGCGGCATCCCTGCCGCATACGGTCTGTTTACAGGTTCCTGGGTAGCACACAGATTCGGAACGTCTAATTAGCCCGCATATTGATATCGGCCGGAAGGAATGACAGGTTGGACAAACCCATACACATAGTCGGAGCAGGCGGTATTGGTGTCGCGCTTGCCTGGTCACTGTTGCGCGGCGGGTGCGATGTGACGCTGGTGGACGCCAATCCGGAAAAGATATCGTCCGGCCGGGCCGAAGGGATTTCGGTGGCCGGCCATGGCATGACCTCCGCCGGGTTTGTTGATTTTGCCGAATGGGAGCCGCCGGAAAACGGCTGGGTTCTGTTGTGTACCAAGACCTATGACAATCCGGCCGTTCTTGCCCGCCTGCGGGACACATCCCGCCTTGTACCCGTACAAAATGGTTTCGACCCGGAACTGGATCGGCTGGATCATGCCGGTGAAGGGATCGCCTCATTCGTCTCCGAATGCGCGCGCGATCGGCCGGTTACCCGTATTACGCGTCCGGGCAGTCTGCATATGGGCGCCCGCCGGGACATCTCCCCGGATGAACGGGCCGAACTGGCATCACTGGCCGGAATACTGTCGGACGCGGGTCTGTTTCCCGTCGAATTCGTCGAGGATGTGCGACCCTACAAGGCGGCAAAACTCATGTATAACGCCGCCATTTCGCCCCTGGCCGCCTCGGCCGGTGTGGATAACGGTGAACTGTTGACCGACCGGCTGGCGAAGCGTCTTTTCTTCGGGCTTTTGCAGGAGAACTACCGGATCCTGCGACACGCCGGCATCCCCCTGGCGCGTATCGGACCGTTTCATCCGGATACGGTGTCGAAAATACTGCGTACACCGGGTCTTGCCGCCGCCATGGCGGTATTTTTCCGGCCATCACTGCGTGGCACCTATTGTTCCATGGCCCCCGATATGGGCACGGGCCGGACCGAAATCGACGCCTACAACGGCCATCTTATCCGGCTTGCCGGCGATTTCCCCTGTCCCCTGAACCGGGCGGCGTATGACCTGGTAAACCGGGTAGTGAATGAAGGGCTGGCGCCGTCCCGTGAGCATCTGTCATTCATGGTGGAATCAATGCCGGAAGGAGTCTTGTCCTGATCCTTGTCACCGGTGGCGCCGGCTTTATCGGATCCCATCTGGTGGATCAGTTGCTGGAGCAGGACCGGCCCGTCCGCGTGCTGGAACGCCCCGGCGCGCCGGCCGATCACCTGCCCCTGGATCGGATTGAACTGGTGCGTGCCGATATCCGTGATGAAGCCGCTGTCCGGGAAGCCGTGCGCAACTGCAGCCATGTCTATCATCTGGCCGCCGATGCCAATCTCTGGCGCCGCGACCGCGGCGAATACGACGCGATTAATCATGTCGGTGCGATGAACGTTGTGCAGTCGGCCCTGGACAGCGGTGCCGAACGGGTACTGCATACCAGTACCGAGAGCATACTCACCTCACGGGATTTCAACGGCGGCGCCGTGGAAACTCTGCGGTTCAGGGAAAGCGACATGATCGGAGACTATTGCCGCAGCAAGTTTCGGGCGGAACAGGCCATGTTCAGATTGGCGGAAGAAGGCGCGCCCGTGGTGGTAGCCAGTCCCGCCCTGCCGGTGGGTCCGGGTGATCGCCAACAGACGCCGCCGACCCGCATGTCCGTTGCCTTTTGCCGTGGTGAATTGCCGGCGTATCTCGACTGTCGCTTTAACCTGGTGGATGCCCGGGATGTGGCCTCGGGTCTGATATTGGCAATGGCGCGGGGCCGAACGGGTATCCGTTATCTTCTGGGCGGCGAGAATCATCGATTGTCCGATTGGTTAAGGATATTGGGCGAGGAAACCGGGCGGCCGGTGCCGCGCTGGATCGTTCCTTACGGAGTCGCCCTGAGCGTGGCGTGGTTCAGTGAACGGTGGGCGGATTACGTCAGCGGCAGTATGCCCATGGCCACCGTCACAGGCGTGCGCCTGACGCGGCGTAATATGTTTTTCGATCCCTCGGCCAGCCTGGCGGAACTGGGGCTCAAGCCCCGGCCGATCCGGGGATCCGCTCGCGACGCCGTGGCCTGGTACCGGCAACAGGGCTGGATATAAGAATGTACCGGTTAGCCCCGCGTAGACTTCTGCAATGTATGCAGGCGCCATATGGCCAGGATAAGAAACAGCGGCGCGACGATCACGGCCATGATCAGGAGAATGAGAAGGGCGTCGAACCAGGCGAATATCACCACTACGAACAGGGAATCGTCCATATCGAAGCCGTCGGGATACTTGAAGGCAATGCCGGGATGGCTGCCGATTTCGTGGAGCCGGAAAACCACCTGGAAAATAGCACCCACGGACAGGCCGGCCACCAGTCCCATGATCGGTCCCCAGTAACCCGGGATCGCGCCGGACTGGCCCAGCCCGATGCCCATGCCGATGAAGATGGCGGCGTTGACGATCATATCGCAATAAAGATCATACCAGTGGCCGCCTTTTGACATGCGCCCGCTCAGCCTTGCCAGTTCGCCGTCGGCCCGGTCGAGTATGGCCGAGATCAGGAAGAGAACACCGCCGCTGAAGGTCCAGAAATAATCACCGGCGGCAAACGCGGCCGCCGCGGCCAGGCCGGTGAGCAGCCTCAGCGTGGTCAAATGATTGGGTGTGACCGGGGTATTAACCAGCGGGCGGATGCACCAGCGTGCAAAAATATGGACATAGGTTTTGGCCGGCGGTTGTTGTCCGGTGTTGTCAGGTTCATTCATGATTCTTTATTTCATTACAGGCTGGAGCGCGACGTTATACTGTGCCTGCGTGTTTTCCGCCACCTGTTCCAGGCTGGCGCCGGGCATGAGCCTGACCAGATTCATACCTTCTTCACTGATGTGAAACACGGCCAGTTCCGTGATCAATACATCCACGACGCCCGCCGCAGTCAGCGGCAGATCGCATTCACGCACCACTTTTGACTTGCCGTCCCTGTCGCACTGGAACATGGTGACGATGAGTTTTTTCGCCCCGGAGGCCAGATCCATGGCGCCGCCGACACCGAGCAACGGTTTGCCCGGCACCGCCCAGTTGGCGATATTGCCTTTTTCGTCCACCTGCAGGGCGCCCATGACGGCGACGTCCACATGGCCGCCGCGGATCATGGCAAAGGAAGTGCAGCTGTCGAAATAACTGGCGCCGGGCAGGGCGGTGACCGGGATCTTGCCGGCATTGACCGGATAGTCCATGGCGCCGCCGGATTCCGGTTCCGGTCCGACGCCGAGCATGCCGTTTTCGGTCTGCATGATGATGCCGTCATCGGGCGAGATGCAGTCCGCTACCAGCGTCGGGATACCGATGCCGAGGTTGACGATATCGCCGCGCCGCAGCTCGTCCAATACCGCCCGGGCCATGTTTATGCGTGCCTCATCCACCTTTTTCAGGCTTCCGGCCACCGACGCGGAGGACCCCAGTTCTTCCGGTTTCAGTTTCGCCTGAACCAGATAGTCCACGTAGCAGCCCTGGGTATGTATTTGCTCGGGCTCCAGTTCACCGACGGGAACAATCTCCTCCACTTCGGCAATGACCCGATCCGCGGCCGTGGCCATGGCCGGATTGAAGTTGCTGCCGGTCATCTGGTACTGCAGGTTGCCGGCGGTATCGGCCTTCCAGGCGCGGATCAGCGCCACGTTGCCGCGCAGCGGCGGGATAAACACCATCTCTTTGCCGTCGATGACCCGGGTTTCCCGGCCCTGTGCCAGGGCGGTATTGGCGGAGGTGGGGGTGAAGAAACCGCCCAGGCCGGCGCCGCCGGCGCGGATGGCCTCACTGAAGGTACCCTGGGGCAGGAGTTCCACCTCGATGTCGCCGGCCTGCGAGGCCGCGACGGCCTCGGGATTGCTGGTGAAGAATGAACCGACGGCCTTTTTGATCTGGCCGTTGCGCAGAAGGCGGCCGCCGCCCAGGCCCGGTTCGCCGATGTTGTTGCTGATGTAGGTGAGATCCTTCACCCCGGTTTCGGCCAGGGCGTGGAGCAAATGGACCGGGTTGCCGGTCATGCCGAAGCCGCCGACCAGCAATGTATCGCCGGAGCGGATTTTTGCAGCCGCTTCTTCAGGCTGAATAACGGATACAGTTTTCATCTCTGCTCCAAATGACGCCGTTCAAATCCATGCCAAAGGGAGGGGATTATTCCCTCGTGTAATGCCGAACCTTGTCTTCATCCAGTTCGATACCCAGGCCTGGACCGTGTTTGATCCATATCCGGTGGTCCCGGTATTCGACCGGTTCCTGCACAATGTCGTCGGCCAGCCAGATGGGCCCCACCAGCTCGTTCCCGTAATCCAGTTGTGGCGTCGCCGCGATTAAATGCAGGAAAGAGGCGGTACCCACAGAGGTTTCCAGGAACGTACCGCCGTAACAGGCGATGCCGGCCGCGTCGGCCACGGCGATGATCCGCTGGCAGGCCATTAGGCCGCCCGACTTCAGGGGTTTCAGGGAGACGGCGTCCACGGCCGCCAGGTCCACCAGTTCCTTCGCGTCCTGCAGTGTCTGTAGCGATTCATCGGCCAGGATGGGCATGGTCACAGCGCGGCGCAGTCGGGCCAGGCCGGCCCGGTTCCAGGTCTGCAGCGGCTGTTCGATCAGGTGCATGCCCTGCTGTTCCAGTACCGGCAGGTATTTTCTCGCGACGGTTTCATCCCAGGCGGCGTTGAGATCGCCGCGTACGGTTGCCCGATCATTGAGCTTTCGGCACAACTCTCCCAGGTAATGGACATCGTCCTCCGCTGACTTGTAGCCCATCTTCACCTTGAAGTGCCGGGTCAGGTTCTTTTCCATCATCTGTTCCGCTTCCTGTACGTCCGCCTCGGGTTCCCCCTGGGCCAGGGCCCAGCAGAACTCGATGGAATCGCGGTAAAGTCCGCCGAAGAGTTCATAAACGGGAACACCGAGAACCCGGCCCTTGATGTCCAGCAGCGCCATTTCCAGTGCCGCCTTGGCAAAGTAATTTCGCACAGCAATGCGATCCAGGGCTTCCATGATGCGGCTGATGTGCATGGCATTCTCACCGATCAGGGCCGGAGCGAAATACCTGTCGATCATGACCTTGATGGATTCAATCGCCTCGCCCGCCCACCAGGGCCCGCCGGGCGTCGTCGCCTCGCCGATGCCGGTCACGCCGTTTTTGCTATGAACGCGCACCAGAAGAAAGGACTTGGTCGAGATACTGGTGGCGGAGAAATTGTGTACCCGCTTGATGGGCAGGTCCACGATCTGCGTTTCCACTTTCTCGATGATTTCCTGTGTCACTTTATCAACCTCTGCATGGAGACATGCTGGTATTCGCCGGGCCTGAATGTGAACCGGCTTCAGGACGGTCTTGTGCCTTCCCAGGCGTCTTTTAACAGGGCACGGATGCCTTCATAAGTGATTGGTGCCGGATTGGGGTAGGCCTTCTGTGTCGCCAGTTCCGCCGCCCTGTCGATATCCTTCTCTTGAAAGCCCAGATCCCGCAAAGCCACGCTGGCGCCAATGGCCCGGTTGAGGTCGTACAGACCGCCCGCGGCGTCGTCGGTGTTCATGGCACGGCGGATACGGGCCATGGCCTCCGGCGCCGCCTCCGCGTTATAACGCGTGGCGTAGGGCAGGATAATGGTATGCGTTTCGGCATGGGGAAGACCGAAACTGCCGCCCAGGGTATGGCAGAGCTTGTGATGCAGCGCCATACCCACCGCGGCCATGGCGCAGGCCGCCAGCCAGGCGCCGTACTGGGTCTGGGCGCGCGCTTCCCGGTTGTCCAGCTCATTGATAACCTGCGGCAGGTTACGGCTGAGGGCGCGGATGCCTTCCTCGGCAATCAGACTGGTGACCGGATTGGCGTTGGGCGAATACAGCGCCTCCACGCAATGGGCGATGGCGTTGATGCCGCTGGGACCGGCGATGGCCGGCGGCAGGGACAGGGTCAGATCGACATCGTAGATCACGGTGGACGGCAATACCCGCAGATCGCGGCCGGTGGTCTTGATGCCGTCTTCCGTCAATCCCCACACCGGCGTCATCTCCGAACCGGCATAGGTGGTGGGGATAGCGATATGTTCCAGATCCAGATGCAGCCGCAACGCCTTGGCGAGACCGGTGGTTGAACCCCCGCCGATGGAAATCACGCAATCGATGCCGGCTTCCTGGGCCGCTTCCCGGGCTTCGTTCGCGATCTCGACCGGAACGTGCATGGCGGCCCGGTTGAAAGCCGTGGTGAACCGGTCTTTGATCAGGGCGCGAAGCTGCTCGCCCTGTTCCTGCTGTTCCGGGGTGGTGACCACGAGAATGCGGTTGCCGCCGAGACGTTCGATCTCGTCATTAATGCTCGCCAGTTTGCCCGGACCGAAGACCACGCGTCCCGGCAGCTGTTCGTAGGTGAAGGTAAACATGGCGGTTATTCTTCTATTGCACGCAGACACACATCCAGGGCGTCCTCAGCGTTCTTTTTCAATTGTTCATCCTCGCTGTCCAGCTGTGCCAGGAATCCGTGTCCCGAGCCCTCATACACCCTGACGTCCAGGACAGGAACGCTCTTTGCCATTTCGGCGAGACGGGCCATGTTTTCCCGGCCGGCACTGTCATCCTGGGCGCCGGCCAGCACAGTCACGGGGGCTTCCAGGGATTCCAGATACTCGAAGGCCGGTGTCAGTTCATCCTGGTTGGGCAGGCCGGCGGGAAAGGGATAAAACGCCACCAGGCGGGCATCGACGTTTCTTCGGGCCAGTTCGAAGATGTAGTTGCCGCCGAGGCAGAAGCCGATGACGGCGTCCACGTTCTGGTTGGCCAGAAACCGCTGGATATTGCCGCAGACTTCGCCGTCGCGGAGTTTGTGGCGCCGCTCGAAGGCCGCCTCGCGCGTTACCTCCGGCAGCTCGCCCAGATCGCTGAACAGGTCAATAAGCATGACGGTCCAGCCGCGCCCGACCAGGAATGTGGCGAAGCTCTGGTAGAAGTCATTGCAGCCGTAGATATCCGTGATGATTGCCACGCGTTTCCCGGAACCTTCCCCGTCGGCAGGGCGATATTCCCAATACTTGAGATTGTCCGCCTGTTTAATCCGGTAAGTACCAGGCGCCGGGAATCTGCCGCTTCGGTCTGGATGACACATACTTTACTCCTCCTGGTTCAGTCAGCCGGGTCGAGCACGATATCAAGATCCAGGACCTTGACGCCATTCTCTTCTTTCAGGTCAAGGCAGAGTTCATCGAACACCGCCTTGACGGGATCGTCATCGAGGTAGTTCTCGCCGCGAAAATAGGTTTGTGTTGTCAGCGTCTTGTAGCCTTCCTTGCGGTATTTCTGATGGACGTGCTTGGGGCGCATGCCCTGGCCGCCCAGCATCTCGATGAGATTGCCCACCGGCCCGTGACGTTCCTGCGTCATGGGATATGCCTCGGGCACCGAACCCATGACCGATATCCGGCCCTGATCATCGGTTTTGATCTTGCCCCGATAATACTCGATGGGCAGATCGTCGGTGTAGCCGCTGTAGTAGCCGTCCGGATCCGACCACCAGAGATCAACCAGGACATCGGGTACGGGATTACCGTGAATATCCTTGACTTCGGCGCGGATCAGCAGCGGTTCGGCCTTGTCGCCGACCTTGATTTGGTCCGTGATTTCGGGTGCGCCTTCAAGGAAATAGGGGCCTTCCACACTGGAACGGCTGCCCTGCCGGGATTTCATTTCTATATCACATATGGTCTGGTTGAAAAACATGTCCAGCATCAGGGGTATTTCGTGCTTTTCCGCCGCATCGATTAAATAATAAAAGCCCGCACGGTATTCTTCGAAGGTTACATCGTGTTTTATCAGGACGTCCTGTACCGCCTTGATGATATCGTCGACAACGGTTTTTACTCGTGTATTCATATCGGTCACCTTTGTAATTGGGTTGTCAGGTTTGTGACATCCAGTGGTCTTTGATGGAGTCCGCTTTACGGTTTCGGGTATGTAAGTCCGTTAATGGATCTCCATTTTCACGTCCCAGGATCCGGCTCATCGCGGCACGCAGATCCGCAGTGGCATTGTCGCTGACCGCCTGCGCGCGCCAGCCCACGAACAGATCCGGTCGGATTACAAGCGCTCCCGTTTCCGATATCTCGCTCAGGCGGGCGAAATCCCCGTAAGGATCCTCGTACTGCCGGCCGAAACCGATGACATGCGTCCGGATTTCCAGGCCCAGTTCCTTTTCCACGGTACGAGCGGCATCCAGCCAGGCTTCGCCGCCGAGACCGGTGAGCAGGGTGAATTTGCCGCGGCCGCACAGATCCAGCGTCGAAACACGGTGGCCGTTTTCGGTCAACCAGGCGTGGGGCAGATTGGCTCCGGGGCGGCTGCTGGCCTGATGGTAGAGTTCCGCATCGCGGAGATAGTGCGGTTCCGCCGTGCCGTCGGTAGCGACGGCCCTGGAGTCATAACGCTGATTCATTTCCACGCCGTGGGCGTTGTAGACGTAATGAGTGTTGTCCAGCGCATCGCGCAGGGCCTGGCGTCGTTCCGCGGCCGCCGGTGTCGATTCGCACAGTTCGGCGATGTTTTTCTGTATTTCTCCCGGGTCCTGTTCATCGAAGAAGCCCAGGGCGGCGTAGATCGGCGGCAGATCATCGAGACTCTTGTTGGCTCTTTTTACGACCTGGGCTGCAACCGGCGCGCGTTCTTCATTGTAGGACTCGAGCATGTCCGGATGCGCCTTGCCGTCGAGGACATGGGCCAGTTTCCAGCACAGATTGAAGGCATCCTGGATGGAGGCGTTGGAGCCCAGACCGTTCAGCGGCGGGTGCCGGTGCACGGCGTCGCCCATGCAGAATACCCGCCCTCTGGATAATTGTTTTGCGTGGACATCGTTGACCGTCCATGTGGAAGTAGATTCAATCTTGACGGGAATATTACGGTTGCCTATAAGACTGTGAACGATATGAGTGGCGGTTTCCTCGGTCAGTTCGGGAGGCCCGTCCTCCACCTCATAGCCGTAAACCACCAACCACTTGTACCAGGGACGGACCATGCGGATGACGGCAATGCCCAGACCGCCTACGTTGGAACCGGGCTGCACAATCCAGTACAGGACACTGGGCCGGTGGGCGACGTATTCGGACAGGTCGGCTTCAAAAACGATGTTCATGGAACCGGAGATCCCCATCTTTCCTTCCAGAGGCAGACCGAGATCCTCGACGACTTTTGAATTGGCTCCATCGGCGCCGATCAGGTATTTGGCCCGGACATCATAGGTTTGCCCGTTGAGCCGGTCCAGAAGAGTAACGGTGACGCCGTTCTGATCCTGGACATGATTCAGATATTCGGTATTGAAGCGGATGCTGGATCGGCGCGGGCCCGCCGACCTCAACAATAGCGGCTCAAGCAGATTTTGCGGTAAATCACAGATCATGGAAGGGCTCGCCAACTCATAATCCGCCCGGCGTAACGGGTGCGTGCCCCAGGTATTGACACGGCCCAGCTCCTGTCCTGCGAGGCTGGTACAGAAAGGATTCTCGCCCATGAGATCATTGGGCGTGGCCAGGTTCTTGGCTTCCTCCTCCAGCCCCAGATCGCGAAGGATTTCCATCGTCCGCTGATTGGTGATGTGAGCGCGCGGTGTGCGTGCCGTCCAACTCCACTTGTTGATGACAATGTTATTGACACCGTAACCGGAGAGCAGGGCCGCAGAGGCGGCTCCCGCGGGGCCCGTGCCGATGATGAGAACCTCTGTCTCGGGGATGTTGTTTCGGTTCATGACTGTGATATTAAATAATTTAATATTTAAGTTAGAAGATAATGCGGGTAAATGCAAGGGGCTCTCGTTCAACTTTTCAACCAAATGCCCTGAATCAGGCTGTATTCTTTGCATGAGGACGGAAAAGCAGGTCGGGTCGAGGTATTTCAGCTTCCCGTACCATTTCTGGATTGGTCCCGCGGTTATCCATGGTGGATGTGACAGGAATGGTCCCGGTTCAGGCCGGGAAATGCGACGGCCGGCGTTTTCTTGATGTTATCCCGCAAGTGCCATATTCTTCCCCGGCATGAATGTCTTGCGCTGCACAATTACAAAACTCTATCCGGATGACCGGCAATGGAATCGATAAAGGAGACGAATCGTGGTTACTTTTGTTAAAGCTGAAACCGGATTAAGCAGACGCGATGAGAAGAAATGTAGATCCATCTTTCGCAGCGTCATGCGTATTCGTCACCAATTCTATGCCCTGGCCTCGCAGGTAGCGGGTGAGTTCGATTTGCGTGGCTCGGAAATGGCAATGATCGACACTTTGGGAATACACGGGCCGCTGTCCATGAACGAGCTTGCCGAAGCCTGCTTTTTTTCGCCACCCAATGCCACCTATACTGTTTCAGCGCTGGAGAAGAAGAAGCTGGTTAAGCGGGAGCGATCCCGGGAATCGCATCGGGTAGTCAATGTTTATCTTACCCGGGCCGGGGAAAGGATATTCAGGAAGAGTTATCCGGCCATGGTTAATGAAGTGAATGAATTGATAGATTCAAGGCTGACGAAATCGGAAGCAGCCACCTTGTCCCGTTTGCTGCAAAAACTGGCTGAATAAACCCTGCAAGAAACGGTTTTTATATCATTAAACCCATATCGACTTCCGGCAGGGATTTTTTACAAGTTTCTCTGGCACTGCACTCGGAAATAATATAGATACGATCGGCTGCGTTAATCAGAGCCGGCTGGTGAGATACTGCGATTACGGTGAGATCGCCTGTCAGTTTTTTCAGTGTCTCACATATAAGTCGTTCACTGTCCGGATCGAGCGCGCTGGTCGGTTCATCAAGGATAAGGAAACGCGGTCTATGGGCCAGCGCCCTGGCAATAGCAATACGCTGGCGTTGGCCACCAGACAACTGTCCGCCCCGTTCGCCAACAACGGTATTCATACCTTCCGGCAGGCTTTCGATGAAACTCCAGGCTCCGGCTTCCTTGAGAGCTCTTTCAGCATCTTCCCCGGTCAGGTCCTTTTCCCCGACTACGACATTGGTAAAAATAGTGTCATGGAGCAGGATGGTATCCTGCGAGACATAGCCGATCATTCGTCTCCAGAGGCGAAGATCAATATCATGGATTGAAACACCGTCGATCAGTATTTCGCCTTTTTGCGGCTCGACCAGGCCGCAGAGGATATCCAACAGGGTGCTTTTCCCCGCACCTGACGGACCGGTAACGGCAACAAACGATTGTGCCGGAATTTCAAGATTCAGGTTTTCAAACACTGTCTGCGTGCCGTAGGCAAAGCAAACGTTCCGGAGTTGAATGCTCTCTGTCAGTGTTGGTACAACAGAGCCGTGTATTCGTTCTGCAGAACGGTGTGCTTCTTCGGCGGCTGAACGCAGGGCCCAGTAGGCGCTTTCCTGGGTTGTGAGAAGCTGGAATCGTCGCTGGGCTTTGTTAACCTGTCCAAGTATACGTGCAAGGAGAAATATCAAAACCATGACTTCGGGTAATGAAAGCTGCCAGATCTCCAGTGCCAGGTACAAACCAGTCGCCGCGAGAATGGCGATGATCGGTTCCTGTAGGGCATAAAGAGATTCACGGCTCATTACTTCTTTGCGCAGGGCTTTTTCGAGTTGACGGGTCTGGTCACGAAGTACGTCGTCGGCCACATTCTCACGGGCCATAGCCTTGAGTGACTTTACCGAGCCCAGAACGTCCGAGAGGTAGGACAGGAGTTGGCGTAAAAGTCGTGTTTGTCTGGCCCCTGCAAGTCGTGCAGCGTTTACTAATCCATGAAGAGCCGTAAATAATATGACAGTAATGGCAAGACAAGCCAGTGTCGCCTGCCAGGATATCAACAGGGCAACGATACTGTAGACTATCACTTGAAATATGAGGGCGATAAAGTTGGCCCCGTATTCAAAACCGTTGGCGGCGCGGTACGCTTCGGTAGCGATGGAGTTCACCAGTGACCCGGCCGGTTGGCGAAGATAATATTCCCAGCGGCTTGCAAGCAGTGCCTTGATCAGATCCAGACGCAGTGTAGTAGCTACGTGAGCAACGGTATACCCCACTTGCCGGTTTGCAATGAGAAGTATCAGGCTCTTAATGATCATGCCGCCTACAATGATCATCAACATAACAGCGATAGTAGGGTCAATGCCTGCATTTTCCAGGAAATCGATAATAAACCTGCCAACACCGGATCCATCTGTTTCACCGACAGCTGCTGAGAGTAACGGCAATAATGTTGTCAGACTCAGACCTTCTACGATCCCGGCAATAATGAGGGCGAGAAGCATGAAAAAGCTTCGCCGCGGAAATACCATGAGGTAGGTTAAGAGTGTTTTCATATGATCCTGGTATAGATCACGGGGTTAACGTATGGCATTCCGGGGATGTCCTTGCAGGGTTGCCATTTCAGGAATATAAATGTTTGATGATTTCGATTCAGAAAATACTCTTGTGTAACTCCTCGAAAACATCGCCGACATGGTCCATTTGTTCCCGTGTATGAGCGGCGCTGACACTGCAGCGTATCAACGCTTTGTCATCCGGAGCGGCGGGGGGCAGAACCAGATTGACATAAATGCCGTTATCCAGCAGACCCTGCCACAATAACAGGGCATTTTCGGGAACGTTTACGGTTGCGGCAATAATAGGCCCGGGTTGCGGGCCCAGTTGGTAACCCAGTGACTCCAGCCTGGCATACAGCCTGTTTGCATTCTCCATGAGCTGTTGCCGTAAATCCGTGCCTTTTTCCAGGAGCTTCAGGGCCGCCCGCGTCGATTCGATGATGGAGGGAGATGATGAGGCGGTGAAGATATAGGGACGGCTGATATAGCGCAGTTCAGCGAGTTGCGGATGATTGCTGACGCAATAGCCGCCGATACTGCCGAGGCTCTTGCTGAATGTACCGGTAACAAAATCAACCTGATCCAGGGTGCCGGTCTCTTCCACCAGGCCGCGGCCTTTTTCCCCCAGGACGCCCAGGGAATGGGCCTCATCGACAAGAAGATAGCTGTTGTACTCATTTTTAATACGGACGATATCCTTGAGGGGCGCTCGATCCCCCTGCATGCTGTAGATGCCTTCGACGATAATCAGTGTTGTACTGGCTTTTTCGCCGAGACGCCTGAGACGTTTTTCCAGATCGCCCGCATCGTTATGCCGGAAGCGGATCACATCGGCATCGGTCAGGCGACAACCATCATAAATACTGGCATGGCAATCGGCGTCAATCATCAGGGTATCGCCACGCCCGACCAAGCCGGCAATGGTGCCGAGGTTGGCCTGATAGCCGGTGGTAAATACCATGGCCGAACGGCATTGGAAAAAATCGGCAAGTTCCTTTTCCAGAGCCCGGTGGCCGGAATAGTTGCCGTTGGCCATGCGTGATCCGGTAGTTCCCGTTCCACCCTCGTCAATGGCCTTGTGGGCCGCTGCTATGCATTCGGGTGCAAAAGTCAGTCCGAGATAGTTATTGGTGCCCAGGAACAACACGCGCCGGCCGCCGATTTTTGCCTCGGTCGGTGAATATACCGCTTCGATGGGAATACCAAACGCTTCCAGACCGGCCGGAAGCAACGATTTGCGCTCTTCAGCGACGGCTTCGAGTTTTTCGATTAAATTCATTCCTGGCTGGATATGAGTTGATGGATCAGGGTGGCAAGGTCCCGAACGGTATGAACGTCTGCCAGAGCATTGATGGGTACCGAGATATCGAATTCGTCCTCAATTTCCATGACGAGGTTAAGTACTTTCATGGAATCGAGCGCAAGGGTGTCGATAAGATTCATATCCGGTTCAATCTCTATTTTCGACTCTGTCAAATGCGACAGGCGTTGGCACAACTGTCCGGTTATGTCGTTGTTGTCATGTGTCATCGGGTTATTCTGATTCGGGAGCAGCGATTACGTAGCATCTTGCAGGGCATCGGGCAGACGCACGCGTGGCTGCCAGTCCAGAGCCCGGGCAAGCGGGGTGTTGTCACACGCCCAGTCATGATGCAGTAATTCTCGCACTTTTCCCGGTGTCAGCATAGGCGAATAGCGAAACAGGCGGGACAGCCACAGATTCGTGCCGGCCGCCATGAACATCAGGCTTGCCGGGACGGCAAGCGGCCGAACAGGACGGCCCCAGACCCGGGATGCTATCTCGGCCAGGGAATGGCGGTCATAGCCACCCGGTGTCCCGTCATCCAGTTCATAGATCCCCGGTACCGGCTCTCCCACAGAAAGCCAGGATAATATTGCAGCAACCAGATCATTCACATGCAGCAGACTGAATCGCGTAGCCGTGCGTCCGGGCATTGGAAGTATTCCGTAACGTGTTATTCGCAGGAGCGGGCTGAGCTCCCGATCGCCGGGACCGTAAACCGCGGTTGGCCGGAGCACGGTCCAGGGCATGCGGCCTGCGTGCTCGGACAGTGTTTGTTCGGCAGCGTATTTACTGGCGGCATACCAGGATATCTGCGGTTCCCTGGCGGCCAGCGATGAAACCAGCAGAAAACGGCACCGGGAGGCGTTTCGCACCGCTGTCTCCACCAGATTGAGTGTCCCCTCGGTATTGACCCGGGAAAAATCGTTCAGTGATGCGCCGCGGACGGCTCCGGCACAATGGATTATGGCGTCGGCGCCGGCGACCAGCTCTTGCAGGGCTTCCCGGTCATGCAGATCGCCGTGGATCCATTGAACGGTATCGGTATCGGGCCGCTGCCGCCGGGTCAGGGCGCGGACAGGCCGTCCGCTTGTAATGAGGCTTTCCAGAATGGCGGTGCCGATGAAGCCCGTCGCCCCCGTCAGTACCACCGGTCCGGCCATAATGGCCCGGCTACCCGCTGTCGGATTGGGCCGCTTGTGTCTCTGTCAGGCAGTTGCGTTCCAGAAAGCCCTTGCGGGCGGCGGTGCGTGACAGTTTTCCGGACGAGGTCCGGGGCAGGGTATGGGGAGGTACCAGTTCCACCTGACAGCGGACGCCGAAAGAGGCATACACCAGTCGTTGCAGGCGTGTCGTCAGGTTTTGACGTTGTTCAGGGGAGGATGAACGGTGTTCGATGACCAGAACCACAATCGTATCGTCATTTTCATCTACGATACCGAACGCGGATACCTCTCTGGTCCTGATCTCTTCCTGTTGCTCGGCGAGGGTTTCGATATCCTGGGCACGGATATTCCGTCCGTTCACGATGATCACGTCCGTTCGCCGGCCGGTGATATAAAGGCTGCCCTCAAACAGAAAACCCAGGTCTCCGGTATCCAGCCAGTTGCCGTCTTTTAAGGCCCTGGCGGTTTCCCCGGGGCTGTTGTGATAACCGCTCATGACACTGGGACCGCGCATCAATACTCGTCCGATGCGAAGATCCGGCAGGGGTCCGTTATCCTCATCGACAATACGGATTTCCAGCCCGGGAAGCGGGTGACCGCAATTGACGAATTCATTGTGCGCGCGTCCGTCCGCCTGTACCCGAACGGCAATATTCCGCTCCACCAGCGCTCCCGAATCCACGCAAAGGCTTTCAAAACCCTTGCTGATGTCGGCAAAGGTGACCGCAAGTGTCGCTTCGGCCAGCCCGTAACAGGGCAGAAACGCTTCCAGGCGGAAACCGGTGGGGGCGAATTTATCAGCGAAATTCCGGAGAATATCCGGGCGGATCATCTCGGCACCGATACCGGCGGCACGCCAGCAACTCAGATCCAGATCTTCCAGGTCCGCACTGCGGGCCCTGAGGGTGCAGAGCTTAAGCCCGAACGGCTGGCTGAATGCGATGGTACAGCGATTGCGGCTGATCAACCGCAGCCATTGTAAAGGCCGCATGGCGAAGTCACGGGTGGACAGGAAGTCCACGGAAAGCTGGGCGACCATGGGCGACATGATCAGGCCGACCAGTCCCATGTCGTGGTAAAACGGCAACCAGGATGCGCAACGATCTTCAGGATGCATCTCAAGGCCGTAACGGGTTATGCCCTGGAGATTGCTCATGACGGATTGTTCCGTGATAACAACCGCCTGGGGATTGCGGGTACTGCCGGATGTGAACTGCAGGTAGGCGGTTTCCGAGGGGTGATTGTCCCGGAATTCAATATCGGAAAGGGGCAGCCTGTCCAGTTGCTCGGGAGTTCCGAGCCATTTTAATTCATTATTATCGCCGGCGGCCTCTTGCAGAAAGCTGATGTATTCCACATTGGCAAAGGCAGCGGCGGCCTCGCTGCTTTCCAGCATGCCGCGCAATTGCTGTACGTAGATATCGTGACTGCCGAGATTGATGGGCACCGGCATGGCAAACGGCACCAGCCCGGCGTAACGGCAGGCGAAGAACAGAATAACGAATTCCGGTGTGGTATCGGCGATGATGGCAACGTGTTCGCCGCGTTCTATATCCGCGGAAATCATCCGACGCGCGGCGTCACGGGCGCGTTCTCTGAGTTCCCGGTAGGGTAATACCGAGCGCAGATTGCCCCTGCCGTCATAAAAATTGTAGCCGGTATCGCCCGTGGCTGCGTAATCGAGGGCATCGGTAAGCGTGGCAAAATCAGCGAGACGCTGTACCTGACCGCTACGGGTCGGCGTCGGTTTCACCGGGGCCGGAGCCGGTGAGTCTGCGGAAGGTACATGTTTCCGTACCGGATGGCCCGTGGTTCCGGGCATCTTGATCGCTGAACTCAGAGCTTCGCCCCCCTGGTTAAGAGAATCTGTCATCTTGTTGATAATATAAAGGATTCTTGAGCAATGTGCTAGTTTATGATGAATTTCCCGCTGTTGCCAGCAAAAATTCATCATGGGGACCATCTTGGAAGTTGGCGCAGTTTATCGCATTTATGACCTTCATCGCCAGTTTCCTTTCATAATCGGTATATATTTTCCATCAAGTCAGTTCTCTGGCTCCGATGCAAGCCCCGGGGAGCCGATTTGTGAGGTAATGCATGCTTGCCGGCCCGGGTTCTGCTTTCAGGCCCGGAATCCGGCCTGGGTCTCTGTGCCGCCCCGTTCAGGGAACAGGCAGCATAGCCGGAGTCCGGCAGCCCTGTGCTATCATGGTCATGCCGTACCCGCTTTCTCCCACAGTCGGGTTCCGGATGCCGGCGTGCCGATTCATATGGTTTACTAATGTCAGATACGATCACTGTGCAGCCGGTCGAAAGCCGGAGTGACATTGCGTCCTTCATCGAACTCCCCGGGTATCTTTATCGGGATGATCCCGCATGGGTCCCGCCCCTGTATCTTGAACGGCGCATTCATCTTTCCCGTTTCAATCCCTATTTCAGGCATGCGGAATGGCAGGCCTGGCTGGTATTCCGGAATGGAAAACCGGCCGGCAGGATCAGCGCCCAGATCGATCACCTGCATCGCCGGCAATATCATGCGGCAACCGGTCATTTCGGTTTTTTTGAATGTGAAGACGATCCCGCCGTAGCCGAACTATTATTTCAGACTGCGGAAGACTGGCTGCGTGATCACGGTACAAAACTGATAACCGGGCCGTTCAATTTTTCCATTAACCATGACTGCGGCATACTCGTTGATGGATTCGATACACCGCCGGTGATTATGATGCCGCATTCAAGGGAATGTTACGGCCGGCTGATTGAAAGGCAGGGATATGCGCCTGCGCGGGACCTGCTTGCCTACTGGATACACACGGATTTCGAGACACCTGCAGTAATGAAAAGACTGGTTGAACGTTACTCCACGCGTGTCCGTCTGCGGCCTCTGGACCGTAAAAGGTTTGCTGAAGAAATGGAAACATTGCGGGATATATTCAATGATGCCTGGTCGGAAAACTGGGGTTTTGTGCCTTTTACGCGGGAGGAGTTTGCCGATATCGGTACCGGCCTGAGGTTGTTTGTTCCCCGTGATTTTATCCAGGTGGCGGAGGTTGACGGCGAGCCGGCAGCCTTCACGGTCGTCCTGCCCAATCTCAATGAAGTGGTCGGTGAAATTGACGGAAAGTTGCTGCCGAAAGGCTGGTTGCATCTGATCAGGCAACTGCGGAATCGCCGGATACGGACGGGGAGAGTACCGTTGATGGGAGTACGCAAACGCTACCAGAATACGCCTATGGGCATCGCGCTGGCCTTCATGGTGATCGACCAGACGCTACTGCCGGTGATCAATCATGGTATCAGGGAAGTGGAGATGTCCTGGATTCTGGAGGACAACAAACCCATGCGCGGTATTCTGGATACTGTCGGAAGTACAGTCTATAAGCGCTATCGAATCTACGAGAAGCATCTTTGAAGAGAATCGAGTTATACATCATCAGTGAAATACTCAGGCCGTTCCTTGTCGTAAGTCTGATCCTGACGGGGCTCTTCGCCAGCTTCAGCAGCGCCCGTTTTCTCGCCGAGGCGGTAACGGAAACCCTGGGCGTGGCCGCCATGATCGAACTGATTTTTCTGAAAACCCTGATCGCCCTTGAAGTTTTGATTCCCATTTCGCTCTATGTGGGCGTCATTGTCGGCCTGGGTCGACTGCATCGCGACCAGGAGATCATCGCTATTCGTTCGGTCGGCATGAGCACGTCGCATATCATCAAGGCCGTGCTCGTACTGTCCATCCCTGTTGCATTACTCAGCGGGACCATATCCATGTTCGGCAGACCGTGGGCTTACGAGCGCAGCTATATTATGGATGCACGCGCTGAAGCGGAACTGAATACGGATCGATTCCAGGCGGGACGTTTTTACGGCAACGAAGACAGCGGCAGGATTGTCTATCTGCAACGCAAGGACAGTCAGAGCGGCCTTATGCAAAACGTTTTTCATTACACGCGGGATGAACGTCACAGCGAGATTGTAACGGCAAGAGAGGCCTATCGAAGGGATATCGATCCCAATCGCGTCCCGCAGCTGCATTTGTTTGACGGCGTTATTTACAAGTTTGATCGTGGTGGGGCGGAGGATTCCACGATCCGGTTCAGCAAACTGGTTTATCAGACGGATACCACCAAGGAGCTGGGTTACAGGCGAAAGGCCGCGTCAACGCTGACATTACTGGCTTCGAATCAGCCTTACGACATAGCGGAACTGCAATGGCGCCTGTCCAGGCCCGTGGCGGCTGTGCTACTCGCTCTGATTGCGATTCCGTTGAGCCGGGCGTCGCCGCGGCAGGGGCGCGGTGAAAAGTCGTTTACCGCGGCTCTGGTATTCGCGATTTATTACAATCTCAGCGGCCTGGCACGAACCTGGGTGGAACAGGGTACGGTGCCCGCCATACCGGGAATATGGTGGCTGCATGGATTAATGCTGGTGATTGTCATTGTCGTGTTGTCCGGATTCCGGGGAACCCGCCGGCGCCGCTCATGAAAACCATCAGCCGATATCTGACCCGGCAGATTCTCGGTGGCCTGGTGCTTGCCGCCATTGCACTCTTGCCGCTGTTCGCATTTATGGATTTGCTGGAACAGCTTGAAAATGTCGGGGAAGGCACCTACGAGATCGGAGATGCTTTTGCCTACGTCGCGCTTCTTCTGCCGCGCCGGTTGATCCAGCTTGCTCCCTTCATTGCATTGTTGGGTAACGTCATAGCGTTGGGCAGGCTGGCCATGCATCATGAACTTATTTCCCTGCGGGCCGCCGGTCTCTCGCCGGCACGGGTCGGTCTGGAATCGCTCAGAGTCGGTCTGATACTTGTGGTGATTATGGTCCTGCTTGAACAGTTTGTTGCACCTCCCTTGCAGCAACAGGCCATTTTGAAACGATCCGCAGCCCTGGAACAGAGTACCGAACTGGGCCGCGATCTGGGCATATGGAGCCGTGATGAGTCGAACATTCTGCGCGTGGGCAGAATGCCGCATACAAACCGTGCGCTGGACATCGAGATCCTTCGTTTCGACAGTTTCGGACTGATGGAAAATTATATCCACGCGGAACGGGCCGATATTGTCAACCGCGATCGATGGATGCTGCGCGGAGTGACCATCAAGCAGATCGACGGGCAATCGGTTGAATCAGAGCAAAGGGTGTCGATGTCATGGGAACCGTTTCTGGATGCGGGACAGATCGAGACATTGACCAAGCCGCCCGAGAGCCTGTCGCCGACGGAACTGTTCCGGCATGTCCGTTTTCTGCGCAATACCGGGCAGGAGGCGGAAGCCTACTCCCTGGCAATGTGGCGCAAGCTGGGGGCCGCGCTGACCACTATCGCCATGATGCTGTTGTCGGTGCCTTTCGTTTTCGGCTCGGTGCGTACGGGACTGGGTGCCCGCGTGGTGCTCGCGGGATTGAGCGGTATCGCCGTCTACCTCCTCGATCAAATCATAGCCAACACCGGTTTGCTGCTGAATATGAATACGGCGGTGATCGCTCTTATGCCCGGCGCTCTCCTGATTTTACTGGCCGTAATCCTTCTGCGCCGGGTCGCCTGATTCATCATAGAATGAGTAATGATCTCCCTGCGACCGGTGAGCGGATGAAGGTTGGCCTGCTTTGCAACCCTCTAAGCGGCCGTGTCCGTAAAATGAAAAGACCTGCGGCAGGCATTTTTTCCGGGAGTGTTGATGCGCTGTATCAGGAGGCTTCCACTCCCGTGGAAATCGGTGCGGCCCTTGATATTCTGCTTGCGGAACAACCGGAAGTCCTGGCCGTTGCCGGTGGCGACGGCACGGTCCAGGCGGTATTAACCTGCCTGTTCGAGTCGCATGGATCAACCGGCTGGCCGCCGTTGTGTATTATTCCCGCCGGCACCACCAATATGACGGCCCTGGATTTGGGCGTGCGCGGCGGGCTGACACGGGTTCTGAAACGTCTGCAGGGTAGGTTAGACAGGCCGCTATCATCCTGTCTCGTGCAGCGCCCGGTGCTGCGTATAGAACGGCCGGGTCGTGCGGACCTTTACGGCATGTTTTTCGGTGCCGGCGCCATAGCAAGCGGCGTGCGTTATTTCCATGAAAAGATCAGCCGTCTCGGCATGACCAGCGAGATTGCCGGCGGACTTGTGCTGCTCTGGCTGCTCGGTGGTTTACTGGTCGGCCGGTCCGGGGATGCATTATTACCCGCGCGCCTTTCAGTAACCGGGGGAGACGGGGACGAACGGGAGGGGGCCTATATAATCCTTCTGGCCAGCGCTCTGGATCGCCTGTTGCTGGGTACGCGGCCGTATTGGGGCAGGGAGCGGGCGCCGATCCACGCAACCCTGGTGCGGGAATCACCGCAGCGTTTCTGGCGTTCCCTGCCGTCTCTACTGCGCGGGCGGGGCGAGCATCTGGCCGCGATCGACGGTTATGAAAGTTTCAATACGACTGCCCTGGAACTGTTTATGGATGATGAGTTTATTATTGACGGTGAACTGCACGCAGCGGAGAGCGCCGAAGGGCCTTTGAGAATTTCATCCGCAGGGCCGGCCACCTTTTTTGTTCCCTGACGGAACGCTACACTCCACCCATGCAGAAGTCATCAAAACAATCCACTCCGGACTTGCCGTTGCAACTGCTTGCGGAAGTGGCATCGCAGAGTTCCCGTGTTGTGGCGCCGGAATTCACCCTGCTTGCGCGGGAACTGCAATCGCGTTTTGGTGAGGCGCTGGATGCGGTGATTCTCTACGGTTCCTGCCTGCATACGCACAATCCTTCCGAAGGCGTGGTGGACTTGTATGCCATCGTGGACGACTACCGTAATGCCTACGGGAAACGGCACTTGCGGATATTGAACGCCTGGCTGCCTCCGAACGTTTTCTACATGGAAGTCGGCGGCGAAGAAGCCGTGCTGCGATGCAAATACGCGGTTCTCTCCCGGCATGATTTTGAGCGGGGATGCCGGGACTGGTTTCACTCCTATATCTGGGCGCGTTTTGCCCAGCCGGTGCGGACTCTTTATACGCGCGACGAGGTAACCCTGCACCGGGTGAACCGGTCTCTGGCTGAAGCAGTGATAACATTTCTGCAAACGACCATTCCGATGCTGGGTAGCCGCAATGTTAATGCGGAGGAAATCTGGACCCGCGGGCTTGCCTTGACCTATGCGGCGGAACTGCGGCCTGAAAAGCGGGGCAGGGAAAGAAAACTGACGCATTTGAACCTTGGCGATTACAGTCGACTTACCGGCGCGGCCGTCCCCGCCATGGAGGGTCGATTACAGGCTGAGCCGGAAGGCGATTTCCGTTGCATGGTTGATAAACGTGAGCAACGCCGATGCGGAAGGAAATGGTGGTTGCGCCGGCAGCAGGGTCGTATTTTATCCGTGGCCAGGCTGGTCAAGGCTGTATTCACGTTCAACCATTGTATCGAATACGCGGCCTGGAAGATAAAGCGGCATACAGGCGTTACCATCGAAATCACACCGCGCCTGCGGCGACATCCGATTCTCTTCGGATCCAGTATACTCTGGCAGTTGCTAAGGCGCGGCGTGCTCCGCTGACCGGCAGCCTTACAATGGCATACGCCTGCAAGTTCCAGACTTCTTCCGGGAAGCATGGGTGCGAACAAAAAAATCAATTATCAATGAATAATGTGAGTCAATCAGACAATGATAAATTACAAAAACGGCTTTTCACTCACATTCCTTCTTGTCCTTGTCCTGTTCCAGGGGCGTGGTGTGTATGGAGAATCATCCATCCGGAACTACGATCATGTCGTGAATAACTATTTCCGGGGTGATCTTTATTCACAGGGCGGCTGGACACTCTATTGCGGTTATCAGTTTGGCAGGGACCGTAAAACGAAGAACGGGAAATACATTGATGTCGACCATATCTATTCCGTTAGCTGGATGCTGGAAAACGTGGAGTGTGCCAACCGCCTGGCATGTTATGACGGCAGCAATCAGGGTTTTATGGAAATGGAGTCCGACCTGCATAATATGTATCCGGTGTGGAGTGAACTGGTTATACTCCGCAATGATTTGCCGTTTGGTGAAATCGAAGGAGAAGACTGGCGTTTCAGTGATTGTGATTTTGAGTGGGATTCAAGGGTTGTCGAGCCGCGCGCGATCGCCCGCGGAAATATCGCCAGGGCGATTTTTTACATGCATGACACCTACGATTTGCCGATAAAACCGGGCATGCTGGAAACCCTCAGGCAATGGAACCGGACCGACCCTCCCAGTAAACAGGAACAATACCGCAACAACCGTATTGAAGAACTACAGGGCCGGCGTAATCGTTTTATCGATACCCCGTCTCTGGCGGAGGAATTACCACGTAATGATTAAAAGGTATTCCAGATTCCACCAGGGAATAATGAATCATTACCTCTTTGCGATCTTTGCGAGATCCATTCTCTTTCCCATCCTCGGGCTGCATGCTGAATGATCTCGCCAAGATCGCCAAGTACGCAAAGGAATGATGAACTTTTGACCTTCTGCATTCTCAGCAATAGGTCTTTGGAATACCACGAATGAATCAAACCGATTACGTTCTACTTCGCGTGCCCTTATGCAACAGGCTTCAGGGTCGGCGCGAAAGGATCAGGGAGAAGTATTCATTCCGTGGCTGGTCATGACGCATGATTTCCAGACCGTTATCCGTTAACAAATCCTGCAATTCCTGATAGCGGAATTTGTGGCTGTATTCGGTCAATATGCATTCATTCTTTTGAAGATGAATGGTCTTTCCCAGACTGTGTAAATGCACGGTCTGTTCATGGCCGGATTGCAGATGCATTTCAATACGGGATTCCCGCTCGTTGAAGACGGCCTTGTGTTCAAAACTGGCCGGTTCAAAATCGGCATTCAGTTCCCGATTGAGCACCCTCAGAACATTGAGGTTGAATTGTGCGGTAATGCCTTGACTGTCGTTGTAGGCGGCTTTCAGTACCCTCGGATCTTTCAGTCGATCCGCGCCGAGCAGGAAATAATCGCCCGGCTTCATGCAGTCATGGACTTCCCGAATAAAGTCTTTTGCCTGTTCGCGCGTGAAATTGCCCAGAGTGCTGCCGAGGAAAATATAGAGACTGGTGCCGGTGCCGGCGGGAAAGTTGCCCAGGCCCGCGTGGTAATCCCCGGCCAGGGGGGTGATTTCCAGCCAGGGATAGGTTTTGCTTAGCTCATCGGTGGCCTGTTCCAGCGCGGGCTCGCAGACGTCGAAGGGACTGTAATTACAGGCGTGGTCGAGCGCCTCACAGGCATCAAAAAGCCGGCGTGTCTTTCTTGAACTGCCGCTGCCGAGTTCGATGATTTCATCCGGCCGTGTGGCGGCTATGATATGTTTACTGTGCTCGGCCAACAGGGCGTCTTCGGTACGGGTTGGATAGTACTCTTGAGTACTGCAGATCCGCTCGAACAATTCCGAACCCCTATCATCATAAAAATACTTCGGCGGCAGGCTGCGCGGCCGGGACAACAGTCCATTACGAACATCCTCGAACAGGCCGGGCACTTGCCTTGCCGGCGGAACCTGATAACACGGACTTCTGATGGCCCGTGCAGGGGAGACAGCGTTTCGCGTCATGATGGTTTATTCTTTACTATCCTGAAACACAGCCTAACACCGCCCGTTTGTATTTGTCATTGCACCGATGTTACGAGACTTGACCAAATCATGCGACCAATGCCATGCATCTAACGGATTTCTGTCATGAATAAGAAACACCTGGAATTGCTGGATGCGGAATACACACTGGTTGCCGCCAACCGCCGTCTGGCCCGGCGTTTGCAATACGATTATGCCCATTGGCAAATCCGGCAGGGCAAAACGGCCTGGTCGTCTCCGGATATACTGCATTGGCAGGCCTGGCTGCAGCGCTGCTGGGACAACCATGTACAGGAGCAAGCCGGGCTGCTGTTGCTGAACGACTCGCAGGAGCAGGTATTGTGGCAACGGATTATTAATGAATCATCCCGGGCGAACGCGCTGATGCAGGCCCCCGATATGGTCAAGCGGGTTATGGAAGCCTGGGACCTCATGCATCAGTATCGCCTGCCGGTTTTTCCGGCGGAGACGGGACTCAATGAAGATGCCCGGGCTTTCAGGAACTGGGCCGACAGTTTCAAAAGGACCTGTTCCGATAATCACTGGTGCGACAGCGGTTCCCTGCTTGACCTGCTCGCGGAATACATCAGGGGTACGAACCGGCTTGCACTGATCGGATTTGATCGGATCACGCCCCGGCAACAATACCTGTTTGACCGAATTGAGGCGGAGGGGGGAGCGATCCACATCGCGGGCCGGGACCGGGTCGTGACCGGCACTCGTATCCGCGTGGCGGCCTGCGCCAATACTGGTGAGGAGATCAACACCGCGGCGGGCTGGGCGCGCGAAATACTGGAAGCGGACACGAGTGCCGGGATCGGTATCGTCATCCCGGATCTGCAGAACCGGCGCAGCCATATCCTCCGCCGGTTTCAAGACTGCTTCAATCCGGGCGCCATCGCCGACGCGGTCCCGGAGGATGCGCAAGCCTTCAGTCTGTCCCTGGGCAAACCGTTACCGGATTATCCCCTTGTTAACACGGCCTTCAGCCTGCTGGCACTGGGCCGGGAACCATTATCTGTAGAGCAGTGGGGGGCAATACTCAGGAGTCCGTGGCTGTACGGCGCCGGGGAAGAGGAACTGGATCGGGCGCGGCTGGACGTCTGCCTGCGGGATCATGGGGAAACCCGGGCGGATATCGCCACATTGCTTCATATCGCCGGCCGGCGGCTGGAGGAACCCCGCCGCCCCGGCCTGCTGATGAAACAATTGCAGAATGCCCGTGACCATCTGCAGACACTGCCGCATCAGGCCAGGCCCGGCGATTGGGCCGGATACATTTCACATTTGCTGACCCTGTACGGCTGGCCCGGCGATCGTGTGCCCGACAGCGGTGAATACCAGGTCCTCAAGGCCTGGCGTGAGGTTCTGGATCGGTTCGTTTCCCTGCAACTGCTGGACGGCCGGCTGACCTACAGCAGCGCCCTCGGCTATCTGCGCCGCATCGCGACGGCACAGCATTTTCAGCCGGAAACGGGCGAGGTGCCCGTCCAGATACTGGGCCCGGCCGGGGCCGCGGACATGGGCTTCGATCACCTCTGGGTTGCGGGGCTGCAGGAAGAGACCTGGCCGCCACCGGCCCGGCCCAATCCGTACATCCCGTTTTCCCTGCAGCGGCGCAGCGCCATGCCCGGCGCGACGGCGGAAGTGACGCTGGAAGAGGCGCGGCAAACCCTGTCGCGGCTGGCGTGCTCCGCGCAACAGGTTGTGCTCAGTTACCCGGAAAATGAAAAGGAGCGCACCCTGCGCCCGAGCCCGTTATTGAAACCCTATATGGAAAGCAGCGCGGAACCGCTGTCGGTGACAGTACCGCATTACGCGGCGCGAATACTGGCCGCCGGCAAGCTGGAAACCTTCAGCGATGAACGGGCGCCGCCCCCGGCCGCCGGCGGTGCCATCGGCGGCACGGCCCTGTTCCGGGATCAGTCCGTCTGTCCGTTCCGGGCCTTTGCCCGCCACCGCCTGCACGCCGGCGCGCCGGAAGAGGTAGATATCGGCCTCAGCCCGCGGGATCGGGGCCTGCTCCTTCATCGTGCCCTGCATCTTCTCTGGCAACGGCTGCACTCACAGGAACAGTTGTGCGCTATGGACCCCGGGGAACTGGAGCGCTTGCTGGCGTCGGTGACCGACGAGGTCATCCAGTTGCTGAAAAAACGGCACCCGCGCCTGTGGACGGAACGCTTCACCGGCCTGGAGAAAGCGCGTTTGATACATACGCTGCGGCAATGGCTGCAACAGGAAAGGCAGCGCGCGCCGTTTATCGTTGTTGCCGGCGAGGAAGCGCAACGTATCCGCGTTGAAGGCGTCGAAGTGAACACGCGTATTGATCGCATCGATCGACTGGCGGACGGCCGTGAAGTCATTATTGATTACAAAACCGGCGAGGCCGGGGTGAACGAATGGCTGGGCGAACGGCCCGATGATCCGCAACTGCCGCTGTATGCCGTGACCCGGGATGCGGAAGTGGCGGCCGTTGCCTTCGGCCGTCTGAAACGCGGCCGGGGGTTCGGTTATCAGGGTCTGGCCAGCGAGGACGGTATCCTGCCTGCAACGAAAGCCTTCTCCGCCTCGAATCAGGCGAAATACCTGATCAGTGACGCTCATCCCGTTCCGGAATGGAGTGATTTACTGGCCAGTTGGCGTGGTGTTGTGGCCGGACTGGCGCGGGGTTTCCTTGACGGTGACGCCCGCGTTGATCCCAAAGACGCCCGCGCCTGCCGGTATTGCGATCAACACCCCTTGTGCCGTATTCATGAACTGCCGCCACGGGACGCTGACGATGACGACTGAACAACACGTCGCCGATCTGGATCAGCGCCTGCGCGCCATCGAGCCGGATGAATCATTCATCGTCCAGGCGCCGGCCGGTTCCGGAAAAACGGAATTGTTGATCCAGCGCTATCTGCGCCTGTTGTCGGTGGTCGAGGCTCCGGAGGAGATCGTTGCCATTACCTTTACCCGCAAGGCGGCGGCGGAAATGCGCGGGCGTATTATCGACGCCCTGGAACGCGTCGTTGACGGCAACACGCCCGACGATGAAGCGGCACGCAAGACCGACGTTCTGGCCAACGCGGCCATGACACGAAACCGGGAGCAGGGTTGGCAACTGGAAGACAATCCCGGGCGGCTGCGCATTCAGACCATCGATTCCCTGTGCGGGGCATTGACCCGGCAGATGCCAGTGTTGTCCCGTTTTGGCGCCCAGCCCGAGATCGTCGAGGATGCCACGGAACTCTATGAACAGGCCGCCGCGGACACCCTGGCGGAACTGGAAAGCGGCCAGGGCTGGTCCGATGCCATTGCCGTGCTGCTGGCGCACCTGGATAACGATCTGCCGCGTATCCGTAATATGCTCGCGGGTATGCTGGCCCGCCGCGATCAATGGCTGCGGCATGTGGCCGGCGAAATACGCCGCGAGGAGCTGGAAGGGGCGTTGCGGCATGTGGCGGAGGAAACCTTGAGCGCGGCCCGGCGCGATTTCCCGGACGGGGACGGCCGGGAAGTCGCCGAACTGCTGGATTTCGCCGCGGCCAACCTGGAGAGAGAGGAGAGGGAGTCCCCCGCCCGCGCCTGTGCCGGATTGACGGAACTCCCTTCGGCGGCGGCCGGATCCCTGCCGCAATGGCAGGGGCTGGTGGCATTATTGTTGAAGAGCGACGGCAACTGGCGGCAGTCGCCCACCGCCCGCGACGGATTCCCCGCCGCCGGGAAAACCGGCGAGGCGGAACAGCGCACGGCCATGAAGGATCGCTTCAAGGCCCTGATCGCCCGGCTGTCGGAAGACGACTCCCTGAGCCGGCAGTTGCTGGCGATCCGGCATCTGCCGCCGGTCGCCTATACCGACGAGGAATGGCAGGTGGTGCAGGCTTTGTGTGAATTGCTGAAACTGGCCGATGCTCGGCTGTGGCTGTTGTGCTCGGAGCAGAACCGCATCGATTTCAGCGGCATCACCCAGGCGGCCATTCAGGCACTGGGGGACGAGGAGGCACCTACGGATCTGGCACTGAACCTGGATTACCGGATCCGTCATATCCTGGTGGATGAATTCCAGGATATCTCCATTAACCAGTTTACATTACTGCAACGACTCACCGCCGGCTGGTCCATGGAAGACGGCCACAGCCTGTTTCTGGTGGGCGATCCCATGCAGTCCATCTACCGGTTCCGCGAAGCGGAGGTGGGGCTGTTTCTCAATGCCTGGGAGGAACGGCGTTTGGGACAGGTACCGGTGACGCCGCTGCATATCCGGGTCAATTTCCGTTCCCAGTCGGGACTGGTGCAATGGGTGAACGAGGTTTTTACACAGGTATTGCCGCAGACCGCGGATCCCGGCCGCGGCGCGGTGCACTATACCCCGGCCGAGGCGTATCACAATCATCTGGACGGTGACGCGGTGCGATTGCACACGCTTGTGGATGACAGTCAGAGCGAGGCGGATATCGTTTTACAGCAGGTGCTGGCAGCCCGCGAGGCGGACCCGGAAGGGCGCGTTGCCATCCTGGTGCGCGGTCGCACACATTTACTGGATATCGTCCCGCGGCTCAAGCAGGCCGGCCTGCGTTACCGGGCCGTGGATATCGATCCCCTGGGCGAACAGCCCGCCATCCAGGATCTGATGGCACTGACACGGGCATTGCACCATTTTGCCGATGGCATAGCCTGGCTGGCCGTTCTGCGCGCGCCCTGGTGCGGACTCGACCTGGCGGATTTGCTGGCGCTCGCCGGCGGCTCACGTGAGCGTACTGTGTGGGAATGCATCCTGGACGAGGCATGCGTACAGGCCCTGTCCGAAGCGGGGCGCGGTCGTTTGCTGCGCTTGCGGCCGGTACTGCAGGCGGCCCTGCGGGACAGGCAGCGTCTTTCGTTAAGCCGCTGGGTGGAATCGGTATGGCTGCGGATCGGCGGGCCGGCCACGCTGAACAGCGAGACCGATCTGGAAAATGCGCGCAGCTTTTTCGATCTGCTGGAGCAATTCGACGACGGCGGGGATCTCAAGGACCGGGACGGTTTCATGGAGCAGGTGAGCAGCCTGTACGCCGCGGCGGATATCCATGCCGACGACCATTTGCAGATCATGACCATTCACAAGGCCAAGGGTCTGGAATTCGACACGGTCATCCTGCCCGGCCTGTCCCGCGGCAGCCGCAATGACGATACCCGGCTGCTGTTGTGGTCGGAAAGCCCGCATCGCGATCATCAGGATCTGCTGCTGGCGCCGGTCAAGGAAGCGGGTGCCGACGAGTCACCCGTCTATCAGTTCCTGCGCAGGCTGGATCGTGAAAAACAGTCCTTTGAAGACGGCCGCCTGCTTTACGTCGCCGCGACCCGGGCGAAAAAGAAGCTGCACCTGATCGCCTCGGTGAAAAGCCGGGAACGTGACGGTGAACTCTCACCGGTTCCGCCGCGGGCGGACAGCCTGCTGGCGCAGTTATGGCCGGTGGCTGAGGCGCAATGCCGTGATGCCGTGTTACGGAACGGCGCGCCGGCTCTGCCGGGACGGCCGCAAGGATCCGGTCCACAGCCGCGCACGCTGCGGCGTCTGATCGCCGGCTGGTCATTGCCGCAGGCACCGGACGCTGTTGACTGGCATCCCCGGGACGTGGATGAAGTCGTGCATGAGGATACGGTGGATATTGAATATGAATGGGCCGGCGAGGCCATCAAGCATATCGGCACCGTGGTTCACCGCTGCATTCAACGGATCGCGGATGAGGGTATTGAGCAATGGAATGAGGACAGGATCCGATCCGGGCGGGATTATTACCGCCTGTCATTGAAACGGCTGGGTATACCGGATGCGGGAGAAGACATGAACGAGGCCCTGGCCACCGTGGAGGATGCTCTGGTTAATCTGATCCGCGACCGGCGTGCTCACTGGCTGCTGGATCACCGTCATGGGGATGCGCGGAATGAATACGCCGTCAGCGGTGTGTACGCGGGCAAGCTGATCAACGTGGTGCTCGACAGAACCTTTATTGACGAGGAAGGCGTACGCTGGATTGTCGACTACAAGACTTCCCGGCATAAGGGCGGCAACGTCGATGCCTTTCTGGATCGCGAACGGGAACGCTACCGCGAGCAACTGGAACGATACGCGGCTGTTGTCCGGAACATGGACAATCGTCCCGTAAAGCTGGGATTATATTTTCCCCTGTTGCAGGGCTGGCGGGAATGGGGTAATGATGAAAAAGTTTGATGAAAAAGATTAAAAATCAGATTTTCACGGCGGGAGGGGACAAAAAATGACGACGGACGGATTCGGTATCGGCACCGTACCGGTGGAAGGCTGCGTGACGGATCGGTTGACGCTCACGAACGCGGTTCCCGCCGATCAGGTACCGGATGTCATTGAGAGAGACCGGGTATTGATGGCGGCCCGGCCCGGCATGCATCAGAAACTCCTGCCCATACTGGCGCAACCGGGAACGGATACGGTTCTCAGCGGCGGTGCCTATCTGTTCGATACTGTATCCAATGCCGAACAGTTCGCCTCCTGGGTGGCGAACGATTTTGAACTGGACGGCGTGCGTTTCCCGGACAGGCCCATGTTTCAGGAATGCTCCGCCAAGGTATGGCGGGTCATCGCGGCGGAGAATTTCCGGGATCTTTTTACGCAACAGGGTTTGATGCGGATTGAGGAATGGCAATTCGATGCCGGAGCGAAGTTCGATAGTCCGGATCAGGCCTGGCCGGCAATACGGGAACATGCTGCCGGCGCAGGATTGTCCTCGGCCTGGCTGCTATACGATGCCGGCCGGCGTGAAATATCCATCGTTAGCACGGCGCCGTCAAAGAGTGCCGCGGGCGAATCCCCGGAGACCGGCATACGCCGACTTGCGGCGCTGGCGGCACAGCCGAGCATCGGACATACACTGGAAAAACCGGGAGTGAAAAAGATTTTCGACCGTACCAGCTTCATTTATTCCATATGGTTTCCCGTCACTGCGGGAGGTCATGACAAGCCGCCGCTGTTTCCCAATTCCCCGCCGTTTCCGGCACCGTCCCGGATTCTGTGAAAGAGCGCAATGAGCAGCGGCGTACAGGCTTCCCTCCGATACGGCGTCAATACGAGCGGCAGGCGTTCCCGAGTGTTGCGCAGGGGCATCCGGCTCGAATACGACGACAGCCGTTTCGAGGAAAGGTCCGTTACTATTCATAACGGCCGGCCGCTGGCGGACAGTTTTTTGCTCGACCGGGACGGTTTTGTATTCGTTCGGCATGAGACTCTGGTAAAGGATTTCTTTGACCGGGACGAGCTGGAGAATGTCTACTATCCGGAAGTGAAGCAACTGGTCAGGCGTATTACCGGCGGTTCGCGGGTAGTCGTGTTCGATCATACCCTGCGCGCCGGTGATGAACTGATGCGGCAGGAGAAAAAGATCCGTGAACCGGTGATAGCGGTGCATAATGACTACACGGAGAATTCGGCACCGCAGCGCGTCCGCGATCTGTTGCCCGATGAAGCCGACGAACTGCTGAAACACCGTTTCCAGATTGTACAGGTGTGGAGACCGGTTAACGTGCCGGCGATACGATCACCACTGGCCTTGTGTAACGCGGCCAGTATAAGCACGGAAGATTTGATCCTGACCGAGCTGGTATACGAACATCGTACAGGCGAGATTTATCATCTTGCTTATAACCCGGAACACGAATGGTATTATTTTCCGGAAATGCAGGCGGACGAGGCGCTGGTATTCAAGGTGTATGATTCCCTTGATGACGGCCGTGCCCGGTATACCGCCCACGGCGCCTTCGATGATCCGTCCACGCTGCCTGATGCGCCTCCGCGCCAGAGCATAGAAGTGCGTACACTGGTTTTTTTCTAATCCGATGAATGATGTTTTCATACGATAATGATGCAGTCAGACGGGGTGTTCCGCCGGAACGTTTGCTGGAATGGCGTGCCGGGGACGGCTGGGAACCGCTATGCCGGGCGCTGGGGCTGCCGGTTCCGGATGAACCGTTTCCCCATGCCAATACGACAGACGAGTTTCTTGATGCAATGGCGAAAAGGTAGGTTTATACGGCGTAATGGCACCATTTGCACGGCTAACGGGCGGGTTTCCAATCCCGTTGACCCGGACTTCGGGGTTGATATCTGCTGAAAAAGCAGTACAGTTTCGGCATTGCCGGAGCCGGACTACCGCTTGTTATTCCGGCCATATCATGTCTGTTAACAGAAACAATAAACTGGCAAGGAGCTGTTCCCGTGAGCGAAAAAAGCGAAATACGACCAGAATCGTTGCGCAGGACTAACGGTCTTGCATTTTTCAGGGGATTCCTGCGCAATCCCGAACAGGTAGGCTCCATTATCCCGAGTTCCCGTTATCTGGAAAACCGGGTCATCGAGGCGGCCCGCCTGGAACAGGCCGGGGTGGCGGTAGAACTGGGGCCCGGCACCGGCGGCACCAGCCGCGCCTTTCTGCGGGTTTTGCCGAAAGACTCCACGCTCCTGAATATCGAGCTGGAAGCTGAATTTATTCCCCTGCTTGATGAAATCAGTGACAGGCGCCTTATCAATCACTGCGGCAGCGCCCTGGATATCGAGAAAATCCTTCTGCACTACGGTCTTCCGCGCCCGGATGTGGTGATATCGGGAATTCCGTTCTCGACCATGCCCTGGGAAACAGGCCGGAATATTATCCGTGCGGTATGGGCATCGCTTGCCCCGGGCGGTCGTTTCGTCGCTTATCAATTCCGCGGGCAGGTGGCGGATATCGGCAGTGAGTTGCTGGGCCGGCCGGATGTGAACATGGCGCTGTTTAATGCACCGCCGATGCGGGTTTATACCTGGCGCAAACCGGTCAACGGCGAACATCAAACCATGTGATATCCGATCCTCCGGGTTCCTTCGCCTATTCGCCAATCAACCCGAATAGTTCCCCGTCACGCAGCATTTGTTGTAATGCTGCCGCCAGTGTCTCGTTAATCAGCGTTTGATTCTCTTCCATGCCCGGTGCGGTCAGCATCTTTTTGGTTCGTGTCACTTTGTAGGTGTTGTGGTAAGTCCTGTCTCCCTTTCGATAGGCAGCATTAATTGCGGCGTATGTTTTAATACTACGGGTCACTTTCTCTTTATCTACCCCGTATTCAAGCGCGACGATCTCCACTTTCAACGGTTGTGCCGAACCGTCTTCGACCAGTCGATAGCCCATATTCTCCAATGCTCCGGACAGGCTCTCCCGTATCGGTCGGGTGATATCCCCCTCCGTACTGATGGTTGCGGTTTCTTTATAAACGCCGTCGCGCTTGCCCAGGATCGGGCTTTCGCGGATATCAGCCACTTCCAGGCCGAGAGCCGCTTCAGCCTTACGATCTTCGGCCGGTGCGGTTGTAACCTCCGGCCGAATGTCCACGACCTGGGGGCTCAGCGCACAGCCCGCTGTAACCGCCATGATTATCAATAAACCGGACAGGGATCTTAGTTTCATGACTGTAACTTCAAATCGGTTACGCATTTACAATACTCCTTCACCGAAATAATTATGCACGCGGGTGTAAAATTCATGCTTGCGCAGAGCCTCACGCCAGTCATTCAGTTTCGGGTGCGGGGCGAGATCCATCTCGATGACCTCACTGGGATCGACGGTTGCCAGCAGGGCGATATCCGCCAGCGTAAGTTCCTCTCCGGCAAGAAAAGGCGAGCGGGTTAATTGTTTTTCAACAATGGGGAAGGCGCGACTGACCATTTCTTCACCTTCGCGTATGGCATTGTCGTTGACCGGAGCACCGACCTGCGGGGCAATAATCTTGTTGAAGAGCAGGCGCGTATAGCCGGCACCGACAAGATTGGTGACGAAATCGGTCCACTGATCGACCAGTGCCTGGCCCCGGTGATTATTTGGATACAATCCCGATTGCGCCTTGCGGGCAAAGTATTTATTGATGGCATTGCTTTCAAACAGTGTGAAGCCGTCATCGTCAATAGCGGGAACCTGCCCCACCGGATTAATGGCAAGGTATTTTTCGGATTTCTGTTCACCTTCAGCCAGGTCAATAAAAACAAAATCGTATTCAAGTCCCGCCGCATTGGCGCCCATGCGTACCTTGTTGGTGGGAGAAGACAGCGGATGACCGTAGATGGTTAACATGATTCTTGCCTCCTTTATTACAATTTCCGGTTCATTCGAGTGTTGTGACTATAATGGTAATGCGGAGCGGAATAAAGCCGATATGTGTCATCATCGTGTCAGGTTCCTGGATTGGCATACTTCTGTATGTTATATATCTGTGTCCCAATTCCCTTTGCAAGAGAAAGGGTTGTACATGTATCGATTATACAGAGTGATGTAAACCGTGAGAGAAGTTGACATACTGGGATCCTACTGGACACTTGCCGGCGGGGCGTATCCCCACACCGACCATGAATACAGCGTGTTTGATTTCAAGGAACGTGTCGAGGCCGCCGGCCGGGTCGGTTTCACGGGGATGGGGTTCTGGCACGCCGATCTGGAACATACCCTGAAAACGCGCACGCTGGAAGAAATGCGGCAGATCCTCGATGACAACGGCATTCAGCACGTGGAACTGGAATTTCTGACCGACTGGTTTATCGACGAACCGGAGCGGCGACGGCTATCCGACCGGAACCGGAAAATGCTCCTGGATACCGCCGAAGCCCTGGGTGCAAGGCATATCAAGGTTGGCGATTTCTCCGGCGAAAGCTGTCCCATGCAAAAACTCATACAGGAATTTTCCGTGCTCTGCCGTCAGGCAGCCGATCACGGTACCGGAGTTCTGTTTGAATTTATGCCGTCCTCCATTATCAGCACTCTTGACGATACCTTGACGCTGTGCCGGGGCGCGGGTGCCGCGAACGGCGGTTTCATTTTCGATCTCTGGCATGTTTATATGCTGGGTATTTCCTTTGCGGAGATCGAAAGCAAGTTAAGCCGCGATGATTTCTTCGGGGTGGAATTGAACGACGGGCCGGCCGCTGTGCCCGAAGACCTGCTGGACGCGACGGTAAATCACCGCCTCCTGTGCGGGCAGGGAGAATTCGATATCCGTGGGTTTATCGATCTTATGGATCGTTTCGATTACAAGGGTCCATGGGGCATCGAAGTCCTTAACCGGGATCTGCGCGAACAGCCTCTGGATGAGATTATGAAACAGACTTTCGATACCACCATTAACGAATTCCGCGATTCCGAAATTTTGACGGATTTATATTAAGAGGGATACTTCCGGGGGAGCGGCCTTAAGGAAAGATAATGAGACTGTATGAATACCCAAAATCGCGTTCGACGCGTGTACAGTGGCTGTTGGCGGAACTTGAGCTCGATTACGAGTCGGTTACGGTGGATCTGCCGGCGGGTGAACAATTCAGTGACGGGTTTCTCTCGGTTAATCCCTACGGCAAGGTGCCGGTGCTGGTTGACGACGGAATCGTTATCACCGAGTCCGCGGCAATCTGTACCTGGCTGGCGGAGAAATACGCCGGCGGCAGACTGATACCCGATTCCGGTTCCATACAGCGTGGTTATTATTATCAGTGGATATTTTTCTGCATGGCGGAACTGGAACCTGTCCTGTGGTCCATGCGCAAGCATATGTTGATTTATCCCAAGCAGAAACGTTCACGGGCGGCCATCGATCTGGCGCGGGAGGAATATTTGTCCAACGTGAGATGCCTGGATAGTCATATCGGGAAAGTGGGATATATCCTTGATACGGGCTTTAGCGCAGCGGATATTATCGTCGGTTATAATTTGCTCTGGGCCGACAGTCTCAAGCTGCTCCGGGATTTTCCGGGATTATCCGGCTATCTCGGGCGATTGACGGAGCGTCCCTCATTCCCGCGGAACCTGTTCGATTGAGATGTTGAAAATCAATGGCGGTATACAGATTCATGAGGATGAGATCGAACTGGAGGCGATCCGATCCCGGGGTGCCGGGGGACAGAACGTCAACAAGGTGGCATCCGCCATCCATTTGCGTTTCGACATCAGGGCTTCGAGTCTGCCGGACTACATTAAACACCGACTGTTGAAACTGCAGGATCAGCGGATTACCGCCGACGGTGTCGTGGTTATTAAGGCCCAGGAGTACCGCAGCCGTGAACGCAACCGGCAGGCGGCGCTGGATCGGTTGGGTGAACTTGTGCGCGAGACACTGGTTACCCGTAAGCCGCGTAAACCCACAAAACCGACACGGGCCGCGAAGCGCAGGCGTCTGGAGAGCAAGACTAGGCGCGGGCGTACCAAACAGCTGCGCGGAAAACCCCCGGTTAATCATTCATGAACAAGCCTTACAGCCCCGCCTGCGACAATAACCGGGAGCCGATCCTCCAGGTCATCGTGCCCATGCTGCAGAGGGCGGCGGCGGTTCTGGAGATCGGCAGCGGGACAGGCCAGCATGCGGTATATTTCGCCGAGCGGATGCCGCACCTTGTCTGGCACACCAGCGATACCCCCGAGCATCATGCCGGTATCAATCTCTGGCTGGAGGAAGCGGATCTGCCCAATACGCGGCCGCCGCTGGTACTTGATGTCATGCAGGAGCCCTGGCCCTGTATGGATGTGGACGCCGTCTTCTCCGCCAATACCGCCCATATCATGCACTGGCATGAGGTCGAGGCCATGTTTGCAGGTGTCGGCCGGTTATTGGAAAAAGACGGATTATTCTTGTTGTACGGACCCTTTAATTTCTATAATCGTTATACAAGCGACAGCAACGAGCGTTTCGACGGCATGTTGCGGTCCCGTGATCCCGGCAGCGGCCTGCGTAATTTCGAAGACCTGGATCGACTGGCACGGGATGCAGGGATGCATTTTCGAAGTCGTCACGTGATGCCGGCCAATAATCAAATTCTTTGCTGGGTAAGGCAATGAACCGGAATACACTCGGATTGATCCTGGGACCGCTGTTTTTTCTTTTGTTGCTGTTATTGCCCGAACCGGAGGGTATGTCCCCGGCGGCCATGAATGTGGCGGCCGTCGCCGCACTCATGGCCGTCTGGTGGATCACCGAGGCCATTCCCATACCCGCCACGGCCCTGTTGCCCATATTTCTCTTTCCGATCCTGGGCATTATGGAAGGCGGCGTGGTAACGCTGTCCTATGCCAACCATCTTATTTATCTTTTCATGGGCGGGTTTCTTATCGCCGTTACCATGGAGAAGTGGAATCTGCATCGCCGCATCGCTCTGTATACCATCCGGCTTATCGGCGTTACACCAAACCGCATCATTTTTGGCTTCATGCTTTCCACCTGGTTCCTGTCCATGTGGATCAGCAACACAGCCACGACCATGATGATGTTGACCATCGCCCTGGCGGTAGTGAGCCGGGTGGCGAACGGCATCAAGTCCGATCCCGAACTGAAATTGGACACGGAAGCGGGACATTTCCGTTTTGGTACCGCACTAATGCTGGGTATCGGCTATGCCGCTTCCATCGGTGGCGTCGCAACGCTGATTGGCACGCCGCCCAACGCCATTTTCGCGGGTGTCGTGGAAAAGACCTACGGCATCACCATCAATCTGGTGGACTGGATGACCTTCGCATTGCCATTGTCGGTTGTCATGTTGTTCATTACATGGTTCCTGTTAACCCATGTCCTGTTCCGCAGCGGGATCAAGCACCTGCCCGGCGGCAGGGAAACCATTGAGTGCGAAATCACGGAACTCGGGCGTGTCAGTTATCAGGAAAAGGCGGTATTGACGGTATTTGTCCTGGTTGCGGGGCTCTGGATCCTGCGCGGCCTGACGGCTATGCCGTTGTTCGAGTATGTGCAGGACTCCACCATTGCCATGGGCGGAGCCATCCTGTTATTCGTTATCCCTTCCAACTGGCAAAAGAGAGAATTTCTGCTGGACTGGCAGACGGCCATTACTATTCCCTGGGATATCCTGATCCTGTTCGGCGGCGGTTTTGCCCTGGCCCAGGGTTTTTCACAAAGCGGTCTTACCGATTTCATCGCCGGCCGGCTGACCGTACTGGAAGGCACCAGCATTGTGTTCATGGTTCTGGCTGCAGCCGCCCTGGTCACTTTCCTGACGGAGATTACCTCCAATACCGCCACGGCCACCATCATTCTGCCTGTTATGGCCGCCCTGGCCGCCGCCATGCAGGTTCATCCTTTCAGTCTGATGATTGCCGCGACTATTGCCGCGTCCTACGCCTTTATGCTGCCGGTGGCAACGCCGCCCAATGCCATCGTCTTCGGCAGCCGTCAGGTCACCATACAGCAGATGATGAAGATCGGTATCTGGCTGAATCTGATCGGCATATTATTGATCTCCGCCGCGGTATTGCTGATTGTGCCGCTGGTGTGGAATATTGATATTTCCGTTTTTCCGGTGGACTTGCAGTGAGAACCCGGACCGGAAAGTGGTACTATTCCGATACCTTCACGAGTCATGGATTATCATGAATTATGGCTCTTCAGAAAAATTCGTGGGCGTCTGGAAGGGTAATGGTGGATCTCGCCAAGCACGCCAAGCTCGCAAAGAGGTAAAAATCCATGATTCCTTTGCGGTCTCGGCGTGCTTGGCGAGATCCTTTTCAATCACCAGACCCATCATCGCAGTCAATTAACCACACTGATTAAGCAGCTTGGTTATCAACCCGGTATCACCGATATTCCAATGACAACACTCATCGAGAGGAAGCCGAATCATGCGCCATACCATCAGACAATATTCCGGTTTAATAGCCCTGGTCATTCTGTTTCTGCCTGTAACAAATACTGCGGCCCAGCAGCTGGACTTCGACAAGATAGAGATCAAGACCCATCATGTGCGAGGCAACATCCATATGCTGGAGGGAGCGGGCGGCAACATCGGTGTCTCCGCCGGGGGTGACGCCGTCTATATCATCGATGATCAATTCGCGCCCCTGACGGATAAAATCCAGGCGGCCATCGCGGCTATCTCGGAAAAACCGGTGAAGTTCGTCATTAATACGCACTGGCATTTCGATCATACCGGCGGCAATGAGAACTTCGGCAAGGCCGGCGCGGTCATTGTTGCCCACGATAATGTGTATGAACGCATGACGCAGGAGAATTTTATCCGTTCCCTGAACCGGAAGGTTCCGCCATCACCGAAGGCGGCGCTGCCGGTGATTTCCTTCAGCCATGATGTGACCTTTCATGTCAACGGTGAGGACACCCGGGTCTTTCATGTGGCGCATGCGCATACCGACGGTGACAGCGTGGTGCATTTCCCGGAATCCAATGTCGTGCATACCGGCGATACCTGGTTTCACGGCAATTATCCGTTTATCGATATTTCCAGTGGTGGTTCCATTGACGGGATGATCGCCGCTGTGGAGAAAATCCTGGCGCTGGTCGATGATGACACCAGGATCATTCCCGGGCATGGACCTATGGGCGACCGGAGCGACCTGGAAGATTATCTGGTCATGCTTAAAACCGTCCGCGACCGCATTCAGGATCTAATCCACCGGGGCAAAAGTCTGGAAGAGGTCCTGGCCCTGAAGCCCAATGCCGATTACGACAGCTCCCTGGGGAACGGTTTCATCAACCCGGAGCAGTTCCTGGAAATCGTTTATAACAGCCTGATGGGGGAATAACTCCCCTGTATATTATTGAAATTCCATTGGAACCCGGGTGAGGCCGCGCTGGTCCGGGACAAACCGCGGATATTTACGCTATACTATTATTGTGTTGTTTCATGAACGAGGGGTAGATGCAGGAGGAGAGTCCACCACAGCATTTTGACGTCGGCGATCTCGTTCTTGTAGTCAATGCCGACTATAATCCCGGGCTCATCGGCTGTACCGGTACTATTGCCCGCCCGGCGGCCCGGATAGCAGGTTACGACAGGTTCGGGCAGCTTCGTGCCGGTGTCTATGTGGTTGTCGATTTGCCCGGCAGGTTAAACCGGCACGGAACCACGCTCTGGTATAAAAAGCCCCAGTATCTTATCAAGCTCAGTCCGGATGACAGGATCAGAACGGAATTTGCCCGGGAAAACGAGGTGATCGATTTCGCGCTACCCCATGCTTCATAAGCATTAAGCTTTACCGCCGGATTCAAAGCCGCTTTCCATTTTCACATCCCGTTATTTCCATACTTGTTATCCATGAATCTGTTTTCAACATGTTCCCGTTCGATTATCTATTCTTCCGTTAATCTTGTACGAACGGGGGCAGTGACTCATCATCTGATTTTATGATTATCGGCAAAGTCGTCGGCGGTCTGTTGGGATACAGCATGGGCGGAATATTGCCCGCCTTGCTGGGGCTGTTTGTCGGCCATCTGTTTGATAGGGGTTATCGGATTGCACAGATGGGCGGTACGCCGGAGCAACGGCAAAGGATCCAGGAGAGTTTTTTCATGACCGTGTTCCGAACCCTCGGGCATCTCGCCAAGGCCGACGGCCGCATTTCCGAAGACGAGATCCGGCAGACCGAGCAATTCATGGCGCACATGGGGCTGACTGCGCAGCATCGCCGCGAGGCCATCCGCCTGTTCAAGCAGGGCGCGGAACCGGATTTTGATCTGGACGCACAGTTACAGGAATTTCTGTCTGTATGCGGCCGACGGCCCAACCTGATTCAGATGCTGCTGGTCTATCTGGTCAATGTGGCTCTGGCGGACGGCCGCCTGGATGAAAGCGAAGAACGTGTTCTGCGGCAGGTTGCGTCGCGACTGGGGATCTCGTCGGCCGCTTTTGAACAATTGATCCGGATGATACGGGCGCAGGACAGTTTTCGGGGCGGACAGCCCGGCGCTGCGGGCAATCTGGAACTGGCCTATCAGGCCCTGGGTGTCGACGAAAATGCCAGTGATGCGGAGATCAAGAAGGCCTATCGCAAGCTTATGAATCAATACCATCCAGACAAACTGATGGGGCAGGGCGTGCCGGACGACATGATTGAAGCGGCTACGGAACGGTCCCAGGAAATCCAGCGCGCCTACGATGAGATTAAAAAGGCCAGGGGGATGCGATAGGCGAGTTACTGATCTGATTGTCAGTAACCCGACATCGTTCTATGGAACCGTCGGCCGCAGAGCCTGTCCCGGACTTGATCCGGGAGATGCGGCCGTCGAGCGTACATGGAAGTATTCACAGCGTGTTCAATAGAACGATGTCGGGTTACTTATTTAAAAAAGGCCCGGTTGCTCCTTCGTTGGGGGAAGAGGGCTGATGAGCAGAGCCGGGCGCAAGATCAGGGAGGTTACTCACATCTTGCGATTCTGATAATAGAGAACTGCCGGGCGATTTGCTGTGACGGGAATCTCAACTTGTCATGCGAATACCGTCGAATCTCTTTATCTTGTGAACTTAATCACAGAGTTTATTCATTCTGCTCCGCTTTTCGGCGCTGATAGGTTTCGTGTTCCGGCAGTATAAGGCTGGTTACCTTCCAGTCGCTTTCCGGTATTAATTCCTCGTCGACGGTAAAAAAGTACAAATGTTCTTTCGGGTCAACGGCAAACAGGGGTATGCAGTGATCCCAATGGTCATTCAGATAGGCCTGGAAATCATGGTCCTCGGTTAATTGAGCCGTATCAATTCTGGCGCCGGTTCTGAGCCAGCCTGCGATTGTGGCGTGGTTGATGTCATCCGCGAACAACTGTCGTCCGCGATGCCGGGTCGAGACCTGGTGCTTCTCCGGAGTATTTTTGTCACGGGCCGATACCAGTTCATAGATATGCCGGGCACCGAATTCCGATTTGTATTTCTGCGCGGCCAGGGAATCCAGATGGGTGCTTCCCGACATACCCAGCAGATTACCTATACCGACGAGAACAAGATTGCGGTCGGCATGTTCCGAAACCGGATTGCCGTAGTAGGTATCCAGACCCTCCTTGCGGGCCAGAGAGATATTTTCCCAGTTGCTGTCGGTCAGCAGTACCTTGAAGCCCTGTTCCTGCAGGGCCTTGCCGATGGTTCGCGAAACAATACCCGCCCCGGTGATAAGAACGCCACGCGGCGGCGGTTCCCGCACACCCAGCCATTGCGCCAGGTGTTTGGCCGTGACACTTTGTATAACTACGGTGCCGATGATGACCAGGAAGGTTACCGGGACCAGCAATTCAGCGCCTTCCAGTCCCGCCTCCTCAAGCCGGAGAGCGAATACGGCGGAAATGGCCGCCGCGACGATACCGCGCGGTCCGATCCATGCGATCATCAGCTTCTCCCTGATGTTCAGATCGGAACCCAGTGCGGAAACAAATACCGCGATCGGGCGGGACAGGAACATGATGGCGCCCAGTAACAGCAAGGCTGGCCAGCCCATATCGAGAAGCACACCGCCCTCAAGACGGGCGGCGAGTATGATAAACAGGCCGGAAATCAGCAACACGCTGAGACTTTCCTTGAAGTCGAGAATGTCCGAGATATCGGTATTCTTCATGTTCGCCAACGCGATACCCATGATGGTTACGGCAAGCAGTCCCGATTCGTGTTCAACCATGTCGGAAACGGCGTAGACTCCGAATACCAGTGTCAGAGCGAGGACATTACGAAGGTATTCCGGAATCAAATGGCGGCGCAGGATAAAGCCGAGTATGTGGGCGAAAACAATACCCATGATAAAGCCGATGAGGACTATGCGCCCGAAGGTCAGGAGTACATGGCCGAGCGCGTCCCCTATCTGGCTGGAAATGATGAATTCAAATACCAGCACCGATAACAGCGCTCCCAGGGGATCGATGACAATGCCTTCCCAGCGCAGGATGTTGGCAATGTCGGCATTGGGCCGGACCGCCCGCAGCATGGGGATAATGACTGTCGGTCCGGTAACCACCACCACCGCTCCGAAAAGCAGGGCCAGGTCCGGACTGAATCCCAGGATAAAATGCGCGGCGGCGGCGGTAATCAGCCAGGTGATCACCGCACCGATACTGATGAGGTTGCGGACCACCTTGCGCAGTCCCCGGATTTCTTCAAATTTCAGTGTGAGGCTGCCCTCGAACAGAATGACCGCGACGGACAACGACACCAGCGGAAACAGCAGATCGCCGAACAGGGCGTCGGGATTGATGAGTCCGGTAACCGGACCGGCGAGGATGCCCACAAGCAACAGCAGCAGAATGGCCGGCAGGCGCAGCCACCAGGAAAGCCACTGGCAGGCGATGCCGAGAATGCCGATGACGGCGAGAGCGGTGAGGGTGGATATCTCCATGGTTATTCCGTGAGACGCGAGGCCTGAGGCGTGAGGAGTGAGGAGTAAGGGGTGAGGAGTAAAGAGAACTCCGTTATGCGGGAAACCGCGTGGCGGTTATCCGGCATCAGGCTCAGATAAAACAACTTGTGGATACTCGGTAAACACGGAGCCTGTTACGGACTTTGATCCGGACGGGGAAGTTCTCTGGCATAATGGAAGATTACTCCTCACTCCTCACTCCTTACTCCTCACGCCTCACTCCTCACTCGCAAGTCTCCTGAACACCAGCGTGGCATTGGTGCCGCCGAAACCGAAGCTGTTGGACATGACGGTCTTCAGCCCGGCGTTGTCGATGCGTTCTTTGACAATGCGGGCGCCCTCGGCGTCCTTGTCCAGATTGAAAATGTTCGCCGAGGCGCAGATGAAGTCCTGTTCCATCATTAACAGTGAGAAGATGGCCTCATTGACACCGGCGGCGCCGAGACCATGCCCGGACAAGGACTTGGTGGAACTGACGGCGGGCATGTCCTCACCGAATACATCCCGGATGGCGGACAGTTCGGCCACGTCTCCGGCCGGGGTGCTGGTGGCGTGGGCGTTGATGTAGTCCACCGGGCCGTCGACATTCTCCAGGGCGATGCGCATGCAGCGCGCCGCGCCTTCACCGGAGGGCTTGACCATATCCAGGCCGTCGGAGGTGGCACCGTAGCCGACGACCTCCGCGTATATCTTCGCTCCGCGTGCCCGGGCGTGCTCCAGTTCTTCCAGTACCAGGATGCCGCCGCCCCCCGAGATGATGAAGCCGTCCCTGTCCGCATCGAAGGCCCGCGAGGCGTGCTCGGGATCATCGTTAAATTTGGCGGACAGGGCACCCATGCCATCGAATAGCAGTGTTCCGCTCCAGTGCAGTTCATCGCCGCCGCCGGCAAATATAATATCCTGTTTGCCGTCCCGGATCAGATCACAGGCATTGCCGATGCAGTGGGCGCTGGTGGCGCAGGCCGAACTGATGGAATAATTGACGCCCTTGATGCCGTAGGCAACGGCCAGGCAGGCGCTGCAGGTGCTGGCCATGACGCGCGGCACCATGGTCGGTCCCACTTTCCTTGCGCCTTTCTCGCGCATGATATCGGCGGCCGCGATCATGTTGGCGGTGGAAGAACCGCCGCTGCCGGCAATCAGGCCGATACGGGGATCGGAAACGGCATCCCTGTCCAGCCCGGCGTCTTGCATGGCGTCCTGCATGGCCAGATAGGCATAAGCGGCTGCATCGCCCATGAAACGCTTTTGTTTGCGATCGATAATCGCATCCAGATCCAGTTTGACGGGGGCGTATACATGGGTTCGGAATCCGAGATCCGCGTATTCCTGACAGAATTCCACGCCGCCGCGGCCGTTGACCAGGGAATCGATCACTTCCTGTTTGTTCGTTCCGATACTGGACTTGATACCCAGACCGGTTATGACCACTCTTTTCAAAGCTGGTTCTTCCCCCAAGACGAATTAAAAGTTTTCTGTTTGCTGAAACAAGCCTACGCGGAGATCGCCGGCTGTGTAAATCGTCCTGTCGTCCACTTCCATGATCCCGTCGGCCACGCCCATGATGAGACCGCGCCGGATGATTCGCTTGATATCGATAGTATAGCGGACCAGTTTATTCCGCGGCGTAACCTGGCCGCTGAATTTTACCTGTCCCGAGCCCAGGGCGCGACCGCGACCGGGTGCGCCGGTCCAGCCCAGGAAAAAGCCGACCATCTGCCACATGGCATCCAGTCCCAGACAACCCGGCATGACCGGATCACCGTGGAAGTGACACTCAAAGAACCATAAATCGGGATTGATATCCAGTTCCGCGACCATGATACCCTTGCCGCCACTGCCACCGTGATCGTTGATCTCGGTGATGCGATCGAACATCAGCATGTTGGGCAACGGCAACTGGGCATTTCCCGGACCGAAGAGTTCACCTCTGGCGCATGCGAGCAATTCTTCCCTGTTATAACTGTTTTTCTGATTTTTCATAACCGCGATAGTATGGCATGCAATGGTTTTTTTTTCCTCCCGCACCGCGTCCGGGTCGCGGCGGCGTATGGCGGTCCCGCCGATGTATGCGGGCGGATTCCGCTGTAACCATGTCTGCTCAGGTGCCCGCCGGTGGTGCGGGTCCGCTGTTCAGGTGGTGAATTTCCGGACGATCCCGGCATAAAACCGGTGTAAGATTGCAGCATCCGGGTCCGGCTTGACACGGTTTATGCGCCGGTTAGACTCCCACCGCAATCAAGATTATTCACAAGGCAGTTTATTTCATGACCAACAGGCAGGAAATACCAAGGCGTCGCAGTGTCGGTGTCAGGGTCGGCGCCGTTACCATCGGCGGTGACGCCCCGGTTGTGGTGCAATCCATGACCAATACCGATACAGCCGATGTCGAGGGCACGGCACGGCAGGTTCAGCAACTGGCGGCAGCCGGTTCCGAACTGGTGCGAATCACCGTCAATAACGAGGAATCCGCCGCCGCTGTGGCGCCCATCCGGGAAAAGCTGGACCAGTGGGGCTGTACGGTGCCCCTGGTCGGGGATTTCCATTACAACGGCCATCAACTCCTCAGCAAATACCCGGACTGTGCCGGTGCGTTGGCCAAGTACCGCATCAATCCCGGCAACGTCGGTTTCGGCCGCAAGAAAGACAGCCAGTTCGCCACCATGATCGAAAAGGCCATCGAATACGATAAACCGGTGCGCATCGGCGTCAACTGGGGCAGTCTGGATCAGGAACTGGCCACGCGCATGATGGACGAAAACGCCGGCCTGCCCGAACCGAAGGAGGCGGATGAGGTCATGCAGGAGGCGCTGATCGTGTCCGCCCTGACCAGCGCGGAAAAGGCCGAGGAAATCGGTTTGCCCAGGGATCACATCATTCTGTCCTGCAAGGTCAGCGGCGTTCAGAAGCTGATCAGTGTCTACCGTGATCTGGCCGCCCGCTGTGATTACGCGTTGCACCTGGGCCTGACCGAGGCGGGCATGGGCTCGAAAGGCATCGTCGCTTCCACCGCCGCACTGGCGGTATTGCTGCAAGAGGGTATCGGCGACACCATCCGCATCTCCCTGACACCGGAACCCGGCGGCGATCGGGCCCGGGAGGTCATCGTCGCCCAGGAGATTTTGCAGACCATGGGTCTGCGCTCTTTTACACCCATGGTCACCGCTTGTCCCGGTTGCGGCCGCACCACCAGCACCGTATTTCAGGAACTGGCGGATAATATCCAAGGCTACGTGCGCAGCCAGATGCCTGTCTGGCGCGAAACGTACACCGGCGTGGAAGAGATGAACCTGGCGGTCATGGGATGTGTCGTCAACGGTCCCGGCGAGAGCAAGCACGCGGACATCGGCATCAGCCTGCCCGGCACGGGCGAGGCGCCGTCGGCGCCGGTCTTTATCGACGGTAAAAAGGTGACGACGCTCCGTGGCGAAAATATTGCCGAGGAATTCCGGCAAATCGTTGACGATTACGTCGAGAAGCGTTACGCGAAAAAGAGTGAGGCGTGAGGGGTGAGGAGTAAGGAGTAAAATCACTGTAATATCGGAATACTTGCCGACCTTATTCGGTATTCATGCCCGTATTTATCAACAGCTTGATGCCGGATAAGTGCTGACGCACTTTCCGGCATGACGAGGCTTGGTCACTCCTCACTCCTCACTCCTCACTTAAAGACAATACCCGCCACTTCGTCGTATTTTTTGACGAAGTGGATCGTTAACCCCTTACGCAGATAATCCGGCAACTCGTCCACGTCGCGGCGGTTGTCGTCGGGCATGATGATCTCGAGAACCCCCGAACGCCGGGCGGCGACGATTTTTTCACGGATACCGCCCACGGGCAGGACCTTCCCCGTCAGTGTCATTTCGCCGGTCATGGCCAGCGGTCGCTTGATCCTGCGCCCCGTGGCCAGGGAGAGCAAAGCCGTGGCCATGGTAATACCGGCACTGGGGCCGTCCTTGGGCGTGGCGCCTTCCGGCACATGCAGATGGATCTGCGCCTCGTCAAAGAATTCCGGCGGCGCGCCCAGCGCCCCGGCATGGGAGATGACGTAACTGTAGGCGATCTCCGCCGATTCCTTCATGACATTGCCCAGTTGTCCGGTCAACTGGAAGCCGCGTTTGCGGGCATGTACCCGACTGGCCTCCACCGACAGTGTGGCGCCGCCCATGGAAGTCCAGGCCAGACCGATGACGACGCCGACGCCGGATACCGGCTTTTCCTTGCGAAAGATGGGTTTACCCAGGTAATCCTCAAGATTGTCGACGCTGATGCGGATCGGTGTCTTTGCCCCTTCCAGTTTTTTCACTACCACCTTGCGGATAATGCGGCCCAGTTGTTTTTCCAGATTGCGCACGCCGGCCTCGCGGGCGTAGCCCTCAATGAGCTTCTTCAACGCCGCGTCGGTAATGCGGATGTCACCGGACCGCACACCGGCATTTTTCAGGGCCCTGGGCCACAGGTGATGCCGGGCGATGGTGATTTTCTCTTCCGTGATGTATCCCGCCAGCCGTATGACTTCCATGCGGTCCAGCAAGGGTGACGGAATCGTATCCAGCTGGTTGGCCGTGCACACAAACAGTACCTTGGAGAGGTCGTAGCGGACATCCAGGTAATGATCCAGGAAGTCTGTATTGAGTTCCGGGTCCAGTACTTCCAGCAGCGCCGAGGCCGGATCGCCCTGGAAGGAAGCGCCGATCTTGTCCACTTCGTCCAGCATGATGACCGGGTTGGATGTGCCGGCATCCCGCAGCGCCTGAATGACCTTGCCGGGCATGGCGCCGATGTAGGTGCGGCGGTGGCCCTTGATCTCGGCTTCGTCGCGTATGCCTCCCAGGCTGAAACGATAAAACTCCCGGCCCAGGGCTTCGGCGATGGATCGGCCGATAGAGGATTTTCCCACGCCCGGCGGTCCCACCAGCAACAGGATGGCGCCGGCCATCTCGCCTTTCTGTACGCCCAGGGCCAGGAATTCGATGATGCGTTCCTTGATATCGTTGAGGCTGTCGTGATCCCGATCCAGAATCTCCCGGGCATGCTTGAGATCCAGGACATCTTCAGAGAACTTGCCCCAGGGCAGTGACGTAATGACATCCAGGTAATTGCGCGTCACGGCGTATTCCGGCGAACCCACCTCCAGGTACGACAGTTTTTCCATTTCGTCGTCAATGCGCTTTTGCGCCGCCTCTGGGATGGTCAGTTCTTCCATGCGTTCCCGGAAGCGCTCGACCTCCACCGTCTTGTCGTCCTTGGAGATGCCCAGTTCCTTCTGGATCGCCTTCAGTTGTTCACGCAGGAAAAACTCGCGCTGCTGCTCGTTCATCTGTTCCTGGACCTTCTGGTGGATCTGCTGCTGCAGCCCGGCCAGTTCCACTTCCTTACGCAGCAGCAACAGGACCTTTTCCATGCGTTTGAGCAGGGGTACCGTGGCCAGTACATCCTGCAACTCCTCACCGCCGGCACTGGTGAGCAGGGCGGCGAAGTCCGTCAGGGGCGAGGCCTGATCCATATTGAAGCGTTCCAGGAATGCCTTGAGCTGTTCCTTGTACAGCGGGTTCAGCGGCAGCAGTTCCTTGATGGTATTGAGCAGGGACATGGAGTAAGCCTTGAGTTCGTCCTCGTCCTCCTCCGGCGGCTCCGGGTACTCCACCTGGACCAGATACGGGGCCTTTGTCGATATCCAGCGCACGATGCGAAAGCGACGGATACCCTCCGCGATGAAATGGATCTTGCCGGAATCGCGTTCGGCGTTATGAATGCGGACAACCGTGCCCGTTTCCTCAAAGGCATCCGGCTCGGGCATGGTCTCGGGGGAATGAGTGGTCCGGCAGACGCCGGCGATGTGGTGCGGTGTCGAGCCGACACGGTTTATAGTCTCCAGCCAGGATTCCTCGCTGGAGATAAGCGGCAGTGTCTGCACCGGAAAGAACGGCCGTTCTCCCACGGGGAGGAGATACAATTTGTCCGGAAGGACATCATCCTGGCGTGCGGGCAGCCGGATATCGCCGGATTCGGTGACGATTCCGGGGTCCTGTTTGTCGTCCATCATATGCGGGGAGTCTGTTTGATTGTGAGTATGGATTCATTCATATGGGTTTACGGCCGTTATTTCAAGTGGTTAACACTAAAACCCGTTTGATTTTCCTTGCCGGCGGTCTCACGCTACAATCGAGTCAACGAAATTTCTCCAGGGGAGCGTTTTTATGTCCGACGTGAAAGTCTATCCGGTGCCGGAGAATATCCGTACACAGGCCCATATTACCGAAGAACAGTATCAGACCATGTACAAACGCTCCATTGAGGATTCCGACGGTTTCTGGGCGGAACAGGCGGAGATGTTCATAGACTGGTTTAAAAAGTGGGACAAAGTACAGGAGTGGGATTACGACAGTGCGGATATCAAGTGGTTTATCAATGGCCGTTTGAATGTTTCCTATAATTGTATCGATCGGCACCTGGAGACACGCGGCGATCAGCCTGCAATTATCTGGGAGGGGGACGAACCGGACACGGACAAAACCGTTACCTACCGCGAATTGTATGAACAGGTCTGCCGCTTCGCCAATGTCCTTAAATCCCGCGGCGTGAAAAAAGGCGACCGCGTTGCTATTTATATGCCCATGATCCCGGAGGCGGCGATGGCCATGCAGGCCTGTGCCCGTATCGGGGCCGTGCATTCGGTGGTGTTCGGCGGTTTTTCCCCCGCCGCCCTGCGGGATCGTATTCTGGATTCCGACTGCCGCGTGGTCGTGACCGCCGACGAGAGCGTCCGCGGCGGCCGCATCACGCCCCTGAAAGGCAATGTGGATACGGCGCTGGAATCCTGTCCCGGCGTCAGTACTGTTTTGGTCGTAAAGCGCAGCGGCGGTGATATCGCCTGGAACGAGGAACGGGATGTCTGGTATCACGAAGCCATGGAAACTGTATCAAGCGATTGCCCGCCCGAGGAGATGGACGCCGAGGATCCCCTGTATATCCTCTACACTTCCGGTTCCACCGGCAAGCCCAAGGGCGTGCTGCATACCACCGGCGGTTATCTGCTCTTTACGGCCATGACCCACAAGTATGTCTTCGATTATCACGACGGCGATATCTACTGGTGCGCGGCGGACGTGGGCTGGGTCACCGGCCATTCATATATCGTCTACGGTCCGTTATGCAACGGCGCCACGACACTGATGTTCGAGGGTGTGCCCACCTATCCCGACGCCGGCCGTTTCTGGCAGGTGATCGACAAACACAAGGTCAATATCTTTTATACCGCGCCTACCGCCATCCGCGCCCTGCACGGCCAGGGGGATGACTACGTCACGCGCACCAGCCGTGAATCCCTGCGTGTTCTGGGCAGCGTCGGCGAGCCCATCAATCCCGAGGCCTGGGAATGGTATTACCATGTTGTGGGCAACGGCCGTTGCCCGCTCATGGATACCTGGTGGCAAACGGAAACCGGCGGCATCCTGATCACGCCCCTGCCTGGAGCCACGCCTCTGAAACCCGGCTCGGCGACGTGGCCGTTTTTCGGTATCGAGCCCTGCATTGTTGACGATCAGGGCAATGAACTGGAAGGCGAGGCGGCCGGTTCCCTGTGCATGAAGCGTTCCTGGCCGGGCCAGATGCGCACCGTGTACGGGGACCATGATCGTTTTGTCCAGACCTATTTCAGTTCTTTCAAGGGGAAATACTTTTCCGGTGACGGTGCCATGCGGGACAAAGACGGTTATTACTGGATCACCGGTCGCGTGGATGATGTCATTAACGTATCGGGTCATCGCATGGGCACGGCCGAAGTGGAGAGTGCCCTGGTCCTGCACGACGATGTCGCCGAAGCGGCTGTGGTCGGATTTCCACACGATATCAAGGGGCAGGGCATATACGCCTATGTCACCCTGATGTCGGGTATCGAGCCCTCCGAGGAATTGCGCAAGGAACTTGTGCAACTGGTCCGCAAAGAGATTGGCCCCATTGCCACGCCGGACGTGATCCAGTGGGCGCCGGGACTGCCGAAGACCCGTTCCGGCAAGATCATGCGCCGGATACTGCGCAAGGTGGCCGCCGATGAGCTGGACAATCTCGGCGATACCAGCACCCTGGCGGATCCTTCCGTGGTGGATGAGTTGATCCGCAACCGCAAATTACCCTGAAAGAGCACTAAATAGATGCTCCGAATTCCAGTAGAGTTGTTGCTCAAGTGTTGAGAATGAGAGATTGGCCGGGAGAAAGGACGGAGTCATGGGGCATCTCCGCTCCCCGAGCCATCCCTGGCTCGGTCCCGCGCTCGTCCATGGCGCTAGTCGCTCCAATGCCCCATGACTCCGTCCTTATCCACTCCGACTACAGCGGCTGGAGTGGAATTCGGAACACTTACTTAGATTGAGGAAATCGACTCATGAATCTTGAACGTGTCGGGCCCGGAGAGAACGCGCCCGAGGAAATCAACGTCATCGTCGAAATACCCATACAGGGTGATCCGGTGAAATATGAAATCGACAAGGCCACCGGCGCCATGTTCGTGGATCGATTTCTAAATACCTCCATGCGTTATCCCTGCAATTACGGCTATGTCCCGCGCACCCTGGCCGAAGACGACGATCCGGTGGACGTGATCATTGCCACTCCCATGCCCCTGATCCACGGTTCCGTAATTACCTGCCGGCCTATCGGCCTGCTGGATATGGCGGACGAAGCGGGGGATGACGGCAAGGTTCTGGCCGTGCCCACGGACAAGGTGTCCCGTTTTCATCAGAATGTGTCTTCACCCGAGGACATGCAACCGGCACTGCTGGATTTGATCAGACATTTCTTCGAACATTACAAGGATTTGGAGCCGGACAAGTGGGTAAGCGTGGAAGGCTGGAAGGACGCTGCGACCGCCAAAGCCGTCATCACCGACTCCCTCGAGCGATACGCCCGGCTGCCCAGGCACAAGCAGCCGAATTTCTGACCGCCGCACGCTCGGGAAAATTCTGTAATTACCTGTAATCGCAGGGAAAATTCTTGTCTGAAACAATAGATGCCCATTAACGGGTATTGGTTGACAATAGTAACCGAGTGGACTATTGTGCAGTGCAATATTGATGCATTGCACAATAGTCCAGTCCACACATACAGGAGCAGGGCGATGACGAACGAAATTCTCAACATGATGTCTGACAACAGCAGGTTTCCCTACGAGAGACTGCAGGAACTCAATGACATAAACAGCCGGATCTTTAGCAGGATGACCGATTTGCATATGAGTCTTGCACGTCTGGGTATCGAAGGTTCCGTCGAACAGGCGAGATTGTTCACGGGAGCAAAGAAATACGAGGATCTGCTGTCGGCCGAAACCGATCTGGCCTCCAGCTACAGCGACAAGGTGATGGAGCTGACCCGTGAAGCCACCGGTATCATCACCGAGTCCCAGGAGGAATTACTGTCCTGGATGGAAAAGCGGTTCGAAGACGGCAAAAAGGAAGTGAAACAGGCGGTTGCGCCGTCCGATAAGCCGAAGCCGGCGGCGAAAAAGCCGGCGGCGCCCGCAAAGTCGAGCCGGAAAAAAGTCGCCTAAAATCTTCGGACTAATGTTGTTCGGAGTGTGCCCGGTTCATTCCTCCCCCCGTGAACCGGGCATTTTTATTTACAAGTATTGATTCAGTCAGACCTGGCCGGTACAGGGAATCCCCGATCTTGTTGGTAAACACCGGAATTCATAACCCCGCACCCCTCTGCAAAATCCGGTTAGGCAAGCCGGTGGCAGGATCTCTATAATAAAGACTCTTCGGCAAAATTTGTGGGGATCTGGAAGGGTAATGGTGGATCTCGCCAAGCCTGCCCCGGACTTGTTCCGGGGATCGCCAAGCACGCAGAGGAATTATGGACTTTGATCTCTTTGCGAACTTTGCGCGCTTGACGAGATCCTTTTCCGGCGGATGCAATGATTCCCGTCAATACGACCCTATCGGGGGGAACTTGGAAGATAATACAAATCCCTTTTTCAGTCCGGAATGGCTGGAGCTCCAGCGGCGTTATCTGGAATCCTTCACAGCTAAGCCAGGCGGCCATGACAGCCCGGAACGTGAGGAGTGGCAACGGGCGCTGGATCAATGGTGGGCATCGGTGAGGCCGTTGATTCCGGAAGAATCAAAACCCGTGTTTGACAGTATCCTCGGCCGGTCCCGCGGTTTCTATTCCCTCTCCACCCAGTTCAGTGAAATGCTCCGGGAGATTGCCGGTGCTGCCGACGCCGGCGAGGAATGGCAGTCCATTCTGCACCGCCATATCAAACGGATGAAAACCCGGTTTGACGAGTCTGCCGGTGGCGATAATTCCCCAACCTCTTTCTCCGATGCCTGGGAGCAGGCCTTTGTCCCCATACCGCCTGACGAACTCTTCGGCGGACAGCTGGGTGATGACCTGCAACAATTCAATGATCGCTTGCTGTCGCTTCCGGGTATCGGACCGTTTCGTGAAGAATATGAAAAAGTGCGGGAAAGCATGCGTCTGTGGCAGGCCGGTCAGGAAAAGTGCCGGGAATACCGCGATGTGTTGTCCCGGCTGGGCAAGGAGGCGCTGGATCGCCTGGAAGAGAAGATACTGCAAATGGGACGGAAGAACCGATCCATCAACAGTCTGAGAGAATTTTACGATATATGGTCGGAAAGCAACGAAGAGGTTTTTTCAAAATACGTGGAAAGTGAGGAGTATTCCATTCTCTACGGGGAAATGATTTCGCTGTTGATGGAATTCCGGGGTCAGAGCCGTGCCGTGCTGCAGGATTTTTACAAACAACTGGACATCCCCGCCGGCCGGGAAATGAAGAATATTCTCGACAGTCAGCAGGTTTTGCAGGATGCGTTGCGTCATAACGAGAAAGAACAACAGGAACTGCGCTCCACAATCGAAGACCTGAGGCGTGAATTGAAACAGCTGCGTGATGATATGGATGCATTGGGTGACGAAGATAAAGGATCGCGCAGGGGAAAGCGATCATGACGATAACGACGGCACGCCATGGAAGATCACTGACATGAACCCGTTCAATATTGATCCCGAGAGTATCCCGGCGGAGATACACGCGTATTATTCCCGTCTTGTCCGAGGCTTTGACACATTATCCGGGCTGGGAGATATCGAGGTCGGGCCAACGCCGAAAGATGCCGTTTACAGTGAAGACAAGATTGTCTTGTACCGTTACCGAGCCAGGGCGGAGGTGCTGAATCCCGTCCCGATCCTGATTGTTTACGCCCTGGTTAACAGACCCTATATGGCGGATCTGGAGGAGGGCCGTTCGTTGATCCGGGGATTGCTGGACCGGGGTCTGGACGTTTACCTGATTGACTGGGGTTATCCGGACGAGTCGGACTGTCATCTGTCCCTGAATGATTACATCAACGGTTATCTGGATCGTTGTGTCGATGTGATCCTCGCCGCCCATGATCTGGACAGGATCAATGTACTGGGTATTTGCCAGGGCGGTACGTTCAGTCTCTGCTATACGGCGTTGCATCAAGCGAAGGTAAAAAACCTGATAACGACGGTGACGCCGGTGGATTTTCATACTCGCCATGATCTTTTGAGCCATCTGGTTCGGCATGTGGATGTGGATCAATGCGTTGACAGTATGGGCAACATCCCGGGTGAATTTCTCAACTGGCTCTTTTTAATGCTGAAACCGTTCAGGCTGATGGGAAAAAAATACGTGGATCTGGTTGATATACTCGATGATCCGGATCAGGCGGCGAACTTCCTGCGCATGGAAAAATGGATATTTGACAGTCCCGATCAGGCGGGTGAAGCGTTCCGCGATTTCGTCAAACAATTTTATCAGGAAAACAGGCTGGTCAAGGGCAGTATCGAAATCGGCGGCAAGACGGTGGATCTGGAACAAATAACCATTCCTGTTATGAACATCTTTGCCCGGGACGATCACATTGTGCCGTCAGACGCCAGCAAGGCGCTGGCCGGATGCCTGGGCACGGAAGATTACACGGAACTGGAATTCCCCGGCGGGCACATCGGACTCTACGTCAGTGCCCGGTCACAGCAACTCCTGCCGCCCGCCATTGCCGACTGGATCGAGGCAAGAACCTGAGGCGGATTTTTGAGCCCGTGGGCCTTGAGATCGAGCACAATATTCCGGGATAATTTTTCAAAGGACTCTCGCAAAGCCTGTCCTGGACTCCGATCCAGGAACGCCAAGAACGCCAAGGGAATAGTCTCTAAGGACGGGATCATTCGCACCGTCAATGGGTTGATTGAGTGAACAGTAAAACTCTTTGCGCTCTTGGCGTGCTTGGCGAGATTAACTATTGCCCTTCCGATACCCACAAATTCTGCTGAAAAATAAAAAACTTTACTGACTGTTTTCACGCTGTTGATTCCTGTATCTGTATGTTCAGCAAAGAAACAATCAGTCCTGATACCCGGAATAGGGGATAGGGGTTATACCCCCATGAGGGGATAGTCAGCGGTTGCGGTCGGGCCTATAGTCGATGGCGGGGATAAAGGGAAGTAGCTTATGGATGACATGCTGACAGGACGTCTCTCCCCGCGCCGTTTCAAGGAAGAGTTTCGTGCCAGGGAGCGGCACTTCTTCGCAGTTTGTTCTCACCTCCCAACTCCCGATTACTGACTCCTGTTCTCCCGGGCCAGCAGACTCGGCAATATTATCAGCATGCAAATCAGTGTCACGGCTATCCCCAGGGTCAGCAGTTTGCCCATGCTGGCGGTACCGGTATGGTGCGAAAAGGCCAGGTTGCCGATACTGCCCATGGTGGTCAGGGCGCTGACCACCACCGCCCGTGCGGTACTGGTGGCCAGTATATTTTTGTGCGCCGGCAGCGCGGTGCGGTAACGATGCAGAATATGGATGCCGCTGTCGACGCCGATCCCCAGCAGCAACGGCAGGGCGATAATGTTGGCGAAGTTGAACGGCATGTCCAGCAACACGGTAGCCGATGCGGTGAAGACGGCGGCCATAGTCAGTGGTGTCAATATGTAAATCGCATCACGCTTGTGTTTAAGTACGATAAACAGAAACAGCGCGATCACCGCAAAAGCGTACAGAAAAGCCTGTGCAAAGGCACCGACCACCGCGTCACTGGCCTCCAGTGTCACCACGGGCGCACCGATGAGGCGTTCGTCCCGCTTCTGGATCTCTTTTACGAACCGGCGCATGGCGCCGTTGTCCATCAGGTTTTCCACCGGCATGATTTCAAGCAGATAACCGTCCTCGTCGCTGCGCCAGCGGCGGACAATTTGTTGCGGCAGATCCTCGACGGAAACGGCAACGGCCTGCAGGGATTCCCGCAGGGTCTGCAGACGCCCGGGCAGGGAGGCCAGGATACTTTCCGATAATGTCTCCAGCGAGCGTGCCCGCTCGTCGGCTCCCATCTGTTCGAGATTGTCCACGTACGCGGACAGATCCCGATGCAGCCGGTTCATGACCGGTTCGGTTTCCAGCAACGGCGTCTGCCCGAGTCTGTCATTGAATTCCCGGACCGCGTCGTATTGTTCACCGGTGGTAATGTTCGAGGATACCTCACCGGGCTGCGGCAGGCCGAACAGAAGCAGATTCATTTCCTCTATAATGGCCAGTTTTTCCGGCTGGTTGCCGGGGATAAAGTCCTCCAGCCAGATGACATCCTCGACCACCGGCAGTGCTTCCAGTTGTGTCATGGTTCGTTGAGCATCATCCCGGCCTTGCGCCACGATGACCCCGCGCCAGGGCGAGGTATCCGGATCCGAGAGCAGGGATTTGAAGGTAATGACGGATTCATTGTCGGCGTTCTGCAGATTCAGCGTGTTGTAATCAAACCGGATCTGGGTGGCGGCGGCGAGGGCCAGGACACTCAGCAGCAGTGCCGTCCAGCGCACGCTGCGGGCGTGGGTCAGGGGGAAGGCCCCGATCCGGCGCGGTAACGGCAGACCCGGGGATCGCATTTGAACCGGTTTTTTCAGGGGCAGCAGGCTGAGCAGCGCCGGCAGCAGCGTCATGGTGACGATCAGGCTGATGAACATGCCGACGCCGGAGATCAGGCCCAGTTCCGCGACGCCGTCGTAGTCGGTGGGAACAAAGGCGAAAAAACCGATGGCCGTTGTCATGGTGCAGAGGAACAGCGATCGGCCGGTGTTCAGGGAAGACTCGTCGATGGCGTCGTGCTTGTCCATGTCATTGGCCAGCAGCTCCCGGTAGCGCAGGCAATAGTGGATGGCGAAATCCACGCCCAGGCCGATGTACAGCACCGCGAAGGCGACCGAAATGAGATTCAGGTTGCCGATGGCCGCGGTGGCGAAACCGGCGGTGAATATCAACCCCGTAATCAGGGTCAGCAGGCTGGCTATAACCAGACGCACCGAACCCAGGCCCAGCCACATGATGACCGTGACGACCAGCAGTGCCAGTCCCAATGCGATACCGGTTCCACGGGTAACGCTTTTCATTTCCTCATGCGCCAGCATGGCGCTGCCGGTCAGATTAACCCGGGCGCCGATCCCGGACAGATGCGCCTGCTTGATCCGCTCACGGATTTTTTCGATGGCCGTCGCGACGGGGAACAGTTTGCTGTAGTTGAGTTCAGGTTGCAGGACGATATATTCACGGTAAACATCCTTTTCTGTTTCCTCACCGCGCATGAGGTGCTGCCAGGAAACACGAAACGGCTTGTTGTCCTCGACGCTTGTGATCGCGGTATTAATCTGCCGCAACAGAGGCTCGATATCGATCTCTTCACCGTCTTCCATGGCGTCGATGGCATCCGACAGCATGTCGAAAAGCCCGCGCAGGGTCTGATCTTCAGTCAGCTTGGAGAGAAACGGCTGTATAGCGGCGAGATTATCGGCAAGATCCTGCAGTTCGCCGGTGTTCAGGAACAGCAGCGAGGACTGCCGGATGATTTCCAGGGCATAGGGGTAATAGACGCCGGAGATGCTATCCTCTCCCCGGCCGAATTCATCATACAGGGCGCGTGCCGCGTCCATGGCCTGATCCGGCGTGTCGGCTTCGACGACGACCAGGACATTATCCAGGTATTGGGGAAAATGCCGTTCGTAGGCCCGGTCCAGTTTCTGCCATTGCAGATCTTCCGACAGCAGATCCTTGGTATCCGAATCCATACCGATGTTATTGACGGTATAATGGAAGGCGGACACCGCCGATATTACGGCGACAAGAATGACCGCGACCCGGTACTTCTGTACCAGGTCGATCCAGTTTTTAAGCAGCTGCAGGCCGGTTTTCCTGAGTAAACGCATCTTGAAGAACTGGTTTTTGATTATTCTGCTGTCCGTCGAATACGTTCAGGACATGGATTATACGAATTACTGATTAAACCCATTGTAACGGCGGGACGCCGGTGTCCGGCCTCCCCGGGTGAGACCAGGATTTGTCCGGTTGGTTTTATCCGGGATGGGTTGATTATACGCGGAAAACGTATTCCCTGCCTTCCTCGCGTTCGCAATCAGGCGGGTAGTTTTTGCGTTTGTCGATATAGTACTGACGGCGGTGATCGCCTTCCGAGGCCCGGTTATAGGTAACGTACAGAACACGGCGCGGCATGTCGGTAAGGTTGGGTTTGGAACGATGCGGGGCGTAGGAATCGAAAAACACCGCGTCGCCGGGCGCGGTCGGGACGGGCGTGTATACCAGGGCGTCTTCATCCAGCGGTTTCCATTTGTCGCCTATGAGGCCGGCGCGATGATGACCCGCGGCCATCTCCAGACAACCGTTTTCCGGTGTGGAGGCATCGATGCTGACCAGGGCGGTAATGTGCAGATCGGCGTAGGTATCCCAGCCGGCCTGGACGTCCTGGTGCGCCTTGAAGCCGTCGCCACCCGGCATCTTGAAATTGATCTTGTCCTTGTACAGCACGGCGGGTTCGCCGAACAGCTCGCCGACGATGCCCTGCAGCTTTTCACCCTGGAAGAGATCGCTGAACTCCCTGTGATAGGGTTCCACATCCTCCATGCGGTTGAGGATGCGCTGTTCCGGTTGCAGCCGGCTCGTTTCGAAATACATCATGTATTTTCCGGGGACTTCGGGCCAGGATGTTACTTCATCTGTCCACTCGGTGATTCGTTGCATTTCGGATTCGTCGAACAGGCCGCGGATGACAATAAAGCCGTCGCGTTCAAAATCCTGTTTCTGTTCTTCAGTCAACATGTTGTTATCTCACTCCTTTCCGGAACCATGAATACCGGCCGTTCTTATAAACCAGCGGTCTGGTGATGACAAGATGGATTTTCAACCCCTTTGATGTACGTCAAGCCGGCGGGACGAGCCGGTGCAGTTCCTTGCCCACCTGTTGCAGGCGTCCGGCCGCTGTACGAAAACAGCGGGCCAGATGCAACAATTGCACAATTTGCCGCGGCCGCAGGAATAATGAACCCGCCAGACCCATGATCCGCGGCCGGCCGTAAACATCGCTGTAATTCAGGACAGCATCCGGTACCACCATATCGGCAGTGTCAACAATAACACGAATAACCAGGGCGGGGATGCCGTACCGGTTTGCTTCCTCCGCCACCACAAAGCTTTCCATGTCCACCGCCACAGCCCCGGTTTGCGCATGCGACTTCCGTTTTTCCTCCGCGTTCCGGATGACTTCATTTACCTGTAACAGATCGCCGCCGTGGACGGGAACCTCTGCTCCGGTTAATGCCGTCACTGCAGCATCGCGCCAGCGCCCATGAACCGCCATGCGACGGCCGTCGCTCTGAAGAATGTGTTCCGGCAGCAGAACATCGCCGGGGTTCAGCGCCGTATCCAGTCCCCCGGCGGTGCCCACGCTCATGAGTGAGTCGGCGCCGTCTTCAAGCAACCGGGCAACACCCTGCCGGGCCCGCTCCGCCCCCATGCCGCAGACATAGAGCATGATCCCGTCCGATAACTGTATTACCTGATCGGTCATCGGCTTTTCCACCAGGCAGACGGCCTCCGGTATCAGTGCAGTGAGAATGCCGAGCCGTTTCAATGGAACTCGACTGTCAGTTGGTGGTATCGGAATCCCGCGACAGGCTTTGCAGCGGCAGGCCCCGGGCGGTGAGAGCGAACAGCCGGCGCAGGGCGGCATCATGCCGCGTCAGCAGATTGGTCATGAAAATCGTGCCCTTGACGCTGCGACGTGAAATCTTGACCTGGCGGCCGGCGGTATAATCCCTGTGATTGTTGATCTTGCGCAGATTGAGCACGGCCATGCCCAGCGCCCAGAGACAGAAGCGGCGGATACCGGTTTCCCCGGCGGGGATCATTAATGTGTAGGTCAGGGCGTTGTCCAGATGGGCATGGGCCACCCCGATCAAGTGCCCCAGCGCCTGCTGGAATTCCGGTGTGATATTCTCCGGTGAAACATCACGCAGATCGGCGCCGTATTGTTGAAATATATCCTGCGGCAGCCAGCACATGCCGCGTTCCCGGTCGTCCCAGATGTCCTTTAATATATTGGTCATTTGCAGGCCCTGGCCGAAGGAGACGGCCAGACGCATCAATTCATTCCTGTGCCCGTCAATGTCCTGTGAGTAATCGCAGAACAACTCGGTCAGCATTTCACCGACCACACCGGCCACGTAATAGCAGTAGTCGTCCATGGCCGGCAGATCCGGCAGACCAAAACGGACATCGCTTTCCTGGTATTTCACCATGCCGTCGCCCATGATGGCGACACAGCGCTCCAGGGCCGCGCGCTGGCGTGCATTGAAACCGTGGGTTATGCGAATAACCGTCGGCGTATGCTCGATCAGATCCCTTTCATCATTTGTAGCGGATTCCGACAACAGCGGTGCGAGTTTGCCGGCGAATTCCTCCGCATTGTCACGGCCGGCGACAACTCCGCTGAACTGTTCCGCGAAAGCGCGCTTCTCATTAATGGGTAAATGCTTGTCGTCCTCGATGGTATCGATAATGCGGCAAAGCAGGTAGGCGTTGCCGACCACATGGACGAGAGAATCGGGAAGCTGCGGGATGGTCAGGGCGAAGGTCCTTGAGACACCCTGCAGGCTCTTATTCTGGTAGGCCAGGTCATCTTCCGCGGCCGTGTTTGTTTGTATCTGGTTCATTATTTTTCCGTACGGGTTAGCCCGCATATTGCACGAGGGCGCGCGAAGTGGAGATAAAAAACTTGCTTAATCATAAACTTCGGTCGCTATCCAGCAGAAGGTATTCAAGTACAATTCGTCCCACTCCACTTCTCGCTATCGCGGCGCTCGCTGGCTCTCGCGCGCCCGGCTTGCTCTTCACTCATGTCGTAGTTCCTGCTACGACTTGAGTTCCATAGCGGCGCCGGATCACGCTGCGAGCGGCGCGAGCATCCGCGATCCCTCGTGCAATATGCGGGCTTGCAGCAAGGATTATGACAAATCCGTATTCGCAGTAAAACTAACTATGCCCTATATAGCTCTTCTGAATCCGTGTACAGCCCGAGGAAATATAAGCAGACCGAGCGGGCCGGATGCCGCATTCGAGCTACAGAGCCTGCCCCGGACCCCGGCTCGTTGGCCGGGGCAGGCATGATCCCAGTCTCTTCTACACATTTTCCGAGGCAGATTAAATCTAATCTTATAATGATGTATATGGAATACTCTGCATGGTGAAACAACCTATGGATACCGGCTCTCCCCGGCTAACAGCATGCCGGGGCAGGCTAAGTCCAAACTCGACGGCCGGTATGACGGCACCCCGAAGCCGTCATGCCGGAAGCGCGCTGTTCAGCGCTATCCGGCATCCAGTTATTTATGTAGAAGAGACAGGACTTGATCCGGGGGATGGTTTTACCGCGTGTCTGCGTTATGACCTCATGTTCTACACGGATTCAGCAGATTGATTATACAGACTCTATCAAGGTTCGCCGGACGCTGCCCCGTTACGTTTAATGAAATGCCGGCTCTCGAAATGATGCAGGGCCAGCAATCCCGCCGGATCCAGGAGCAAATCGCGTATTCGCAATGCCAGGGAAAGGGCCAGGGACACGGCCGGATCCAGCCCGATGAGCGAACCCAGGGCGATAAACAGGCCTTCCTGTATGCCGTAGGCATTGGGAACGATGAAGGCGATATCGCTCAGGGTGGAGGTGAGACTCTTCAGCATAATGGCTTCCACAATGCTGATCGGGTGCCCCAGGAGGTAGCAGCCGAGCCAGACCTCCCCCGTTTGCAGGGCCAGTCCGAAGGCCTTTACCAGGCAGGCAAGCACGAAACGCCGGTGCCGCAGGTAGGATTCGTAGACATTAGCATCCACTTCCCGGGCACTCAGGGCAACACCCTCCCAGCCTTCCACCTTCAGCATTTTCCCGCCGTGGTGCGCGAGAAAACCGAACATGCCGGCGCGCTGGAAGTAGAACAGGCCCGCCGCACTGAGGGTCAGGAAACCGAAGCCGCCCAGTGCGTATAATGCGAGTCTGTCGTCCAGCGACAGGGCCAGCAGCAGGATGACACCGATCAGTCCCCACAGGACAACGGCAATCACCTGGACTGTCTTATCGACAATCACCGAGCTGCTGGCGCGGATGCCGCTGTATCCCCATATGGTCAGCAGCCGGGCCTTGACCACTTCACCGCCGATGGAGGCTACGGGCAGGGTATTATTGACGGCCCGGCCTATCCAGGTGGCCAGCAGGGCGTGCCTGAAGCCCGGGGCCTCACCCGGCCTGAACAGATAGCGCCAGGATTCGGTGATGGGAAGGAAATAGGGCAGCCAGACCAGCGGCAGCCACAACAGATGCCAGCCGGAATCCATCAGCAGCCGGAATACCTCCATCGCTCCCTGCCAGAGGATCAGGGCAATCAGCAACAGAAGCCCGAGCAACAGGCCGATGCGGGTCAGTAGTGCCATGGAAGAGTTAATCAGCTTACGGATTTATTGGGACGAGTGTATCATTCCGCCGGCTGTTCGTTCCGCCGGGTATGGTCGGCGGGGAAGTAATGCTTTTTCAAAAGCAGTTCGACATCCCGGGAGGTTTGATCGCATTCCTTCACGGACAGCCTGGTTTTGTACTTGGTGATGGGATTGGTCCCCTGTCTCTGCATCTTTCTGATTGCCATGTTATTCAATTCCTGACAGGCATCCAGCAGACGCTGTTCCGCCTGCAGCAGCCGTTCATCGTCGTTGTTATCCATGATCAGGAAAAGCAGTTGATTGCCTATCCGGTTCTGATGCCGGAATACATCTTTTGCATAGGTTTCGAAATCCTTGTCCGTTCTGGTGCCGGAGAACGTCGCACAGCCCGTCATCAGACAGATCAGCGCCAAAACGAGACCGTGCCGTTGGAAAATCCCTGTCACAGGTTTCCGGTCCCCGGTGCGTGTGTCCGGGCGGGCGATCCGGGTCCATGAGATGTCTCAAAACAATCACAACGACGCGCCACGATGGGTAGGGAGAGGGATAACAAAAAATGCCCCGGGCGCTTGATGGATGTCTGAGATGTCATAAAATATGTTTTAATTCAGTAGGTTATCAGTACAGCAATGATTCCGCTACGCTTTTCGACGATGCCGGAGGCAGGATGATAACTGTTTGGCAAGGTTCCGAAAATGTTGTGTAACGAGTTCCCTGAAATTATAGGATAGTTAGAGTAATGCGTGTAATTATACTCTTTCCGGCTGTTATCATGGGTCGGCAGGACGAAGCCATCCATTCCGCTTTCCATCTGATCGGTAGACGATGAACGGGGATTTACCAAAACCATGGCTGTTCAGAGGCGGGGTCAAACGCAATCTTGACACCGCCTTCTGGCTATTGTCGGCGGTCTTCAGTATTCCGGTCCACGCCGCCGCCCAGTCCGACCTGACGGCCATGTCCCTGGAGTCCCTCATGGATGTGGAGGTGACCTCGGCCGCCAAGAGACCCCAGCAACTGCACGAGGCCACCACGGCCATCTACGTCATATCCGGCGAGGATATCCGCCGTTCCGGTGTCACCACCCTGGCGGAGGCCCTGCGTCTGGCGCCGGGCGTGGACGTGGCCCGGGCCACAAACAACCAGTGGTCCGTGACCATTCGCGGACTGCCGTTTAATAAATTACTGGTATTGATCGACGGCCGCAGTATTTATTCCCTGCTGAATGCCGGTGTCTTCTGGAATCAGCACGATGCCCTGCTGTCGGACATCGATCGCATCGAAGTGATCCGCGGCCCGGGCGGCACCCTGTGGGGTGCCAATGCCGTCAACGGCGTCATCAATATCATTACCAAGTCGGCGGAAAACACCCAGGGCGGACAGGTGCAGGCGGGCGCGGGCAGCGAGGGCGATGTTATCGGTTCCCTGCGCTACGGCGGCGAACTGGGCCGGAACGCCCATTACCGGGTCTATGGCAAGTATTCCGATCACGGCAGTCTGGAGTTGTCGGACGGATCCGACGCCCGGGACGACTGGCAACTGGGCCAGTTGGGCGGCCGTCTGGACTGGCGCCCCACCTCCCGTGACGCGGTTACCGTCCAGGGCGATTTCTTCCGCAATGAATTCGATACCCTGTCCTTTCTGCCCTTGACCTCTTTTTTCCAGCCGCTGCCCGCCGTGGACACCACCGAGCAGTACGGCGGCAATGTCCTGGTTCGCTGGGAACGCGAGACCGATCACGCCGGCCGGGTCTCCCTGCAGTCCTATTTCGACTGGCTGGATGCAGAAAGTATCATCGCCACCTTCGATACAAAAACCTGGGACGTGGAATTCGAGCATGAACTGTCCGTCCATGAGCGCATGGATCTGATCTGGGGACTGGGCTACCGGCTTCTCAGTTACGACAGCCAGGCTTCCCTGGCCCTGGACCCCGACCCCCTGGGACAGGATCTCAACTGGTTTACCGGCTTCCTGCAGTCGGATATCGACCTGACGGACACCCTGCGCGTGACCCTGGGTTCCAAGTTCGAGCACAACGACATCACCGGCTTCGAATATCAGCCCAACCTGCGCCTGCTGTGGCATCCCCACGAGAATCACGCCGTCTGGGCCTCGGTTTCCCGGGCCGTGCGCACCCCGGCGCCTTCGGATCGGCGGGTGCGCTTCAACTTCGCCATGCTGCCCGGTACGCCGCCGGTATTGTTCTCATCCCTGCCCAACCTCGATCTGGAGTCCGAGGAACTGATCGCCTGGGAACTGGGCTACCGTCCGAAGATCACGAATAATTTGTCCCTGGATGTCACCGCCTTTTATTTCGATTACGACAAGCTCCTGGCCGGCACCGCGCTGCCTCCCGTGTTCGAGACCGAGCCGCCGCCCCCGCACCTGCTGTTCGGCTTTCAGGCGGACAACCTCATGCACGGGGAGATCTACGGTCTGGAGGGGGTGCTGCACTGGCGGGCCAATGAACACTGGCGCATGGAGGCCTCCTACTCATTCAAAAAACTCGCCCTGCACGCCGACGATCCGGCCGTACTGGACATGCCCGGCTTTGGTGGTCCCTCGGACATCGAGAAAAGCAGTCCCCAGCAGCAGTTCCAGATCCGCTCCTACCTGGATCTGGCGCGCAACGTCGAGGCCGATGTGTCGCTGTTCTATGTGGATCGGATACCGGCCCTGAACGTGGACGATTACCTGCGTCTCGATCTGCACCTGGGCTGGCGGCCGCTGCCGGATTTGTCACTGGATCTTTATGCGCGCAATCTTCTGGAAGACAACCATACCGAACCCGGCAACCTGTTCGGAGCCGCGAGCCGGATCCCGCGTTCCGTCTTCGGCAGGGTGACCTGGCGATGGTAGGCGCCCGGTGTTAATTCGATGACGCTAAAGCACTGTAAACTCTTTCTGGCGGCAGTCGCTTTCCTGTTCTGTGATTCCATGGCCGCTGCGGCACCTGAGTACGAGGTCAAGGCGGCTTTTATTTACAATTTCAGCCGCTTCATCGACTGGCCGGAGGAACCCGAGGCAAAGAAGGATCTGTATTTCTGTGTCCTGGGACGGGACCCGTTCGGCGAGGCCCTTGAAAACCTTGAAGGCAGGGAGGTCCAGGGCCGGACCCTGACAATCCGCAGGCTGGAGCGCATCGAGGAACGCGGCGATTGCGCCATAATCTATATCAGCCCCTCACTTTCCGGCGATTATGTTGCATTACTGGACATCCTCAGTCGCGACAGGGGCGTGTTATCTATTTCCGATATCGACGGCTTCGCGGAAAACGGCGGTGTCATCGAGCTCTACCTGGAAAACAACAAGGTTCGTTTCGCCATTAATATTGAGGCGGCCCGGCGCACCGGCCTGGAAATGAGCTCGCAACTGTTGCGTCTCGCCAGGATTATCGAAGGGGACGGTTCATGATCCGGTCCCGCGACCTTTCCATCAGGAAAAAGCTGATAGCCGCGTTCGTCACGATCACCGTGGTGGCGTTAATACTGTCGGGCACATCGCTGGTTATCGCATCCTGGTTCAACGAGCGCGAAGCCGCCATGTCGGAGCTGGAGACGCTGGCGGAACTCATCGGCGCCAACAGCCGGGCGGCCCTGATTTTCGAGGACGCCGCCGCCGCCGAGGAGACCCTGGATACCTTGCGTATCTGGCCGGACATTGTTTATGGGTCTCTCCATGATACGGAAGGGACGCAACTGGCCCGGTTCGTGAGAGACGGCGATGGCGAGGCCTGGTCCGGGCCTCCGGCGCTCGGCGAGAAAAGCGCGGTATACGCCGACGGCATCATCACCGTTGCCAGCCCGGTGATATTCGATAATCAAGAGATCGGCGGGGTCGTGATTCGATCCAGCATGCAGTCACGGCTGGATCGGCTGGCCAGGAATATTGCAATTTCATTCATAGTATTGCTGGTATCGTTTTTGATCGCCATGTTGATTGCCGTCAGGCTGAGCCGGTCATTCACCGACCCCTTGCGGAAACTCAGTTCCATGATGCAACGGGTCACGGAGCATCACGACTATTCCCAACGGGCGGACCTGGATCAAAAGGACGAAGTCGGTACTCTGGCAAACGGCATTGACAGAATGTTGACGGTAATCGAGGAACGCGAAGAAAGTCTCGAAAAGAGCCACAAGGAACTCGAGGAGACGGTGTCACAAAGAACCGCGGAACTCCTGGAAGCCAATACCAGGTTGAAGGAGGAACTCCGGGAGAGGGAAAAAACAGAAACGGAACTGCAGCAGGCCCACCAGGCCCTGGAACAGCATTATCGCAAGTTCTCCCTGCTCTCACAGATGAACGATCGCCTGCAAATCTGCCACAGCATCGAGGAAACCCGGCCGGTGATCTCGCATTACATCCAGAAGCTGTTCGCCGACGGTATCGGAGGTGCGCTCTATACCTTCAATGATTCCCATTCCCTGGTCGAGGCACTGGTATCGTGGGGGGAACAGGAGCCCGCTGAAGAGACATTCGAGCAAAACGACTGCTGGGCGTTGCGTCAGGGGCGGGCGCATATTGTCCTGGACCCGGCCGGCGAGTTGATATGCGATCATTGTAAAGACGACATATCCGGCCCTTATATGTGTATTCCCCTGATCGGTTATGGCGACGTCATCGGACTGCTGCATCTGCGCGTCAATCCGGAATGGAAGGATTACGAGTCCTACCATGCCACGGAAGAACTGTCGCAGCTGGGTGTCAGTGCTTCCGAGCATCTTGCCCTGGCCCTGGCCAATCTGCGCCTGCGCGAGGAATTACAGGAACAATCGGTGCGCGATCCCCTGACCGGCCTGTTCAACCGGCGTTACATGCAGGAGACACTGGAACGGGAGATGGCGCGGTCACAGCGCGCCGGCGACAGCCTGGCCGTGATCATGCTGGATATCGATTACTTCAAGAAGTTCAATGATACTTATGGCCATGATGCCGGCGATACCGTTCTGCGGGAACTGGGCGAACTGCTGGCCAACATTATCCGCGATGATGACGTCGCCTGCCGCTTCGGCGGTGAGGAGTTCCTGGTTATCATGCCCGGAATATCCCGTTCCGTGGCGGAGCAGCGGGCCGAGGAGATTCGCCAGGCTGTGAAATTGATCAAGATCCAGCACAAGGGCAAGCGGCTTGAAGGCCTGTCAGTTTCCCTCGGTATTGGCCTGTATCCCGAACACGGTGATTCAGTCGAGGCAATCACCAATGCGGCGGATGCGGCCCTCTATAAAGCAAAAGAGCTGGGACGTGATCGTTATGTGGTGGCAAAGGCGAAAAAACCAGGGGAAAAAGCTGCTTCCCAGACATCTTGAATCCCGGCTTGACAGGATTTCTGGATGCGCCATCACTGTCTGTTGTTAATGAATCGCGAAATATAGTCTAATAAAGCATGTTTAATGGCAAATCGATTCTTATCACCGGCGGGACAGGATCCTTTGGCAGATGCTGCGTTCGTGCCCTGTTGGAATCCTACAAGCCAAAACGGCTGGTCATATTCTCCCGCGATGAAGTAAAACAATATGAAATGCAGCAGGAACTTGATGATCCCTGTCTTCGCTTCTTTCTTGGTGATGTGCGGGATCGCTATCGTCTGATACAGGCACTGCGCAATGTCGACTATGTGATTCATGCCGCGGCACTCAAGCAGGTGCCGTTTGCCGAATACAACCCCATGGAATGCATCAACACCAATGTCTATGGCGCGGAAAACCTGATCGCCGCGGCGTTGGAAAACAATGTCGAGAAAGTAATTGCCTTGTCCACGGACAAGGCCGCCAATCCCATCAACCTGTATGGGAGTTCAAAACTGGCGTCGGACAAGTTATTCATGGCTGCCAATAACATCGCCGGTGATCACCAAACGGTTTTTTCCGTGGTGCGCTATGGCAATGTTGTCGGCTCCCGCGGATCGGTGGTGCCGTTGTTTAATCAGCTGCTCAGGCAGGGAGTCGATTCCCTGCCCATCACCGACGAGGATATGACGCGCTTCTGGATCACACTGCAACAGGGCGTCAAATTCGTTCTGGAGAATTTCAGGCGTATGTGGGGCGGCGAAATGTTTGTGCCGAAGATCCCCTCCGTCAGGATTGTGGATCTGGCCGAGGCCATGGCTCCCGGAATGCCCAGGCAAATTATCGGCATACGGCCGGGTGAGAAGCTGCATGAGGTCATGTGTCCGTCGGACTATTCCCACCTGACACTGGAGTTCGATGATCACTACCTGATTAAACCAACGATCAAGTTCCACCATCGGGATGTGGACTACACTGTCAATCCGTTGGGAGTAAAAGGAACACCTGTGCCGCGCGGATTTGAATATAATTCCGGTACCAACCCCGATTTTCTGGACCTTGACGAAATCCGGCAGCTCAATCATCTGTCCGATACATGATTCCCTACGGCCGGCAGAATATATCCGATGAAGATATCGATGCCGTAGTTGAAGTCCTGCGGTCCGATTTCCTGACCCAGGGGCCTGTCGTGCCCCGGTTCGAACAGGCGGTTGCCGCTTATTGCGGCGCCGGCCACGGCGTGGCGGTGAACAGCGGCACGTCGGCCCTGCATCTGGCCTGCCTGGCCCTGGATATCGGCCCCGGGGATCGGGTCTGGACCTCGCCGATCACCTATGTGGCCACGGCCAATTGCGTCCGCTGTTGCGGCGCTGATGTGGATTTCGTCGATATTGAACCGGGTACCCGTAATATGAGTGTTGACGATCTGAAACTCAGGCTTGAACGGGCCCGATTAAAAGGAGAGTTGCCCAAGGCGGTAATCCCCGTTCATTTTGCCGGCCAGTCCTGTGACATGGAAGAGCTTTCGGTTCTGGCTGAAGAGTACGGTTTTCGCATCATCGAAGACGCCGCCCATGCCTTGGGTGCCACCTACCGGGATATGGCCGTTGGATCCTGTCGCTATTCCGATATTACGGTATTCAGTTTCCATCCGGTGAAATTGATGACAACCGGGGAGGGTGGTATGGCGGTGACCAACCAGTCCGGATTGGCGGAAAGGATGCGGCGCCTGCGCAGCCATGGCATCAACAGCGACGGCAAGCGTGAAGGCCCGTGGGGTTATGAGCAGATCGAAACGGGATTTAATTACCGTATGACCGATATCCAGGCCGCCCTGGGCGAGAGTCAGCTGCGGCGGCTGGATGAATTCCTGCAACGGCGCCGGGTTCTCGCCGGGCGCTATGACGAAAAGCTGGCCGGACTGCCGCTGACCACGCCGGTTACGAAGGCGGATCGCAGTTCCGCCTGGCATCTGTATACCGTCGAACTCGATCCCGATCGCTGTCTCCGGACACGGCGCGAGGTGTTTGATGCCATGCGCGCGGCCGGCATCGGTGTGCACGTTCATTACATACCGGTCTATCGGCAGCCTTACTATCACGATCTGTACGGGGGACGGATTCATTGCGAAGAAGCGGAGCGCTATTACGCCGGTGCCCTGACCCTGCCGCTGCACCCGGGACTGGGCGACGAGTATCAGGATTACATCATCGACAGCCTGGCCGGGCTGCTGGTGTGATCACCATCATGGCAGTGGAGACGCACCCATGCTGAAGTGTCTGGCCGTCATCCCCGCGCGCGGCGGATCCAAACGCCTGCCCGGCAAGAACACGGCCGATTTCCTCGGCCGCCCCATTATCGTCTGGACCATCGACGCGGCGCGGGCGTGTGGCCGCTTCGAACGTATCCTGGTTTCCACCGAAGACGCCGGCATTGCCGAGGTGGCCCGCGGGGCCGGCGCCGAGGTCAGTGAACGCCCCGCCGCGCTGGCCGCGGATACGGCCGGTCTTGTCGACGTGGGCATCGATATCCTCGACCGGGAAGAACGTGACGGGCGATCCTATGATGTGATTTCCTTTCTTTACGCCACCGCGCCGCTGCGCCACAGCGACGATATCAATGCCGTGCTGGATCTCATCGAACCCGGTGTCTGCGATTTCGCCATGGCCGTTACCCGCTATACACACCCGCCGCACCAGGCGCTGTGCATCGGCAAAGACGGCCGCCTGCGACCGCAATGGCCGGAACTGGTGGAACGCAGCGCCGCCGAAATCGGGCCGCTGTGCGTGGACAACGGCAGCACCTACGCCGTCACCGTGACGGCATTCCGTGAACAGCGCACTTTTTACGGGCCCGGACTGCGCGGCTGGCCCATGCCGTTCACGCGATCCGTCGACATCGACGAACAGAACGACCTGGACCTGGCGCGCCGGTTTGCGGAGACGCACGGGTCATGAAGCTGCTGGTCGTCGGGACCGGTTCCATCGGCCGCCGCCATGCGCGGCTGGCGCGGGAACGGGCCGAGGTGGCCGTGCATGACAGCGACGGCGCCCGGGCGCAAACCGTTGCCGCCGACCTCGGCGTCATGATGTTTACCGACATGGATCGGGCACTGGAATGGCGCCCGGACGCCGCCGTAGTGGCAACGCCGCACGCGCATCATGTCCCGATCGCCGGACAACTGATCGAGGCCGGCTGCCGCGTGCTGGTGGAAAAGCCCCTGGCCGATCGCATGGATACCGAGACCGCGGAACTGGTGGAACAGGCCGGCACACCCGTGCCGCGGCTGTATGTGGTCTGCAACATGCGTTTTCATCCGGGACCGGCGACATTGAACCGATATCTGCATGAAATCGGCGAGCCCTGGTTTGCACGCGCCCATTTCGGCCAGTGGCTGCCCGACATGCGGCCGCAGGCGGATTATCGCACTCTGTATTGTGCCCGCAGCGAGGCCGGCGGCGGCGTAGTGCTGGACGCCATCCATGAAATCGATTACCTCATGTGGCTGTTCGGACCGGTGCGGACGGCCGGCGGTGTAACGGCACGCCGTTCGGATCTGGAAATCGATGTCGAGGATTACGCCGCCATTCAGCTGCAGCACGACAACGGCGTGCGGGCGGAGATCCACCTGGATTACCTGCAGGCCTGCAAGCGCCGCGGCTGCGAACTGGTCGGCAGTGAGGGGACATTGTTATGGGAAAGCGAAGGTGCGGATCCGGAGCACTGCCGCGTGCGTCTGTTCCGCCGCGATCGCGGTGACTGGCAGACATTGTATGAATCGCAGGGGGTGGACGCCGACGCCATGTACCGGGCCCTGCTGCATCGTTTCCTCGACGCCTCCGGCGGCGAACCGCCGGCGGATCTGCTGGACGGCCGCATGGCACTGATGGAACTGGCGGTGGCGCTGGCGGTGAAAAACGGCACCGCCCTGAACGCCGGTGCGGAAGGCTGACACGGACATGGCCGGTTCGGACGAAAAACGCTACGCCGCCAGCCGTGACTGGCTGGCGAAGGTGGAAGCCCTCATCCCCGGCGGTACCCAGACCTTCTCCAAGGGCCCGCTGCTGTTCCCGCGCGGGCGCGCCCCGCATTTTCTCCAGCAGGGCCGCGGCGGCCGGGTAAGGGATATTGACGGTAACGAATACGTGGATGTCATGGCCGCATTGCTGGCGGTGATACTGGGTTATCGTGATCCGGATGTGGACGCCGCGATCCGGTCACAGCTGCAGCACGGCATCAGTTTCAGCCTGGCCACGCAGCTGGAAGGCGAGCTGGCCGAACGGCTGATCGACATTATTCCCTGTGCCGACATGGTCCGCTTCGGCAAGAACGGCTCCGACGCCACGGCTGCGGCGGTGCGCGTGGCCCGCGCCGCCACCGGCCGCGAACGCGTCATCACCACCGGCTATCACGGCTGGCAGGACTGGTACATCGGCGCCACGACACGGCACAAGGGCGTGCCCGAGTGCGTCCGCGGGCTGACCCACCGCGCCCCCTTCAATGATCTGGAGGCGATGCGCGGACTGTTCGATCAATATCCGGATGAAATCGCCGCCGTCATGATTGAACCGGTCCATACCGAGGAACCGCGCACGGGTTATCTCCAGGGCCTGCGCGATCTCACCCGCGAGCAGGGCGCGGTGCTGGTGTTCGATGAAATCATTACCGCCTGCCGCATCCATACAGGCGGCGCCCAGGCCCATTACGGCGTCACGCCGGATCTGACCTGTCTCGGCAAGGCCCTGGGCAACGGCATGCCGCTGTCGGTGATCGCCGGCCGCCGCGAACTCATGCGCGAATTCGACGACATATTCATTTCCGGGACCTTCGGCGGTGAAGCACTGTCGCTGGCGGCGGCGCTGGCGGTGCTGGAGAAAATGCAGTGTGAGCCGGTTATCGACACCCTGTGGCGGTCCGGCCGCCGGCTGCGTGAGGGTTTGCAGCGGAGTATCACCGGCCACGGTATCGATAATGTCATGGCCATTGCCGGCCTGCCGCCCATGCAGTCGCTGACCTTCCGTGATCATGCCCATGCCTCGCGCCAGGCCGTGCAGACCCTGTATGCGGTCAGCATGCTGGAACAGGGCGTGCTGACCACCGGCGCCTTCAACCTGATGTACGCGCACGACAACGCCGATATCGACGGTGTGCTGGCGGCCTTCGATCGCACCTGCGCCCGCATCGCGGAAGAAATCGCGCAGCCGGGCCTGGCGGATCGCCTCGGCTGTCCGCTGATCCAGCCGGTGTTCCGGGTACGGGAATGACCCGGCCGCTGGCGGTATTCCGGGCGGACGCCGCGGCCGGCATCGGCGGCGGCCACGTTATCCGCTCGCTGGCGCTGGCGGATGCCCTGGCCGGCAACGGCTGGACCTGTGTCTTCGCGACTTGCCCGGAGTCCCTGGAAACGGTGCCGGCCCTGGGCGCTTCCGGCCATCGCATCATCAGCCTGGCCGGTGCTGATGACACGGAATCCATCGATACGGCGCTGGACGCCAGGGCCGACTGGCTGATTGTGGATCATTACGGCCTGGACGCGTTGTTTCATCGCGCCGCCCGCGACTGGGCCGAGCGCATCGCCGTTATCGACGATCTGGCGGATCGGCGCTGCGACTGCGATGTATTGATCGATCCGACGCCCGGCCGTACGGCCGCCGCCTGGGAAAACCGGGCTCCGGCAGACTGCCGGCTGCTGACGGGACCGGATTACGCCCTGCTGCGGCCGGAATTCCAGCGCCAGCGGGAACGCGCCTTGAGCCGTGAAGAGTCATCGGAATGCCGCCGCCTGTTTGTCAGTTTCGGTTTCACCGACGCCGGCGGCCACACCCTGACCGCCCTGGAGGGGATCCGCCGCGCGGGTCTGCGCGTGCCCGTGGACGTGGTGATCGGCCGGGCCTCAATCTGGCGGGAAGTGATCCTCGATCTGGCGGTGACGCTGCCTTATCCCGTCCGCATCCACGAGGAGAGTGCTAATATAGCCGCAATCATGGCGGCTGCGGATATGGCGGTCGGTGCCGGCGGCGGTACCGCCCTGGAGCGTTGCTGTCTGGGCCTGCCGTCGATTGTTATAGTGATTGCCGCGAATCAGGCGGCCAACACCTCGGCGCTGGCACAGGCCGGCGCTGTCGAATCCCTGGGATCGGCGGAAGGCCTGACGGCGCAGGACGTGGCGGCCGCTGTCCGGGCTCTGTGCGCGGACGGCAAACGCCGCTCCGCCATGGCGGCCGCCGCGAGGGGGATCTGTGACGGCCGCGGAATCCAACGCATCATACAAGAACTTCAGAAACAATGAGCCGCATACCAAAATGGTGGAACCGGCCGCGCCGGATAACTGTGTTTATCGATAATGACGAGTGGATGCTGCCCTGGTGTGAGGAACTCGTGGATCGCATCAACAGCGGCGGCGATCATGCCGTACTGTGCCGGGCTGTGTCCGATCTTGCAAAGGGTGCGGTGGCGTTCCTGCTGAGCTGCCATCGCATTGTCCCGCCCGGATCCCTTACCCTTCACCACCGTAATCTGGTCGTGCACGCCAGTGAACTTCCGCAGGGCCGGGGCATGTCGCCCCTGACCTGGCAGATACTGGAAGGGAAAAACCGTATACCTGTTTCGTTGCTGGAGGCGGCGGAAGAGGTGGATGCGGGCAGGGTTATCTACCGGGACCATCTGCGATTCGAGGGTCATGAGTTGATCGATGAAATGCGGCATGTGCTGGCGGAGAAAACACTGCAGCTTTGCGAACGGTTTTTACAGGAGCCGGTGCCGCCGGAAGGAACGCCCCAGGAAGGTGAGCCGAGTTACTGGCCGCGGCGCGGTCCCGCGGACAGTGTTCTGGATCCGCAATCCAGCATCGCCGATCAGTTCAATCTTCTGCGGGTCGTGGACAACGATCGCTATCCGGCCTTTTTCGACTGGCGGGGGCATCGCTATCGTCTAAGAATTGAAAAAGCCGGCAAACCGGATACGCAGGAATGACGGTAACGTTGCAAAAAGAAGTAATCCTGAACGGACGGCGGATCGGAAGAGGACATCCGCCCTACATGGTCGCGGAAATGTCGGCCAATCATCTGGGCGAACAGGAACGCGCCTTTCGTATACTGGAAGCGGCGGTCGAGGCGGGCGCCGATGCCGTCAAACTGCAGACCTATACGGCGGATACGCTGACCATCGATCACGACGGTGAGGATTTTGCCATCACGGAAGGGCCCTGGGCGGGCCGGACCCTGTACGATCTTTACACCGAGGCCAGTACGCCCTGGGAATGGCATGAAGCGCTGTTCGAAAAAGGACGGCAACTGGGCATCACCGTCTTCAGCGCCCCTTTTGATCCCACGGCGGTGGATTTTCTGGAAACGCTGGACTGCCCAGCCTACAAGATCGCCTCCTTCGAGGCCCATGACACGCCGTTAATCGAAAAGGCGGCGGCAACCGGCAAACCGCTGATCATCTCCACGGGAATTACCGATCGCGACGAAGTCCGGCAGGCGGTGGCCGCGGCACGCCGCGGCGGCTGCCGGCAACTGGTTCTCCTGCATTGCGTCAGCGCCTATCCGACGCCGGCCGGGGAAAGTCACCTCCGCAAGATTGCCTCCTATGAGGAGGAATTCGGACTCCCGACGGGTTTGTCCGATCATACTACCGGTACAGCCGTACCGGTGGCGGCGATCGCACTGGGTGCCGCGATGATAGAAAAACACTTGACGCTGGACCGCAGCGAAGGCGGCCCCGATGCGCTGTTTTCCCTGGAGCCCGATGAATTCGGCCGTATGTGCCGGGATTGTTATACTGCCTGGGAGTCGCTTGGCGACCCTGACGGCATCAGTCCCAGCGTCGAGGCCAGCCGTATTTTCCGGCGCTCTCTGTACGTTGTCGAAGATGTCCGCGCCGGCGAGATCCTGAGCGAGTATAATGTCCGCAGTATCCGTCCCGGTGGCGGGCTTGCGCCCCGCCATTTGAGCGAGGTATGCGGACGAACGTTCAATCGTGATGTGCCGCGCGGCACTCCCCTTGACTGGTCAATGCTGGAGCCATGAAATACTGCCGACGTTGTGTAACCCCGGAAAGCCACCCCCGCATCAACCTGCCGCCCGACGGCATCTGCAGTGCCTGCCGGGCATGGGATCGGCGTGAAGGCGTTGACTGGACGGAACGGGAACGCCGTTTCCGGGAAATTGCCGAGTGGGCGCGCGAGAACAGTCATGGCTATGATTGCCTCGTGCCGGTCAGCGGCGGCAAGGACAGCTACTGGCAGGTCGTTACCTGCCTGGAATACGGCCTCAATCCACTGACCGTAACCTGGCGCGATCCGGCGCGGCTGGAAATCGGCCAGCAGAACCTCGACAATCTCGTGCGCCTGGGCGTCGACAACATCGACAACTGGATCAACCCGGATGTGGAACGGCGCTTCATGCGGCTGTCCTACGAAAACTATGCCGTGCCCGGCATCCCCAAGCACATGGCGCTGTACAATATCCCGCTCAAGTTTGCCGTGAAGTTCCGTATTCCGCTGATCGTCTGGGGCGAGAATGATGCTATCGAGTACGGCAATCTGGAGGAGGAATCGGAAGGCGTTGACGTAAATTACGAATGGCTGATCCGCCACGGCGTGACCCAGGGTACCACCGCCGAAGACTGGGTCGGCGAACATTTCTCCCGCCGGGAGATGACGCCGTATTTCGCACCGGAAAAAGAGGAACTCAAGAACAATCCGGTGCGCGGGATCTATCTCGGCTACTTTTTCCCCTGGGATCCGGTCAAGACCTTCGAAGTGGCGCAGAAGCACGGTTTCCGGGCGCCGGACAGCGGCCCGGGCTGGCACACGTTCGACGACGTGGACTCCGGCTTTATATCCATCCACCATTACCTGAAGTGGTACAAATTCGGCTGCACCCGCCTGTTCGACAATTTGTCCATCGATATCCGTGCGGGCCGCATCAGCCGCGAGGCAGCCGTTGAAATCATCCGTGAACGGGCCCCGGAGATCCCGCACGAGGATATTCGCCATTTCTGCGAATATCTGGGCATCACCATCGAGCGTTTTTATGAGGTGGCCGAGTCCTTCCGTAACCATGATATCTGGACCTTGCGTAACGGGCGTTGGGTAATCGAGGATTTTATTGTCCCCAACTGGGAAGGATGGGAGTATCCGGGCGAGACCTGTGCTATTACCGCCGGCGGCGAGCGCAACTGATGCCTGACAACCGGCGTTCCATGTATCAGCGCCATCCGGAACTGTACCGGTATACTTCCAGTGACCGCTATGAAAATCCCAAGGAAGATTTCAAAACCATCGCTGCAGCGCTGGAACAGCGCCTTGACACATCAGCCCCGTTGAGTGTGGCGGATATCGGCTGCGGCAACGGTGAGCTACTGTACTATCTGCACAGGCGTTTCCCGCAATGGCAGCTTCACGGCTACGATCACACGGCCGAATTCATTGAAACAGCAAAAGCATTTCCGGGCCTCGCAGGTGTCGGGTTTGAACAGGCGGATCTGTATGACATCAAGGGGAAATTTGACGTTGTCATTGCCACGTGCTTCCTGTCGCTGTTTCCGGAGTTTGAAGAACCGGTTGAAAAACTTTTAAGTCTGTGTCGGGACGGCGGGTATGTCATGGCGACCGGCCTTTTCAATCCCCATAATATCGAGGTGCGCGTGCAGTTCTGCGACAACAGCCGACCGGAAACGGCCGGCCAATGGAACACGGATTTCAACCGGCATTCACAGCGACGTATCCGGGATCATTTTTCTGATGCAGTCGAATCGATTGATTTCCAGGATTGCACCTACGATATCGAGCTGCCTCATGATCCGGCCGCCCCGATCCATGTCTGGACGGTGAAAGACGAGCAGGGGAGGACCTTATTGATCAACGGCGCCTGGCAGATCGCCAACCAGACTCTGATGGTCATCCGGAAATAAAAAAACAGGTGCAATAATAATATGGAAAAACGTATTGTCGATAATCTCATTATCGGCGCCGGTCTGGTGGGTTCCCTGACGGCGAGAGTATTGGCGCTGCAGGGAGAGAGCGGCGTACTGCTGGAACGCTCTCCCGATGCCGGCGGCGTTAACGGCAGCTTCCGGGATTCGAAAGGCAACTGGTTCGACCATGGCCGGCATATTATCAATTACGATCGATCCGAATTCACACGGGATTTTGTCAACGATGTACTCAAGGGCGAGGTCAGGCGCTTCAATCTTGAGCGCAGCGTCGTGGTACGCGGGCACATCATCCCCTATGCCGCCGACCTGGATGAATGGCCCGACGAATTTCGAAAACATATCCATATCGATCCCGCCGCCGGCATCAGACTGGGTTCCAGCCGCGAGGAGTTCGCCCGCGCCTATGGTCCGTGGCTGGCTGACCTGGCCTTTGATGAAATGATCAGGGCCTACCCGCCGCTGGTATGGCAACGTGAGCAGGGTATCCCGGAAACTGATCTGATGCGCTGGATTTTTCCCTGGTTTTTCCCGCGCAGTGCCGTGGAACTGCCGCCCGAACCCGGCATGGAGCGAGGGGTCTACAGCGAGGAAAGCCGCCTCTACCATTATAAAACCCGGCATTCGGATCCGCCCTGCGAGGAAGTCATGTATCCCCTGGAAGGCGGGTTCGGCCGGTTGATCCGGGCGATGCTGGATGGCTGCCGCGATCATTTTGCAATGTACATGGGGGCCGACGATATCCATATCGATATGGACCCGGACAGCCTGCGTGTCAACGGCGTTATCTCCGGCGGCATCGAATACCGGGCTGAACGGGTTTTCTGGTGCATCCCTCTGCCGGTACTGTGCCGGTATGCGGGCTGGACATTGCCGCCGGGTGAGCCGCAGTGGGAACTGCTCGGCAGTTTCACTTTCCGTGATCCTGTGAGGCTGCAGGACCATGAGGTTCTGTTCGCCGATCCCGAATACCGTATAAGGCGGATCAACAATCCCGGTCGCATCGCCGGTCAGGACGAATCGACCACACTGCAGGTGGAATACACCACACTGGGCGATGAAGCGCATGAACCGGAAAGCGCATGGCGGGATCGATGGCTGGGCGACCTTCAGCGTCTTGGCTTCGTCGATAAAAGCAATCCGGTACGGGAATTTGATTTCCGGGCCCTGTCACGGGGCATTGTCAGCACGGAAGATCTGAGTGGTTTTCTGGAAGACTGCAAAAGCCGCATTGCCGATGCCAATTCCAATCTCATTGCACCGCATCTGGCGGTGGCCTCGGATAACAATTGCCGTCTTATTCCCGAAGTGTTTCAGCGTATAGACAGAGTGCTATGGGACAATTGACTTGAAAAGAATGAAACTGCTTTCAATCCATATCAGCAGGGTGTGCTACACACATTCAACCAGCGGGATACCAAGTTTTCTGTAAACAAGATTCAACGGGTGTTCCCGGTTCGACGGTAGAACCAGTGCCCGGGGCTGGATGCCCGGATTCAGGCGGGGCAGAAAAATCAGCGAACTCGTCATGCTGCCGGCAACTACTGCATTTGATAACCATGGCGAGAGGATTTCCACCGGCAGCCGTTGCGGGATTTCCAGGCACTGATCGCGGGGCAGTTCCAGTTCCTGGCCCCAGGAGTTGGGGTGATACTTGTATGCTACCGTTTCGCCCCGATCGGCGTGTTCACGGGCCAGACGTTCGATTCCCGCTGTGAGACCGGGCTCCTGTTTGAGAAAATTTTTATGCGGGATTAACAGCACCAGACCCACCGACTCCAGCCGGGCAGGTTCCAGGCCGGAAAGCTCAATCGCCCGGCTACAGATATTCACAATCCGTGGATCCCTGAACCAGGAAGTTTCTATTCGCCTCAGTTTCTTTGTCGCCAGTTTTCCATGCACATGAGCCGGTTCCATCACCCATGCTTCGCGTACGGCATTCGCTGCGCCCACCAGTTCGGG
>JBBDSH010000090.1:0-18119 GCA_040905045.1 Gammaproteobacteria bacterium | reverse complement strand
TGCGCAACTGGCGCATCGTCAAGGTGGCCACCACCAAGGCGCAGCGCAAACTGTTTTTCAACCTGCGCTCCGCCAAGAAGCGCCTGGGCTGGATGAACAATGAGGAAGTCGAGGCAGTGGCCAAAGATCTGGGCGTGACCAGACGCGACGTGCTGGAGATGGAAGAACGCCTCAGCGCCCGGGACGCCGCCTACGACAGCCCGGTTAATGAAGATGAGGATGAGACCGGCTTTGCCCCGTCCGGCTACCTGGAAAACCTGGGGCCGGGGCCGGAGCAGGAAGCGGAATTCTCCCAGGATGATGATCTGGAACAGGAGCAGCTCACGGCGGCGCTGAAATCACTGGACGCCCGCAGCCGCGAGATCATTCAAAGGCGCTGGCTTACCGATGACAAGTCGACGCTGCATGACCTGGCCGACGAATTTGGTATTTCCGCCGAACGCATCCGCCAGCTGGAGGTTGCGGCCATGAACAAGATGCGGTCGGCCATGGCGGCGTAAAGACAGTGAAGAGTGAGGCGTAAGGAGTCAGGAGCGATCAGACATGGTGGCCGAGATAAAGCGCAGCGTAATCCGGGAAACTCAAACGACAACTTCGCCCTAACATCTTTTAAACACCAAAAAGCCGTTCCCGAAAAGGAACGGCTTTTTTTAAGACCCTTATCAGGGTCGCTTAGAAGAAAAGAAAACCCCAACTGTGTTTCAGTCCGATTCTTTGGACATCATTTTCTTTTCTCATCTCTGTGTTCCTCCGTGTCCTCTGTGGCTAATCCTTTAGACCCCTCGCTAGTAGGCGTTTAATAGAAGCGGCATGTAGTGATCGACGAGCAGGAAGGCGAACAAGGCCAGCAGGTAAACGATGGAATACGAAAACATTTTCATGGCCAGATGGTCGCTGTGATCCTTCTGCATGCGTACGGCCAGGTAGAGGAAATACGCGCCCAGCGTCACCGCACCGAAGAGGTAGACGGGGCCGCTCATGTAAAAGATGAACGGCATCAGGCTGACGATGAACATCATGATGGTGTACAGCAGAATGTGCAGGCGCGTGAATTCGACGCCGTGGGTCACCGGCAGCATGGGGACCTTGGCGCTGGCATAATCCTTGCGCCGGGCGATGGCCAGAGCCCAGAAATGCGGCGGCGTCCAGGCAAAGATGATCAGAAACAACAGCAGGGCATGGGGATCCAGTGTGCCCGTCACGGCGGTCCAGCCCAGCACCGGCGGCGCGGCGCCGGAAGCGCCGCCGATAACGATGTTCTGCGGCGTCGCCCGCTTCAGGTACATGGAGTATATGAAGCCGTAACCCACCAATGAAACCAGGGTCAACACGGCCGTCAACGTATTGACGAACCAGGTCAGGATCAGCATGGACAGCCCGCACAGGGTGAAGGCGAACAGTATGGCGGATTGTTCCGTCATGTTGCCACGCGGCAGCGGCCGACGGCGCGTGCGTGACATGATGGAATCAATACGGTGATCGACAATATGATTGATGGCCGCCGCCGAGGCCGCCGACAGGCCGATACCCAGCGTTCCGGCAAGCAGTATCAGCGGATCCACCATGCCCGGCGTCGCCAGGAACATGCCCACGACGGCGGTGAACACGATCATGAGAACGATTTTGGGTTTACACAGGGCGAGATAATCCCGCCAGCCGGAAATTGCGGTTACTGACAACATGAGCCTCTCATCTAGGTGGCCTGAACAGCATCGCCCGGGAACGGGACAGATACAGCAGGGCGACAATAATCATTAATAATAACGCGGCAACGCCGTTGTGCGCCACCGCCACCGGCAGCGGCAGCACCATGACCACGTTGGCAATGCCCAGGCCGATCTGAACGATGAGAACAGCGAAAAGCAGAAGGCCGGTCATTTTTATACCGGTCATCCGGGAACGCAGAGCGCGGCATGCCACCGCGGTCAAGACGATGAAAGTGATTAGCGCGCCGATGCGGTGACTGATGTGAATCGCCGACCGCGCGGCGGCGTCCAGCACGCCGCCTTCGTAATTAACGCCGAGACCGCGCCACAACCTGAAACCTTCACTGAAATCCAGCGGCGGCAACCACTCGCCGTTACGGCATTGGGGAAAATCCGGGCATATCAGTGCCGCGTAATTGGCGCTGGTCCAGCCGCCCAGGAATATCTGCACCACCAGTACCAGCAGGCCGGCAACGGCCCAGGGGCGAAGGCCCGGGTCCGTGCCTGTATTATTGAACCGGAACAACTGGCCCAGGAGGAGCCAGAATAACAAGGCCAGAATGGCCATGCCGCCGAGGAGGTGGGCGCTGACCACCGCGGGTTTCAGCAGCCAGGTCACGGTCCACATGCCCAGTGCCGCCTGAAAGATCACCAGGCCCGCGATTGTCGTGACCAGACCAACGGGCGCGCCGCGCCGGCGCAGCCAGGCCAACACCGTCATGAGGAATATCATTAAACCGAGGAGGCCGGCCGCGTAACGATGGATCATCTCCTTCCAGGCCTTGCCGTAATCGATGGCAGTCCCGTCAAACACCCCTGTCTGCTCTGATACTATCATCCGGCCATAACACCCCGGCCAGTCAGGACACCCCAGTCCGGCGTCGGACAAGCGTACATACGCCCCCAGAACGACCACGACATAGGTGAGCACAACAGCGCTCAGGGACAGCAGGAAGAACGCGCGGCCTTGCATTATCAGCCCGACCCCGAATAACGCAGCAACCGCTTCATGTCGTCAATAATGCCGCCCGGTTCGGTATCAGCGGGATAACTCATCATTAAAAAGCCGCGCGGGTCCACCAGATACAATCTGTTTTTATCCAATGGCTGATCCTGTTCCCGCAGCCGGAACTGATCGAGCAGGCCCGCGGGTTCCTGCGGCGGGGAAATCAATTGCCCGGCATACTCCTGCAATAGACGATCATTCAAGCGTAATTCTTCACGGCCGAAATTTAAAAGAACCCGCTGTACGCGGGTTCCGTGTTTGCCCTGGGCCAGGCGCAGTTGCCGCATGCGGTAAAGATTCTCTTCGCAGGCGTCGTCGCAATGACCCTGCGCCAGATACACCAGGCTCCACTTGCCGTGCAGGGGCGTTTTTTTCTGTTCCCCGCGGCCCGCCGTTCTCAGAACCAGATCCGGCAGCTGCCGGGGCGGCTCGATAAGAATCCCGTGACTGGATTCCCCGCCACCCTGTCCGAAAGAGGTAAAATAGAACAGGAAATAGGACAACGACATGGGCAGGAGAAAGATCACCATCAAAAGAACTATGATCCATTTCTGCTTTCCGCTCTGTTTTGTTGTTGTTTCGTTATTCATGATCCGGTTTCGGTTTCATGTTTACCACCAGATAAATAATCAATAATGCCGCCGCCATGGCGAACCATTGAAATGCATAACCCAGGTGCTTCTCACGGCCGAACCCGGGCTCCCGCCAGTCCCTGACGAAACCACTGCCGGTTTGTTGCTCCAGCCTTACCACGTAAGGCAACAAGGACCAGTTATTGCTCCGGGCGAGGGCCTCTAAATCCAGCTGTTGCACGCGTACAAGCCCGCGGCCCAGATCCTCCGCAACCGATCCCGCCAGGGCCAGACCCGTTGACTGCGGATCCTTGGCCGTGCCTCGCACTGCCCCGTTATCCGCGGGCGGCGGGACGTCGGGAACGGCGTCGCGACCGCCTGTCATGGGCAACCAGCCGCGGTTGACCAGCACAACAGTCTCCCGGCCGGCCAGCCGGAAGGGTGAGAATATCAGATAGCCGGGCTTGCCGCCCTGGGCCTGATTGTCCAGCAGGAACTGTTTATCCGGCAGGTACTCACCGCGCAGCAGGACGCGACGCCACAGCATTTTCTCACGCTCAAACCCGGACTCACCAGCGGCCATCAAGTCCATGGGCGGCGCCGCCTGGCGCGAACGGTACGCTTCTTCCAGCGCCTCTTTCTGCCCGGCGCGATCCAGCTGCCAGAAACCCAGGCCAATCAACAAAGGCAGCAGCAGGGCCACGGCGATACTGGGCCATAAACCGGGCCGGAATTGCCGTTTAACCGTGCTCATGGCGTTCAAAGTGTGGAACCTGTCTCAAAATCCTGCTTGAGGCGCTCCCGGATCGGGGTCCGGGATGACGTTGTTACTGGCCGAAATGTGTGCACGTAGAATTTTGAGACAGGTTCTATTTGCCCGGAGTCGGTGTTACTCTTTGCCATCTTTTCATAAGCCATCATTCAAGGTACGGAATGGAACCCGCGGTTATCTTTAAAGGTGTGGTGATACTTCTGATCATCGCAATCTTCATTTCCCTGACCGGAGGTATGTTTTTCCTCGTCCGGGACAAGGGCAAGGGCACGGGTACGGTCAAATCGCTGACTGTTCGCATAACCCTGTCCGTGGCGCTCTTTGTATTACTGATTGTCGGCTTCGCGACAGGATTGATCAAGCCGCACGGCCTGCCCCAGGTACAACCGCCGCCGGAAACGGAAAAGGCGCCGCAATAGCAGCGCCTTCAAAAAACAGTTACAAGTTACAAGCTATAAGTCACAAGTGGGCGCCAAGGTTTAAGCCCCACTCTCATGGGTTTAGCGTTGAGCTGTGAAGAGCAAGGTAAACCCCGTGGTCTTGTTTGCGTCCCTCACTCCTTACGCCTTACGCCTTACCCCTCACGCATCACAACCAATACACAAAGATAAAGAGGAACAGCCAGACCACGTCGACGAAATGCCAGTACCAGGCCACGGCCTCGAAGGCGAAATGATTCTCTTCCGAGAAGTGCCCGCGCAAGGAACGCAACCAGATGATCACCAGCATGACGGCGCCCATGGTGACATGGAAACCGTGGAAGCCGGTCAACATGAAGAAAGTGGAGCCGTAAATGCCCGAGTTCAGCGTCAGGCCCAGGTGCGCATAGGCTTCGTAATATTCATACGCCTGCAAACCCACGAACAGAAAGCCCAGCGCGAATGTTGCGAACAGCCACCAGCAGAGCCCGGAACGATTGTCCTTTTTCAGGGCCCAGTGGGCAAAGGTAATGGTCACGCCGCTGGACAACAGAATCAGGGTGTTCAGGGCCGGGATGCCCCAGGCCGGAATAATTTTATCGTAGGCGCTGAAATTTTCCGGACTGGGCATAACCGACATGGGCCAGCTTGCCACGAATTCCGGCCACAGAAATTCGTTCGTGGAAAATCCGGTGCCTTCGCCGCCCAGCCACGGCACCGAATACATGCGCGCATAGAAAAGCGCGCCAAAGAATGCGGCAAAAAACATGACCTCGGAAACGATGAACCAGCCCATTCCCCAGCGGAACGAGACATCCACCTGTTTATTGTAAAGGCCGCCGACACTCTCGCGGATAACGGTGCCGAACCAGCCGAACAGCATAAAGCCGAGAATGGTCAGTCCCACGCCCAGCAACAACGTGCCGAAATTCGAACCGTTAAGCATGATGGATGCGCCAAGGAAGGCGGTAAACAGTGCGATTGAACCCATGATGGGCCAGTGACTGGGTTCCGGTAGGTAATATCCGCTGTTGGAAGTCGACATAATGTTTCCCCGCTCTCCAGATTACGAACTGTTGTCTTTGTTGTTTTTTATCAAACGCGCACTCGTTTTTTGTTCGGGCGCCTTGAAGTAAGTATACGACAGGGTCAGGACCTCAACCTTTTCCGGCAGATCGGGATCAACCACGAAGCTGACGGGAATTTCCATTTTTTCATTGGCGGCCAGCGTTTGCTGGGTAAAACAGAAACACTCGGTCTTGTTGAAATAGCGCGAAGCCTGGCCGGGTGACACGCTGGGAATGGCCTGGCCGACAACGCTGTGCCCTGCCTTGTTTTCAATCGTGAACAGCGCCGTGCCGAGCTCGCCGGGATGAACCTTCATGCTGTGTTGCAACGCCTTGAACTCCCACGGCAGCGGACCGTTGATACTGGTAACGAACTGCACCGTTACCTCTCTATCCGGGACAACACTTTCCGCGCGCACGTCATTGGCACTGATACGGCCGGTTTTGCCGTTCAGGCCGGTGATGTCGCAAAAAACATCATACAACGGCACCAGGGCGTAACCGAAACCGAACATGGCCAGGGCGATGCCGGCCAGCTTCAATGCCAGGCGACTGTTTGCGTCTTCAATCATTACTTCAGGTCATCATTGTCTTCAGGACAAACCCGATATAGAACAACAGCGCGATCGCGGCCAGCACAAGGGCCGTGCGGATGTTTCTTTTCGACCGCCGCCGTTTTTCATCGTCCTGTCCGTCGTCAACCAATCGATCCCCCTCAGGAGTGTGCCGTTGCGTCCGTGACCTGCGGCGGCGTGGTGAAGCTGTGATAGGGAGGCGGCGACGGCAGGGTCCATTCCAGACCGTGCGCACCTTCCCAGACCTTATCCGATGCCTTTTGTCCGCCGCGAATACATTTGTAGATCACCACCACCAGGATCAACTGACTCACTCCGAAGACAAAGCCGCCGATGCTGGAGATCTGGTTCCACTCGGTAAACTGTACGGCATAATCCGGTATACGGCGCGGCATGCCGGCCAGACCCAGGAAGTGCTGCGGGAAGAAAAGCACGTTGACCGAGATCACCGATAGCCAGAAATGCAGTTTGCCCAGTTTCTCGTCGTACATGTGGCCGGTGAATTTCGGCAGCCAGTAGTAGGCACCGGCCATCATGGCGAAGATGGCGCCGGTCACCAGCACATAATGGAAATGGGCGACGACGAAATAGGTGTCGTGGTACTGGAAGTCGGCCGGCACGATGCCCAGCATCAGGCCGGAGAAACCACCGATGGTAAACAGTATGACGAAGGCGACGGCAAACAACATCGGCGTCTCGAAGGTCATGGAACCCTTCCACATGGTGGCAACCCAGTTAAATATTTTGACGCCTGTTGGAACGGCGATGGACATGGTCGCGAACATGAAGAACAGTTCACCTGCCAGCGGCATGCCCACGGTAAACATATGATGCGCCCAGACGAAGAAGGACAGGAAGGCGATGGCCGCCGTGGCGTAGACCATGGACTCATAACCGAACAACGGCTTGCGCGCGAAGGTCGGAATAATCTGGGAGACGACACCAAAGGCAGGCAGGATAAGAATGTACACCTCCGGATGGCCGAAGAACCAGAAGACGTGCTGGAACAGGACCGGGTCGCCGCCGCCGGCCGCGTCAAAGAAGCTCGTGCCGAAGAACTTGTCCGTCAGGAGCATGGTGACGGCACCGGCCAAAACAGGGATGGAAGCGATCAACAGGAACGCGGTGATCAACCAGGTCCAGACAAACAACGGCAGGCGCATGAAGGTCATGCCCGGCGCACGCATATTGAAGATCGTGGCGATAATGTTTATCGCGCCCATGACCGATGAAGCACCCATGAAGTGTATGGCGAATATCAGAAACGGAAAAGCATCCCCGGTCTGCAACACCAGCGGCGGATACATGGTCCAGCCGGCGGCCGGCGCGCCGCCCGGCATGAAGAAGGTCATCAACAACAGTGTGAAGGCGAACGGCAGGATCCAGAAACTCCAGTTGTTCATTCGCGGCAGGGCCATGTCCGGTGCACCGATCATCATCGGAATCAGCCAGTTGGCAAAGCCCACCGTGCCGGGCATTACAACGCCGAAGATCATGACCAGCGCGTGCATGGTGGTCATGGAGTTGAAGAAATTCGGATCAACATACTGGATGCCGGGAGCGAACAGTTCCAGCCGAATAACCATGGCCATGGCGCCGCCGATGAAGAACATCACCAGCGAAAACAGCAGATACAACGTGCCGATGTCCTTATGATTGGTGGTAAACAGCCAGCGCTTTAATCCCGTGGGATGATGATCGTGGTGCTCGTCATGGATTGCCACTTCACTCATGATTCTGTCCTCTCAAATAATTCAGAAATACAACCGACCATTTCATTAAATTATCTCAACGCCTTGATATCGGCGGGCTGAACTATATCGCCGGTATCGTTGCCCCAGGCGTTTCTTTCATAGGTAATAACCGCGGCCAGGTCCACGTCGTTCAGCTGCGGGCCGAACGCGGCCATGGCGGTACCGGAGACTCCGTTCACGACAGCCTCGATATGCCCCTCGACGGGACCGGTGGTAATCGCCCCGCCCGCCAGGGCCGGGAAGGCGCCGGGTACGCCCTGGCCGTTAGCCTGGTGGCAGGCGACACAAACACTGCCGTAAACCTCTTCGCCCTTTGTCATGAGCTCGTCCATGCCCCACTCCCGATCCGCGCCGGCGGCGGCTTCGTCCTGCATGGCCAGTTGTTCACCGACCCAGTCATAATATTCATCTTCCGAAACGGCTTTCAGGACAACGGGCATAAAGGCATGATCCTTGCCGCAAAGCTCGGCACACTGACCGCGATAGATGCCTTCTTCCTCAATAACCGTCCAGGATTCGTTGATGAATCCCGGAATGGCGTCACGCTTCCAGCCCAGATCCGGAACCCACCAGGAATGGATGACATCGGCGGCCGTTGTCAGAATGCGGATCTTCATGCCCACCGGCACCACCATCGGATTATCCACATCAAGCAGATAGTTGTCCGCGCCTTTCGGATCCAGCCCGGATTTAAGCTGGCGTATTTCGTTGCTGTCCGAAGACAGCGTGCTGAAAAAGCTGAAGCCTTCCTCAACATAATCATAATTCCAGCGCCACTGATAACCGGTCACCTTGATGGTCAGATCGGCGGCACTGGTGTCTTCCATTTTTTGCAGCGTTTTCGTTGCCGGCACGGCCATGACAACAAGTATGATTATGGGAATAACGGTCCAGACAATCTCCGCGGTAGTATTATGGTGGAATTGTTTTGCAACCGCGCCCCTGGATTTTCGATGATGGAATATGGACCAGAACATGACGCCAAAGACAATGATGCCGATGACAACGCATATCCAGAGGATCAGCATATGCAGATCATACACTTCCCGGCTGATAGGCGTGACGCCCCTCGTCATATTCAGTTCGCCATACCCGGCATGCGCAACAACAGTACACAATGAAAGAAGGGTTGCCAGGAGCCCTTTAAGAATCGTTTTAGTTTTTAAAACAGACATGCTGTATTCCTCAGCTGAACCTATCTGATTGAATTATATTGTTCCAGTCTCTGCCCCATCGCCGCGGCAAGCATTTCCGCCAGCCCCTGACGCTCCTGTTCATTAAGGAAACGGCCGATTTCGATTTGGTGCCCGTGCGATCGTAGTAACAATCGGCCAGGATACCAGCCTCCGGCATGCGCAAGAATCAGTTTTACCCATTGCCGCTGAAATTCAAAATGTGACTCCGGGCCATGACGCCCGGTCTGCACGGAGATCAACTCTTCTCCTACCGTGATAACTTCCCGCCAGTCGCTTCTCCACGCAGTGAGATACAGAACCGCCCCCAGAAACAAAAGCTCCAGTCCCGAAAACGGCAATATCAGCGTTAATCCCTTTGTATAAAAATAGATTGCTACCGACAAGGCAACCACGACTATGGCAACATATGCCGTGACAAGGGCGGGCCAGGACATGGATCGATTCGGCATAACCACAAATGTTCTCGACCCCTCTTCGGCGGCCTCCGTTTCATAGATCATTTGTGCGAATAAATCTCATTTCCGTTTTTCCCGTACCAGGGAAACCCGGCCAAAACAGCCAACAATATGCCCCATTTTGGCTATCGGATGCAAGTTGATGTTCATGGCCATAGAAATACCGTTTCGTTCTACAAAAGATCGTTCAAATCCAGGCCGTGATCCATTCTGTCTCCTTTACCTTCCTGCTGATACGGGAATTCTCCAAGCATGGGAACCTTCAAGGCATTATCAAGATATTCCAGTGTCTCAGTGGCCGTGTCATATTCCGGATCCACATGACTGGCGATCCATCCGCGCAAGGGAATATTGTCCCCGGCAATCACTTCCGCCGTCAGGCAGGCATGGCTGATGCAGCCGAGCCGCAGACCGACGACCAGGATCACCGGCGTATTCAGCAGACGGGCCAGATCCCGTTGCTGGAGGGAGCCGGACAACGGCACCCGCCAGCCGCCGATACCTTCCACAATAATCGCCTGCGAACTCCTTGCCAGCTCCCGATAGGCGTTAACCACCGGCTCCGGTTCAATACGAACCCCCTCTCGCGAGGCGGCGATATTCGGCGAGATCGGATCCCGCAAGGCCCATGGATTGACCAGATCATAATCCGGCCTGTTGCTGCAGGCAGTCTGTATTTTCACGGCGTCCTCGTTTACCGGCCTGCCTTCAATGATTTCACAGCCGCTGGCGACCGGCTTCATGCCGGCAACGCGTACGCCGCACCGTTTAAGAGCTTCCATGATGCCGACGGTAACATGCGTTTTGCCGCAGCCTGTGTCCGTGCCGGTTATGAACAACCCCCTGCAATTTTTCGCCACGTATGCTTACCCGCGCCTGCCTATGGATTCCACCGGGATGGTCACGACACCGTCCTGCGGGCGGGGCAGCGGCCGACCTTCCGGCACCCAGGCATGTCCGTACACGACTTCGTAGGTGGCCGGTATGCGACCTTCGCGGCGATATTTTTCGTAGGCCTCCATCATCGTCTGCAGACGCCGCTTGCCCGTCAGGGCGCGGCGACGGCCCGTACTCACATTACGCGCGCCCAGTTGTTTCAACTCACGCATAAGATCGCGAACACGGGAATAAGTCAATATCATGTGATCCACCTCCATAACCGGGTCCGCGAATCCGGCGCGGATCAGGGCATCCCCCACTTCATGCATATCCCTGAAACCGTTTACATGCATGAACCCGTCATCGTCGGCCTCGGCCCAGCTGTCGCGCAGCTCGTGCAGGGTATCGGGGCCGAGGCTGGAAAAAAGAAACAGGCCGCCGCCGCGCATGCCCCGGCGGATCTCCGACAACACCGCATCAAGATCCTCGCACCATTGCAGCATCAGGCTGGAATAGACCAGATCCAGCGCGCCCGCCTGAACCGGCAGCGCCGCCGCTTCGGCACAAACGAAAGACTGGCGGGAAAACCAGCGGCGCGATTGTTTCCGCGCCTGCAGCAGCATATTGCGTGCAAGATCCAGTTGCAGGACACGGCAGCCGGAATAACGGCGGGCCAGTTGACGTGCCGCGCCCCCCGTGCCCGAGCCCAGATCCAGAATCCAGTGCGGCCGCACATTCATTATGTCCAGACGCTCCAGCAGCGCATCGGCCACTTCCTTCTGCAAGATCGCAACCGCGTCATAGCCGGCGGCGGCATCGCTGAAGTTGGCCGCGAGCCTGCGCTTGTCCGGGGTCGAACCGTAGCCCTGCTCCATCATAAATGCACCGCTTCCTCCAGCGCCGACAACAGCCCGTCCACCTGTTCCTCGCTGTGTTCCGCGGTCAGGGTGATACGCAACCGCGCACTGTTTTGCGGGACGGTCGGCGGACGAATGGCGGCGACAAAATAACCCCGCTGTTGTAACTGCTCGCTAACCTCCAAAGCCCTGCCTGACGACCCTATAAGCAAAGGTTGTATGGGCGTCGATGAATCCATCACCGGCAACCCCCGCCGGCCGGCGCCGGCGCGATAGCGCTGGATCAGTGCCTGTAAATGACGCCGCCGCCATGCTTCTTCCCGCAGCAATTCAAGCGCGGCAAGAACGGTCGCGGCCACGGCCGGCGGCATGGCCGTGCTGTAGATATACGGCCGGGCGTACTGGATCAGCGCCTCCACCAGGACGTTGTCGCCGGCGACAAACGCGCCCGATACCCCCAGCGCCTTGCCGAAGGTGGCCATCATCAGCGGCGCTTCTTTTGCCGTCAGGCCCGAATGTTCCAGACCGCCGCGACCGTCCTTTCCCAACACGCCGAAACCGTGGGCATCATCGACAAACAGCAGGGCGCCGTATTGATTGCACAGGCGGGCATAGGTTTTCAGCGGCGCCATGTCCCCGTCCATGCTGAAGACCGACTCACTGACCACCAGCGCGAAATCACTGTTGTTTCCCTTAAGCATTCGCTCCAGGCCGTTACTGTCCCCGTGCGGAAAGCGCCGCATTTGCGCGCGGCTCTGCCGGGCGCCGTCGATTAATGAAGCGTGGCAAAGCCGATCCATGATGATCCGGTCGCGGCGGCCGTGCGCCAGCGCGGTTATGGCGCCGAGATTGGCCTGGTAGCCGCTCGTAAACAACAGCGCCCTCTCTCGTCCCGTAAACCGGGCCAGGGCGCGCTCCAGTTCGTCGTGGATATCGTAACGGCCGCAGATCAGCGGCGAGGCGCCGGAACCGATCCCGTATCGTTGCGCGGCCTGCGACCAGGCACGAATCAGGGACGGGTGGGAGGCAAGGCCCAGGTAATCGTTGCTGCAGAAATTGACCAGGCCTTCGTTATTGCGCCTGATGACAACCCCCGACCGGCTGCTGACTGCCTGTTGCCGTCGTAACAGTCCCGCTTCACTGCGCCGCGCCAGATCGGCCTCGAGGCCGGAAACCCGGTCTGCATGATTACCGCTCATGCGGGATCAGTGCTTCAGGGACAACCCGAGTTGTTCGAACAGGGCCAGATCCTTTTCCTTTTGCGGATTTTCAGTGGTCAGCAGCTTCTCTCCGAAGAACACCGAGTTGGCACCGGCAAAGAAACACAGGGCCTGTATGGCGTCGGACATGCCGGTGCGGCCCGCCGACAAGCGCACCCAGGACGCCGGCATCAAAATACGGGCGACGGCGATGGTGCGCACCATATCAAGAGGGTTGATGTCCTCCTCGTCCGCCAGCGGCGTTCCCGCCACCCGCACCAGCAGATTGATGGGCACGCTCTCCGGATGTTCGTCCAGGTTGGCAAGGGTCAATAACAGTCCGGCCCGGTCCCTTGACGCCTCCCCCATGCCGATAATGCCGCCGCAACAGACACGGAGGCCCGCCTCCCTGACATGCTGCAGAGTATCAAGACGATCCTGGTAATCCCGGGTGCTGATGATATCGCCGTAATATTCCGGCGAGGTATCCAGGTTGTGATTGTAGAACTCCAGGCCCGCTTCCTTGAGCCGTTGCGCCTGTTCCGCCGTCAACATTCCCAGCGTGGCGCAGGATTCCATGCCCATATCGTTCACGGCCCGCACCATGTCCAGGACGCGGGTGAAATCCTTTTCCTTCGGCGATCGCCAGGCCCCGCCCATGCAAAACCGTGTCGCACCCATTTGCCGCGCCGATCGGGCCGCCGCCAGCACATCGTCACAACTCAGCATGGCTTCATTATCCACGCCGGTATGGTATCGGGCGCTTTGCGGACAATAGGCGCAGTCCTCGGGACAGCCGCCCGACTTGATATTCAACAAAGTACTGAGTTGGACTTCATTGGGATTAAAGTGATGGCGATGAATCGTATGGGCCCGGAACAGCAGGTCATTGAAAGGCAACGCAAACAGTGCTTCCACTTCACCCAGGCTCCAGTCATGGCGCAGCACCGGGGTCGGCTGCAGGTCTTCGGCTGGCTTCAGGTTGGCAGACATGGCATTCTCATTTTTTGTTGGATTGAAAAACACAACGTCCGTTGGACGCTGTTAACCTTTTTAAACAAGGAAAGTTAACAATGGAAATTGTACGCCAACTTTTCGGCGCGGTCATGCCGGTTTCCTGCCTCTTGTGCGGCGCCCCGGAACCGCAATCCGGGACCCTGTGCAGCGGCTGCCTGGCCGATCTACCCGGCAGCGGAGTCGCCTGTCCCTCTTGCGGGGCAAAACAGACAACGACGGACCTTTGCGGCCGTTGCCAAAACAGAAAACCGCCTTACGATCAGATACTGTCCGCCTACGAGTACGCCTATCCGGTTGATAACCTGATCCGCGCCTTCAAATACCGAAACACGCTCATTGTGGCGAAATCCCTGACGCCGGCGCTGGCCGAACGTGTCCGCGGACAATCACGCAACACGCCCCAGGCCATGCTGCCGGTGCCGCTGCACTTCGGCCGTCTTTGCCGGCGGGGCTTTAACCAGTCACAGGAAATCGCCAGGCGTCTGAAAGGTGAATTGGGCATACCCATCGATGACCGGTTACTGCGCCGGCACAAAGCCACGCGTGAACAGGCTTTGCTGGCACCCCGGGAACGCCGGCGCAACCTCAGGGCGGCATTTTCCCTGAACCGGGGCAATCCATACCGATCCGTCGCCATTGTGGATGATGTGTTTACGACAGGCGCAACCGTATCGGAACTGGCACGCCTGTTGCGCCGGACGGGGACAAAGGAGATTCAAGTCTGGGTGCTGGCAAGGGCTTAGTAACAAGTTACAAGTCATAAGTTACAAGTTACAAGAACAAAGGAATTGCCACAGAGGACTTGGATACGAATAATAATTGTGTTGTTCGTTTTTCATTTTCTCTGTGGTTCTCTGTGTCCTCTGTGGCAGATCCTCTATAAAAGTTGGCGATTAAGTGTCGAGGTTCTCGACTGACAGGGCGTTGCGTTCGATAAACTCTCTGCGCGGCTCCACCTGGTCGCCCATCAGCGTGGTGAAGATTTCATCGGCCGCCACGGCGTCTTCGATACGGACCTGCGACAAGCGGCGGCTTTCTTCGGACATGGTGGTTTCCCAGAGCTGCTCCGGATTCATCTCGCCCAGCCCCTTGTAACGCTGGATATGCGCACCCTGAGCCGCCTCGTCCAGCAACCAGTCGAACGCCTGTTTCAGGGAAGCGACGGGCTGTGCCTTTTCGCCGCGCCGGATGAGGGCGTCCTGCAACCGGTGCTGAGCCTCGAGAGCGGAAAACCGTGCATACTCGCGGGACTTGAAAAACTCCACGTTGAACACGTTAATGGACTCGGCACCGTGAAGATTAAGGGTGATTTTGCCGCCGAATTCCCCGGGGCCGTCTTCGAAGATCTCCACCATATAGACGGCACTGCGTGTTGCGCTGGATTGTAAGCGCTCACGAACATCATCAAACCACTTTTCAACCGTGCCCCGATCCCCCAGGGCTTCCTGCGTCAAGGGCGGCATAACGCGGATCACTTCCAGAATACCCGGATGATAACGTTTTTCCAGGCGCGCCCGTTCCCGGTTCATGGTCAGATAATGCCGCGACAAATCCACCAACGCTTCTCCGGCGACCGGCTCGGCGCCGGCAACAGGCACCAGTGACGCATCCTTGAGCGCCATTTCCATCAGGTAGGCGTCTCTTTCGGCATCGTCCTTGAGATAGCGCTCCGTCTTGCCTTTCTTCAGCTTGTACAGCGGCGGCTGGGCGATATACACATAACCGCCTTCAATTAATTCCGGCATTTGCCGGTAAAAGAACGTCAACAGCAGTGTACGGATGTGGGATCCGTCCACGTCGGCGTCCGTCATGATAATGATGCGATGATAACGCAGTTTGTTGATATCGAATTCGTCCTTGCCGATGCCGCATCCCAGCGCGGTAATCAACGTACCCACTTCCGCCGAGGACAGCATTTTATCAAAGCGGGCCTTCTCCACGTTCAGGATCTTGCCCTTCAGCGGCAAAATTGCCTGGTTTTTGCGATCCCGGCCCTGTTTCGCCGAGCCGCCGGCGGAATCGCCCTCCACCAGGAACAGCTCCGATTTGGACGGATCCTTTTCCTGGCAATCCGCCAGCTTGCCCGGTAGCCCGGCCACGTCCAGGGCGGTTTTGCGGCGGGTCAGATCCCGTGCCTTGCGCGCCGCTTCCCGGGCCCGGGCCGCTTCGATGATCTTGTCGCAGATAACCCGGGCCTCCGACGGTTTTTCCACCAGGAATTCCTGGATTTTCTCGGAGACGCTGGATTCCACCGCCGATTTTACTTCACTGGAAACCAGTTTGTGCTTGGTCTGCGAGGAAAACTTGGGATCCGGCACCTTGATCGAGAGTACCGCGGTCAGGCCCTCACGAACATCGTCTCCAGTGACCTGCACCTTGGCCCGGGCCGCCAGTCCTTCGCTTTCTATATAGTGATTGAAGCTGCGGGTCAGCGCCCCCCGCAGACCGGCCAGATGGGTGCCGCCGTCGCTCTGGGGAATATTGTTGGTAAAACAGAAAATATTCTCCTGGTAGGAATCATTCCATTGCATGGCCAGCTGAACATAAACCCCCTCCCTTTCCGTATCGATATCGATGACAGAGGGATGCAACGGCGTTTTATTACGGTTCAGGTGTTGAACGAAAGAGTTGATCCCGCCCTTGTACTCGAATAAATCCTGCTTGCCCGTACGTTCGTCCTGCAGCTCGATACGTACGCCGGAATTCAGGAAGGAGAGCTCCCGCAGGCGCTTGGCAAGAATATCGTAATGGAACTCGATGTTCTGAAAGACATTGGAGCTGGGCAGGAACCGGATTTCCGTGCCGCTTCTGTCCGACGGACCGACTTCCTGCAGCGGGCTTTGCGGCTCGCCGTTTCGGTATTCCTGCTTGTAACAGTGGCCTTCCCGGTAAATGGTCAGGGAAAGACGATCGGAAAGGGCGTTCACCACGGAAACACCGACACCATGGAGGCCGCCGGAAACCTTGTAGGAATTGTCATCAAACTTGCCGCCGGCATGCAGTACCGTCATGATGACCTCGGCGGCGGACCGGCCCTCTTCCGCATGATGATCCACCGGAATGCCGCGGCCATTATCGGTAACCGTCACGGACTCATCGGTATGGATGATCACCCGCACCTCGCTGCAATACCCGGCCATAGCCTCGTCGACGCTGTTATCCACCACCTCGAACACCATGTGATGCAACCCGGTACCGTCTTCGGTATCGCCAATATACATACCGGGCCGTTTGCGTACCGCATCCAGCCCCTTAAGGACCTTGATTCGGGTGGAGTCGTAAATATTTTCGTCGGTCATGCTTGGTTCCCTGGAATTATTAAGCAGGTAATAAGTATCCAGGCATTCCTCTGTGGGACCGTCGGCCGCAGGGATGCGGCCGTCGAGCGTACAGAGCCTGCCCCGGACTGGATCCGGGGGACGTATTCACAGCGTGTCCCACAGAGGAATGCCTGGATACTTCCGGTCTCATTAATAACTAATCTATTCTACCACTTTTGTAACCCTGCCGTGTTCCACGTGGAACCTGCGGATATTTCCATTCAAAATGCTTTCCTGCCGAGCCTCCGTGGCATTCACAAAACATTGCCAGCCCTGGTCGCTCAACCCCGACAGGAGGCGTTCACAGGCCTCGTTATCCAGCTCCGCCGTATAGTCATCCTGCAGAAATAAAGGCGTCTCTCCGACCATGCGCGCCAAAACACGAGCTTCCGCCATAATCAACCGGCATACGAACATTTTAATCTGGCCCCGGGAAAAGAGGCTGGAAATGGGTATGTTCTCAACAGAGAAGGCCAGATCGGCGCGGTGCGGTCCATAACGGGTAAATCCCGCTTCCCGGTCCTGATTTCTGGCCTCTGCCAGGAAATCCGTAAATTCATTTAATGGTGCCGCCCAGCCTGATTTATGTTGTACCGCAACATCCGGGCCTTCCAGGAATGTTGCGGGCGCTTCGTCCAGTGCCGACTCCAATTCCTCGATAAATTCACTCCGCAATCGTGCCAATTCAGCGGCGGCCTTTCCCATGCTCGCTTCCCAACCACGGTAAGCCCCGGGGTCGCGGACACCCGATTTCAACAGGCTGTTACGATGTCGTAATGCCCTGAAATAATCCCGCCAGGCCTCAAGATAGGAAGGTTCCACGTGAAACATAGCCCAATCCAGCCAGTGTCGCCGCTGTTTGGGCGTGCCTGTCACCAGATAGTGGCTGTCCGGAGTGACCAGGACCAATGGTAAATACCTGGCTTGCTCGGAGACAGTCCGAACGGGGGAGCCATTGTAGCGAATTGTTACCTGCCCGCGCCCTTTTTCCAGGCCAGTGGTCACACGGAGCCCGGAACTTGAGTACATCACGCCGGCACTGACATGCAGGGTTTCCTGTTCTCTGCTGATAACCTCCTGGATACGGGGAGTACGGAAGGATCGGGCCCGGCCCAACAAATACAGTGATTCCAGAATGGCTGTTTTACCGCTGGCATTTCGCCCGGTGAAAATATTCAGACCAGGGCCCGGGTCGATTCGTATCTGCTGCAGATTTCTTACATTTCCGGTCTGCAACCATTCCAGATACATGCAGGGTCACAATCGCATGGGCATTACAACGTATTTACAATCACTGCTTTCCTCCGGCAGCAGCAGGCAACTGC
>JBBDSH010000089.1:7523-18311 GCA_040905045.1 Gammaproteobacteria bacterium | reverse complement strand
ATGCTGAACTCGCCGGGTTCGGATTTCATTAACCAATATTTCATACGTGGCTCGTTTCTCGTGGCTCGTTTCTCGTGGCTCGTGGCTCGCGAGCCTGATGTTGGTGTACAAGATAAACATGGCGGGAATCGTTAAATCCTGTGGAAATGCCCTAAGTCATGATCTTTTGCTACACGAGAAACCAACCATGAGCCGTGAGCCACGAGCCACGTATAAGGGATGGGTATCAACCGCGGCGCCGTTAAAGACCTTGAACTTGAACCGAAGGTTCAAGTGGGAACAGCAAACGACGTATCAGGCTTCCCTCTATAGAAGGGCATGCACAACAACATCGAAGTTCAGTTCCCTGGATGATGTAATTAGGCTCAAGTTACATCAGTCAGACCACGAACGCCACAGAAGACACCCAAAACTGCGCAATCGGTCTTCAGGGCACTTCTAAAAAGGGCCTTTTTCCGCGATAGCGGCGTCAGCTCCGTGCTCGAATCCTCATTTACTGCGTGTAAACTGCGGTTCTCCGCGCGGTGCTTTATTGCCACGGATGGCATGTATGCAGGCAATGCAGGAGCAATTGCCTGCCCTTGCTCTCACGAAAAAATTCTCATTTTTAGAAGCGCCCTTTAGACTACTTCTAATTATAAGGGACGGCTTCCGCTCCCGCCCGATTTATATTTCCAGCTGCCGGCCGTTGGTCAGCGCTTCGTCAATCTTGTTTCTCAGGCGTTTGATTGTATCATCAACACTGCTGGCATAGTTATCGTTTTCGCGTTTGTAAGCGAGGAGTTCATGGGCGATATTCAAGGCCGTCATGACCGCCACCCGTTCCGAACCGATCACCTTGCCGCTGTTCTTGACTTCCTGCATTTTCATATTCAGGTAATGGACCGCCGTATGTAATTGCTCACGCTCCTCGTCACTGCAGGAAATCAGGTATTCCTTGTCCAGAATGGTAACGCTGACAGGCTTGCTGTCACTCATGAACGCGTTTCCATGGCACGCAGCCTGGATATCATGGATTCAATTCGTGTCCGGGCCTGCTCGGTTTTCTCGATCAGTATCGCCCTTTCGTTGACCAGATTTTCCTGCTGGCTTTTCAATGCTATATTCTCCGACTTTAATTCATCCACGGTTTTGATGAGTTCATCGACGCGTGCTTCCAGCGCCGAGAGGTCGATATTTTCACTGTTGTTGTCGGTCATTGTCAGATGTTCTGTCCGGTCGTAAAAAGGGATAAAGTCCGCTGTTTATCCTTACGCTCACAATATAGAGCCGCGCCAGATAAGGGTCAACAGGCATGGCACGCCGGCGCCCGGTTTCGGCGGATCTCCGGGGCGGGTGCGGCCGTATTTGAATTATCCCGGCAAGGGGAAGTTGACTATCGAGGAGACTCGTGCTCGTGACTGTGCCGAATTTACGGTTTCCAACAATGTTGCTCCGGCATGACTTGAATCCTGCTCATGTTGCCCTGCAAAATGGCGCATACCTGAAATGATACAATGACCATACTCCCATGATGGAATACGATGATCTGGACAATATGCTGGTGGATGCGGACGCGCAGGCGTGTGCCGCCGAGTGCCACGGATTTCTGTGCGGCCAGATCTGCATTTCGGGTTATCCGGATACGCGCCAATTACACGATTACTTGGCCATAGAGGATGAAAACGCGCCTCGCGCCAGGCAATGCCTGGATGAAATCCATACCCTGAGCAGCGAGGTTAAGGCGCTGATCACATCGCCGCATTTTGATTTTCAGCTGCTCCTGCCGGATGATAAGGCTTCCCTGCGTGAACGCGCCGAGGCCCTGGCCGACTGGTGCCACGGCTTCCTCAACGGTTTCGGCATGAGCCGGGATGTGCAATCGGCGTCCATTAACGAAGAATGCCGGGAGTTGATCGAGGATTTCAGCCGCATCTGCCGGATTGGACTGGACGCGGAGACGGATGAAGGTGACGAACGGGCCCTGACCGAATTGGTCGAATTCGTGCGTATCGGCGCCATGTCCCTGTTTGAGACTCTCCAGCCCGGCGACCCCGATAACGATAAACCCGAGGTACTGCATTAATGGATGCACGCGAGTTTCCCAAGCGTCGCAAACGGCTCATGGACATGATGGGCGACGACAGTGTCGCCATTATCCCCACCTCGCCGGTGCGTATGCGTAACCGGGATATCGAGTTTCCCTTCCGCCCGGACAGCGATTTTTATTATCTCACCGGTTTCGGCGAGCCGGAGGCCGTGCTGGTGCTGATCCCGGATCGCGACAACGGCGAGTATGTCCTGTTCTGCCGTGAGCGGGATGAAAAAATGGAAACCTGGAACGGGCGCCGGGCGGGCCTGGAAGGGGCCTGCGACATCCACGGTGCGGACGATGCCTTTCCCATCGACGATCTGGACGACATCCTGCCGGGCCTGCTGGAGGATCGCGAGCGCATCTATTACACCATGGGCAACGATGCGGTGTTCGATCAACGCGTCGTCGGCTGGGTCAACCAGGTGCGCAAGCAGGCGCGCAAGGGCGTCCATGCGCCCGATGAATTCGTTTCCCTGACACACATCCTGCATGAAATGCGCCTCTACAAGAGCCGCGCCGAAATCAAGGCCATGCGCACGGCCGCGAAGATCGCCGCCGCGGCTCACAAGCGGGCCATGCAGGTTTGCCGTCCGGGCATGACGGAATATCAGATCGAGGCGGAAATGCTGCATGAATTCATCCGCCAGGGGGCCCGCAGTCCCGCCTATCCGCCCATCATCGGCGGCGGTGCCAACAGCTGCATCCTGCATTACACGGAAAACACCGATGTTCTGAACGACGGCGATGTCCTGCTGATCGACGCCGGCGCGGAATACGACAACTACGCCAGTGATATTACGCGTACCTTTCCCGTAAACGGAAAATTCAGCCGCGAACAGCGCGCCGTCTATGATCTGGTGCTGGAAGCGCAACTGGCGGCCATCGAGGAAGTACGGCCCGGCAATCACTGGAACGATCCTCACGACGCTGCCGTCAAGGTGCTGACCGAGGGGATGGTGGCGCTGGGCATCCTGGAAGGGCGCCCGAAGACGCTGATCAAGGATCAGACCTATACGCGTTACTACATGCATCGTACCGGACACTGGATCGGCATGGACGTGCACGACGTGGGCGATTACAAGCTGGACGGGGAATGGCGCATGCAGGAACCGGGCATGGTCATGACCATCGAACCGGGATTGTATCTGAAGGCGCAGAAAGGCCTGGCAAAGAAGTGGTGGAACATCGGCGTGCGCATCGAGGACGATGTACTGGTCACAAAGAACGGTTACGATGTGCTTAGCAAGGACGCACCGAAAACGGCGGACGAAGTGGAGGCGTTGATGACCACCAGCGCCGCCGCCTGAGTTTTTCGTTTCTCCCGCGCCGCGGAAGCCATTCATGCAAACCGATTACGATATCGCCATTGTCGGAGGAGGCATGGTCGGTGCCGGCCTGGCCTGCGCCCTGGCCGGCAGCGGTTACAGCATCGCTCTGATCGAGGCGGTTTCCCCGAATGCAGACGCCCAGCCCAGTTACGATGATCGCGGTCTGTCCCTGTCCTTGGCCACGCAACGCATCCTGGCGGCGTTGAATGTCTGGCCGGCACTGGCCTCCGAGGCCACGCCCATCGAGCATATTCACGTCAGCGATCGCGGCCGCTTCGGTTTTGTCCGTCTGCATGCCGCGGATATGGGGTTGCCGGCCATGGGTCACGTCGTGGTGGCGCGGCAACTGGGCAAGGCCCTGCTGGCCGGCGTCCGCGCGGCGAAAAACATCGACTTTCTTTGTCCCGCCCGGGTCGACGATGTCGATGTTTCCGCGGAGACGGCGGAATTGAAGCTGGACGCCGACGGTGCCCCTGCTTCATTGACCTGCCGTCTGCTGGTGGTGGCCGACGGTGCCCGATCCGGACTGCGGGAACGGCTCGGTTACGTGGTCGGGGAAAAGGATTACGGCCAGACCGCCATCGTCGCCAATGTCAGTCCGGAGCGTAGCCACAACAACTGGGCCTTCGAGCGGTTTACCAACAGCGGCCCGGTGGCGCTGCTGCCCCTGCCCGATAATCGCTGCGCCTCGGTGTTCACGGTTGCAAGGGAGGAAGCGGAACACTGCCTGGCCATGACCGATGGTGATTATCTGGAACGGCTGCAGAATCGGTTCGGCCGCCGTCTCGGCCGTTTGACGCGCGTCGGAAGCCGCAAGTCCTATCCCATTGTTAAACTTGAAGCGGAGACTCCGCTGGGGCAACGCAGCCTGCTGCTGGGTAACGCCGCCCATACCATCCATCCCAACGGTGCCCAGGGATTCAACCTGGGTCTGCGGGACGCCGCCGGCCTGGCGGAAATCCTGTTGCAGTCGCGGGCGCCGGATGCGGGCGATGCGCGAGTGCTGCGGCAATATCTTTCCCTGCGGCAGGAGGATCAACAACGGGTTATCCGCTTCACGGACCGGCTGGCGGCGTGTTTTTACAATGACGATCCATTGCGGATTTTGTGCCGTGATACGGGCATGCTGCTGACGGATCTGGTGCCGGGTTTCAAACGCGCGTTCATGCGCCGCGCCATGGGTATTGCGGGTCGCCAGCCGGCCATGGTGCGCACGGGGGAGTTGCATGGAGGATGATGTACTGATTGTCGGCGGCGGGCTCACCGGCAGCCTCCTGGCCCTGCTGCTGGGCCGTGCCGGCATGCACAGCACGATTATCGAGGCCAATCCGGCGCCGCCGGAACGTGAGCCGGAATCCACCGATCCGCGCGCCCTGACCCTGACGCAGGCGACGCGCAACATTCTCGAGTCGGTGGATGTCTGGCGCCGTCTGCCGACGGAGCGCATCGGCCGGTTCGAGCATATGGAGGTCTGGGACGAGGCCGGTTCCGGCCGGGTACGTTTCGACTGCGAAACCGTCGGCGCCGGTGAACTTGGCTACGTGGTGGAGCAGCCGGTTCTGCAGGCCGCGCTGGATCGAATTACCGACGTGCACCCGGGCATCACCTTCCTGCGCGGCGTTCGTGTGCAGCAATTGCAGTACGAGGGTGAGCGGGCGGAAGTGACACTGGACGACGGCCGGCGTCTGAACGCAGCCCTGATCGTCGCCGCCGACGGCATTCATTCCCCGACGCGGGAACTGGCGCATATCGATTACCGCTTCCACGATTACCGGCAGCAGGCGGTGGCCTGTGTCGTACGTACCGAACTGCCGCACGACCGCACCGCGCGGCAGCGATTCCTGAAAAACGGCCCCCTGGCCTTCCTGCCCCTGCCCGATCCGCACGATTGTGGTATCGTCTGGTCGACGGAACCCGGGCACGCCCGTGAACTGCTGGACATGGCGGCGGAAGATTTTCAACGGACGCTGGGCGAGGCCTTCGAATATTCCCTTGGCAAGATTCTCGACAGCGGTCCGCGCGGCGGATTTCCCCTCGGCCGTGCCCAGGCGGAGTGTTATTGCCGCGGCCGCCTGGTATTGATCGGTGACGCTGCCCATTGCATCCATCCGCTGGCGGGACAGGGTGCGAACATGGGTTTTCTCGATGCCGCCAGTCTCGCCGAAGTCCTGACGGCTGCCCGTGACCGGAAACGCGATATCGGCGGGCATGCCGTTCTGCGAAAATACGAGCGCTGGCGGCGCGGCGAAAACTACCTGATGATGATGGTGCTGGAGGGTTTCAAGATTTTATTCGAAAACGAAACCCGGCCTGTTAGTTTGTTGCGCAACCTGGGCATGAACGCCTTTGATTCCGTTCCCGTGATAAAGAACCGGATCATGCGCCGCGCCATGGGGCTGGAAGGCGATCTCCCCGCCGTCGCCCGGCGGGGAGAGTGAGGGGTGAGGGGTGGGAGTGAGGAGTAAGGAGTGAGGAGTAAGGAGTAAGGAGTAAAAGACATCCCGGGGTTGGATTATCGACGCCTTACTCCTCACCGATGAAAGACATTCAGAATCAGATCGAATCAGACCAAAGTAATGAGTGATAACGAAACCACCAAAGCGGACAACTTTGTCCGCAAGATCATTAAAGAGGACATCGCCGCCGGCACCCACGGCGGGCGAGTGCACACCCGCTTTCCGCCGGAACCCAACGGTTACCTGCATATCGGTCACGCCAAGTCCATTTGCCTCAACTTCGGCGTGGCGGAGGAATTCGGCGGCCAATGTAATCTGCGTTTTGACGATACCAATCCCGAGAAGGAAGAAGTGGAATACGTGGACTCCATCAAGGAGGATATCCGCTGGCTGGGATTCCAATGGGAGGGTGAAGCGCGTTTTGCATCCGACTATTTCGAGCAGCTGTATGCCTATGCTGAGGATTTGATTACACAGGGCAAGGCCTACGTGGACAGCCTGAGCATGGAAGAGATCCGCGAATACCGCGGCACGCTCAACGAACCGGGCCGGGAAAGCCCGTACCGCGAACGTACTGTCGAGGAAAACCTGGATCTGTTCCGGCGCATGCGTGACGGTGAGTTCGCCGACGGCGAGCATGTATTGCGGGCCAGGGTCGACATGGCCTCGCCCAGGATCTGCCTGCGCGATCCCGTCATTTACCGCATTCGCCGGGCGCCCCATCACCGCACCGGGGATAAATGGTGCATTTATCCCATGTACGATTTCACCCATTGTCTGTCCGACGCCATCGAGGGAATTACCCATTCCCTTTGCACCCTGGAATTCGAGGATAACCGGGCCTTGTACGACTGGTTTCTCGACAATCTGGATACGCCGGCCAGGCCGCGCCAATATGAGTTCGCGCGCCTCAACCTGGATTACATGGTTCTCAGCAAGCGCCGCCTTATCGAGCTGGTGCGAAGCGGTCGCGTGGCCGGTTGGGATGATCCGCGCATGCCCACTATCTGCGGTATCCGGCGGCGCGGCTATACACCCGCTTCCATCCGCGAATTCTGCGAGCGCATCGGCGTCACCCGCAACAATTCCCGTACCGACATGAGCATGCTGGAGGACGCCCTGCGCAGCGATCTGGGCGAAAACGCACCGCGTGCCATGGCCGTACTGAACCCCCTGCGTGTGGTCATCGAGAACTACCCGGAAGACGGGGAGGAATGGCTGCAGGCGGCCAATCACCCGCAGAAGCCGGAGATGGGCACGCGGCAACTCCCGTTCAGCCGGGTGATTTATATTGAGCGTGACGATTTCATGGAGGAGCCGCCGAAGAAGTTTTTCCGCCTGGCGCCGGGTCGTGAGGTGCGTCTGCGTTACGCTTATTTCATTACCTGTAACAAAGTGATCAAGGACAACGCCGGCGAGATCACGGAACTGCGCTGCAGCTACGATCCACAAACCCGTGGCGGCGACGCCCCGGACGGCAGGAAGGTCAAAGGCACATTGCACTGGGTGTCGGAGCTGCACGCCGTAACCGCGGAGGTGCGGCTCTACGATCGTTTGTTCTCCGTACCGCGGCCCGATGCCGAGGAGGACTGGATGGGTTGCCTCAATCCGGAATCCATAGAGGTCCTGAAAGACGCGCGGGTGGAACCGGCACTGGCGGGTCTGCAACCGGAGGACAAGGTGCAGTTCGAACGGCTGGGCTATTTCTGCGCCGATCGGCGCGAGTGGTCGGCCGACAGGCCCGTCTTCAACCGTGCAGTGACATTGAGGGATACGTGGTCGAAGTTGAGTAAGGGGTGAGGAGTAAGGAGTAAGGAGTGAGGTGTGAGTAACGGGGTTTTACTCCTGACTGCTTACTCCTGACCCCTCACATATTTCGGCCGTAGAAGATTTCCATCATCTCCTGCTTCAGCTTGGCCTCGATATCGTTACGTTGTTCCTCGCCCAGGTCCCTGGCGCTGACCTGGAACAGATAGTCGTCCAGATCGAAATGATTCAGCACCATCTTGGTGTGGAATATCTGCTCCTGATAGATGTTGGCGTCTATCATTTGATAGCGTTCCTTGGTGCTGTCTGATATGTAGTTCTGGATGGAATTGATCTTGTGATCGATAAAATGCTTGTCGCCGGAGATGTCGCGGGTGAATCCGCGCACCCGGTAATCGATCATGACAATATCCGATTCAAAGCTGTGGATGAGATAATTCAGAACCTTGAGCGGTGAAATCATGCCGCAGGTGCTGACATCAATATCGGCGCGGAAGGTGCTGATGCCGAAATAAGGGTGGCTCTCGGGATAGGTATGAACCGTCAGGTGGCTCTTGTCCATATGAGCGACGACGGCATCCGGCATCGGCCCCGGCGTGGCGCTGTTGTTGACGCCTTCCGGCACCGTCATCTCCTCGGAGATCAGCATGGTGACGCTGGCGCCCATGGGCTCGTAGTCGGTCTTGGCGATATTGAGGATATTGGCGCCGATGAGGTGGGCCACCTCCTCCAGAATCTGGGTCAGGCGGTCGGCGTTATAGGCCTCATCGATGTAGTTCATGTACTCCGTGATCTGGGCGTCCGAACAGGCGTAGCAGACATCGTAGATGTTGAAGCTGAGAGTCTTGGTGAGGTTGTTGAAACCGTGCAGACGTATCTTGTCCATAATCGACAATACCCATACAAGCTGTTGATTCGGCTCCCGAAGGGGAAGCGCACCTTACAACAGAGTGGGACAGGATTAAAGAGAAAATTACCGGTGCATGGCCGCGGGGGGCGAGGTGTGGGAAAATGTCACTGAAATCCAGACAGTTACTACCATGAACAGCGAGACGCAAACGACTCTTTACCGCTCCGGGATCACCAGCCTGCCCCTGCTCAACAGCGGCAAGGTCCGGGATATCTACGACATCGATGATCGGCATATGCTGATTGTGACCACCGATCGGCTGTCGGCCTTTGACGTAATCCTGCCGGATCCCATCCCGGGCAAGGGTGCTGTCCTGACCGCCGTCTCCCTGTTCTGGTTCCGGTTCACGCAGGACCTGGTGCCCAATCATCTCACCGATATTTCCCTGGAGGATGTGCTGCCGGACGAGGCCGAACGGCAGGCGGTGGCCGGGCGCGCGCTGGTGGTGAGGAAACTGAAGCCGTTGCCGGTGGAAGCCATCGTGCGCGGCTATGTTATCGGTTCCGGCTGGAAGGAATACCGGCAGACCGGCGCCATCTGCGGCATCCGTCTGCCTGAGGGTCTGCAGCAGGCGGAGAAGCTGCCGCAAGCTATCTACACGCCATCCACCAAGGCGGAACTGGGTGAGCATGACGAGAATGTCACCTATGAGAAGACCGAGGAATTGCTGGGGCGGGATATTGCCGCCCGTGTGCGCGATATCAGTATCGCCATCTACCGGCGTGCCGCCGACTACGCCCTCGAACGGGGTATCATCATCGCCGACACCAAGTTCGAGTTCGGCCTGAATGATAGCGGCGAACTTTATCTCATCGACGAGGTACTAACACCGGACTCATCACGTTTCTGGCCGGTGGATTCCTGGCGCACGGGGATCAGTCCGCCCAGTTTCGATAAACAATACGTACGCGATTATCTGGAGACCCTGGACTGGGACAAAAAGCCGCCCGGCCCGCGCCTGCCGCGGGAGGTCATTGATAATACGGCGGCCAAATATCGCGAAGCGCAGGAGAGGCTGGTTGATTGAATGCGAAAACTGTTGATTGTTTTACTGATGTACACCGGAATGATCGCAGCTCAGGAAATGGATTTATCCCCGCCCGCGCCGGAGATCGATGTCGATAACCGGGAAAAATACCAATGCAAGGAAAAGGAACTGACCTATCAACCCGTCGCCTCCTATCGTATTTCCGGTCTTTGTCAAATCACCGACGTGGAGGCTGTCGGTGATTACCAGTACGGTATCGGCCGGATAAAGTCCGAGATCCGGGATTTTCAGTCATCGACAACGGTGAAGCGATTCGTCAGCGGCGAATCCGTATACCGAAAGGAAGTACGGATTGAACTGCGCCGGGCGCGTGAAAGGCCGGCCGCCCTGGTTTGTGAAACGGACATGAAGGAGGAGGAAGTCTTTGGGGCGAAAATCCTGCGCAATCGTGAGGGCAAAGGCGGAAAACTGATGGAATACGAGGAACCGGTAAACGTGGAAAACGGCAGACTGCCGGATCTGGGCGTGTTTACCCACAGCCGCAAGGTTACGGCCATGACGGATCGGTGCGATAAGTAAGGAGTGAGGCGTGAGGGGTAAGGAGTTATATAGTTAAAAGTTGAAAGGAAAAGCACGAAGCATAGACAATCCTTTATAATGCCGGAAAAATATCATCCGCCTGCACACGGAGATCCTATGAAATCACTCAGCGTTTTTGCTTTAATTGCCCTGCTTGGCATGGGTGTAGGATGTACGAGCGAAAGTGAGAGTGAGCATGTCTGGAAGGAGCAGACCGACACCATGGACAGGGCCCGGCAGGCGGAAGAGATGATGCAAAAGAAAGCGGAAGAGCAGCAGAAGGCGGTTGACGAAATCGGCCGGTAATCATTCTCCGGAAAAACTGTGATCCCCCTCCACGACGACAACCCCACACGGCGGTTTCCGTATCTCACCATTGCCTTCATCAGCGCCTGCGTCCTGGTCTATTTCTGGCAGGCCTCACTGGGACCGCAGGCCGGCCAGGCCGTGGTCTACAGCCTGGGCGTCATCCCGGCCGTATTGCTGGGCAAGGTGGATCTGCCGCCGGAGATTGTTCTGATACCGCCCGCCATGAGCGTCTTCACCTCCATGTTTATGCATGGCGGCTTCATGCACCTGGCGGGCAACATGCTCTATTTGTGGATCTTCGGCAATAACGTCGAGGACATGCTCGGCCACGGACGTTTCATTGTGTTTTATCTTCTCTGCGGCATCGCCGCCGTCTT
>JBBDSH010000089.1:0-7423 GCA_040905045.1 Gammaproteobacteria bacterium | reverse complement strand
TCGGCCACGGACGTTTCATTGTGTTTTATCTTCTCTGCGGCATCGCCGCCGTCTTCGGCCAGATCCTGCAGAATCCCGAATCACAGATCCCGATGATCGGCGCCAGCGGCGCCATCTCCGGAGTCCTGGGGGCTTACCTGTTGCTGTTCCCGCACGCCCGGGTTCTGGTATTGATACCGCTTGGATTCTACGCACACATGGTGCGCATCCCCGCCGGCTGGGTGTTGGGCCTGTGGTTCGTCTACCAGATCCTGAGCTCCGTTATGACTTCGCCGGAAGGTGCCGGTGTTGCCTGGTTCGCGCACATCGGCGGTTTCATCGCCGGCATGGCCCTGCTGCCCCTGTTCAAGCCGCGCAAGGTAAAACTGTTCCAGCCGGGTCGGCGTTACTGATTATTAAATTTATACTGGATTACTATCATGCGTATCTTGTTAAGTCGAATCTTCCATCCCGAAATCTCACGACAGGCATTACGTGTCGCGTTGGTTGTCGGTACTGTACTGACGATAATAAATCACTATGATTTGTTCTTCGGCAAGCCGTTAACTGCCAAGGTGCTGATACAAATTATGCTTACCTATACAGTTCCTTATCTTGTCTCCACCCATGGGCAATTGCTTGGCACAGTCAACCGCCCGGCTGGAGATACGGATTAAGGACTGAAGAGCAATGTTTTCGCGCCCATGCGGCGCTGGTATCGACGATTGATGAGAAGCAGAATTACGGACAACGGTACCAGCCAGGCAAACAGTCCGATGAAAGCGCCCAGGCCGGGTAAGCCGAGTAACAGAACAATCCCTGGCGCACAACAAGCACCACCCGCGAGAAGGGCCGGTAACGCGCCGGCAGAGATGCTGTATCGGCCCGGTAACCGGCATTCAGAGTGTCGCAGGTCCAGCGCACCGAGGATATTCGCCGCCAGCAGTGATCCCAGAATCGCGGAGACGAACAGGTTGCCGGGGCTGATAAGAATAACAGCACGGCCGAGTTCGGCCATGGCGACGGCCTCGAAGTGAAATGCAGCCCGCATTTCCATCATGCGTGTCAGCGGCGAGGATACCGCCTGCCAGTGCCAGCCGTAATGACCGAAGCCGATGTCGCCTATGACGAAGAGATAAATCAACATATAACCGGCCGTCGTGCCCGCAATCGGCCAGACTCGGGATTTATTCGTCTTCATTTCCGGATAATGTTCGTCCCGGGATAAAAGGCGCCCCAGGCAAACCACATGACCTTGAAGGCATTGACCTGTGTCAGTTCCCGGAATACGGAATTGTCCGGGCCGTTCTTGCCGAAGGTTACGCCTTCGGGTGCTATATCCAGCGGGTCTTGCGATCGGTATACCCAGCCGGTATCCAGTCCGGGATCGTGAACAACGACAAAATGCCGGCCGGCATATTTATACTGAAGAAGCCCTTTGTTTCGAAGGGTATCCAGATTTACCGCAAATGCCGCATCAGCCGTACGAAAACCCAGGACCGTCTGTTTGGGTGCCAGTCGGTCATCCTTGTTCATCAGTGGAAACAGCGGCCCGGAGCCGGACTTATAGTAGCCACTGATCGGGTTGTACCCGCCGTAGGGATCGTTCCGGTAATTACGCATGTATCCGGTACGGTCGGAAAGCACGCCGGTTTCGGGATAGCGTGATTTCCAGCGGCCCCACGTTGTCCAGATGACCCGGAACTCGCGCAGACCTTGTCCCTGCAGCGGCCCCCGGATCGCGGCTGCCAGAATCTGCGGCCAGTAACTGTCGGTGTCGCGGTCGTACATCACCATGTTGCTGTTGACGAGGCGTCCCGACACGCCCAATCCGGTATCGCCTCGGTAGAAGCCCACGGCCGAGCCCGTCAGCGGGCAGTAGGTGACGCTGATCGCTTCGTCATTGATACTATCGTTGACGATCTCATGCCAGACCAGGATACGCTGTGGATAGGCCCGTGCCTTGCCGTTCATGTGAATGCCGAAGACGATGTCGCCGTCGTCCAGGAATGAATCCCCCCAGCTAGCATCCCGGAACACCGGATCGTCGATGGAGGGAATGCCGTCCTTGGGCGGGCCGCCCGACTGCATCGCTCCCGTATAGGCCGAAAGGGGTCTGGGAACCAGCGGGCTTTCAAACGTCGGCAGAGCCGCCGTGACAGTCGTGGCAAACAGGAGCAGTAACGGGAGTAAAGTATTCAATCGCATAATGGTTACCCGCTCTATATCAGGAAGAATGGCTGTTCACGATTTGCTCATTGTATAGAGCCGGCCTGTCGCAACTCGGGGAAGTTCGCGGGCTCGTTCAGGGACCAGTCGTACTCGATATGGCGGATGGATGTGACCGCTTCGATCGCTTCGCGCTGATGTTCGGGCAGATAACGTTTCAGGTACTCGTGGACGCTCCCCGCTTCCTCAACAAAGTCACTCTCGTACCAGTCAAACAGGCTGGTCAGATACAGGGTATCTCCTTCGATATGTATGTGCCTGGGCGTGTTTAACGCCATACGAGTATTTTCCGTTAACATGGCATCCAGATTGTCTGGAGTGTAAATCCGTGAACGCAGAGGCGGGCACCCCACGGAGGCACAGTTGACAGCGAAATGCACGCGCGCATCCTTCCAGCCTTTCTCGCGGAATGTCTCTCCCAAAAGTATTTCCTTCTCAATCTCGTCCAGGCTGTATTTGTGCCCGCCGATATCGAAGGTTTCCTGTTTGAAAATACGGTAGGGATTAAACCAGGATCCGTAATCCTTGACACTCGAGACCCATGCCCCGTCTTTCAGCGGATTCTCCAGTATCCAGGCAAGCATGAAAAAATTGTAGGCATTGATCCAGAAGGAAACCGCCCCGGATTTATTGTCGAGTTTGTCAGGATTGAATCGAGTCAGTCGCCGTTGCTGGCGATCAATCAGATTCATGGTCTGTTCATCATCATGAGCCTGCCGATAGCGGAATGCCGAGACCAGCCCGCCCTCCGGGGTTTGAATCTCCACCAGATGATTTTCCAGTATCTCTCCGTAAGGAGAAAACAATTGCTCTACTGTCTCCGCACACGCCGGCCATGGCGATAAAGACAGAACCATGACCGGGATCAAGTTTGTGACTCTTCTGAATGCCTGTTGACCCATAGCCTTTAACCCGCATATTGCACGTGGGCGCGCGAGCAATATGCGGGTTAGTGCGGAGGTTATGAAATAAAAAAGCCTTAAGGCAGCGTGCTCCACCGCAGAGGGGTCAGTGGGGGTTTGGTGGGCCGGGGATAGCTGCCAAAAGGCGTAAAGCGGATTCAAATTCATGGATTATGGACGACAATTCACAGGTTTCTGTTGTAGATGCGGGAAGCGGTTCTATTGTTACAGGCCGGGGCTCGACAACCGGGTTTCCGTTACGTTTGTTCGGCATATATGGTGGTTCAGGCTTGGGCCGCCTGCAGCAACCATTCATACTCGAATTCGTCGATAGAAACCGGCTTGCTGAAATAATAACCCTGCGCTTCATCGCATTTCCTGTCGCACAGGAACGCCAGTTGATCGGCGGTCTCCACGCCTTCGGCGACCACCCGCATGCCCAGTGTCTGACCGAGTCTCAGGATGGCGCCGCAAATTGCCTCGGCATCGCCGGCATGGCCTATATCGTCGACGAACGACTTGTCGATCTTTATGGCGTCAACCGAGAACTGTTTCAGGTAACTCAGGGAGGAATATCCGGTCCCGAAATCATCGATGGAAACGGAAACGCCCAGGGTTTTCAGGTTGTTCAGGACTTCCAGGGTATGGCCGATATCGGCCATGGTCGTGGTTTCCGTGATTTCCAGTTCAAGAAATGTTCCCGGAATATTGTGGCTTTTTAATGCATTGCGTATTTTCTCCACCAGATCCGGCTGGGAAAATTCCTGCCCCGAGATGTTTATCGCCACGCGGGGGGAGTGCCCGTAATCTTCCAGCCATCTGGCGATCAAAGAACACGCCGACTGAAGTACGAAATCGTTGATGACATTCATCAGTCCTGCCGATTCGGCCATGGGTATAAAGACGCCGGGGCTGATCAGGCCCTGTTGCGGATGTTGCCAGCGCAGAAGAACTTCCGTGCCCGTCATGGCCACGCTGCATTGCCCGCGCAGTTCCATCCTCGGCTGGAGCGTCACATACATTTCCCCGCGATCGATTGCCCGTGAGAGGTCGTGCAGCAGGTTCTGGCGGAATCGGGCCCTTTCAGCCAGATCCGGTGAATAGAATTCATATCTGTAAGCGGTCTCCTCATACGTTCTTGCCAGCGCCAGGTCCGCATGGGACATCATTTCTCCGCCGGTTGCGGCCTGCTCGCGGGAGACGGAGATACCGATTTTCAGCGCGATGGTGATGTCGGCGCCGGTTTTTGAGTGAAACGGCCGTTCGGCGATGCACAGGATTTCTTCCGCGAATTCCTCTGCTTTCATTGGTGTGGCGTCACATACACGGGCCACGGCGAATCGATCCATTTCGATGCGGGCGATGAAATCATCGGGCGCGGCCGCACGCTGCAGCCGGGAGGAGACCTGATCGATGAGCTGTTCACTGGTGCCGTTACCATGGGTAATATCCAGTGTATGAAACTGGGGAATGGCAATATGCAGAAGCACGAGACGGTGACCTGAGGCGATCTGTTGATCGAGAAAATCTTCCAGGGAGGCACGGTTCGGCAGGCCGGTGGCCTGATCGTGACGGGTGAGGAATTGTTCGCGTTCCAGGGCCATTTCCCGATCCCTGCGGTGACTTTGGGTTACTTCAAGCAGCATGGTGTTGTGCGCGATAATCAGGTCTCCGATTTCATCCGACCGATCCGTTGATAACCGGTAAGAGGAGGCGCGTTCTGTCGCTCCGGCGGCGCGCATGGCGCTCTTGCGTAATGCCAGTACCGGCCTCAATACCGATATGTCCAGTATCAGCATGGTACCCGCGGTAACCACCAGGACGATTATCGCGACCAGACCTGCGATTCTGAGCAGATAAGCGATCAGTTTTTCCGATACCCCGGAGGTATCCACCCAGGCCACGATGCCGGGCCGCGGCTCGTGTTCGCTGCGCCAGGCTACGGCCATGAGGTTGCGGTCCGCGTCCCTGAATATCGGCATCGCCATGGTATTGTCGCCGTCAAATTCCGTTTGCCGGGGAGGCGGGGAGCCGACGGCGGCAATACGTTTTCCGGAGGGGTCGTTCACACCGACATGATGCAGGCCGTAGTGACCGACGAGTGCGGAGAGCCTCGCTACAATGTCATCTTCAAGAACCCGCGCTTCGGCAAGCGCGGGTTCAATCAGTATCTGGGCTTTCTGCGCCAGTTGCTGGTGTTCACGTTCCAGGAAGCTCCAGGCGGACGGTACCAGTATGACGCTTTCTATGGCGAGTATAAGGGCGAATACCACCAGCGTGATGCGCCAGCAGAGCCGACATTTAAATGATGCCTTGAGATGCTTCATCTCTGATCATTTTGCGAAATGGGACTTCAGCGCATCCAGCAGGGCCTTGTAAATGGGGTCGCAGAACTCAGCCACTCCGCCGCCGCTGTCTCCCCATGAGGATTTCCACAGCACGAAGGTACGATTGTCATCCGTTACCGGAAATACACTTACCTCACCGAGGTAATCGGAAACATTGTCCCTGGAAACGGCCTCGGGGCCATCGTCAATACTGTATTTGAGGGTTCGCTCCGTATCGTCCAGTGCCAGCAGGGTTTCATGGAACGCCTGATTCAGTATCCGTTTGGCGCCGATCTGAGTCCCGGGAATGTCGCCCACGACTTCGCAACTTTCGATGACGTCGGGAGCCCAGTCCATGTCATGGAAGTTACGCAGCCGCTTCCAGACTTCGTCAACACCGGCCGGGACTACGGTCGAGTTATAACAACCCATATAAATCTCCTCTCTGGTCTGATTATTTGAAAAAAGTATCTTCAGAATCTGATGGTGAACAATCTGTCATCGTCACGCAGCAGATACAGGGCGATGCAGGCGGCCAGCATCGGCCATGCGGCAAAGAAAAGCAGGTGATCCCAGGGATCCAGGTATTGCCTGAAACTGGAAAGCGTCGATACGGCATGAAAAAGGAGTACGGCGCCGTAGCTGAAACGCTTGAACAGGCCGCTGACGAAAGCCAGCAGGATAAGCAGTTCGACAGCAGCCAGGCCCATAATCAGGGCATTTCCCAGTCCGGCAAGACCGTAAAAATTCTCGAAAATCGCCGTCGTGTGCCCCGGATTGATGAATTTATCCAGCGTCCACATCAGCATTACCACGAAAACGCCGAGCCGCAGCAGAAACAGGCTGTACTGCAGTCTGGTACCCGATGACGTCATTTTGTTGCCTCCTCGAATGCTCTGTCGAAATAGGATGTGCAAAAGAGGGCTTTGTTACAGAAAGACGATTCAGGGTCCTGCGGTTAACCCGAATGGGTTCAGGGGAAGTCCGGAATCCGTACTCCGAAAATGGTGGCGTCGCCGGCCGGCGTTTGGCGGCTGATCAGCTGTCTTCGTTACGCCGTTCTATGGCGTTCCAGACTTCATCGACCTCGGCGGGCTGTGCGGGTTCGCGACCCGGCAGAAAGGAAAGATACCGCAGCATCAGCCGCAGCTGCCGTACGTACCGGCGACAGTGATGACACATGAACAGATGCAGGCGCATGGACCAGCTCGACCCGGTACCTTCATCAAGCAGTTCGGGTTCCTGTGTAACCTTCTCGACGACTTCTCTGCAGCTCAGCATTCGCCCGTTTCCTCGTAATGTTCCAGCATCTGATACAGTTCTCCCCGTGCGCGGTGCAATAGTACTCTTGCATTGGATGCGGTTACTTCCAGTTCATTACAAATCGTTTCAAACGGCAATCCCTCCATGTCTCGAAGCCGCAGCATTGCCGACTGATTCACCGGCAGCCGATTCATGGTTCTTTCAATACATTCAATCAGGTTGTCCTGCATCAACAAATCATCCGTGGCGGCGGACCGCCATTTCACCGGCGGCGCGCTCCAGCCGCCGTTCTCCCGGAATCGGCCTTCCAGGATACCGCCGTCGCCCGCCGATGCTGTCATGGAGAATTCCTTCTTGTTGCGGCGTAAATGCATACGCGCCTCGTTCAGCGCGATAGAGGATATCCAGGTCTTCAATTGAGAACGTCCTTCAAAGCGGCCTATGGAGTTGTAGACCTTGATCCAGGCTTCCTGGACTATCTCCTCCGCCGGGCCGTCACCGACCATCGGCCGGACCAGCGACAGTAATAGAGGATGCAGCCGGCTGATAAGCGTTTTGAAGGCGGCCGGGTCCTTTTGTTGGAGGGCGCTTAAGTCAAGATCTTCTTCGTCCACGATCATTCTCCAGATACCTTTGCGGGATGATTACCGCTTTAAAGTCGGCGTTGTTAATGAAATCGGAAGTATCCCGACATTCCTCTGTGGGACCGTCGGCCGCATGGAT
>JBBDSH010000088.1:0-18688 GCA_040905045.1 Gammaproteobacteria bacterium | reverse complement strand
AGGGTGGGTAGAGCGCGATAGCGCGAAACCCACCGATGAATGGTGGGTTTCACTGACCAGCGTTCAACCCACCCTACGGCTACCCGTTTCCCATGCCAAACGACGGAGTCATCTCGACGGCAGAAGAGATCTTTTGTTCGGGTTGAAGATTCCTCGTCCGCTCGGATGACAGCCGGGGTTTCGCGCCTTTCGGCGTGACAACACGGAATCAAGCACTCCAACCCCTTGATTTTCCAACATCTGGCTTCCGGGAAGGGATTTTGCTAGTATCTTGTGATATTGTGCAGTGCAGCGACAATCCCGAGGTGGTGTGTCATTGGCAGCGAGTACTGCAATTTCAATCCCTTGGAGATTTCTCCTGCCGTCGAAATGACAGGCTTCCTGTCGAAATGACGGCTTCGTTTAGCTTGTGGGAGAGTTCTCACAAAAGATTACTGGAATGGCAAATATGAAAACCGACCTGACAGACAAAACCGCACTGGTGATCGGAGGTACCGGTGAAATCGGCATCGCCATCTGCCGGCAGCTGGCCCTCTCCGGCGCCCGGGTGGCCTGCGATTACCAGGACGAGGCAAGTGCCGGCGCCAGCCGGGAAAGTCTCGCTCGGGATAATATCGAAATCCATACCTACGCTGCGAATCTGACCGACATGGACAGTTGCTCGCAACTGGTGGCCACGGTCGAAGCCGACATCGGCCCCATCGATATCATTATCAATGCCCTGGAACTGGACAGCCGGGTGCGCTTCCGTGAAATGGAGAAGTCTGACTGGGACAACACCATGTCCGTCAATCTGGACAGCGTATTCAACATCTGCCGCCAGGTGGTGGACGGCATGGGCAGCCGTGGATACGGCCGCATCGTCAACCTGTCATCGATCGTCAGCCGCAAGGGTGAGGAACGGCACAGCCACTTTGCCGCGGCCAAGGCGGGTGTACACGGTTTCACCATGTCGCTGGCGCAGGAACTGGCCAGGGGCGGCGTGACCGTCAATACCGTATCCCCCGGCCACCTGGAAACCAGTGCCCTGAAAAGTCTGCCCGACGAAGAGCGCGACCGTATGCTGGCGCGAGTGCCGGCGGCACGCCTCGGCCGTCTGGATGAAGTCGCCAGCCTGGTGGACTTTCTCTGTTCCGAACAGGCCGCCTTCATTACCGGAACGGATATCGCCGTCAATGGCGGGCAGTATATGTATTAATCCAGACATAGTAATCCACTTACCAACGCATCACGGCGGGAATCATCATGGCTGAAACGCGTATCATCAAGAAATATCCGAATCGTCGGCTGTATGACACCGAGATCAGCAAATATATTACGCTGGAAGATGTGAAAAAACTGGTGCTCGAGGGCGTCGATTTCATCGTCAAGGACGTCAAAACCGAGGAAGATCTGACCCGCGCGATCCTCCTTCAGATCATTTCGGAACAGGAACACAACGGCGAACCGATTTTCTCCAGCCATACGCTGACGCAACTGATTCGGTTTTACGGCAACACCTATCAATCCGCCTTCGCGGAATATCTGCAGAAAAGCATGGAAATGTTCGTCGATCAACAGAAGCAGTTCCAGCAACAGTTTCAAAAAACCACCGGCGGCAATCCCCTTTCCACCATGCAGGAGTTGACGGAAAAGAACCTGCAGATGTGGAAGCAGCTCCAGGACAATTTCTTCAGTGCCGGCGGTTTCAACAGCCGCGACGACGACAAGGACGATAACAATTAATTTACGCCAACAATCCGAACTTCAATAACCCAAAGGTACCGGCATGTCCGATTCTGAAAAAACCGCTTTCATGGCCAATCCCCTCTTCCCCGCCACCCGGGCCGGCAACAATATGGCGCATCACTGGTTTGACGCGGTGAATACCGGCATCCGCTCCATGGGCCAATTGCTGGACCTGTCCAACAATATGTTCCGGAGTATGGCGCGGCAACAGAATGACGCCATGGAGGTGTACCTGAACACTATTACCGGCAAACCGGAATCCACCGGACAGACCGCCGCACGGAAGGAACTGAAAACCGGCACCGCCGTGGTTACCGGCGGCACGGGCGGCCTGGGCACCGAGATATGCAAACGTCTTGCCGGCGACGGCAACCGTATCGTCTCCACCTATATTGCCGCGGAGGAAGAGCAGGCACAGCAATGGAAAAAGCAGATGGAAACGGAAGGTTTCGAAGTCGACCTGTTCGAATGCGACGTCACGGATTTTGACCAGTGCCGCGAGGTGGCGCAGGCCATCGAAAATAAATACGGTCCCGTCGATGTACTGGTGAACTGCGCCGGCATCACCCGCGACGGCCTGTTAAAGAAAATGGACGAAGCCGACTGGCACGCGGTTCTGGACACCAACCTGGACAGCGTTTTCAATGTCACCCGGAACTTCATCGACGGTATGCTGAAAAACGGCTACGGCCGCATCGTCAACATCTCCTCGGTCAACGGCCAGAAAGGCCAGTTCGGCCAGACCAACTACTCCTCCGCCAAGGCCGGCATGATCGGCTTCAGCCGTTCCCTGGCCCTGGAACTGGCGGACACGGGCATCACCGTCAACTGCGTCTGCCCCGGCTACGTCGCCACCGCCATGGTCGAGGCCATCCGCGAGGACATCCTGGAAGGCATCGTCGCCCAGATCCCCATGGGCCGTCTGGCCAAACCCGTCGAGATCGCCGATGCCGTCGCCTTCCTGGCCGGCAGGAACTCCGGCTACATCACCGGCACGGAACTGGCGGTAAACGGGGGATTGTGGCTGGGTTAAAACCCCGGCTGCAGGAGGCCCCGACCTCGGACCGAATTTAATCACGTCGGAAAGGAACCAAAAGGGTCAGTGTCGATTGATATCAATCGACACTGACCCTTTTGGTTCCCTCATCGTTATAAGTCTTTTTCAATTTCCTTTCCGTGCCACATCCTCAAGATATAAATTTCATTATTGCCTACAAGGTAGCGGACAGTGTAGTTATCGATAAATAGATCGCGAATGCTCTGTGGATCAGCGGCCCTCATAACCGGGAGTCCAATTTTCGGAAATAATTTTAACTTGTTAATTCCATCCAACAGTTCATTAGCAATACGTTGCGCAGCGACAGGATTCTTGTCCTCTATAAAGTCCCGTAATCGAATTAAGACATCGATTGACTCTGGCGAATATCTTACCCTCATGAAGTTGGCGGTTCTTTCTCATCCAAAGAACCCCAACTTTCAAGCCAGCCTGAAACAGCGTCTTCGTCGACTGATTTACCAGCCTTCACGGAGCTAAGTGCTTTGAGCGTATCCGCCCACCGAGAATCTTCCATGGCCTGCCGGGCGACAAATTCTTTAACAGCTTGATTTATAATATAATTCTTGCTTCTATCCAGTTTTTGAGCCAGATCCTTCAAGGGAGCTTCATTTTCCGGATTGAGACGAATGCTAGTGACACCCATAATTATCTCCATAACGTAGCTATTTGTAATACATTATATTACAAATGCCCGGATGGTATGTCAAAGACTTACAACGACCTGGCTCAGCGGCGCGGGGCACCGGACCTGAAGAAATGCGACGTGCTTTTCACCGCGTCCGCCTGGAGCCGGTGGTTATGTGTGCCTTTCACACTGCGAGGAATCATAAGGATCAGATCTTGAATTTTTAATCAAGATTCAAGACCTGACTCCTCATCGCGATCTCTGTCCTTATCGCGACGTTTTTACGTTCAAAAAGCGGCTTCTAAGCTGGACAGACAAGCCTTTTTCAAACCGATTTCTTCAGGAATCAATCGATTACGTAGGTCCGACCCCGCCCTACGACACGTAGGTCCGACCCCGCCCTATTCTCCTTGCTCCTCACGCCTCACTCCTTACTTCTTCACCGTAAGCCCTCGTGCAATCTGCGGGCTAGGCGTGGTTACTCAGATCAATCACGGTGTCATCGTCGGCCTCGCTCACCGATCGGGTGTCGTCGTTACGGGTCTCGGAGACGTGCTCCAGGTATTCGGCGCTGATGTCGCCGGTAACGTAGTGGCCGGTGAAGCAGGAGGTGTCGAACTGTGTGATGTTCTTGTTACCGACACGGGCGGCTTCTTCCAGATCTTCCACGTCCTGGTAAATGAGCCAGTCGGCGCCGATGGCTTCGGCGACTTCGTCCTCGCTGCGGTTGTAGGCGATAAGTTCGGTGGAGGTGGGAATATCGATGCCGTAGACGTTGGGATAGCGCACCGGCGGCGCGGCGGAAGCGAAATAGACCTTTTTGGCGCCGGCCTCGCGGGCCATCTGGATGATCTCGCCGGAAGTGGTGCCGCGGACGATGGAATCGTCCACCAGCAATACCACCTTGTCGCGGAACTCCAGGTCGATGGCGTTGAGTTTCTGGCGCACGGATTTCCGCCGTACGGCCTGTCCCGGCATGATGAAGGTGCGCGGGATGTAGCGGTTCTTGACGAAACCCTCCCGGTACTTGACGTCCAGGGCATGCGCCAGCGGCAGCGCCGAGGTACGCCCTGTATCGGGGATGGGGATAACCACGTCGATGTCGTGATCCGGACGCAGGCGCAGGATCTTCTCGGCCAGGGACTCGCCCATGCGCAGCCGCGACTTGTATACCGAGATGTTGTCGATGATGGAATCCGGCCGGGCCAGGTAGACCTGTTCGAAGATGCAGGGTGAAAGAACCGGGTTTTCCACGCACTGGCGGGCATGGAATTCGCCTTTGGAACTGACAAACACCGCTTCGCCAGGCCGGATGTCCCGTTCCATTTCAAAATCCAGGGCGTCCACCGCGACGCTTTCCGAGGCAATGATGTAATCGGTACCCTTGTCGGTCTGCTTCCTGCCGAAACAGACGGGACGAATGCCGTAGGGATCGCGAAAGCCGATGATGCCGACACCGGTGATCAGGGCGACGGCGGCGTAGCCGCCGCGGCAGCGCTCGTTCAGTCGGGAAACGGCGGAGAAGATATCGTCGGGTGTCAGGTCATGGCGTCTCTTGCCGATATGCTGCAATTCGTAGGCGAGTATATTCAGCAGTATTTCGGAATCCGAATCGGTGTTCACATGCCGCAGTTCGTTGTTCATGAGGTCACTGCGCAGTTGATCGCCGTTGGTCAGATTGCCGTTGTGGGCCAGGCTGATGCCGTAGGGTGAGTTGACATAAAACGGCTGCGCCTCGGCGGAGGAAGAACAGCCGGCCGTCGGATAACGCACGTGGCCGATGCCCATGTTGCCGCGCAGGTTGAGCATGTGCCGGGTATGAAACACGTCCCGCACCAGGCCGTTGTTCTTGCGCAGATAAAGTCGATCATCCTCGCAGGTGATCATTCCCGCCGCGTCCTGGCCGCGGTGCTGAATGATGGTCAGGCCGTCATAAATGGCCTGGTTGACGTAGGAACTGCCGACGATACCTATGATTCCGCACATCTGAGACCCGCCTGTTTACTGGTTTGCTGGAGGAGCCGTCGCTGGATAGCGATGATACTCGGTTACGTTATCAGGTAAAAACTGCCCTGCCCAGAGCGCCGTGCGCTGGAACGGTTCGATAATCATGGATTCCCGCCACCAGTCCAACTCGGGCAGGGAAGTAAAACCGGCCAGGAACACGCTCACCACCACAATGACGCATCCCAGGGCGGTGCCGAAGAGAAAACCGAGGATGCGGTCCATGGCGGTCAGGCCCGATCGGCCCAGCAGCTTAACAATGAAATAACCCAGCGCGGTAAAGATCATCAGACTGACGATAAACAGCACGATAAAGGCGAGGACGTCGCGAACCAGCGGCGTATCGATATAATTTCTCAGCAATGGGGAGAAGGAATCTCCGAATTTCATGGAAATGCCCAGCGCCAGGACCCAGGCGATGACGGAAAAGAGGATATTCAGGAATCCGTAGATAACACCTACCAGAGCGGGCAGGATCAGTATGGCCAGGATCACGATGTCGGTGGCGGACAATGGACCGGTTCCTTAATGACTGTCAGGGATACTCAAGAACTATACCTTCCATATCCAGCTCCTGCTCCAGTTTTTCCTTCACGGCGTTGGCATCGGAACGCAGCAGTTCCGGTCCTATACGCACCCGGTAGACTGTGCCCGCGTCCTGCTTCAGGGGTTCGATAAAGGCCGGGTACCCCGACTCCTGCAGTCGCTTGACCAGTTTGTTGGCGTTGTCTTGCTGGCTGAAACTGCCGATCTGGACGACCCAGGCCGTCAGGCCGCGGGACTTCGCCTCTCTTGCAGGGGCTTTTTTCACCGGCGGTGTTTCGTCAGCACCACCGTCGGTCTCTTCCGTTGTTTGTTCCGGCTGCTCCGGCTTTTCCTCTGCGACCGGCTCCGGTGCGGCCGTTTTTTCCTTCTTCTTTTCGACTTCCTTTTCCATTTCCCCGGCTGCATCCACGGCAGGCGCGGTCTCTTCCTCCATCATCACGGAGGCCGGCGGCTCGGCTTTCGGTTCCGGTTCGGTGACAGTGTCAAATTTTGATTGTGGTTTTGGCTCCGGTTTTTGCCGGGGCTCATCAGGGGACAGGGAGCGGGTATCAAAACTCCCCTGGGGACGCTCCGGGATATTGGTTTCCTCAATGGTGGTGTCGGTATGGATGGAATCATCCAGGATCATGGGTATAAAAATGACGCCCAGCATCACCAGAATCGCCGCGCCCGTCAGCCTTTCCTTGATGCGCCGTTCCATGGATTATCGTTTCCTCTCCAGCCAGCGAACCGCCGCGCCGACGGTCAGGAAGGAGCCGGTTACGATAATGCGGTCACCCGGCTCCGCCTCGGCAAAGATCCGCTCGAAAGCCTCGTCAATCTCATCAAAACATTCAATATCGGCATCAGCATCCACCGACCGCAGGGCGTCGGCGAGGACGCCGCTTTCCGCGCCACGCTCGTTTTTCAGGGTGGTGAGATACCATTTATCCGCCGGCGGCGCCAGGAACTGGAACAACGCCGTATGGTTTTTGTCCTTGAGCATACCGGCCAGGATCAGGTTTCTGCCCGTTATGGAGACGTCCGCGAGATTCTCGGCCAGGATCGACGCCGCCTGCCGATTATGCGCCACGTCCAGGATCAGCGGCACTTCTCCGGGAATCACTTCAAAACGGCCGGGCAGACGGAATTCCCGCAGGCATGACAGGATGGTGGCGATTTCCACGGGAAATCGCTCCGCCAGGACTTCCAGAACCATGAGCACGCCGGCGGCATTGCGCATTTGATGAGCACGGCCGCCGGGGACGGGAAGATTTTCGAAACGGGTGACCCCGGATTGCCAGGTCCAGACATCGTCGTCCTGCTGCGCCTGGAAGTCACGGCCGGAAAGATAGTACAGCGCCCCCACCTGCTCCGCCGCCGCCCGAATACTCGCGGGCGGCGCCGGGTCGGCGCAAATGGCCGGCCGCATGGAACGGAAGATCCCCGCCTTCTCGCGGCCGATCTGATCGCGATCATGCCCGAGCCAGTTTTCATGATCCAGGTCGATGGTGCTGATCAGCGCCACATCGGCATCCAGCATGTTGACCGCGTCCAGTCGTCCGCCCAGACCCACTTCCATGACGGCGATGTCGATATTCGCCTGATGAAACAGATCGATGGCCGCCAGGGTGCCGAACTCAAAATAGGTCAGTGAAATATTCCCGCGCGCCCGGTCGATCCGGGCAAAAGACTGGCACAGGCTGGCATCGTCCACTTCGATACCGTTGACGCTGATGCGTTCGTTATAGCGCAGCAAATGCGGCGAGGTATAGGTACCGACGCGGTAGCCGGCCTGCTTGAGTATGGATTGCAGCATCCGGGCGCAGGATCCCTTGCCGTTGGTGCCGGCGATACTGATAACGGCAAACGGCGGCGGCAACAGGCCCATGGTTTCCGCCACCTTGCGGCAACGATCCAGGCCCAATTCAATGGCGGTGAAATGCAGCCCTTCCTGCCAGGCCAGCCATTCCGGCAACGTCCGGAAGCGCATGGGCAGGTTGTTATCCACCGGTTTGCCCAGAAAGGATGAAAACAGCGAAGCCATAATTACCCGTTCACTCTGTGTCCGTTGAATGTATAAGACCTGTGTACTACGACACCGGTGCTTCCTGGCGGCACAATATGGCCAGCATGGCGGCGATGCGATCCCGCATATCCCGCCGGTCCAGGATCATGTCGATAATGCCGTGTTCCAGCAGGAATTCGCTGCGCTGGAATCCTTCCGGCAGCGTCTCCCGCACGGTTTGTTCAATCACCCTCGGGCCGGCAAAACCGATCAGGGCACCGGGTTCGGCGATATTAATATCGCCCAGCGTCGACAGGCTCGCGGAAACCCCGCCGGTAGTGGGATCGGTCATGACCGAAATGTACGGCAGACTCTGTTCCTTCATACGGCCGAGGGCGGAACTGGTCTTGGCCATCTGCATCAGGGAAAACAGAGCCTCCTGCATTCTGGCGCCGCCGCTGGCGGAAAAGCACACCAGCGGAATACCCTCTTCCAGACAAACATCCACGCCGCGGACAAAGCGTTCTCCCACTACTGAACCCATGGAACCGCCCATGAACTCGAATTCAAACGCGCAGGCCACAAGCGGCCTGTTCTTGAGGCAACCGCGCATGACAATCAAGGCGTCGTCATCGCCGGTCTTGCGCTGCGCCTGCGTCAGACGGTCCCGGTATTTCTTGGAATCGCGAAAGCGCAGCTTGTCCACCGGCCGGATATCCACACCGATTTCCTCAAGCGGTTCGGGATCCAGAAAATGTTCCAGGCGTTCACGGGCGCCGATGCGCATGTGATAGTGGCACTTGGGACAAACCTCCAGATTGCGGGACAGTTCGGCGCGGTAGAGAACCGCATTACAATTGTCGCATTTGGTCCAGATGCCTTCCGGCACTGTCCTGCGACTGGAACTGTTGGTCTTGATGCGCGAGGGCAGTAGTTTTTTAAGCCAGCTCATAGAAATGTGTAATGGAGTTGAAAGGGGTACAACCCGGTTCAGGTATCAGCCTCGTCTGACGTTTCGGGTTTGGCGCCAAGCTTCAGCTCGAGCAGTTCGATCGCCATCTCGGGTACTTCCTCGTGATTTTTCGATTCTGTCGTCAACAACCAGTGATCCACGGTTTCCCGTTTCACGCGCACCAGTTCGGCCACATCCGCGCGTTCCAGATTGTAATCGTTAATGAGGGTGATCAGGCGTTCCCGGTTATTCATGGCTGTATGACCCGACTTTGTGTATGAATGCCCTGATACGCGCGCTGTCCTTGATTCCCGGAGACGATTCTACACCACCGCTGACATCCACGGCATACGGCCTGACACGGGATACGGCCTCGATTACATTTTCCTCGTTGAGACCGCCCGCCAGTACCACCGGCACGGACAGGTCTCCGGGAACGCGTTCCCACGGGAAGGTTTTACCGGTCCCGCCCGCCAAGCCCGCCACATGGGTATCCAGCAACAGGGCGGAGGCGCTGTTGTAGCGCCGTGCCTGGGCGTGCAGATCCACCCCTTCCATCACCTTAATCGCCTTCATATAGGGCATATCATAGCGTTCGCAGTCCGCCGGCGCTTCGCTGCCATGGAACTGTAACATATCCAGGCAATGGCTGTTCAGTACGGCCTCGATTTCAGCGGGATCGGCATCAACGAACAGGCCGACCCGCGTCACGAAGGGCGGCAGCGCCCGGCTCAGCACTCGCGCCGCTCCGATATCCACAGCCCTTGGACTGGATGGATAAAATACCAGGCCGACGGCGTCAGCCCCGGCAGCGGCCGCCGCGGCGGCGTCTTCCGGACGCGTGATACCACAGATTTTTACCCGGATCCGGGCCATATCATACTCGTCTCAGCAACAAAGTGCGTTCATTATACCAGCCAGCCAACGTTCCTTTATTGCCGTTCTCCACCGGCATAAAACAGGCAGTAGTCCGACCGTCGTTTCGGCAGGGAAAAGCGCTCCGGATATGCCACATCCGCCAGATAAAGACCGTCCGGCGGTGCCGTGACACCGCCCAGCGTCCGATCCCGGGCGTCCAGCACCTGCTTCGCCCAGGCCTCCTCCTCGGCGCCGCGACCGATGGCCATAAGCACACCGGCGATATTGCGTACCATATGATGCAGAAAGGCGTTGGCGCGGATACGCAGCACGATCACATCGCCGTGCCGACTGACTTCCAGTTCCCGCACTTCCCGTACCGATGAACGCGCCTGGCAGGCCACGGCACGGTAGGAGGTGAAATCGTGTTCGCCGACGAGATCCGCCGCGGCGCGGGCCATGCGTTCCGCGTCCAGGGGTCGGCATTCCCAGGTCAATTGCCTTTCCTGTACTGCCGGTGCTGCGGCACGATTGAGAATGTAATAGTGGTACTCCCGGCCGGTGGCCGAGAAGCGGGCGTGGAAATCCTCCGCCACGCGCGTGGCCCAGATAACACGCACGTCTCCCGGCAGGTTGACGTTGCTGCCCAGGATCCAGGCATGATCGTCTCGAATGGCATCGGTATCAAAGTGGATAATCTGCTGCAGGGCGTGAACCCCGGTGTCGGTGCGTCCGGCGCAATGGACGCGCACGGCATGATCGGCGACCCGGGCGAGCGCCGCTTCCAGGCAATCCTGAACATTCCTGTCATGGCTCTGGCTCTGCCAGCCGTGGAAGGCGGCGCCGTTGTATTCGATGCCCGCCGCAATCCTCATGCCCGGGCGTTCATTGTGAGATCAGATGAATGCATGACGTCGGGAGGCCGGGCCCTCCAGGACGCGGCTGACACCGGGAAAAGTTCAGGACAACTGGTCCATCATCTCCTGCGCCTGCCGGCGCTGGTCGTCATTACCCTCGGCGATGACATCCTCCAGGATAGGTTTGGCGCTGTCCTTGTCACCCAGTTCCACATAGGCCTTGGCCAGATCCAGGCGGGTGGCGATTTCATCATCTCCGGACTGTGCATCGGTATCCGAGGAGCGCGGCACGAAGACCGTGGAATCTTCATCATCCTCGTCATCTTCATCCATTTCCAGCGAAGTCATTTCAATGGTGTCTTCCTTATCGCCGTTCTGCTTGGGTATTTCAACCGTGCTTTCCATATCGATTTCGGGTATTTCACCGGAAGAGGATTCATCTTCCTCCGATGAAATATCCAGGGACAGCCCGGTATCCTCATCACCACCTACCGTTTGCTCGTCTTTCTCCTCACCGTCCAGGGTGAAATCCAGATCCAGGCCCTGGTCGTCACCCTGCTCCCCGCCGGAGGCGGAGGTATCATCACCCTCTTCCATATCCAGTGACAGACCGCCGCCCTGATCGTCATCATCATCCAGGCTGAGACTGAATTCCTGGTCGTTATCGTCGTCGAGACTCAAATCCGGTTCGCCACCGGCAGCTCCTGTGTCACCCGATTCCAGATCCAGGCCGCTGTCTTCTTCGTCACCGCCGGAGACACTGTCAAAATCGATGACATTACCGCTGCCGGAACCGGACTCACCAATGGATTTATCTTCTTCGTCACCGCCGCTGTCCGAATCACCCATGTCCATATCAAAATCGAAGGAATTGTCGTCTTCGTCCTTCGTTTCTTCCGCCTGTTCTCCGGATCCTTCAGCGGTGTTTGGTTCCATGCCGCCAATATCAAAGTCCAGTGTATTGTCATCGTCTGTGGACTGTTCACTTCCGCCGGCGGATTCCGATTCCGTATCCAGCCCCAGGAGTTCGTCGCTGTCGGCGCCGGCACTGGTTGCCGATGTCACATCCAGCAGATCTTCCTCGACCTCGTCGTTCTCCATATCGGAAGAAGCGGTCACATCCAGCAGGTCTTCGCCGCTGCCGCCGGCGGAAACGTCAAGAAGGTCATCCTCCTTGCCGGCCGTTGACTCTTCGCCGCCGATATCGAAGTAATCATCTTCGTCCCCGGCGGATTCCTCGTCATCATCAGTATCCAGCCCGACGGCGGCGGTCACATCAAGAATATCTTCATCACCACCGCTTTCCGATACAGTCTGCCCCAGCGAGTCATCCTCTTTCTCACCGGCGGTGATGTCCAGTACTTCCTCGTCGTCCTCCGCGGAAGAGGAAGGTTCTTCCGCGGACTCTTCCTCCATGCCCAGATCAAAATCCAGGCCGGCATCCGAATCACCACCGGACACGTCCGAGGTCAAATCGACGATACCGCCGCCGGTGGTATCGGCGCGCGAATCCTCTTCCCCCTCGGCGGGTTCCTCGAACAATGCCCGGTTGGGGGACATTTCCTGCCACATGGCCAATGCCATGTCCCAGTATTCGCCTTCCCCGTTCACCAGGTCATGGAGAACGCGCGCTTCTTCTTCATACTTGGCCTTGTCGCCGGAGGCATAGAACACTTCCAGTAACTTGCTGTGGTAATCCAGGTTGTCCGGCTGCTCGTTAATGGCATCCCGGACAAATTCCTCGGCCTGTTCAAAATGCTCATAGGCGAGGAATACATTGACCTCGGCGAGGGGATCCTCTTCCTCTTCTTCATCATCAGGTTCCGGTTTCTCAGCCGCCGGCGCTTCGGTTTCCGCGGCCTCTTCCTCGCCGGCCGTGGCAATCACGGTTTCCTCGGCCGTGGCATCAAGATCCATATCTTCCCCGGCGTCGGCTGTGTCCACGACGCCAAAATCGGTTTCATCTTCCGAACCGGCCGGCACTTCCGTCGCCGCTTCCGAGTCGGCGGATTCGTCAAAATCCGGGTATCCGCCCGCCAGGGCGGAAGCCTCGTCGGACTCCGGTTTTTCGGCGGAACGACGGCGTATCATGACCAGCGCAAGAATGGCCAGTACCACCAGACCGACAGCAGCGGCGAGGATCATGAGATTATCCATGACCGCGCGGCGGGCCGTTTCAATAATGCCGGCGGGCGCCGGAACCGGTTCTTCCTCCATCTCCGGAGCGGGTTCAGCCGCGGCCCCCTCTTCCGGCATGGCTTCATCTTCCATGTCCGCTTCCGTTTCCGCCGTCATGTCTTCTTCAGGGGCGGCTGTTTCGGCCTGCTCCTCACCGGCGGCCAGTTGCTGCTGCAAAGTCGCCAGCTCATCGTCCTTGAGGGCGATCAGCCGCTGCAGATCCTCGATTATGGTTTCCGCTTCGGACAGACGATCCTGCAACTCCCGGTTTTCGGAAGACAGGGACTCCAGTTGTTCGTTGGCCATGGCCAGCTCATTACGCAGTTCCGCACCAGCGACATCCGTTTGGCCGGCACCGGTGCCTCCTTCCGGCGTTCTCAGGCGCAATTCCGATTCATCGGTTCCGGTGGTGGTTGTCTCCGTGCCCGCGCCGGTGTCCGGTGTGCCCACGGGCCGTTCTGTGGCGCGATCGGCCATTATTCCCCGTGCCTCATCCCACATGGCGTATTGGGAGCGCACTTCGGCCATGGCCTCGTTCCGGTTCAGGCGGTTGATCTCCGACTCATCCGGCATGCGCAGGACATGGCCGCGCCTGAGGCCGTTCACATTGTTGTCGATGAAAGCCTCGGGGTTGGCCCGCAACAGGGCCAGCATCATCTGCTGGATACTGACATCGTCCGGACGCACGGCACTGGCGATGGACCAGAGGGTGTCGTTTGAAACCGTGGGGCCGTAATCGCCGCCGCTGTAATCCCGCGGAGCCGCAGACGGTGTCGTTGCGGCCGGTTCGGCCCGGCGCGGTTCTTCACGAACCGGTTGCGGCTCGGCCGATTCGGTCGCCCTGCCGGTATCCGCTGCCGGCTGTTGTGGCGCCATCCGGCCGGCATTGGGATCGTACATGGGGGGATCCAGCAACACGGTGTATTCGCGAAACAACCGGCCGCTGCTCCAGTTCGCCTCCAGCAGGAAATTCAGGAAGGGCTCGCGTACGGGATCATCGCTGGTAACATGAATATAATCCGCGCCGCTGTCGGTGACTTCGATCTCGAATTTCAGCTTGCTCAGCAGGAACGGCCGATCAATACCCGCGCGGCGGAAGGCATCGCTGTCCGCAAGGCCCACCTTGAGGCTCTGGATCTCATCCGCGGTCGGCGACAACAGTTCAATACGGGCATCAAACGGCTGATTCAGGCCGGAGTTGAGTTCGATTTTTCCCAGACCCAGTGCCGCGACCAGTCCGGGGATGGCCGTCAGCAGGAAGATAGTTACAATTTTCCGCATCATTCTTTTTCGTTATCCCCCGAATGCTTCTCGGCAGAGGGCCCACACTGCCTTTGATAAAACGTTGGACCGACTGAATATGACAATATCACCTTGACGGAGCACCAGACTACTGTGGGTCTATGAGTAATGAATATTCGCGCGAATAACTGCCCTGCGGCCATGTCACTTCCAGTGTAAAGGTCAAAATCGGCTCTTTAACCGCGTCCCTGGTAAAAACCCGTATATGCCAGCCATTGCCGTCCTGCCCGATTTCATGCCTGAGTGAAGTAGTGCGCTGAAAATTATCGTCGCGATGCTGATGGATGCGGATATTGAGGCCGTCCAGGTCCGCTTCCTCTATCCCGGTCAGACCTATCCGGGCATCCAAAGGCCGGTTCAGGTGGGAATGAAGCTCGATATCCGAGAGCGCCAGGGCATACACTGCTGACGCCGGACACCAAAAAGCGAAGATTACAAGCCATTTCAGCGCATTTACTTTCATTGGTTACCTGTGGATATTCTCTGAAAAATGCTTGCAGGGCAATATGTTATGACTGGATCACGCATCCCCGCTCCGGTTTGTCACATTCATACACCCCGGCTGCCAACGTCACTACCGGCCCGCTGATCCGGTTTCAAAACCGGAACTAACGACATAAAACCTGCGAAGCTGCTTTATAATTACCCTTTAACTATAGTTTATAAATAGTCTTTTACCAAAATTTCAGCGATTTGAACACTATTTAATGCCGCTCCCTTGCGGACATTATCCGACACTACCCAGAGGTTCAGGCCGCGGGGATGGGAAATATCTTCCCGGATGCGTCCCACGTAGACCGGATCCCGGCCCTCGCCCTCGGTCACGGCGGTGGGGTAGCCGCCGTTCTCGTGCCGATCCAGGACTTCCACCCCTGCCATACCGGCCAGCAGTTCCCGTGCCTCGCCGGCGCTGAGTTTCTTTTTGGTCTCGATATGGACCGCCTCGGAATGGCCGTAAAATACCGGTACACGCACCGCGGTGGGATTCACCTGAATGGAATCATCCTCCAGTATCTTGCGCGTCTCCCAGACCATCTTCATCTCTTCCTTGGTGTAACCGTTTTCCTGGAAATCGTCGATGTGCGGCAAAGCGTTGAAGGCAATCGGTTTCGGATAGACCTCGTACTTCGATTCCTGGCCCAGTAACGATGCCGCGGTCTGCTTGCGCAATTCTTCCACGGCTTCCTTGCCGGTCCCGGAAACCGCCTGATAGGTACAGACGTTGATGCGCTCGATGCCGACAGCGTCGTGGATGGGTTTCAGGGCCACCACCATCTGGATGGTGGAACAATTGGGATTGGCGAGGATACCGCGGGTCTTGTAACCGGCAATGGCATGTGGATTCACTTCCGGCACGACCAGAGGCACATCATCGTCGTAACGAAATTGCGAGGTATTATCGATCACCACGGCACCGGCGGCAGCCGCCTGGGGTGCATAAACCTTCGACACGGAAGAACCCGGCGAGAACAGGCCGATCTGAATGTCCGAGAAATCGAATTTCTCCAGATCCTCGACCACCAGTTCACCGCTGCCGAATTTGACGGCATTGCCCGCGGAACGGCTGCTGGCAACAGCATGGACATCGCCGACCGGGAAGCCCCGCTCGGCCAGTATCGACAACATGACTTCGCCGACGGCGCCGGTAGCGCCGACAACGGCAATATTAAACTTCCTGCTCATGATTTCTCCGGATATCTCGATTTAGAGTCATTCAAGTTGCGCGGCCACAGCATCCCCCATTTCCGGGGTGGTGACCTTTTGCGTACCTTCCACATGTATATCCGCGGTCCTGAGGCCGTCCGCCAGAACACGCTGTACCGCGCTTTCCACCCGTTCCGCCAGCAACGCTTCATTCAACGAATAACGCAGCAGCATCGCCAGGGACAGGATCATGGCCAACGGGTTGACGATACCACTCCCGGCAATGTCCGGCGCCGAACCGTGTACCGGCTCATACAACCCCAGTCCGGAATCATTCAGTGACGCCGACGGCAGCATGCCGATGGAACCGGTCAACATGGAGGCCAGATCCGACAGGATATCACCGAACAGATTACCCGTGACCAGGACATCGAACTGTTTCGGTTCCCGCACCAGTTGCATGGCGGCATTGTCCACATACATGTGGTGAAGCTCCACGTCCGGGTATTCCTTCGCCAGTTCCGTCATGACCTCGCGCCAGAGTTCGGAAACTTCCAGTACATTGGCCTTGTCCACGGACACCACCCGCCGCCGGCGCTTCATGGCCACCTCGAAGGCGACCCGGCCGATGCGTTCGATCTCGGCCTCGCTGTAAACCATGGTGTTATAACCGGTGCGCCTGCCGTCGCGCTCCTCGATGCCGCGCGGTTCGCCGAAATAAATGCCGCCGGTCAACTCGCGCACGATCATGATGTCCAGCCCGGCGACCCGGTCCGCCTTCAGGCTTGAGGACGCCACCAGTTCCGGGTAAACCACGGCCGGGCGCAGATTGGCGAAGGCGCCCAAGCCGGCACGAATGGCCAGCAGGCCGCGTTCCGGTCGCAACGAACGCTCGATATTATCCCATTGCGGGCCGCCGATGGCGCCGAACAGAACCGCATCGCTCTCCCTGGCGGCGGCCAGCGTCGCATCCGGCAGCGGCACGCCCTCGGCATCGACGGCCGCGCCGCCGATGAGGCCGTGTTCCAGCACCACGTCCAGGCCGTGGCCCTGCTGCAGAGTGTGCAGTACTTTCTCCGCTTCCGCCATAATCTCCGGGCCGACACCGTCGCCCGGTAATACGAGTATTTGACGACTCAAATCCTGATTCCTCTTTGGATCTTCCGGAAACAAGCCCGGCTCAGAAAAGCGTGCAAGCATAACACAGGAGAATCAATGTTTGGTTCTTCGGCAAATTTGTGGGTCCCTGGAAAGGTAATGGTGGATCTCGCCAAGCCTGCCCCGGACTTGTTCCGGGGATCGCCAAGCCTTGTCCTGGACTCCGATCCAGGAACGCAAAGGATTCATGGATTTTTACCTCTTTGCGAACTTTGCGCGCTTTGCGAGATTCTTTTGAAAACCAACCCTGAAAACCGGATTCGATTTCGCATCCGGCGAATGCAAAAAAAATCCTGTCTGTCATAGGGTTAGCGGTCCCCGGAACAAGTCCGGGGCAGGCATGGCGAGCAGGATAACGCCCACAGACTCTCCTGATGAGCCCAACGTTTTATACCTGAAAACTTGGTCAAACGCTGCACTCTGCCTATACTACCCGGCCTTTTTTATTTTCTGTAGCGGAGTAACGTGAATCCCGGTTTCAAAAAACTGCAGCCCTATCCGTTCGAGGAACTGGCCCGGCTCCAGGCCGCGATCACGCCGGCGGACATGCCGGCCATCGATCTGTCCATCGGCGAACCCAAGCATCCGACACCGCCGTTCATCCTCGACAGCCTGCGGGACAATCTCAACGGCGCGTCGAAATACCCGTCCACCCGCGGAACGCCGGCGCTGCGCGCGGCCATACGCCGCTGGCTCATACAACGTTTTTCATTACCGGATGCCGGCATCGACAGTAATGATCACATACTTCCCGTTACGGGCACACGCGAGGCCCTGTTTGCCTTCGCCCAATACCTGATCGATCCGGTTGACGATGCCCTGGTGCTCACCGGCAACCCCTTTTATCAGATTTACGAGGGCGCCGCGTTTCTCGCCGGCGCCGGTATTCATTACGTCAATTGCCTGGAAAACAACCGCTTTATCCCGGATTTCTCCGGCATCGATGCCGGCATCTGGGACCGCTGTCAGTTGCTGTATTTATGCTCGCCCAACAATCCCTGCGGCAGCGTCATTGATATCGATACGTATCGCACGCTGCTGCAGCTGGCGGAAAAACACGACTTCGTCATCGCCGCCGATGAATGTTATTCGGAGATCTATCTGGATGAAGGCGCGCCGCCTCCCGGTCTGCTGCAGGCGGCGATGGCATGCGGTTACAACGACTTCCGGCGCTGCATGGTGTTCCACAGCCTGTCCAAGCGTTCCAACGTGCCCGGCATGCGCTCCGGTTTCGTCGCCGGTGACGCGGCACTGATCGAGAAGTTTTATCTCTACCGCACCTACCACGGCTGCTCCATGGCCCCCTATGCGCAGGCAGCCAGCATTGTCGCCTGGGACGATGAGGAGCATGTGCGCGACAATCGCGAGCAATACCGGCGCAAGTTCGACGCCGTTCTTGATATACTGTCGCCAGTCATGAACGTACAGCGGCCGTCAGCGGGATTCTATCTCTGGCCGGAGACGCCCGTGGATGATGTGGAGTTCACACGCCTGCTTCTGGAGCGACAGAATGTCCGGGTCCTGCCCGGCAGTTTCATGTCGCGCCGGGCCGGCGGCATCAATCCCGGCAGCCGGCGCATCCGCGTGGCACTGGTAGCAAGCCTGGATGAATGCGTGGCGGCGGCGGAACGCATCCGGTATGTCGTAGAATCGCTGTAATCAAGGGAAGGACGGGGTCATGGTGTTGGAAGGATTCATAAACAGGTTCTTACTAAGGAGTTAATAAGTAACCCGACATCGTTCTATGGAACCGTCGACCGCAGAGCCCGTCCCGGCCCCCGGCTCGTTGGCC
>JBBDSH010000087.1:0-19435 GCA_040905045.1 Gammaproteobacteria bacterium | reverse complement strand
GTATCCCGAAGCCGTCCCCGGCTTACTGCATGCCGGGGCAGGCATGCTGGTGCACACCAGCATCCAGTAGACAAACCATTCCTTAGTCTGCCGCATTTCCGTGTCGTCCTCCGGGCGGGTTCCATCGACTGGATGCCGGATAACGCAAACAACGCGTTTCCGGCATGACGGCTTACGGTGACTCCGTGCTGTGCCGCCTGTGCCGGACTCCGATCCGGGACTCGGCATGACGGTATCCCGAAGCCGTCCCCGGCTTACTGCATGCCGGGGCAGGCATGCTGGTGCACACCAGCATCCAGTAGATAAATCACTCATTAATGTACCGATCTGTACACGGATTCGGAACACTTGTTCAAATGCAATCCGGAAACACTTATGAGAATTGATTCCTGTCTTCAACCGGATGCAGTTGACAGGAAAGCGTCACGGGTGTTTTATATTTTTGTTGTCAATCATTACAGAGTAGAATCAGAATCAATGGAAACTCTGCCCGATTATTTACGTCACGATTTGACCATTGTTTCCATCGGTTTGAATCCTTCGATTCCGTCCGTGGAGGCGGGCTATTATTTCGCCAATCCCCGCAATCGTTTCTGGGAGGCCCTGAACGGATCGCGGCTGGTGCATGCGAAACTGGAGCCCGGCGTCGAGGCGATAGAAAAACTGTTCGAGAAGTACAACATCGGTTTCACGGATCTGGTCAAGAAACCGACCCGCTCGGCGAAGGAACTGCGTGTCGCCGATTACCGCGCGGGCGCGCCGCTGCTGAAGGAGAAGTTGCTTGGGTACCAGCCGCGCATCGCCTGGTTTCACGGCAAGACGGCCTGGCGCAATTACCTCAAGTATGCCGAGGGCGTGGACGCGACTATACCCTGGGGTATGCAGAAGCGCCGTATCGGCAAGATCAGTGTTTACGTCACGCCCAATCCCGGCCCGGCCAATGCCGCTCATTCCGTCAATACACTGATCGGCTATTATAATGACCTGGTCAGTTTTCAGATCCGGGAATCATTCGGTGTAGGATAAGACCCCGGACACGCCGATAACAATAATCATACTTCGCGGGGGACGACGTGAGCAGGCACCACTATGATCACATACGCGCCAATGAGAATTTCCATAATCTGATCCGGCGGAAAACCCGGCTGAGCTGGACGTTGACGGCGATTATATTGATCGCCTATTTCGGTTTCATTCTCACTATTGCCTTTTATCCGGAAATCCTGGGCCGGCCGATCAGTGACGGTTCGGTGATCACCTGGGGTATCCCCGTCGGCATAGGCATTATTCTCCTGACATTCATTATTACCGGTATCTACGTATATCGAGCCAATACTCTGTTCGATTCCCTCATGGGGGATGTGGTGGACGCCTCTAACGTGCATGTCAACAGCATGGAGGACGACAGGCCCGGATCGGACGGGGAGGCGTCATGAACCGATTCTGTCTGTTGTTGTTGGCCCTGCCGTTGCCCGTCACCGCCGCCGACGGCTTGCCGGGCCGGGAGGGCGTGAACGTCCCCGCCGTTATGATGTTTCTGGTGTTTGTCGCCGTGACCCTGGGCATTACCTACTGGGCGGCGCGGCGCACGCGCTCGGCGAAGGATTATTACGCCGCCGGCGGCGGCATCACCGGTTTTCAGAACGGGCTTGCCATCGCCGGGGATTACATGTCGGCGGCGTCTTTCCTGGGCATCTCGGCCCTGGTGTTCGCCTCGGGATACGACGGACTGATCTATTCCATCGGTTTCCTGGTGGGCTGGCCGGTGATCCTGTTCCTGCTGGCCGAGCGGCTGCGCAATCTGGGCAAATACACCTTCTCCGATGTGGCTTCCTACCGCCTGCGGCAGCGGCCCATGCGGTTGCTGTCCGCCTGCGGTTCCCTGACAGTGGTACTGTTGTATCTCATTGCGCAGATGGTCGGGGCCGGCAAGCTGATCCAGGTTCTGTTCGGTCTGCCGTATGAGTATGCCGTGATCATCGTCGGCGTGTTAATGGTGATCTATGTCAGCGTCGGCGGCATGTTCGCCACCACATGGGTGCAGATCATCAAGGCCTGCCTGCTGCTGGCGGGCGCCACCCTGCTGGCATTCCTGGTTTTGCTGCAGCTGGATTTCTCCCTGAATGCACTATTTTCACGGGCCGTGGACGTGCATGAAAAGGGCATCGATATCATGGGGCCGGGGACACTGGTCTCCGATCCGGTGTCGGCCATTTCCCTGGGACTGGCCCTGATGTTCGGCACCGCCGGTCTGCCGCATATTCTTATGCGTTTCTTCACAGTACCGGACGCCCATCAGGCGCGCCGGTCGGTCTTCTTTGCCACGGGATTTATCGGCTATTTCTATATCCTGACCTTTATTATCGGCTTCGGCGCCATTGTCTTCGTCTCCACCAATCCCGCGTTTATGAACGCGGCCGGCGGTTTGCTGGGCGGTGACAACATGTCCGCGATTCATTTGTCGCAGGCGCTGGGCGGCGATCTGTTCCTGGGTTTCATCTCCGCTGTTGCCTTCGCCACCATCCTGGCCGTGGTATCCGGCCTGACCCTGGCGGGCGCGGCGGCGGTGTCCCACGATCTTTACGCCCATTTCCTGAAACGCGGCGCCTCCTCGGAAAGAGAAGAGGTACGGGTGTCGCGTATTGCCACGCTGGGCCTGGGCATGGCCGCCGTTATCCTGGGGATACTGTTCGAGAAGCAGAATATCGCCTTCATGGTCGGCCTGGCCTTTGCCATTGCCGCCAGCGCCAACTTCCCGGTGCTGTTCTTTTCCATGTACTGGCGCAAGCTGACCACGCGCGGCGCACTCATCGGCGGCTGGACCGGACTGGGCAGCGCCGTGCTGCTGCTGATACTGAGCCCGATCGTCTGGGTGGATATCCTGGGTTACGAACAGGCGATTTTTCCATACGAATACCCGGCATTGTTTTCCATGACGGCGGGCATGGTTTGTGTGGTGGTGTTTTCCCTGCTGGACAACAGCACCGCCGCGGCGGAGGAACGTGATGCCTTCAGCGATCAGTTCGTGCGTTCCATGACCGGCGTCGGCGCCGAGGGCGCGGGGCGTGAGTGAGGAGTCAGGAGTGAGGGGTGAGGAGAGGTTTGTAGCCCGGATGCAGTGCAGCGAAATCCGGGCTACAAACTCTTCTACACATCCGGCCTGTTGCAAGATTACTTCACCGCCATATTGACGCATGACTCCGCCGTCATTCTGGCGCACCAGACTGTGTGAAAACTATTGCGCTTGCTTATGCTGCGTTAAAAATCAATTCAAAATGCTCATTTATTAGCGTATAAACTCCGCTTTTTCGTTGATTTTTGCCTTGCCTAAGCTGCGCTCATGACGTTTTCACTCAGCCTGGCACGCCAGAATCCAGTAGATAAATTATTCCTTACTCTATTGCAGCAAAAATACGTCGCCCTTCGGGCAAATCAATCTACTGGATGCCAGTACTGGATCAGAGTCCAGCACAGACTTTCGCAGGCATGATGGTTCGCGGTTACTCCTCCAGGTAGCTCCGATTTCCCGGATTTCGCTGCGCTGCATCGGGCTACAAACTACAATCACTCCTTCCTCCTCACTCCTCCCTCCTCACTCATCAACGAGTTCCGACTTGATCAGTATCTCGTTGTGCAGGGTTTTGTGCACCGGGCACTTGTCGGCGATTTCCAGCAGGCGCTGCCGCTGTTCCTGAGTGAGGTCGCCCGTGAGCCGGATTTGTCTGTCGATGCGATCCACGTAACCCTGTTGCGATTCGCATTCGTCACAGTCCTTCGTGTGAACGCGGCTGTGACTGAGGGAGACTTCCACGTTTTCCAGATCCAGTCCCTTGCGGCCGGCGTACATGCGCAATGTCATGGCGGTACAGGAACCCAGCGCCGTCAGCAGGTATTCGTACGGATTCGGGCCAAGATCGGCGCCGCCGGCGGAAATCGGTTCATCGGCACAGAGCCGGTGATTTTCCGTGTATACGTCCTGCGTGAATTTGTGGTCCCGTTCCCGCACCAGGACATGGCCGGAGGCCACGGCGGGTCTTTGACCGGTATTCTCGTTCGTTTCAGCCATATGCCACCTCTTTTGTTTTATAACCGCATCTGTGAGATTGTATGCCTTAGCCCTGCACGGATAAATGAACCAAAGGACCGATTGTCATTATGAGTGAAGATATCGTTATTCGTATCCAGCCGCTCGAGTTTCCCTGGGTAACCCGGGATCCCTTCCTGTTTTGCGCCCATCACCGGGATCGCTATCCCGCCGGCAACGCGGATATGGGACCGGCCGCGTCGCTGGAAGACCGCAACATCGGCATGGATTTCACACTGAAAGATGGCTGGCGCATGTACCACGGCGATACCGTTCCGGGATTTCCCGGCCATCCGCACCGGGGTTTTGAAACGGTGACCATCGTGCGCGAAGGTGTGGTCGATCATGCCGATTCCCTGGGTGCGGCGGGCCGTTACGGCGCCGGCGATAGCCAGTGGATGACCGCCGGCCGGGGCGTGCAGCATTCCGAAATGTTTCCGCTGCTGCAGCAGGACCGGGATAATCCCCTGGAACTGTTCCAGGTATGGCTGAACCTGCCGCCGGACGGCAAAATGGTGGAACCGCATTTCGCTATGTTCTGGCGCGAGTCCACACCGCAGTATGTAACGGAGGAACACGGCCGGACAGTGATCGATGTCATTGCCGGCCCTCTGGAGGATTGCCAATCCTTGTTGCCGCCGCCGTCTTCCTGGGCCGCGGATCCGGACAATCACGTGGCGATCTGGGTGATCACCATGGCGCCGGGGGCCGCGTGGACGCTGCCGGCCGCCGCTGGCGGTCTGAACCGGATGCTGTATTTCCATCGCGGCTCCAACATAACCATCGCCGGGCGGGAAGTGGCCGCTGAACATGGTATCGAGCTGCATTCCGATAAAGAAGCATTACTGGAGAACGGCGAGGAAGAGGCGCATCTTCTGCTGCTGCAGGGCCGGCCCATCAACAAGCCGGTGGCCCATTACGGGCCGTTCGTCATGAATACCCGCGAGGAACTGCAGCGTGCGTTTGAAGATTACCGGCGCACGGAATTCGGCGGCTGGCCCTGGCCGCAGCATGACATGATCCATGATGGCAAGAATCGTTTTGCGTTGCATGCGGATGGAAGGGAGGAATGGCCGGACGATAGTTAAGGTTCAGGGTTCAGGGTTCAAGGTTCAAGGTTCAAGGTTCAGGGTTCAAGGTTCAGGGTTCAAGGTACAAGCCACGAGCCACGAGCCACAAGAGAAATAAGCATCTCGCAGAGACGCGGAGATCGCAACGAACATAAGGATTGGAAGGCGGTTAAACGACTGCATTTCTCTGCGTACTTTGCGATCCCTGCGAGATAACCCTATTACGTAATATTCCTTCAACTTGATACACATCAATCCAGGGGGACTTAATCGGGATTATAATTTTTCATATGGATTTATTAGGAGATTGATATGTCCCGTCCTCGATTGCCGCTTTTCCGGTTCGGCGGTTTGTTTATTGTACCGGTTTTATTCTTTCAGCCGCTGTCCGCGTCGGCCAACATGGAAGCGGCGGCACGGAATTTCCAGCAGAATTGCGCCGTCTGCCACGGCGCCTCCGGCCATCCCGATCCCGACAGCGCCCTGGTGAAATCACTGGGTGTGATGCCGGCCGATTTTGCCGATCCCCTGTTCAACAGCCGCGAGCCGGCCGACGATTGGTTCCTGGTGATCAAAAACGGCGGTCCGGCATTGGGTTTTTCCGAGGTCATGCCGGCCTTCGGGGAACAGTTCAGTGACGACGAGATCCGCGACCTGGTGGAGTACATCAAGTCCGACATGGTTGGTGATCACGGTTATCCACCCGGCGAACTGAATCTGTTTTTGCCGTTGCGAACCAAGAAGGCCTTTCCGGAAGACGAGGTAGTGTGGAAAGTCCGCTACACGGATGACGACGGCTATGACGAATGGAAAAACACCATCGAGTTCGAGAAGCGGTTCGGCAAGCGCTTTCAGGCGGTGCTGGAAATGTCTCACCGGTTTGACGACGGCGACGAGAAATTCAGTAATCTGGAACCCGGCGGCAAGTACGTATTGTATTTCAACAGGAAGCGCGGGCTCATAGCCACCCTGGGCGGTAATATCGGTATCCCGCTGGAACCCGGCGATCATTCCGTGGAAATACTGCCCTATCTTGCGGTGGGCAAGGTTTTGAGCGATGACTTTACCTTCCAGGGAAGCGCCCGCGCCAAGTTGCCCTGGGATGAAGTGGATCAGGGTTCCCTGGAATTTTCCGGCATCGTTCACTGGACGCATACACCGTGGCCGCGCTCGGTGTTCCCGGGCCTGGAAATGACCGTCGAGGTGCCGCTGGATCGCGGGCCGGGCGTGGATGTCGCCCGGTTCTCACTGACGCCGCAAACGCGCATCGGTCTCAGCAAGCGCGGCCATGTGGCCGTGAATCTGGGCGTGGAAGTGCCGCTTAACGATACGGATCGATATGATTACCGGGGTTATATGTTTCTGATCTGGGATTTTGCCGATGGTGCGTTCTGGGCGGGATGGTAAATGAAGCTACAAGCCACAAGTTACAAGTTACAAGGAAAACAGGGATCTCGCAGAGGCGCGAAGATCGCAGAGAGCGCAGGGATTCGAATGCGGTAAGCCCACTTTATTTCTCTGCGTACTCCGCGATCCCTGCGAGAGTCAATCCTTTATTACAGGAATGCTAATGAAGTCATATTCCGTCGAAAATACGACATTATTCCCGGGCAATGTCCTCGTTCCAGAGACGGGGGTTTTCCTGAATGAATTTTGTCATGAGTTCGGCGCATTCGGGATCATCCAGCAGTGTGACCCGGATCCGGTTCTCATCGAGGAATTTGATGTTGCCTTCGAAGTTGCGGTTTTCACCGATGACCACATGCTCAATGCCAAATTGCAGGATGGTGCCCGTGCACATCATGCAGGGGCTCAGGGTGGTATATAATGTCACACCCTTGTAACCCGGTCGCCGCCCGGCATTGCGTATGCAGTCCATTTCACCGTGAGCGGTAGGGTCGCCTTTTTGCACCCGTTGGTTATGGCCGCGGGCGATGATCCGGTCTTTTTCCACCATGATGCTGCCCACGGGCACGCCGCCCTCGTTATAGCTCTGTTTGGCTTCAACCAGGGCCAGTTGTATGTAGCGTTTGTGATCTTTCATGGTGCGAACCTCCGGATGATTTCGCAATCACGGCTTGTTTGTGCCGAACAACACAGTGATAATCCCGGCATAAATTACAGTTTTTGAAGCACAAGTAAAACCGCATACCTGTCTGTCATATACCGATTTATCTTTTCAGCCTATGAATATCCCCCGTATTAGCGCCATCTTTCTGCTCCCCCTGCTGCCGGTAATGGTAACGGCCGCCGAAGGTGACGAGCTTCAGGTGACCTCCCATCTCGTCAACGTTCGCGAGGGACCGTCCGTGGAAACGGCTGTCCTGCTGAAACTGGCCGAGGGGCGTTCCGTGATGGAGATCCGGCGCGAGGGCAACTGGGTCAAGGTGGAGACGGGCAACGAGGAAACGCCGAGGGGCTGGATATACGCAAACCTTCTGCAAAAGGCGGCGCCGCAAGCCGAACCCGGTGACGGTGAGGAACAGGAAGGCGTGCAAGCCCTGTTCGAATTGTTCGAGCAGGCACTGGCGGAATACAACGTCCGGAAAAAGCAGGAGGCCGGTTATGCCTATTTTACCGATCCGGAATATGTTGGAAACGGGGTGGTTGAAGTAACGGCTTCCAGATACTGGCTGAGACTGCCCATGGAACAGCGCATGAAGGACCTGTCCGATATATTCGATATCTGGGCCGCGGCGGTGGGGGAGGGGCCGTCCATCACCGTCAATGTTATGGCGCGGAATGGCGAGAAGCAGATGACCATGTTCCGGTGAATAACCGTTTCGAATTCCGCTACAGCCGTTTTTGTCGAAACATGGTGTTGATATTAAGGAGAGAGGATGGGTTCATGGTGTTTCCGCTCCCCGAGCCGTCCCTGGCCCGGTCCCGCGCTCGTCCATGGCGCTAAATAAGTGTTCCGAATTCGTGTTCAATCCGGGAACATAACGCGGACACGCGGTAAATACGTCCCCCGGATCAAGTCCGGGGCAGGCTCTGTAGCTCGAATGCGGCCTCCCTGCCGCATACGGTCCGCTTATATGTTCCCGGATTGAACACGAATTCGGAACGGTTATCCGAAATGACATCACTGCCCGGGCGATATAAACTTCAGGTAACAAACAATAAATAACATAACTCTGAGTGGGGGATGTTTGATATGGCCGATTTGTTACTCAGCCGAAGAGGGTTCATGGCCGGCAGCGCGGCAGCCGCCGCGGCGGTGATGGGGCGCGGCGCCTTCGCCTTTGACGGTGATCCGACGGCCCTGACCATCCGCGAGGCGGCTGTACTGATCCGCTCCGGCGATCTGTCGCCGGTGGATCTGACCCGGGCTTACCTGGAACGCATTGAGCGAATCGATCCGACGATCAATGCCTATATTACGGTGCTGGCCGATTCCGCCCTGGAACGGGCGCGGCAAATGGAGCGGGAACTGAGTGCGGGCCGCTGGCGCGGGCCGTTGCACGGCATTCCCGTTGCGCTGAAGGATAACATCGATACCGCCGGCATCCGCACCACCGCAGCCAGTGAACTGTTTGCGGATCGGGTGCCGGACGAGGATGCCGAAGTGGTGCGGCGGTTGAAACGCAGCGGCGCGGTAATCCTGGGCAAGCTGAATCTGCACGAATTCGCCTACGGCGGGACGTCCTCGTCCAGCCATTTCGGGCCGGTGCGCAATCCCTGGAACCCGGACTATATCCCCGGCGGCTCCTCGGGCGGTCCCGCCGCGGCCGTATCGGCGCGGCTGTGCGCCGGCGCCCTGGGCACGGATACGGCCGCCTCCATCCGTCTGCCCGCCGCCTTTTGCAGCATCAGCGGGCTCAAAGCCACCCACGGCCTGGCCAGCATCCGCGGCATTATTCCCATCGCCGAATCCCTGGATCATGTCGGGCCCATGTGCCGCAGCGTCGCCGATTGCGCCCTGATGCTGCAGGTACTGGCGGGATTCGATCCGCGCGACGTGCCCAGTATTCGCGCCGATATTCCGGATTACAGCCGGGCCCTGTACCGCCCGGCTTCCGGATTCAGGCTGGGGGTTCCTGAACCGTTCTTCGAGGATCTGCATCCCGACATCGACAACGCCATGAACGAGGCGCTGGAGGTTTTGTCCCGGCTCACGGCCGGCCACCGCCGGATTGCATCCCTGCCGGATACGCCGCCGTTCTTCCCGCTGGTCGCCGAGGCCTACAACTATCACGCCGAATACATTGAAACCGAATCCGGCCGCGCGAAGTATCAACCGGACGTGCGCGAACGCATCCTGGGTCTGGCGAATATCCCGCGCATGGACTACATCCAGGCGCGGCGTGAACTGGCCCTGTGCCGGCGCGCCATTGATGCCGTGTTCGAGGAGGTGGATCTGTTGATTACGCCGACGGTGAGGGTATTGCCGCATCCCATCGGTGAGCCCCATGACAGCGACGCCGTTCCGGAAATCACCGTTCACAATACCTTGCCGTTCGATTATTACGGTATTCCCACCATTTCCATTCCCTGCGGCTTCAGCCGTGACGGCCTGCCCATCGGCATGCAGATCAGCGGCCCGAGGCTGGGCGAGGTGGATGTGCTGACGCTGGCGCATGCGTATGAGCGTGCCACCGACTGGCACAGGCGCGGCCCGCCCCTGGCCTGATCACGAATCATGGTTACCACGAACGACAATGCCTTAACCAGAGCGGCACGTTCGTATAACAGAAAACGGATCCCGTGCGGGTTAAGCCCGTGTCGCTGACACCGCTGCGCAGGCTGATCTTTCCCTGCATTCTGCTGGTTATCGCCCTGGTTCTTTATTATGCCGTTCCCGAAACTCCCGGTGAACTGAAGGGCATACTGGACTGGCTGCCCTATGCCTCCCTGGGTATGGCGCTGGCGCTGAGCGGTTACAACGGTCATGCACGTCCGTTCGCCATAGCCGCGTCGCTGTTAATCATCTATTATCTTGTCACGAACAGGCTGCAGGTATCGTTGTCCGGCCCCGATGCGCTGCGCATCTATTCCCTTGTCAGCGCGGCGTTTCCGCTGATGATGCTGTGTCTTTTACTGATGCCGGATCGCGGCCTCTGGAACCGTTATGGTTTGATAGTGATCGCCATCGTGCCTGCCCTGATTATTGCAGGCGTATTGATCTTTTATTACGTCCCCGAGGCCGCATTCCTGAATTTCGTTGAAGAGAGAATGCCGGTCAAGCCTTTTCCCGGTTATATCCTTTCCTTGCAGGCCGGCGCCGCATTCGGCGTGGTGATCCTGGCCGGGCTGATAAAATTGATCCGGCAGGACAGTGAATACAACGCCGTTCCCGTGGTAATAACCGTTCTGGTGTTTCTGATGCTGGCGATGTTTGACCGGCCGGGGATATCGGATGTGATGTTCAGCCTTGCGGGGATCAGTCTCATCGTCAGTATGATGCGCGCCGGTTATGAACTGGCCTACCGCGATGAACTGACCGGGCTGCCGGGAAGGCGGGCATTGAATGAAAGGCTGGACAGCCTGGGCAGGCGTTATGTCATCGCCATGCTCGATGTGGATCATTTCAAGAAATTCAATGATACCTATGGTCATGACAGCGGTGACGATGTCCTGAAAATGGTAGCCAAGCAGCTTGCCGCCGTCGGCGGCGGCGGAACGGCGTACCGTTATGGCGGTGAAGAGTTCTGCATCGTCTTTCCGGGCAAGGATATGGAGGCCTGCCGGCCTTTTCTGGAGGCGCTGCGTGGGACGATAGCGGCGTACAAGATACAGTTGCGGGATATACAAAACCGGCCGCGGTCGGAAAAGGCCGCCGAAGAACGACGCGGCCGCAGGGCCAAAAGCCGCAACGGCAAGGGTGTTTCCGTCACCATCAGTATCGGTGTGGCCGCGCAGGACGGGGGCACGGTTCCCGCGGAAGAGGTGATAAAGGCCGCTGATGCGGCCCTCTACCGGGCTAAAAACAAGGGACGAAACTGCCTGGTAACGGCATCCTGAAAATGGTATCGGGTTCCCCGATATCCGTGTGCAGAATTATTCATTTGCTGCATGAAATCTCGCAGGGAACGCAGAGCTCGCAGAGTTAAAGAATCGTTCTTACTGTATAGCTGTTCCAAATCCGTGTTCAATCCGGGAACATAACACGGACACGCGGTCAATACGTCCCCCGGATCAAGTCCGGGGCAGGCTCTGTAGCTCGAATGCGGCATCCGTGCCGCATACGGTCCGCTTATATATTCCCGGATTGAACACGGATTTGGAACACTTATTTGGACTTCAGTCTCCGGAGTCTATTGATGCGACATGGTATAACTCGCATAATTAATGCGTACTCTGCGATCCCTGCGAGATCAATTCATATATAAAAAGGTTCCATGTAGAAACCATGTCAAAAACTTTGTCCCGATTTGCAATATTTGTCATGTTGTTATGGCCGGTATTGGCTCTGGCTGTGCCGTCCCACGCTGTTGTGTTCATGTACCATCGCTTCGGTGATGATCGTTTTCCTTCCACCAACGTCAAACTGGAACAGTTCGAGTCGCACCTGGATTATCTTGCCGATAACGATTACGAGGTATGGCCGCTGGATCGGATCATGGAACGCCTGCAATGCGGCAGGTCATTGCCGGACAAGGTGGTGGCAATCACCATCGACGACGCCTATCTCACCGTATACGAGGAAGCCTTTCCCCGCCTGAAGGAGCGCGGCTGGCCGTATACGGTCTTCGTCAGCAGCGATCCCGTGGATCAGGGGCTGGATGATTACATGACCTGGTCGCAGATACGGGAGATGCAGGCGGCCGGCGCGGCGATTGCCAATCACGGTGCCAGTCACGAACATCTGGTTTTGCGGCAGCCTGGCGAAAGCGAAAAACAATGGCGTGCCCGGGTCCGCGCAGATATTGAAAAAGGTCAGCGCCGTCTGCACGATGAACTCGGGCCCGGGACCAATGAACTGAAACTGTTCGCCTACCCCTTCGGTGAATACGACCGGGCGCTCGCCGATCTTCTGGAAGAGATGGAGTACATCGCTTTCGGCCAGCATTCGGGCGCCATCGGCGTGCACAGCGATAAACGAAGGTTGCCGCGTTACCCCGTGAATGAAAGTTACGCCGCTCTGGATGAGTTTGCGCGCAAGGCGGCCAGTCTGCCGTTGCCGGTGCTGAAGATCGATCCCGACGATCCGCTGGTCGATGACAATCCGCCGCGCCTGGTATTCACCCTGGATGAAGGTGCGTATGCTGTTGACCAACTGGCCTGTTATGCCGGAGGGCAGGGCCGGATTCGGGTGGAGTCACTGGATAATGGATCGCGGCGCTTCCTGGTGCAGGCACAGAAACCGTTTGCCGCCGGCCGGGCCCGTTATAACTGTACCGCTCCGGCGCATGGCGGCGGGCGCTGGTACTGGTACAGTCACCCCTGGCTCATTCCTCCAATCGGAGATGATTGAGCCGGTCGAGATGATTGCTGCGTATCATCTCCCGGATTTCGGCCACATAGGCCATGCCGCGCTCGGAGTAGCGCTCCAGTAACCCTGTCAGAACGACGCCGTCCGGAGCCTGATCGTTGGCCCGCATTTCCCGGCGTTTCTTCCGGAATTTACGATAAGCGTGCCCCGTGTTCAGGGTATGCATGTAGGCGCGCACGGAAGTCTGTAAATCCGCATAGGAACGCACGAGATGTTTTTTCCCTTCCTTGCGGCGTTGCGGAGTGATGCCGCTTGTTTCATCCCAGGTCCAGACACCGAACAGACTGTTGCCCTCCACGCTGAAACGGGAGTCGCCCCAGGCGCTTTCATTGGCGGCCTGGGCCAGGGCCAAGGAAACGGGTATAACGTCAACGCGCCGCAGCAGGCGGCTGCGGGCGGATTCCTTCGCCAGGTTTTCTTCCACGTTATATTCCACGGCTATGTCTTGCAGACGCCGGCGTTCTTTTCTGCTTAATGAATCGTAATCGGCCAGCGCGTAGCGGAGAAACTCCCGCTTTTGTCGAATACGTTCGTTTTCCGCCAGTATCATCGGCAGAACGGCGCGGAAGAAGACGGATTTTTTCCGGTCGACTTTCAGTTCTCCCATGCCCGGCGGCATGTTTCTCAGTGCCAGCGGCGGGACACGGTCCGGCGGCGGCCAGGTATAATCATAATCGGAAAAGGTGCTTTCCAGTTGCTCAATGCCGGTTGCCTCGATCTTCTCCAGTTGCGGCGGAGTCACAGGGAAATTCCCGGGTTCTTCGATATCGCGCAGAAATACGACAATAAGCAACAGTATCGAAACCGTCAGTATGGCGATAAAAGGCCGTGCTGTGTCGTTATGCATGGTTTTTTTTACAGAAAGCGGAATGGATTAACTGAATACCGGGTGCAGGTTTCATCAGGCCGGTTTGCCGGGTGATTATACCGGCAAACCAATATATACAATTTAACATATTAAGCAGTTTATAAGTATCCCGACATTCCTTTGTGGGACACGCTGTGAATACGTCCCCCGTATCGAGGTACTATGCCATGGAGGGTCATGGCAGTAGCAGATCGGCGCATCCATGCAACTGGATCCCGGCCAATCCCTGGCCGGGATGACGGCTTCGTACAGGTCTGGTTCCGTGCTGCAACCATGGGATTGTGATACTGTCACAGATCCAGGAGGTGTGATGATAATGCCGTTGATGAATGCCCGTTTGCGCTTGCAGAAACCGGGGGAACCGGAGATACCTCCCGCCGCTCCACCGGAGGAGCCGCCGCCCGATGACAAGCCGGAGATTCCCCCGGACGGTCCGCCGGAGGAACCCGGTGAAACGCCGCTCGAGATGCCGCCGGATACGCCGCGGGAATTTCCACGGGAAATGCAACAATGAACAGGGGTTTGATAGCCACTGCCGTTGTCATCGTCATTGCCCTGATTCTCGCGGCCAAGTTTGTTTTCCTGGACAGGAACCGGGAACTGGTGAGTCCGCAGCGCGTTGAAAGCGTTCCCGTTCCGGAGAAGCAACAGGAAGCCCCCGTCGAAACCGGACCCCGTTACCCCGTCTCTGAAATCCGTGTCGATGCCATGTATCGCAGTATGCCGGAGCCAGAGGAAGAGCCCCTGCCGGAGCTGGCGCAGAGCGATGAACCGTTGCGTGAGATGGTTGCAGGCATGGATGCGGGTGAACGGCTGGATGATTTGTTCATTTTCGATTCCGTTATCCGGCATTTCGTGGTGACGGTGGACAATATGACACGGGAGAAACTGCCGCAAAAATACCGGATTGCCGAAAGAGTACCCGGCAGTTTCATGGTTGAGGAAACCGGCGATCCGGATCGGTATTTTCTCGATCCGGAAAATTATCAAAGATACACACCTTTCATTGAGGTTGCCGAAGTCATCGATCTGTCCGCGCTGCTTGCCATCTATTCCCGCTATTACCCGTTGTTTCAGGAAGCCTACGAGGAACTGGGTTATCCGGATCGCTATTTCAACGACCGGCTGATTGAAGTGATCGATCATCTGCTGGCCGCTCCGCGTGTGGAAGGGCGGATTGAACTGGTACGGCCCAAGGTCTTTTACCGGTTTGCCGATGCGGATATGGAATCCCTGTCGGCGGGACAAAAGGCAATGATCCGCATGGGTCCCGATAATGCCGAACGGATCAAGACGCGGCTGCGGGAATTGCGGGCATTACTGGTGCGTGATTAAGTGTCAATGATACGCACAATGAAACATTCCGGCGGCTGGAGTCTCGTCGAGATCATAACCATCCTGATTATGGCGGGATTGATAATCGGTGGCCTGTCCAGTTTGTTGCTTAAACACGGTTTCTCCGGTGGGATGAAAGTGGCGGCTGTGTTGCTTCTGATATTTATTCCGCTGATGGCCGTGATAATCTGGAAAAACGAGAGGGATAACAAAAAATTGCAACAAAGACTGAGGGAGGGCAGTCGAGGGACAAGCAACAATCCGGGCGGGGAATGAGTTGTTGGAGTGCCGCATTCGTAATGCGTGATTGGTGATGGACGGGGCAAGACGGTATTATCGGAAGTAATCGACAAGGGGGGATGATTATGAGTACGCAGCCGGACTGGCAGTTTGCATCGTCAAATGAACCGGAACGGGGCGGGCGGATAAAGCGCCTGGCCGGGTTCGGGATAATGCTCGCTGTTCTTGCCCTGCTGGTGGTGGCCGGGGCGCCGCTGGCGCGGATGTATCTGGACGTGCCGTCCATGTCCGCCTTCAGGATTTTCCTGTACGCGGTTCAGTTCGGTCTGGTACTGACCGGCCTGGGCCTGTTGCTCACTGTCATTGCGGTTTACTTGCGCGCGGCCTCCGCCTGGAAGCGGGGCTTGATCATGGCGGTATTGGGCCTGCTGCCGCTGGCCTCCATCCTTGTTACTCTCGGGCCCGATCGTTTCGCCAGTCCCATGATCCATGATGTCACCACCGATACGGATGATCCGCCTGAGTTCGACAAGGCGCGTGAGCTGCGATCGGCCGGGGAAAATTCACTGGACTACGGCGGCGCAGAGATTGCCGAACAACAGCAGGCCGCCTGGCCGGAACTGGGTCCCGTAATCACGGATAAAACCCCGGATCTGGCGTTCCAGCGGGCCATTGAAACCGTCATGGAACTGGACTGGCATCTTGTCAATGCCGACTTCGACACCGGCATTATCGAAGCCTATGATACGACCCGCCTGTTTGGTTTCGTCGACGATGTCGTCATTCGCGTACGACCGCATGAGTCGGGCAGCCGTGTGGACATACGTTCCGTCTCCCGCATCGGCCTGGGTGACGCCGGCAAGAACGCGGCCCGTATACGGGAATTCATCCGGACGTATTGAGGTCGCCAATGGCTGATATTCTTCCTTGCCACAGAGTCTTGAAGAGTGAGGAGTGAGGAGTAAGGAGTGAGGGGTCTAAATTTTGCGTCATGTCCCCGGCTTACAGCGTGCCAGGGCAGGCTCCATAGTAGCGCGTTGGTGCGCTATCCGGTATCCAGTCAAGGATAAACAGAATTATAGATACTGCAGACATCCTTTATACGGACAGAAGTCGTGTTTCGATACTCCTCGCTTCTCACTCCTTACACCTCACTTATTATCAGATGGCGGTGACTTCCACTTTGACCGTCATCTCGGGTGTATGCACATTGCCCGTAAAACTGCCGGAGACCGGTGGTACGGCCTCCGGATGACGGGCAACCGCCACGGGTATATGCCGGTTGCCGGTCAGTTCACCGATAGTCGGATCAAATCCCTTCCATCCCGGTCCGGGCAGGTAGACTTCGGCCCAGGCATGGGTCGAGGCATGGTCCGGCATGGTGCCGGGCGCGTGCAGATAGCCGCTGACAAAGCGGCAGGCCAGTCCCAGGCAGCGGCATGCCTCGATGAACAGCGTGGCGTAATCCCGGCATGAACCGCTGCCGCCGCCGATGGTCTGTGCCGGTGTCTGCACACCGAATTCTTCCCTGACGGTGTAGTTGAGACTCTGTGCGATGCGTTTGCACATTGCGTCCAGCATGACATAGGTTTCCGTCGTTCCCTGACCAAAGCCCGACTGGCTTAACCAGTTCCGCAGGACTGTTTCATCCTGCGGGTAACTGAGTTGCTGATACGGGAGCAGATCGGGTTTTTCTTCAGGCAGATATTGAAAGGGATAGTTCACGGCGTAATCGGCGACGACAAAATCCAGCGGCATGTCTTCGTAATGCTCCAGTGTGACTTCGCTGAAGATGGAAAGCTGCGACGCCGGTTTCCGGAAACTGACGCTGGCGGTGCTGTTGTCGTAGACGTCGCGATACCAGCGGACCTGGTAAGCGGGAGTGATCTCCAGCTTCGAGGCAATGATCCGGATGTCGTGGCCTTCGCGCGGGCGCAGCCGCAACAAGTGTGGTTCCAAAGTGACCTGACTGGAAAACCGGTATTGCGTCAGATGGGAGACCCTGAGTTTTTGCATGATGCCGCCTTGATGATTTATTTCCAGTTTAACATGTCCCCGGCCGGTACCTGCGTGATATAAATTCAGTTTTTTGCGTTATATGGCCGGTATGACACTGCCATGCATCCGGGACCGGACTCGGCACTATGCGTGTTTTTTAGGTACTATGACAGGCACGAATACGCCTGCCGGTTTACCGGCCTGAACGGGTAACGATAATCATGCAGAAGACCATCGAAACCATCGACGTCAACGGCAGCTCCATGGAGGTATTCCTGTTCCGGCCGGACGGCGAGGGGCCGCATGCCGCCGTCCTTCTGGCCCAGCATATTCCCATGGGCCACGCGGGTATTGAAAACGACGAATTTACGTTAAATGCAGCGGAACGTATCGCCGATAAAGGTTATTTCGTTGCCGTGCCTTTTATATTTCACTGGTGGCCCAAGGACGCGGAGATGGATATCAAACGCGAGGAAAGCCGCGATGACTGGACGCTGGCGGATCTCCATGCCGCGTTCGATCTGATGTCACGGCGTGATGATGTGGATAATAAACGCATCGGTATTGTCGGTCATTGCTGGGGCGGTCGCGTCGCCTGGCTGGGTGCCTGTCACATTCCCGATTTCCGGCTCTGTGTCATGTTTTACGGCGGCAATATCAAAACACCACGCGGCGAGGGCAATCCGGCGCCCATGGACATGGTCGGGCAGATCACTTGTCCGGTGATCGGCATCTTCGGCAACGAGGATCAGAATCCGTCCCCGGAGGACGTGGACGATCTGGACAAGGCGCTGAGCAACGCCGGTGTTTTTCATGTGTTTCATCGTTACGACGGCGCCGGTCATGCGTTCCAGTGTTTCACCATGCCGGAGCGGTATCGCGAGGAGCAGAGCGAGGATGCCTGGGGAAAACTGTTCGGTTATCTGGAGCAGTACCTCTAAAAGCCACAAGGGACAAGGTTCAAGGTTCAAGGGGCAAGGTGCAAGGGGCAAGGGCAAGGGATAAGGAATTTCTTTGATGGCTCTTGCGGATTATTTATAATCTGAACTGATTATTACACATATTCCCCGCAGCGGTGAGGAGTCCATATGAGCAATCCCTTAAAAGAATCCGGCAAGCCCTTGTTTTTCAAGGTGTCCAATCCTGAAGAACTCAATCTGGCCGCGCCTGAACCGCGTCACGGGCAGTCGGTGCGTCTGGCAGTGAGATCGTTGAGCGACATGCAGAAGGAAGCCCTGGTGATCAACAGCCTCAACGGCGCGGTCTGGCGGCTTGCCAGCGACGAGGGCGCCTACCTGGCGGGCCAGGACGAGGCGCCGTGCCCGCTGTCGTTCCTGACTACCGGAATGGTCTGTTCCTACATGGACGAGATACTGGCGCTGGCGAAACAGCGTGGTATTACCGTTCGGGATATCAAACTGATTCAGGACAATTACTACACCATGAAGGGATCGGCCCTGAAGGGCACCATGACCGGCGGTGCAAAGAATATCGATCTGGAGGCGCAGATCGACAGTGACGCCGATGAGCAGGCGCTGCATAATCTGGTGGTGGACGCCGTGGCGGCTTCACCCCTTAACGGCCTCATGTGCGGGGAGAAGGAGAGTTATTTCAGCGTCAGTCATAACGGCCGCGAGATCGGCACGGGCAAAGCCAACGCGCTGGGTTCGCCGGCGTTTCCCGATCCGGGTGATGAGTTCGATCGCGCGCGGCCGGCGGAGGGTGACTGGTCCGGATTGATCGTTCGCAACGGCATGACACCGGAGACCGAGGAAACCGTGACCCGCGCCGGTGGCAGCCTGCAGGCGGAGCAGGATCGCGTTCTTCACGTGCGCGGTATCTGCACCCTGCGCGAGGACGGCATCAAGGCGGTGGAACAGCATCTCTATAATCCCCACGGTTCCATCTTTCATTTTCTCTGCGAGGAAGGGCCGGAGAACGGCGGGAAGGGGCGGGCACCGGACGCGGCCGGTTACATCTCCATCGGTATCGGTTTCTGTTTCATGACGCAACTGGGCCGCTACGCGAAGATCCTGAAAAAGGATCTGAGTGAATACCGCATCATCCAGGACACGCATTTTTCCCTGGGCGGCGCCTCGGGCGGTACCGGCAAGGCCGGCATCGCCGATCCCGTGGAGACCCATGTTTACCTGACCAGCAACGAGGATGATGATTTTGCCCGGGAAGTGGTGGATATGGGCGAGCAGACCTGTTTCCTGCACGCTTTTTGCCGTACCGACCTGAAGGCCAGGGTCCGTATCACAGCGCCGGAAGTTGTGTAAGGGGTAAGGGGCAAGGTTCAAGGGACAAGGAGTGGAACGCACTTTATCATTATTAAGCAGATTATAAGTATCCCGACATTCCTTTGTGGGACACGCTGTGAATACGTCCCTGTACGCTCGACG
>JBBDSH010000086.1:9060-19447 GCA_040905045.1 Gammaproteobacteria bacterium | reverse complement strand
CCATCTACTTCGGCCTGTTGACGGCGCTGGCCATGTTCCTGGCCCTGCTGGCGGCCCTGACGCTGCTGCCGCGGCTGATCCTGTGGTGGCGGCCTTTCGGCCTGTAAAACTGTGAACCACGTCACATTTCGCTGTCCGGGTCTGCCTCTGTGATGATGGTGTCGTGCGGGTCGGCGCTGAAACTTTTTGCAAGATTCCCTTTCTCAGAGACGTGGATGGAATTAAAATATGCAGCACTGATACAACGAATTGATATAAATACAACAATCATCCCGGTCATCCCGGCGCGCCGCAGGATACTAATCCCGTCCGCCGGATACAGAAAAACGCTGAATTCATCATAATTGCCTGTGTCGAGGTACTAAAGGAGTATTCGAGAATGATGTCCCGAGTTGTAATCAAAAGCCTCCTCCCGGCCCTGTTTTTCCTGATTCCCATGGCGGTACAGGCCGCCCAGCAGGATGCGGCTGAAGTCGTCAAGACTACGTCGCAGGAAGTTCTTGAAAAGCTGGATGCTGAAAAAGAAAAACTGGAAGCGGATCCGACCCGGATTTACGAACTGATCAACAAAGTGGTCGTGCCGCGCTTCGATTTTGCCAGCATGTCCCGCTGGGTGCTGGGTCGGGACAGCTGGACAAGCGCCAGTGACGAGCAGCGTCAGGCCTTCATTAATGAATTCCGGACCCTGCTGGTGCGAACCTATGCCAAGGCACTGCTGGAGTATTCCGAGGAAGAGATCAAATACTATCCCGCCCAGGGTAATCCCGACTCCAATCTCGTCGTCGTCAAAACCGAGGTTAAGCAGCCTGCCGGGGCCGGTGCCATTCCCATCCATTACCGCATGCATCTCAAGGACGGGGAATGGAGGGTGGTGGACGTGGCCGTGGACGGAGTCAGCCTGGTGTCCACCTATCGTGGCTCGTTCGCCTCGGAGATCCGGAAAAACGGCCTGGACGCGCTGATCGCCAAGATAGAAGAGCGCAACAAAAAGCTCGGCAGCAATCCCGATCTGGAAGCCGACGCCGTTCCCTGAATATTCCTCCGATGGCGCTGGCAAGGGCCATTTATCACCGTTCCTCCACGGTCTCTGGTAATTCCGATCCCGGATCGGGATAATTGCGACCTTGTATTCACAATCATCAACGTAAATGGCCGCGATCGGCGGCCGGGGTATGAATTCATGCAGATAGACGACATCAAGCAGTTTATTGAAACGGGCCTGCCGGGCGCCGCGGTCGAGGTGGACGGCGACGGCACTCATTTCAGCGCCATCGTGGTCAGCGAGGAGTTCGCCGGCAAGAATATGGTGCAGCAGCATCAACTGGTCTACAAGACGCTGGGCGAAAAGATGGGCAATGAAATCCATGCCCTGTCGATCCAGACGTATACCCCGGAGGAGTGGGAGAAAAAAAGAGACCTGCGGGTCATCTGAGCGGAACCGATTCAGTGGACAAACTTGTTATCCAGGGAGGCCGGCCGCTCGAGGGAGAGATCTGCATTTCCGGTGCCAAGAACGCCGCCTTGCCCATACTGGCGGCGACTCTGTTGACCCATGACACCATGGAAATCAAAAACGTGCCGCACCTGCACGATATTACGACGACCATGGCGCTGCTGGGGGGCATGGGGTCGGAACTGACCATCGATGAAAAGCTGAATATCGAGGTCGATAACCGGCGTATCAATAGTTTCTTCGCGCCCTATGAACTGGTCAAGACCATGCGTGCCTCGATACTGGTGCTGGGCCCGTTGCTGAGCCGTTACGGCCGCGCCGATGTGTCCCTGCCCGGCGGCTGCGCCATCGGCTCCAGACCGGTCAACCTGCATATCAGCGGCCTCGAGGCCATGGGCGCCGAGATCAGCGTGGACGGGGGCTACATACGGGCACAGGCGAAGCGGCTCAAGGGTGCGTTGTTGACCATGGATATGGTCACGGTAACGGGAACGGAAAATCTGATGATGGCCGCCACTCTGGCCGAGGGCCGGACGGTCATCGAGAACGCGGCCCGTGAACCGGAAGTGGTGGACCTGGCGGACTGTCTTAACAAGATGGGGGCCAGGATCGAAGGCGCCGGGACCGATCGCATCGTCATCGAAGGCGTCGAGACTCTGCACGGCGCCACGCACAGTATACTGCCGGACCGGATCGAGACCGGTACCTATCTGGTGGCGGCGGCCATGGCCGGCGGCCGGGTCAAACTGAAAAATACGCGGCCGGATCTGCTGGATGCGGTGCTGGCCAAGCTCAGGGAGGCGGGCACGGAGATCGAGATCGAGGACAGTGCCATTACGCTGACCATGAAGGAAAAACGTCCCCGGGCCGTGGATGTGCATACATCCCCCTTCCCGGGGTTCCCGACGGACATGCAGGCGCAGTTTACGGCCCTGAACTGCGTCGCCGAGGGCACCGGCACCATCACCGAGAACGTGTTCGAGAACCGCTTCATGCACGTACAGGAACTTCAGCGCATGGGGGCCGACGTCAAGGTACAGGGCAACATCGCCATCTGCCGCGGCGTGGAAAAACTGACCGGCGCACCGGTCATGGCAACGGACCTGCGCGCTTCCGCCAGTCTGGTTCTGGCCGGGCTGGTGGCGGAAGGGGAAACCGCCGTGGATCGGATTTACCATATCGACCGCGGTTACGAGACTATTGAGGAAAAACTGCAGCAACTGGGTGCGCGTATCAGGCGCACCACGGGTGACACAGACCAAACATGAATGACACATTAACAATCGCCGTTTCCAAGGGGCGCATACTCGAGGAAGCCCTGCCGTTACTGGCCAGGGTTGGTATCGAACCGCTGGAGAACCCGGCCCGTTCACGCAAGCTGGTATTCGATACCAGCCGTCCCGGCGTGCAGCTTTTCATCATCCGTGCCACCGACGTGCCTACTTATGTGGAATACGGCGCCGCGGATATGGGCATCGCCGGCAAGGATGTCCTGCTGGAATACGAGGGCGATGAACTGTATGAACCTCTGGATCTGGGGATTGCACGCTGCCGCATGATGCTGGCCGGACCGGAACAACCGCGCTCGCGCAACAGCCGCCTTCGCATTGCAACCAAGTATGTCAACAGCGCCCGCAACTATTTTGCCGAACGCGGCATGCAGGTGGAGATCATCAAGCTGTACGGTTCCATGGAGCTGGCGCCGGTCCTGGGTCTGGCGGATCAGATTGTGGATCTGGTGGATACCGGCAATACCCTCAAGGCCAACGGGCTGGTGCCGCTGGAAACCCTGTTCGAGATCAGTTCGCGTCTCATCGTCAACAAGGCCTCCATGAAGATGAAGACGGATCGCATCAAACCCCTTGTGACCAGTCTGTCGGAGATTGTCGCTTCATGACGGCTATCAGAAACATCAACAGCACAGACAGCGACTTCCGGGAAAAGCTGGACAGTCTTCTGACCGCCAACGACGAACTCGGGCCGGAACTGACCAGGACAGTGATGGATATACTTGAGGCTGTGCGCAACCGCGGTGACACCGCCCTGGTGGAATACACCAACCGTTTTGATAACCGCGATGCCAGGATTGCCGAACTGGAACTGAATCCCAATCAACTGGTGGAAGCCGCCAAATACATCCCGGACGAACTGCAGCATGCCCTGGAAGAGGCCGCCCGCCGCATACGCAGCTATCATGAGAAACAGCTGATGCAATCCTGGACCTATGAGGACAGTGACGGCGTGATGCTCGGTCAGCAGGTAACCGCCCTGGACAAGGTCGGCGTCTATGTCCCCGGCGGCAAGGCCGCGTATCCATCGACGGTGTTGATGAATGTCATCCCGGCCCGCGTCGCCGGCGTTGGCGAGATCATCATGACCGTGCCGGCACCGGGCGGCGAACTGGATTCCACGGTTTTGGCCGCCGCCCACATTGCCGGCGTGGATCGGGTCTTCACTATCGGCGGGGCCCAGGCTGTCGGCGCCCTGGCCTACGGTACGGAGTCCGTGCCGGCCGTGGACAAGATCGTCGGCCCCGGCAACAAGTATGTGGCCACCGCCAAGCGGCTGGTGTTCGGCATTGTCGGCATCGACATGGTGGCCGGCCCGTCCGAGGTGCTCATCATCAGCGACGGCAGCGGCGATCCCGACTGGGTGGCCATGGATCTGTTCGCCCAGGCGGAACATGACGAGGACGCCCGCGCCATCCTGGTCTGCAACGATGAAGGATTCATTCAGTCGGTAACAGCAAGTATCGAACGGCTGCTGCCGGAAATGGAACGGGCCGGCATCATACACGCCGCCCTGGAAAACGAGGGCGCGTTGATACAGGTGAAAGATCTGGAAGAGGCGGTGGAGGTGGCCAATCTCATTGCTCCCGAACACCTGGAACTGGCGGTTAACGAACCGGATGAACTGCTGCCGCGCATCCGCCATGCCGGGGCGATCTTCATCGGCCACTGGGCGGCGGAATCCATGGGCGATTACTGCGCCGGTCCCAATCATGTGCTGCCCACGGCGCGGACGGCGCGCTTTTCCTCGCCGCTGGGCGTGTACGACTTTCAGAAGCGTTCCTCGTTGATCCGCTGCGATCGTGAATCATCAAAGGGAATCGCAAGCATCGCCTCGGTGCTGGCGCGCTGCGAGGGACTGACCGCCCATGCGCGCTCGGCGGAGTATCGCCTCAATGAAACGGAAAAATGAGCATCGATAAAAAAATTGAACAGCTGATCCGGGACGATGTGCGCGCCATCAGCGCCTATCCGGTGCCGGATTCACAGGGACTGCTGAAACTGGACGCCATGGAGAATCCCTATACCTGGCCCGAGGAACTGAAACGGATCTGGCTGGAAAAGCTCCGGGACGTGCCCATCAACCGCTATCCCGACGCCGACGCCCGGCGTCTAAAGATGAAGCTGGCCGCGAATTTCGGCATCCCGGATGACCAGGCACTGATCCTGGGCAATGGTTCCGACGAGATCATCCAGTTCGTGATCCTGGCCCTGGCCCGTCCCGGCGCCGTGGTGCTGGCGCCGGAGCCCACCTTCGTCATGTACCGCAATCTGGCGCAGGCGGCACGCATCGACTTTGTCGGCGTGCCGTTGAACCGTGACGATTTCTCCCTGGATACCGACGCCATGCTGGCGGCGGTGGAAAAACACAAACCGGCGGTGATCTTTCTGGCCCGGCCCAATAATCCCACCGGCAACCTGTTCGACGAGGAGGGCGTGTTGCAAATCATCGAGGCGGCGCCGGGACTGGTGGTGGTGGATGAGGCCTATCACGCCTTTGCCCGGGAGACCTTTCTGCCGCGCATCGCCGACCACGATCACCTGCTGGTCATGCGCACCCTGTCCAAGCAGGGCCTGGCCGGTCTGCGCCTGGGTTTCCTGGCGGGACGGCCCGAGTGGATTCACGAATTCGACAAGCTGCGCCTGCCCTACAACATCGGTTCCCTGACCCAGGCCAGCGTTGAGTTCATTCTCGATCACGTGGATGTGCTCAACGACCAGGCGACGCTGATCCGGCAGGAGCGGGAAGTATTGACGGCGGATCTGCGGGAACTGGACGGCGTCGGCGTCTGGCCCAGTGCCGCCAATTTCATCCTCATCCGGACGGAAACACGATCCGGCCCGGAGGTGTTCGAGGCATTGAAAGAGAAAGGCGTACTGGTGAAGAACCTGCACGGCGCCGATCCTTCACTGGCCAACTGCCTGCGCGTCACCGTCAGTACGCCGGAGGAAAACCAGACTTTCCTCGAAGCCCTGAAAGCTGTTCTCTGACTGCCGGAACGGAAAATCACCCCTATCCTGATTCCTTGTGTGTTGGCATGATTGACAACGCTTTATGGTGTTGGCAGTATTGCCAACATGAAGGGAGAATTACTCCAGCGTGATCGGCTGGAATTCGATGACGGAACTTTCGTGGAAATGGTTATCTGGCGTGTCCCGAAACCCGTTGCGGGAAGCAGCCATAACTATAAGTACCGATTATTCTATGGCCGGCCGGGAAGGCGACTGGTCGGGTATGATAATGAACGTTCCAAGGGGGATCATCGGCACATCGGAGAGCGGGAAGAGATTTATGCGTTCAAGGATGTCGAAACACTGATACGCGATTTTTTCGCTGACGTTGCGCGATGGAGGTCGAGATGAAAAAAGTAACGATCCGGATACGGCAAAATCCCGATACGGCCCTGGAGGATATGGGCAAGCGGTTCATAAAAACCTGGAAAACAGGCCGATCCATCGGCAACACTCTGGAATTCGAGTCTCCCGCCGCCTTGTTCCGCGCACTTACGCCAAGGCGCTGGGAACTGGTCGAACGATTGCAACGGACGGGCCCCATCAGCATGCGAGGCCTGGCCCGCGAACTGGAAAGAGATGTCAAGCGCGTGCACGAGGACATACACGAACTGATGGAATACGGGCTTGTTGCACGCACCCGTGACGGAAAATTCGAAGTACCTTATGACCTGATACACACGGAGTTTGATCTGCGTTCGGTGGCGTAGCGAGATTGGCGGTAACACTCGTTCAGGATGGCTGGTTTTTAAATCTTTTTTGCGATTCATGGTTGACAAAAGTTGACATTGACGCCATAATCCGCCCGCAATGGATCAGCGCCTCAACACTGAAAACCTGAAGAACGCAATGGAAAAGGCGGGGTTTTCACAAACCGCCCTCGCTGAGAAGCTGGGTGTCTCCAGAGAAATTGTGTCGAAATGGGCCAGCGGCACGAAGTTTCCCCGTCCCGATAAACTCCTGCGACTGGCGTTGACGCTTGAATTGCGGCCGGACGACCTTGTCATCCGGGAACACGATCCCGCCGAACCGATTGTGGCATTCCGTAAGCGCGGCGCCCCTAAAACCACTAGTGCCCATATCGCAAGAGCTCGCGATATGGGCCGGATGTTGTCGTTGCTGGTTCCGTACTTGCCGTATGATCTGCTGGTGCAGCCGGCCACACTAAAAGAGCCTTCAACAAAGTACGATTATATACAGCAGGTCGCCGCCAAGATCCGTTCCGAAATCGGCGTCGGTCCCGGAGACGAACTGAACGTCTCCCATCTGGTGAAAAAGTTCAACGATCTTCAGGCCGTTCTGATCCCTGTCATGTGGGGCAGGAAGGACAAGCATGAAAACGCCCTGCATATCTACCTGCCTGACTCCATGACCACCTGGGTGTATCTCAACCTGGATACCGAGACCCACGATTTCATATTCTGGATGGCGCACGAACTTGCGCATGCCTACGCGCCGAATCTGAGGGATAGCAAGGGCGAGGATTTCGCCGATGCACTCGCCGGGGCCCTGGTGTTTCCGGAAACCCTGGCGAAGAATGCCTACCATGACGTCTGTGCTTCGCGATCCATAAAATCGCGCCTGGCCCGCTTGCGCGAGTATGCCGAGTGTTATTCCATATCCCTGATTTCCGTCTACCACGAGATCAACAAGTATGCTGGACATCATGGCTCACAAAAAATCGATCTCGGGGACGCGATCTTCAAGGCGAACACCAATTTTAATAAAAAGCATTACACGGTCAGCGAAACATTATTCAATGACGAAACCCCCGATGCCGCCTTGTTCATCCAGACGGTCTCGGAGGTGTTCGATACGCCGTTTTTCGATGCCTTGAAAGCCTGTCTGATGGAACGGGGGAAATCCGCCGGCTTCGTTCAGTCCATTCTCGATACTCCGCTGCTTGACGCGAAGGGAATCCATGCGGAGTTGACCTGATGGCGCAGAGCAAGATCCTGCTCGATACCAACGCCTATTTCAGACTTGCAAAAAGCATTCATCCCCTTCTGGATAACGCCTTTGGCGAAAACAATTATTGCCTGTATGTTCTCAAGGAACTTGACGATGAATTTGACCGCAACAAGCGGCTGAGGAGTCAGTTTCACTGGGTCAATGAAGAAGAATACCAGGACAACAGGAAAAAACGACTGACTCTCTCGGGAAAGGACCGGCGGGCAATCCGTCTTGTTGAAGAATATCTGTCCAGGTACAAGGCCGGTAATGAACTGGGTGTCTTTCTGGTGGATATTAAGTGTCTGGCCCACGGCCATGTCCTGGGCATCCCCGTTGTTACCGACGACACGGACATGCTCCAGATGGCGGAGGATTTTGCCATCCGCACCATGAAGACGCTGGAATTGTTGCACCTCATGCTGGATACCGGGCATATTGATATCGACAAGGTCAGGCAGATTGCGGCCTACTGGGAGTACATCAGCGACAAGCCGGCCGGTTTCCGGAAGGATTACAAAAGATTGTTTAAAGAAAAGCCGCCCTGATAGCGGCAGTTTTATCCAAAATGAGCCGCAAACGATGTTGTTCAATGTTATCAATGGTAATAAAAATAAGGCCTTCTTCTTTTAATAGATCTCTGAGTAAATTCAACCTCGGCCACATCATGCATAGCCACTTGTCATGCCGTTCCAGATCTTCCTTATCCACCGGGTTGGCCGATTTCTTCAGCCATTCCTTCATCAGCGGCGAGCGCACGTTGTCGTTGTAGCACCAGCCCTCGTTGCCGGTGTTGTAGGGCGGGTCGATGAAGATACAGTCCATCTTGCCGGCGTGGGTGGGCAGCAGGGCCTTGAGGGCCTCCAGGTTGTCGTCCAGGGAGGGTTTCTGCCCCTTCGGGGGCAGGGACTGTTTCGGCGCGATTCGCAGTTCCCGGAACGGGACGCTCAGGTGGTGGGAATAGACAAACTGTTTCCCCTTGAATTCCAGTGTCGGCATTGAAGAATCCCCGTCTCCCGCGCCCCGGCGGGTTTTATTGTTCTCAGCAGCGGCGGCTGATCGGTCGGGAATCCCCGGCCGATATCCATGAGCCGAGCCTGTAAGAATTATGATCCCGGTTTACGGGGCCGAGGTAAAGGCGACGGCCTGTCACCGAAGAAAATTAATCGTGGTCCTTCTCCTCTTTTCCCCGTTCTTCCGACTCCGCCAGTTTTTCCTCCAGGGGATGCTCGCCCTCGCCGGTCTGGCTCATGAGTGCGACATGCAGCAGCCGGGCTGTATGGCGGTAGCGGCGCCAGCCGATGAGCATGACGATGACGCCGCCGGCCAGGAACAGCCAGCCGATGACGTTCATGGTCAGCGAACCGAAGAACTTCATGGCGGAGCCGCCGATGATGACCATGGCCAGGGCGGTGCGGCCGTAGGACAGCAACGTCCGTTCATTGGAAAGAATGGTGCGATCGATGGCCAGGTAATCGTTCAGGGTCAGGGAACGATGCCTGAATTTGGCATAGGGATTGAACGGGTGTTTGCTCATTATTTCAGACGCCGGGATAGGTGGGGCGTTGCGTTACCGTAGCGGTAACGGTGAGTTCGTCCCAGCCGCGCAACACATCCAGGGTGATTTCCTCGCCGGGTTTGTAGCCGGAAATCGTCTCGATGGCCTGTTGGGGGTTGTAGACCTCTTTGCCATTAATGCGAGTGATGATATCGCCCGGCATCAGGCCCGCCCTGGCGGCGGGACCGCCGCCCAGCACACCGGAGACGAGAACACCACCCTGCTGCAGATTGAGGGATTCGGCGATGTCACGGGGCAGCATTTGCGCCTCGATACCCAGCCAGCCCCGCACCACGTAACCCTGATCGATGATTTGATTGAGGACGTCCATGGCCAGGTTGATTGGGATGGCGAAACCGATGCCCTGGGAGCCGCCGCTTCGGGAGTAAATGGCGGTATTAATGCCGATCAGTTCGCCTGCCGCGTTGATCAGGGCGCCGCCCGAATTACCCGGATTGATATCGGCGTCAGTCTGGATAAAGTCCTCGATGGCGGAGATCCCCAGCCTTTGCCGGCCCATGGCGCTGACGATGCCCTGGGTCACGGTCTGGCCGAAATCATAAGGGTTGCCGATGGCAAGGACCACGTCGCCGACACCCAGCCGATCCGAATCCCCGATGGGCGCCGAGGGCAGATCCTGCAGATCCACCTTCAGGACGGCGAGATCGGTTTCCGCGTCGATACCGACAATGGAGGCCTGGCACTGGCGGCCGTCGGCCAGGGTGACCTGGATTTCGACGGCCTGGTTGATGACATGGGCGTTGGTGACCAGATAGCCATCCTGATTGAGGATCACCCCGGACCCGAGGTTGCTGTTGAGTTCCTGCTGCGGTTCCGGCGGTTCGCCGAAGAATCGCCGGAACAGAGGATCCTGGAACAGGGGGTGGGGCCGGCGCTGGACCACCTGCGTGGAGTAGACGTTAACCACGGCGGGGCTGACCTGGTTAATGGCCTCGCGATAGGAGGAGGGCGGCGAATTCCTGCTGCCGGCGGCTGGCGCGCTATCCGGGGCCGGCAACAGATCCGGCAGGAAAACCAGCGCGACAAAGGCCAGGGCAAGCCCGACGATGACGGCCTGGATGACGAATTTGAACCAATTTTTCAACATATGGTGATTTTCGGGTT
>JBBDSH010000086.1:0-8960 GCA_040905045.1 Gammaproteobacteria bacterium | reverse complement strand
GCAAGTCTAGCAGGTGTTGGCTGGCCCGCCTATTGCACGAGGGTGCGTAAAATAGGAAGGGTTTTGACACGATTCATCAGGCCGTTGAACGAAATTTCGCCACAAGCGCCATGTCGTCACGCTTCATGCTGTCGCGCAGCGGGCGGACTGTCGTTCAGGCGGGTTTCAGGGAAGGGGGAGCTGTTTTTCGGGTCCGGGCTTGACTTATCATGTTACAATTCTTGATTCGAAAAACATCAAGTATCTCACCTGTTCGGGGACAGACTAAGCATGAGTGAAAATGGTACTACTGACGCCGAACGCCGGCGTTTTCTTACCACTGCGGCTACTGTTGTGGGCGGTGCCGGTGTCGCCGCCGCCGCCGTACCTTTTATTTCCGCCATGACGCCCAGTGCCAAAACCAGGGCCATAGGTGCTCCCGTGGAAGTGGATATCGGCGATTTGCAGCCCGGCGATAGAAAGGTGGTGAAGTGGCAGGGCAAGCCGGTCTGGATCCTGCGCCGTGACACGAAGAGCGTCTCGGAGCTCGATGAACTGGACGATGCGGTCCGGGATCCGGAGTCCGAGGTCACCAGCCAGCAGCCGGCCTATGCACGGAATGAATACCGTTCCATCAAACCGGAATATCTGGTGGTCATCGGCCTGTGTACGCACCTGGGTTGTTCCCCCACCTATGTTCCCCGCGGGGAAGGTGACGAACACAATCTCAGCGCCTCCTGGAAGGGTGGATTTTTCTGTCCATGCCACGGCAGCCGCTTCGATCTGGCCGGGCGCGTGTTCAAGGATGTGCCGGCGCCTACCAACCTGGTCGTGCCCCCCTACCAGTATCTGAGTGATACCCGCCTCCTCATCGGCGACGATTCCGGGGTGACGTCATGAATGCCCTGACTCGCGGGCTGTACGCTCTGCGCGACTGGATTGATGAACGATTTCCGCTGATGCAGCAGTGGAACGAGCATCTGGCGCAGTATTACGCGCCCAAGAATTTCAATTTCTGGTATTTCTTCGGTTCCCTGGCGCTGCTGGTCCTGGTTATCCAGATTGTGACCGGCATCTGGCTGACCATGAATTACAAGCCGTCGGCGGATCTGGCCTTCGGATCGGTGGAATACATCATGCGGGACGTGGAATGGGGCTGGTGGATACGTTATATGCATTCCACCGGCGCCTCGGCGTTTTTCATTGTCATCTATCTGCATATGTACCGGGCGCTGTTGTACGGTTCCTATAAAAAGCCCAGGGAACTACTCTGGATTATCGGCATGTTCATCTATCTGACACTGATGGCCGAGGCCTTTTTCGGTTACCTCCTGCCCTGGGGGCAGATGTCCTACTGGGGCGCCCAGGTGATCATTTCATTGTTCGGGGCCATACCGTTTATCGGCGAGGAACTGGCCCTGTGGATACGCGGGGACTTCGTCGTTTCCGACGTGACGCTGAACCGGTTCTTTGCCTTCCACGTCATCGCCCTGCCGCTGTTGTTGTGCGCCCTGGTCTTCGCGCACATCATCGCCCTGCATGAAGTCGGCTCCAACAATCCCGACGGCGTCGAGATCAAGAAATACAAGGATGCCAACGGTGTGCCTCTGGACGGTATACCCTTCCATCCCTATTACACGGTCAAGGATCTGGTCGGAACAGTGGTATTCCTGATCCTGTTCTTCGCCGCCGTGTTCTGGGCGCCGGAGATGGGCGGCTACTTCATCGAGCACGCCAACTTTGTCCCGGCCGATCCGCTGAAGACGCCGGAACACATCGCCCCGGTGTGGTATTTCACGCCCTTCTACGCCATCCTGCGTGCCGTGCCCGACAAGCTCGGTGGTGTTGTGGCCATGGGCGCGGCGGTAGTGCTGTTTTTCTTCCTGCCCTGGCTGGATCGCAGTCCGGTTAAATCCATCCGTTATCGCGGCATGAAATACAAGATCGCACTGGCTGTCTTTACCATCAGCTTTATTGCCCTCGGCTGGCTGGGCATGCAGGTGGCGACGCCCACCTATACCTGGATGGCGCGCGGCTTTGCGATCATATATTTCCTGTTTTTCCTGCTGATGCCTTTCTATACCAGCAGGGATAATGATAAACCCGTTCCTGAAAGGGTGACGATGCGATGAAGCGTATTAATTCTTTGTTGATTTTATGCGTCGTTAGTCTGCCGTTGTGGGCGGCCGGCGGCGGCCAGCATATGATGCATGTGGACGTGGATCTTTCGGATCAGGCCTCCCTGCAAAGAGGCGCGCGTACCTTCGTCAACTATTGCCTGAGCTGTCACTCGGCCTCATATATGCGTTTCAACCGCATGGGCGAGGATCTGGGCATCAGCGAGAATATTCTCGAGAGCAATTTCATGTTCGGTGCGGAGAAAACCGGCGACACCATGGAAGTCGCCATGCGGCCGGAAGACGGGGAACAGTTTTTTGGCGGTATTGCGCCGCCGGATTTATCGGTTATAGCCCGTGCCCGCGGCGCCGACTGGTTGTATACCTATTTTATGACTTTCTACCGTGATCCGTCCCGGCCGTTCGGGGTTAACAACCTGGCCTTCAAGGACGTCAGCATGCCCCATGTCCTGTGGGAATTGCAGGGCTGGCAGCGTCCGGTTTATGTGGAGAAAACCGGATCCGACGGCGGGACAGTCAAGCGCATTGATCACCTGGAACTGGAATCGCCGCCGCAAAAACCGGCGGTCTATCAGGATCAGGATTATGATCAAATCGTCAGGGATCTGGTCAACTTCCTGGTGTATCTGGGCGAGCCCGTCAAGCTCAAGCGTTATACCATCGGTGTCTGGGTGATGCTGTATCTGTTTGTATTGCTGGCCATCGTATACTTACTGAAGAAGGCTTACTGGAGAGACATACATTGAGCGGACAGTTATGCAGCCGCGCGTACCAACCTGATTCGGGGTTAGAGGGTACAGCTTGGGAGATAGTATGGTGAGTGTGGCAAACCGTCGTTCGGTTATGATGTTGTATGCCGACAGTACCTGTCCGGTAGGACACAGTGTCCGTATCGTGCTGGCGGAAAAGGATATCAACGTCGAGATCAACTATGTTCATGAAGGCGAGGAAACGCCGGAGGAAGTCGCGGAACTGAATCCCTACGACTCCATCCTGACCCTGATAGACAGGGACCTGGTTTTGTATGACGCACAGATCATGATGGAATATCTTGACGAACGGTTTCCTCATCCTCCGCTGATGCCGGTGGACCCGGTGGCGCGTGCCAATAACCGCCAGTTACGCTATCGTGTCATGCGCGATTTGTATGGCTGTATTGATGATATTACCGGCGGTAACGATATTGCCGCGGCGAATGCCAAGAAGCAGTTAAAGGATTACCTGACGTCGCTTTCATCGGCCTTTAATCAACTGCCCTTCTTTATGTCCGAAGAGTATTCACTGGTGGACTGCTGCATGGCCCCGCTGTTATGGCGCCTGGACCAGTACGGCATCAAACTGCCGTCATCGGCCAAACCATTAAGCCAGTATGCAAAACGCCTGTTCGAGCGGCCGGCCTTCAAGGAAAGCCTGTCCGATCGGGAGCGCGAAATGCAGGCACGTTGATTACCTGAAGACAATCACTCAGCCGGACAGGTTCTAGTAACATATTACGGATCATTATCGATGAGTATGACATCCAACCGCCCCTACGTATTACGCGCATTACACGAGTGGATCCTCGATAATGGCATGACGCCGTACATTCTGGTTAACGCGGAAGTGCCGGACGTGGTGGTTCCCCGGGAATACGTCAATGAAGGCAAGGTTGTCCTTAACGTAGCCCCCAGGGCGGTGAAAAATCTGCATATAAGCAATGATTTTGTTTCCTTTTCCGCACGTTTTTCGGGCGCTCCCTTTGAAGTCCACGTTCCCCAGAACGCCGTCCTTGCCATCTATGCCCGTGAAAACGGCAAGGGCATGATTTTCCCCGAGGAGGAGACGGGTTCGGAGACTGAAAAAAAGCAGACATCCGATACGGAAGAGAAGAAACCCCACCTGAAGGTCATAAAATGACAAGTGAGGAGTGAGGTGTAAGGAGTCAGGAGTATTGAATCCCAGGCAAAGTTTTACTCCTCACCCCTCACTTCTTACTCCTTACTAATCGGTATATTGAAACAGCTTAACCACCTTCTGCACACCGCCGGTGCGGCGTACCACGTCCGTGGCGCGTTCCGCTTCCTCGCGGGAGATGAGTCCCATCAGGTACACGGCGCCCTTGTCCGTTACAACCTTGATGTTGTACCCGTCCACGTCTTTCGCGGCAAGCAGCCTGGTTTTAACCTTGGAAGTTATAAGTGAGTCGCTGCTGCGGGCCATCAGCGAGTTGGGTGCGGCGATGGATATTTCATTGTGTACGTGGCTGACTTTGGGAACATCGCGAACGGTTTCAATAATTTGATCGCGTATCGCCTCCGTGGTTGCTTCACCGGTAACGAGTACAACGGTGTTATAACTGACTATATTGATATGACTGTTGTCCTTGATCTCTTCGTGTTTGGCAAGTGACTGCTTGGCCTTGAGCTCAATGGACTGATCCTCGATTACGGTGCCGGTGGTGCGTTTGTCGACGGCGACGGCGGCACCCGTTGCCGTTGCCGTAACGGCGGCAGCGATGCATCCGCTCAGAATCGCGGGAAGTATCAGTATAAACAAAAGTTTGCAGGTTCGTTTCATCATGGTTTCACTCCTCAATGCCCAGCAGTTTATGATCGATGAGGTCGCAAATGCAGTGTATTACAAGCAGGTGCACTTCCTGTATTCGGGCCGTTGACCAGCTGGGAACGCGTATTTCCACATCGTATTCTTCCATAAGGTCGGCAATCTGTCCGCCTTCCCGTCCGGTAAGCGCAATAATATGCATGTCCCTGTCATGGGCCGCATCGATGGCATGGATTATATTATGGGAATCGCCGCTGGTGCTGATGGCGAGTAATGTATCTCCGGCCTGGCCCAACGCTCGTATCTGTTTGGAATAGATATCGGCATACTGGTAATCGTTGGCGATGGAAGTCAATGTAGATGAATCGGTAGTCAATGCGATCGCCGGCAGCCCGGGACGCTCCATTTCGAAGTGGTTGAGCATTTCCGAAGAGAAGTGTTGCGCGTCGGCGGCGGAACCACCGTTTCCACAGCTGAGAATCTTGCCTTCATCGAGCAGGCAGGCGGTCATGATATCCGCGGCACGGACAATGCCGGGTGCGAGTGATTCACCTGCCCCGGACTTGAGTTCTATACTTTCCTTAAAGAGGTCGAGTACGCGTTGTCGGGGTTCCATTCGTATACCTGGAGACGGTGTGCTTCTGTTGCGGATTATGCATCAAAGGCGTTTTTTATCCACTCGATTCTGGCTGAATGAGACTTCCCCGTTAATGTAACAATATCGAAACGGCAAAGTGCCGATTCGTTTATGCCATGATACTGCAGATACTGCCGGCTGGCATTAATAATCCTGTCGACCTTGCGCTGATTTATGGATTCGACCGTTTCCATGTATTGATTGCTGGATCTTGAGCGCACTTCCACAAACACTATGGTCTTTCCGTCTTGCAGAATCAGATCGATTTCACCGGCGGGAGTGCGAAAGTTACTGCCCAGATGTTTCAGGCCGTAATTCTGTAAAAAACGCAATGCGCGCTGCTCGGCCTGTTTACCGCTGTGGTGGGTATTCCGGTGCCGTTTCAAAACGATTCCCTATGTCCAGTGGTACGGGCCGTCCGCCGATGAACTTCGCCCATTGCAGGCGCCTTTGTATACTGTTGTTGTTCGACAGGCTCAGTTCGCCTGTTTCGCCATTATAGCGGTAACGGGAAACCAGGGACATTTCGCGCATCTGCGGAATGAGCCGGAATGCATCAACACCAAAGGCATAAAGGCGCGTGTAGGACGAATTCTGCGACAGCCAGCTGTCGGAGACGAGTTTCTGCAGCGGCGTGTATTCGTTTTCCCGCCTGAGCACCCAGGGGATGTCGGTAAACTCGATTCCGTTCATGTCAGCGTCCAGTTGCGGATCAGCGAGGCCGGAAAAGATATGTGAAGTGCTGTATATGGGGGTTTCGTCGACCCCGAAGAAGCGAAACTGGGGGACAATCTGTCTGGCGGCTGCGGGGATTGCGCCCAGATAAATAAACTCCGCATCCTTTCGCGTTCGGTTCGTGGCCGTTATATTGCGGCCGAGTCGTTGACGCAGCCTGCGAATCCGTTGCTCACTGCTGTCGATATTAAGCAATTTCTGTACAGGTGAGATAAAGTCCCGGCTGCCGGGAGTATAGCTTACGGATTCAAGGGGGTTCCCGCCGAGTGATTCCCATTCCCGGATAAATGTTGAAGACATTCGCTCGCCCCACTGATTGTCCGGAGTAATGACGAGAACCCTGTTGAAACCCTCAAGGATGCCGCGATGCGCTACCTGCCGGATCTCATGTTCCGGTGCCAGTGCAAACTGATAGAGAGGACCGGATTCCTCCTCCACGCCGGAATCGTCGGTATCAATCTGATTCAGTGCCAGCGTGGTTAAGGAGATGTCCGCATTTTCCAGCAGGGTCCGGATGGCGCTTTTTTCCAGCGGGCCGACAATGAATTCCGCGCCGTCCTCGACCGCCTGCCGGTAGTTGTCGGTGATGGAAAGGGCATCCGTATCGTATACGCGGATCGTCGGCCGGTAATCCTCTTCCGCATACCAGGCCGCCAGAAAGCCGTCCCGGACAGCCTCCGAGGCGCGTTTGTAGGGGCCGGAGAACGGCAGCAGCAGGGCAATGGAACCGGGGCGACGGCGCAGTTCACGGCTGGTGGTAACTATCCGTGTGGTAATGGCGGGGATGGCCGGGTGGCCGGTATACATGCGCCGCCACTCTTCGACGGCCGTTTCCAGTTGATCCGGTCTGGACAGTAATTGCCGGAAGATGTCTGCCAGTTCAACCCAGCCGGTCAGTCGGGTGGAGCCCTCGCGGGACAGGGGCTCCAGCTCCTCCGGGCCCAGTCTGCGAAGGCTTTCCCAGAGTTTTTCGTTATTGCGGCGGCGGGCCTTGCCCGATTCCAGGTATTGCTGCAAGTGGTTTCGTTCACGGACGGCGCCCGTGTAATCGTCTTCGATCTCGAAGATCCGGGCCCGTATTTCATGATAATCGGCATGTACCGTATTCGCCGAGTCAGCGGGGATCACGGCCGGCAGCAAAGACAACGCCTGCTCCGGCTTGTTGCGGTAAAGGGCCAGGCGCGCCCGTAACAGGTTCTGCTGCAACAGGAGCTGTTCTTCATCGGGTGATATCCGGAGTTGCGACAGAATGTCGGCTGACCGGTCCGGTTCGTTCGCATCGAGCCAGGCGGCGGCCGCCTGAAGCCGGTATGACAATGCCTGTTCTGCGGGCCCGGTTTCCGCCAGGCGCATGAATTCGCGGGCGGCGGCCGCATGGTCGTCTGCGTCGAGATAGGCTCGTGCCGTTGCATCCGGACTGGCTTCGGGCGTTTTTCTGGCCGGTTCGGTGGTACAGGCCGGGAGAAGCAACAGGCAGGCAAGCAGGAAAAACGTGGCTTTAAGCGATGTTATTCTGTGTCTGATCATTACATAATCGATATTCAAAATCGTCCAGCGAGATTCCCCATGTCTGTAAGACCCGGCATACTGTATGTGGTTGCAACACCCATCGGCAATCTGGAGGATATCAGTCAGCGTGCGCTCCGTATCCTTGCTGAGGTCGATCTGATCGCCGCCGAGGATACGCGCCACAGCCGCCGACTGCTGCAGCATTATGCCATTGGTACGCCCCTGCGATCCTACCATGATTTCAATGAGGAACAGGCCGGTGACAGGCTGCTGGAAATACTGCAGTCCGGACAGGATGTCGCCCTGATCAGCGATGCCGGCACCCCCCTGATCAGCGATCCGGGTTATCGACTCGTGCGGGCGGCCCACGAACAGGCTGTCCGCGTGGTGCCTGTGCCCGGGCCCTCGGCGTTAATCGCCGCCCTGTCCGCCGCCGGCCTGCCTACGGACCGTTTTCTTTTTGCCGGCTATCCGCCGGTAAAAAAAGCCGCCCGATGTGAATATTTCGCTGCCTTGGTCGATGAAACCGCCACGCTGATTTTCTATGAGGCGCCGCACCGGATCCGCGCCTGCCTGGTGGATGCCGTCGAAGCATTCGGGCCCGAACGGGAAGCGGTGCTGGCGCGGGAACTGACCAAACGTTTTGAAACCATTCGCAAGGGAACACTGTCGGAATTGTCCCGGGACGCGAATGAAGCGGAAGATCGCAGCCGGGGGGAGTTCGTTGTTCTGATCCGGGGGATAGAAGCGGTGCCGGCGGCCGGCGAGGAAGAAACGGCGAGACTGCTGGGGATATTGCTGGAAGAATTGCCGCTCAAGAAGGCCGCCGCGCTTGCAGCCAAAATCAGCGGCAGGAAGAAGAACGAGTTGTACAGCCTGGGCCTTGCATTGGTGAGGAGTAAGGGGTAAGGAGTGAGGAGTGGTTCAATGGTTGGAGTGCTTTTACCCCTTACCCCTTACCCCTTAGCCCTTACACCTAACTCCTCACCGGTTTCTATGGGCACAACACTTTTGTTCGACGAGGTGGTCTAACCGTGCTAGTAAGGGTGGTATAATTGATCCCGGAGTCGGCCGGGCAATCGCCCTTCACGGGAGGAAAGTCCGGGCTCCACAGGACAGGATGCCAGGTAACCCCTGGGCGGCGTGAGCCGACGGAAAGTGCCACAGAAAATATACCGCCCCTCGCGGGGTAAGGGTGAAATGGTGCGGTAAGAGCGCACCGCGCGGCTGGCAACAGCCGTGGCAGGGTAAACCCCATCCGGAGCAAGGCCGAATAGGGGAACAATGGCGTGGTCCGCGCTGTTCCCGGGTAGGCCGCTAGAGGTGTGCGGCGACGCGCATCCCAGATGAATGATTGTCCCCGACAGAACCCGGCTTACAGGCCGACTCCAACTTTTTCGTGGCTCGTGGCTCGTGGCTCG
>JBBDSH010000085.1:0-19752 GCA_040905045.1 Gammaproteobacteria bacterium | reverse complement strand
TCGACGAGTGAACAACTGTTCATGAACCGCTAATGATCTCGCAGAGCACGCGGAGTACGCAGGGAATGAATATTTTATTTTTATTTCTCTGCGTTCCCTGCGTTCCCTGCGAGATTCAATTATACGTTTAATCCCTGGCTTAAAGTAAAGCCCATCAGAATATCCAAGGATATTTGATAAGTTGACTGAATTGTTTCTTGGCGTCCTTTGCGTCTTGGCGAGAACTACTTATGCAATCACTTCCACACCAGCCATATAAGGTTTCAACGCTTCCGGGACGATAATCCGGCCTGTCGCATCCTGATAGTTTTCCATAATGGCGATCAGGGTCCGGCCCACGGCCAGGCCCGAGCCGTTGAGGGTATGCAACAATTCCGGTTTGCCGGTTTCCGGATTGCGGAAACGGGCTTTCAGGCGCCTTGCCTGGAATGCCTCGAAGTTACTGCACGAGGAAATCTCCCGGTAGGCTCCCTGCCCCGGCATCCAGACTTCCAGATCGTAGGTCTTGGCGGCGGAAAATCCCAGGTCACCGCCGCACAGTGTCACGACCCGGTACGGCAACTCCAGCTTCTGCAATATGGTTTCGGCATGGCCGGTCAGATCTTCCAGCGCCTGCCAGGATTCATCCGGATGAACCAGTTGCACCAGTTCCACCTTTTCAAACTGATGCTGGCGAATCATGCCGCGGGTGTCCTTGCCGTAAGAGCCCGCCTCGCTGCGGAAACAGGGACTGTGACAGGCGAATTTCAAAGGCAGCTTATCACCGTCGATGATTTTATCGCGGGCGATATTGGTCACCGGCACCTCGGCGGTGGGAATAAGGTACAGATCCTGTTTCTCGATATGGAACTGATCCTCGGCGAACTTGGGTAACTGGCCGGTTCCGAAAAGGCTGTCCGGATTGACCAGGTACGGGACATTCACTTCCGTATAACCGTGTTCCCGGGTATGGGTATCCAGCATGAACTGGATCAACGCCCGGTGCAGGCGCGCCAGAGAACCTTGCATGACCACGAAACGGGAACTGGCAATAGCCACCGCCGTCTCGAAATCCATCAGTCCCGTGGCTTCGCCCAGGTCCACATGGTCCTTTGGCGTGAAGTCCGGCTCTGGAATCCTGCCCCAGCGGCGCTGTTCCTCGTTGTCCGCTTCCGTCTGTCCGTCCGGGACGCTTTCATGGGGCAGGTTCGGTATGCCGTGCAGAATTTTGTCCAGATCTTCCTGTACCCGCTCCAACGCTTCTTCACTGGCCTTGAGCCGATCACCCAGATCCGCCACCTCGTCCAGCAACGGCTGCATGTCCTCGCCGGCGGCCTTGGCCTTGCCTATCGCCTTCGAGCGGGTGTTTCTTTCATTCTGCAGGTTCTGGGTTTCCACCTGCAGTTTCTTGCGTTTCTCTTCCAGTGTTTCCAGTTTGTCCCGATCCAGCTGAAAACCACGCTTTTCCAACGCTTTTTCAACATGGTCGAGTTCATTACGTATTAAATGAGGGTCCAGCATTGTATTTTCTATTTCCCGTTGATCTTCACCGGCCGCATTGTTTAGCGGCCGGGTTTCGTTTTATTGTTCATAACCGCCGGCCAATCGTCAGGCCCGCCCAGGCGCCCGCTATGCAAAAAGTCACGCTGAGCAGGATATTGATTGCCGCCTTCAATGGCTGCCCGCCTTCGAGCAGATTCAGGGTTTCCATGGAAAAGGTGGAAAACGTTGTGAACGAACCCAGCAGACCGATCATCAATGCCGCCCGCCAATACGGATCCACTCCCGGCCGCTCCACCAGGAAAACATAACACAGCCCTATCAGAATCGATCCGAGCACATTCACCGCCAGCGTCCCATAGGGGAAACCGCGCCCAAAAAGCGCATGCACACCATTGGACATGCCGTAGCGGAGCAGTGCACCGGCGGCTCCGCCGCCTGCGATGTATATCAGATTAATCATCCGAATAATTTTAACTCTTATGCCCCGGTTTAAATAGTGAGGCGTAAGGGGTCAGGAGTAAGGAGTCTGATTCTGTTTATAGAAAAGTGAATCGGAATCCTGCACTCCTCACCCCTCACTCCTTACTCCTTACTTTCTTATCCAGCTCCCGTAACCGTTCCAGTTTTTCGGCGATTTTCTGCTCCAGGCCTCGGTCGCTGGGGTAATAATAACGCGTCCTCTCCATGCCCTCCGGAAAATAATTTTCACCGGCGGCATAGGCGTCCGGCTCATCGTGGGCATAACGGTATTCCTTGCCGTAATCCAGTTCCTTCATCAATTTCGTCGGTGCGTTGCGAAGATGGAGCGGTACCTCCTTCGAACCCTGCTTCCTGATATCCGCCATGGCCGTATTATAGGCCTTGTACACGGCATTGCTCTTGGGCGCGCAGGCCAGAAATACAATCGCCTGGGCGATGGCCAGTTCCCCTTCCGGCGAGCCCAGCCGTTCCTGGGTTTCCCAGGCATCCAGGGCCAGGCGCAGGCCGCGGGGATCGGCGTTGCCGATGTCCTCCGAGGCCATGCGTACCACCCGGCGGGCAATATAAAGGGGATCGCAGCCGCCGTCGATCATGCGCACGAACCAGTACAGGGCCGCATCCGGTGCGGAGCCGCGCACGGATTTATGCAGCGCCGAGATCTGATCATAAAAGGCCTCGCCGCCCTTGTCGAAACGGCGCAGACCGCCATCGCTGATCACTTGATCGATCAACTCGCTGTTCATTAGCCCGTCTTCCGCCAGATCCGAGGCGATTTCCATGATATTCAGTGCGCGCCGCGCGTCACCATCGGCAAATTCCGCCAGTTTCAGCACCGCTTCATCCTCTATCCGGAGCCGCTTTTCGCCCAGACCGTGCTCCGGATCCTCCAGGGCGCGCCGGATAATGCGCAGCATGTCATCGTCGCTAATGGACTTTAATACATAAACGCGCAGTCTCGACAGCAACGCGTTGTTCAGTTCAAAGGACGGATTCTCGGTGGTGGCGCCGATGAAGGTGACCGTACCGTCTTCCACATGCGGCAAAAACGCGTCCTGCTGGGACTTGTTGAAACGATGCACCTCGTCGACGAACAGGACGGTGTCCCGATTGTAAACATCGCGATACTGGCGCGCCTGCTCGATGGACTGGCGGATATCCTTGACGCCGCTGAGAACCGCTGACACGGTGAGAAATTGCGCCCGGCAGGTCTCGGCAATAATGCGCGCCAGGGTGGTCTTGCCGGTGCCGGGCGGCCCCCAGAAAACCATGGAGTGGAGGTTGCCGGAGGCTATTGCCTTGTACAGGGGCTTGTCCGGGCCGAGGATGTGTTCCTGGCCGATGAAATCGCCGATGCTTTTCGGCCGCATGCGATCGGCCAGCGGCCTGAATTCATCACCGTTGTTCATACCGCCTCAACGGTCGTCAATGACATCCACATTTTCGGGCGGCTCAAACCGGAACAGGCTTCTTTTCAGTTCAGGATTCCGCTGTGAGTGCAAAAACGAAATCCGGGTTTCCTGGCCGAGACTGTCGAACAGGATCATGGCAGCCAGCAGGTTCTCCTGAAATCCCAGCCGCAGTGTTTCATACTGGGATTCAATATCACGCGGTGTCAATTCCAGCCAGTCGATATCGCCTTCATCTTCTTCATCAATGACCACATAGTGTTCATCGATGTCCACCTCACCGCCGAGGATCGCCGCCGGAGTGTCCTTCATGGAACCGGCAATATCCCGGATCGTCACCTGCTCCAGATCCTCGTCATAGACCCACAGGTTCTTGCCGTCGCTGATTAGATACTGGGAATAGGGTTCGTAATAATGCCAGTGAAACCTGCCGGGACGCTTGATGTAAACCACCCCCACGGATTTCTCAAGCGCCTCGCCATCTTCACCCAACAGCGTTTGCTCGAATGCAGCCTGGAAGCTGTCTAAACCATCAAGAAATTTCTCCAATTTATTGGGATCATTCTGTTCAGTGCCATACACATAAACAGTTACAAGTAACAAGTTACAAGTTACAAGTAACAACCTGATGAATCTGTATAAAATGCTTCTCACGCCTTATCCTTGTAACTTATGACTTGTAACTTGTGACTTCATGATTAGTCTTGCGGAGGTGGCGCCGCCAGCACTTCCCTGCTGCCGTTGGACTCCAGCGGCCCCACCAGTCCGCTCTGTTCCATTTCCTCCACCATGCGCGCGGCGCGGTTGTAGCCGATCTTCAGGCGCCGCTGGATGTAGGAAATGGACGCCTTGCGGGTTTCCGTCACAATGCGTACCGCTTCGTCGTATAAAGGATCGACATCGTCACCGGCCACCGGTTCCAGACCGGGAATGGATTCATTACCGCCATCACCCGTGCCGCTGGTGATTTCCTCCAGGTAATCCGGCTCACCGCGCCCCTTGATGTTATCCACCACCTTGTGAACTTCGTGATCGTCGACGAAGGCGCCGTGCAGGCGTTCCGGAATGTTTCCGCCTCCCGACAGGAACAGCATATCGCCGTGGCCCAGCAGGTTTTCCGCGCCCATCTGATCGAGAATGGTCCTGGAATCCACCTTGGAGGAAACCTGAAAGGCGATGCGCGAGGGAATGTTGGCCTTGATCAGACCGGTGATCACATCCACCGACGGCCGCTGGGTAGCGATGATCAAATGGATGCCGGACGCGCGGGCCTTCTGGGCCAGGCGAGCGATGAGTTCCTCCACCTTCTTGCCGACGGTCATCATCATATCCGCCAGTTCGTCGATGATGACGACAATGTAGGGCAGTTCTTCCAACAACGGCGCCTCGTCTTCTTCGCTGACCGGTTTGTAGACGGGATCCTTGATGGGTTGCTTGCGCTCGGCCGCCTCCCGGATCTTGCGGTTATAGCCGCCGATGTTGCGCACGCCCAGGGCGGACATAAGCTGATAACGGCGTTCCATTTCCGCCACACACCAGCGCAGGGCATTGGCAGCCTCCTTCATGTCCGTCACCACCGGCGCCAATAAATGGGGAATGCCCTCATACACCGACAGTTCCAGCATTTTCGGATCGATCATGATCAGGCGTACTTCCCGCGCCGTGGCCTTGTACAACAGGCTCAGGATCATGGCGTTGAGGGCGACGGACTTGCCGGAACCGGTGGTGCCGGCTACCAGCAGATGCGGCATGCGGGCAAGATCCGTAACCACCGGGTTGCCGCTGATGTCCTTGCCCAGGGCCAGCAGCAACGGCGACTTGGCCGATTCGTATTGAGTGGAATTGAGGATTTCTCCCAGGGTGACCAGTTCTCGCGACTCGTTGGGGATCTCCAGGCCGATCACCGACTTCCCCGGAATCACTTCCACCACGCGCACGCTGACCACGGACAGGGAACGGGCCAGGTCTTTGGAAAGATTACTGATCTGGTTCACCTTGACGCCGGGTGCCGGTTCCAGCTCGAAACGGGTGATCACCGGGCCGGGATGCACGGCCACCACCTGCACCTGGACGCCGAAATCCTTGAGCTTGATCTCCACCTGCCGCGACATGGCCTCCAGGGCCTCGTTGGAATAACGGCCCGGCGCCGGACGCGGCCCGTCCAGCAGGTTCAGCGGCGGCAGGACGGAATCGGCCGGCGGCGCGAACAGGTGTTCCTGTTTTTCTTTTTCCGCACGGCTACCGGCGGGCAGTTCCGAGATCACAGGCTCGATGCGCGGCGGGGTGCGTTTCTCCGTTTTCTGGATTTCCTCGCGGATGACAGTTTCCCGCTCCCGTTTGACTTTCCGGCCCTCCGCCGTCTCGCGCCGGGTAGTGAGGTACTCCCGCGCGCGGCTCCAGCCCCGTAACGCCCAGTGGCCCAGGGTGTCCATAAGCCAGAGCCAGGAGAATCCGCTATACAGAGTGACCCCGGCGAAGAACATGGCCAGCAGGACAAGCGTGCTGCCCATGTTACCGAAGGTCACCAGCAGCAGGCTGCCCAGCGCATCACCGAAGATCCCGCCCGCCCCGCGCACCTCGTGGGGCAGATGGGCACCGGTTTCGAAATACATCCACGACAGGCCGCAGCCGCCGATGAAAAGCAGGACAAAGCCGGCGGCCCGCAACCCCAGCAAGGCATAATCCAGGGGTACCTGTTCACGGCGGTGCCTGAACAATCGCCAGCCGTCGTAGGCCGGCACGAAGGGGAACAGATACCCCAGATAGCCGAACAGATAGAGAATAAAGTCCGCAATCCAGGCGCCCACCACGCCGGCGCGGTTATGAATGGTGTCCGTGGAAACGGCCTGGGACCAGCCCGGATCAGCCGGATGGTAGGTCAGCAGGGCGAGAAACAGATACAGGGAAATCAGGCCGAGCACGATGTAGCCGGCTTCACGCAGATTGCGGGTGATGACACCCCGCTCCCGTGGCATGGATTTTTGTTTTTTGGAGGCCTGGGCCACAGTTAATCCTGATTAATCAAAAAATCTTATACAGCTCTGTTTATTAAGAAAGAATAGTAACACGAAACCACCCGGTATGCAGTTCCGACAGCGGGGTAAAATTTGCCCGGATCAGGGCTTTACCGTACCATAGCCCCAATTTGGCGCCTACAGAATAATCCGTGCCCGGCAAACGGCCATACCCGCTTTTCAAGTGAATCCTCCATGCCCGCCGCCCTGCGCAGCCTGATGAGTTCGATCCTGTTCATACTTCTGGGGACCTGGCTGGGCCTGTCCCTGCTTCTCTATGTCTTCCAGGATCGCTTCGTTTATTATCCGTTCAAATCACTGGCGTTTACGCCGGATCGTATCGGTCTGGAGTATGAAGAGGTCTATCTTGAGACAGAGGACGGGGAACAACTGCATGCCTGGTTTATTCCGGCCGAAAACGCGGATACCACCCTGCTCTTTTTCCACGGCAACGCCGGCAACATCTCCCACCGCCTCGATTCCATACGCATTTTCCATGAAATGGGAATGAATGTGTTTATTTTTGACTACCGGGGCTACGGCAAGAGCAGCGGCCGTCCTTCGGAGGAAGGCACGTACCGGGACGCCCGCGCCGCCTGGGAATACCTGACCGGCAACCGGGGCATTCCGCCGGATCGGATCGTGTTATTCGGCCGTTCCCTCGGGGCCGCCGTCGCCGCCTGGCTGGCCCGGCAAACCGCGCCCGCCGCCCTGATCCTGGAATCCGCGTTCACCTCGGTGCGGGCCATGGGCAAAAAACTCTACCCCTATCTGCCGGTGGGCCTGCTGACGCGTATCCGCTATCCGACTTTGGATTACATCCGTGATACAGCAACACCAATTCTGGTCATACACAGCCGCGAGGATGAGATCATACCCTTCGAATTCGGACAGCAACTGCATGCAGCCGCCGATGGGCGCAGTGAATTGCTGTCCATTAAGGGCGGCCACAATGACGGTTTTCTGGTCAGCGGTGATCATTATCGTCGCGGGATTGCCGATTTCATCCACAAGCATGTTGCGCCATGAAAATCCTTGAGCGCGTGGAACGCCTGGGCAATCGCCTGCCGGATCCGGCGACGCTGTTTTTCATCGGGACGGTCTTCGTCATTCTGCTTTCCGCTCTCGCCGCCGGTCTGGACTGGTCGGTACGCAGCGATATCGCGGGGCGTTTCGAGGCGAAAAGCCTGCTCTCCTCCGACGGCATCTGGTGGCTGACCAGTCACCTGGTGGAGAATTTCATTCAATTCCCGCCGCTGGCCATTGTCCTGGTGGGAATGCTCGGTATCGGTGTTGCCGAAGCCTCCGGCCTGCTGCCCGCGTTGCTGCGCCATGTGATCCTGCGCATACCAGACAGTCTGCTGTCACCGGCAACCGTATTCCTGGGCATCATGTCCTCCATCGCGCTGGACGCCGGCTACGTGGTACTGCCGCCCATCGCCGCGGCCCTGTATCAGGCGGCGGGACGCTCTCCCCTGGCGGGCATCGCCGCCGCCTTTGCCGGTGTCTCCGCCGGTTTCAGCGCCAACCTGTCCATCACCGCCCTGGATCCGCTCCTCAGCGGTCTCAGCCAGAGCGGCGCCCGCATCCTTGTGGAGGACTATCAGGTGGCGGTCACGGCCAACTGGTGGTTCATGATCGTATCCACGGTAGTTCTCACCCTGGTCGGCTGGCTGGTGACCGATCGCATTGTCGAGCCGGCACAATCCCGCCCGCTGGAACGACCGGGCCCGCCTGCCTCCCCGTCGGAGGAAACGGACACGGCATCCATGAACCGCGGCCTGAAGTTCGCCTTGTTGGCGTTCCTGATCTCATTCGGCGTGGTTTTACTGGCGATCCTGGTGCCCGGCGCCCCGCTTTTCGGTGAGGGAGACTACTTCGCCCGCTGGGTGGAAGCCACCATTCCGCTGCTGTTCCTGCTGTTGCTGATCCCCGGTATCTTTTACGGTTTCGCGGCGGGCACGATTCAGAACGACCGCGACGTGGCGCGGATGATGGGCGAAACCATGGCGCGCATGGGCCCGTATATTGTCCTCGCCTTCTTCGCCGCCCAGTTTATCGAATGCTTCAAGTACTCCGGTCTGGGGGAAATGCTGGCCATCGGCGGCGGACAATGGCTGACACACTGGCAGATCCCCACATCCCTGTTGCTGATCGGCTTCATCCTCATGACCATGCTGGCCAACCTGCTGATTGGTTCGGCTTCGGCCAAATACGCCTTTTTCGCCCCGGTTTTCGTGCCCATGTTCATGCAGGTGGGAATCAGTCCGGAATTGACCCAGGCCGCCTACCGGGTCGGCGACTCCATCAGCAACACCATCACGCCCCTGAATCCCTACATGGTCATCATGCTGGCGCATATGCAATACTATGCGCGCAGGTCCGGTCTTGGAACCTTGATCGCCATGATGCTGCCTTATACTCTGGCCTTTGCCCTGGTATGGATACTCCTGCTGGTCCTGTGGATTATACTGGGCCCGCCGTTGGGACCCGGCGGCGGGCTGGAGATCCCGCTGCCGGGCAAGTAACCCGCGGCAGTCGTATCGACACGCCAGACATTCATATCAGCAGCATCCGGGTAAAAACATGTCCAGGAAACCGCTTTACAAGGTAATATTTCATAACCAGGGTAAAATCTACGAAATCTATGCGCGCAGCGTTCACCAGGGCGCCATGTTCGGATTTGTTGAAGTGGAAAAACTGGTATTCGGGGAAAAATCCTCGGTCGTGGTCGACCCCTCCGAGGAAAACCTGAAATCGGAATTCAGCAACGTGAGCCGCAGCTACATTCCGATGCATTCCATCATCCGTATTGACGAGGTCGACAAGCAAGGGGCACCTAAAGTGACCGAAGCCGCCGGCCCGGGGGAAAACATTACGCCGTTCCCCGTATACACCCGGGGCCATGAGGATAAATAGACCGCAGGCTGGAAGACCGCTCTCTGATTCGAGGGGATTCATATGTATCTGAGCCGTTATCGTACTCTGTTTGCCTTGCTGCTGGTGTTGTCGCTGGCACCGGGCGAGGCGCGTTCGGAATGGACCGTGGCCGAGCTGGAGGACATCGGGCAGGGTGAAGAAGCCCAGGTTGCCTTTACCGATAACGAAGAGGGTTACAGCCTGGAAATCTACCGCGATTCCGTCAACGCCGTGCGCGGCCGTTTCACCCTGGCCGGCGAACTTCTCGCCTTTGCCGAACGTTCCTGCGCCACTTACCAGATCGATCGCGGCGCCCCCAGAAACCGCTCCATCAACAATGCCCCCTGCCTGTCCACGGACAGGTGGTCGGAATACATTCTCGGCTATATCGAGAACCGGCATATCGCATCATCACCACTGCTGGCGATCATGAACGGCATTAACATTGTATTTCGCTTCAAGCTGGAAAACGGCGATTACCGCACCACGTCATTTTCATTACAGGGTTCCAAGCGCGCCCTGACCACGGTTCTGGGCGATGATGTCAACGTCGGCCCTGATTAAGAGGAGTAAGGAGTAAGGGGTAAGGCGTGAGGAGGAAAACAAACATCATGACGGTTTTACACCTTACTCCTTACCCCTCACTCCTTACTGGCTCCATACGGTAAAAAGTGTCCGGATCCCTGATAGTCAAACAATTGGAGAGTCTGGCTCCGATTCCCCCCGAGGAGTGGAACGCCCTCACGGACGGGCGCAACCCCTTCGTCAGCCACGAATACCTGCACGGCCTGGAAAAGCACCACTGTCTGGACGATCACGGCTGGATCCCGAACCACCTGGCCGCCTATGAGGACGAAGTGCTGGTCGGCGCCCTGCCCCTGTATATCCGCGGCAATTCCTTCGGCGAATTCGTCTTCGACTGGGCCTGGGCCGATGCCTATGAACGCGTCGGCGGCCGGTATTACCCGAAACTGGTCTCCGCCATTCCCTTCGCGCCGGTCATCGGGCCGCGTCTGCTGGTTTGCCCGGAGCGGGAAGACCGGGAGGCGATACGCGACCGGCTTCTGGCAGGCGCCATAGACCTCGCCGATAACGGCGGCCTGTCCTCATACCATTGCCTGTTTACCGATGAAGCGGACATGCCCGCGTTCACGCGCCGGCAGCTTTTACAAAGACTGACCTGCCAGTTTTACTGGAACAACCGGGACTACCGGGATTTCCAGGATTTTCTCGACAGTCTGACTTCCAAAAGGCGCAAGCAGATCCGGCGCGAACGGCGCCAGGTGACGGAAAACCGGATCGACATCCAGGTGCTGAACGGTCATGACATCAGCGAAGAACAATGGCGGGTTTTTCATGATTTTTATTGCTCCACTTTCTACCGCCGCTGGGGCAATCCGCGGCTGACCCTGGATTTTTTCCTCTGGCTGGGCGCGGCGCTCCCGGACAGGGTACTTTTAATCCTGGCGCGTCACGAAGGCGAGTACGTTGCCGGAGCGTTTTCCATGCTCGGAGAGGATAGCGTCTACGGCCGCCACTGGGGCTGCGGTGAACGGTTCCCCTTCCTGCACTTTGAACTGTGTTATTATCAAACCATTGATTTTTGCATCAGAAACGGCCTTGCCGGCGTCGATGCCGGCGTTCAGGGAGAGCACAAGCTGATGCGCGGTTTCGAGCCGATAGCCGCCCGCTCGTTTCACTGGATACGGCATCGCGGTTTCCGGGACGCCGTTGACGACTACCTGGCAAGAGAAACCCGGGAAATCAGCTGTTATATAGAGGCGCTTTCGACACATACACCATTCAAATCCGCAGGTTGATCCCCGCCATGACCCGAGTTGGAAAGGAACAGTCCGGTCGACATCAGCTTTACTGGGTTGCGGACAATGTCATTGCCGACCATTTCCCCGATGTGGACCGCGCCCTGCGCGACCCGGACGGCTTGCTGGCCATCGGCGGGGATATGAGTGCGGCGAGGTTGATGGACGCCTATCCGCGCGGCATTTTCCCCTGGTACAACGAGGGCCAGCCCATATTGTGGTGGTCTCCGGACCCCCGCTGCATCCTCATTCCCGAAGAACTCAGGATCAGCCGCAGTCTGCGCAAGATACTCAGGAAAGACCTGTTCCGGGTCACCTGCAATCAGGCCTTCGAAGAGGTCATCAGGCGCTGTGCCGGACCGCGCCAGGGTGTGGCGGAAACCTGGATCACCGATGATGTGATCCGGGCCTATACCGAACTCCATCAGGCCGGGCATGCCCTGTCCGTGGAATGCTGGCAGGGAGAACGGCTGGCGGGCGGCCTCTATGGCGTCGTCATGGGCCGCATTTACTTCGGCGAATCCATGTTCAGCCATGTCTCCGATGCGTCCAAGGTCGCCCTGGTACATTTGACGGAAATGCTGAAGGCCCGAAATTTCAGGTTGATCGACTGCCAGGTCCATTCCCGGCACCTGCAAAGCCTTGGCGCCAAACCCGTGCCCAGGAAACTGTTCGTCAATATCCTGGAACATGATTGCAGCGTGGAAACACCGGATGACTGGCCCGCGGAGAGCGCCCTGCCATGACCACGGTACAGAAACTGGCCTTTTTCGCCACGCCGCCCCACGACTGCAATTATCTGCCCGGTCGCGAGGCAACCACGCTGTTCGCGGACCCCCGCTTCCCCAAGAATACCCGGCTTTATACGGCGCTGGCCGACTGCGGTTTCCGGCGCAGCGGCGAGCATCTTTATATCCCTCACTGCAGCCAATGCTCCGCCTGTATCCCGGTTCGCATCCCGGTTCGTGACTTCTCGCCCGGCCGCAGCCAGAAACGCGCCCTGAAACGCAACCGCGATCTGGATATCCGTGAGGTTCCGGCCGAATATAACGAGGAGCATTTCCGCCTTTACGAACAATACCTGAGTACTCGTCATCCCGGCGGCGGCATGGACAACCCCACCCCGGAAGCCTATATGAATTTCCTGACTGCCGGCTGGGCGGATACCGTCTTCTACGAATTGCGGCTGGATGGCAGATTGCTTGGGGTCATCGTGGCTGATCGGCTGGAAAACGGCTTTTCCGCCGTTTATACCTTTTTCGACCCGGATTACAGCCATCGCCGCAGCCCGGGACGTTTCGCCATTCTCTTTCTGGTTGAGACGGCCCGGACCCGTGGACTGAACTGGGTCTATCTGGGTTACTGGATCAGGCAATGCCGCAAGATGAATTACAAGGACGAATACCGGCCGCTGGAATACTTCTACGATAACGACTGGCACCGCTCACCACCGGGTTAACAATGGCAGTGTCGCCGGCCAGCCCCCTCATCCCGACCTTCTTCCCCAGGGGGAGAGAGAAATATCGGCCGTACGGCCTCAAACCGGCCCCGAATACCTGGATCACGTCCAGAACAGGCCGGGGACGACGGTGCAGGCTTTGGACAGTGGGCTATTGACTTCTTCTGTTGTTCTCTGTGTCCTCTGTGGCAGGTCTTTCCCTATGGGGCTTTAGTTTTGCCTGTACGGCGAATTTCAGGCAAAATCCCGTCTTTCCATTTTCCAGAGGGCCATTTATGGCAAAAGAAGATCATATTGAAATGGAGGGTACGATTATTGAAACCCTCCCCAATACCATGTTTCGCGTGGAGCTGGACAACGGGCATGTGGTCACCGCCCACATCTCCGGCAAAATGCGCAAGCACTACATCCGTATTCTGACGGGCGACCGCGTTACCGTGGAAATGACCCCCTACGATCTCTCCAAAGGCCGTATTACCTACCGAAACCGTTAGTAGTTAAGGGACAAGGCTCAAGGTTCAAGGGACAAGGTACCATAAAGCCGTCTTCCGCCAAATAGTCAGTGCCCGGATGTCTGAGATGGCTACAGAGGGCAAATTCGTTTTCTTCACCCCTCACTCCTTACTCCTCACCATTCACTGCGGAGCGGGCTCGTTCAAGATCCGCCTCGGTATCCACGCCGATCCCGCCTTCGGTACAGGCTTCGTCCACCCTGATGGAGTAACCGTGGTAGAGCACGCGTAACTGTTCCAGCCTTTCACTTCGTTCCAGACTGCAGGCCGGCAGACCCGCATAGATTTTCAGAAAGGCGGCCCGATAGGCATAAATACCGATATGCCGGCATGGCACATGACTGAAACCGGTTGGCTCTTCCGTTGCGGAAGACTGCTGGACGGGTATGGCGGCGCGGCTGAAGTACAGGGCATGGCGGTCCTTATCGAACACTACCTTGACCACATTGGGATCGTGGAAGTCCTCCATTGCAGTGATTTTCTCGCACAAGGTGGCAACCGAAGCCTGAACATCCCAATGCAGTGACTCGGCGACCTGTTTCACCAGCAAGGGTGACAAATTGAATTCATCGCCCTGGACGTTGACGATGATGCTGCTCTCGTCCTCGCCGCCCTGCACGACCGCTTCGCTGATCCTTTCCGTACCCGATTCGTGAGCGGTGGAAGTCATGACAACCCTGGCCCCGAACCCCTCGGCCTCAATACGGATGCGATCATCGTCGGTAACGATGACCACCTCTTCGGCGCCGCTCTCTGCAGCGGCTTCGTAGACATGCCGGACAAGGGGTTTGGTGCCGATCTTCAGCAGCGGTTTGCCCGGCAGACGGCTGGAGGCGAAACGGGCGGGAATAAAAACTTTGAAAGGAAAAGTCACTTTTTCTTTTTGTAGGCTTCCGCTTCCTCGTCACTCAGGGACCGGGCCTCGCTCTCCAGCATGACCGGAATATCATCCCGTATGGGATAGGCCAGACGCGCCGATGTGGAAATCAGTTCCTGTCTGCCCTTGTCATAGACCAGCGGCCCCTTCGTGACCGGACAAACCAGTATCTCAAGCAGCTTTCTATCCACTGGATATTTCCTCCATCAGTACACCAATTCGATGCCGGAAAGCCTCTCCCGGATCGGCCTCCACGGGCAGATACCAGGCATTGTCTCCGGCAAAGGATTCACATTTTACGGCATCTTTCTCCGTCATCACCAGGGGCAGTTCGTCGTCGAAATCCAGATCGCCGACGGTATAGCGATGATGATCGGGAAAGATGTGCTTTTCAATACGAATATCGAAACCTCTCAGATAACTAAAAAAGCGTCCGGGATTCCCCACTCCCGCTACGGCGTGAAGTGTCTGTTCCCGAAGCGATTCCATCGGCATAACCCGCGCAGGATCGACCAGGGAATGCAAATCCGCATAACGGTATCTCATCAGGTATTCATTATGCCCGGCGCGACCGTTGGCCACGATCATGTCGACACTGGCGAGGCGCCCCGTCGGTTCCCGCAACGGCCCCGCCGGCAGGCATCGGCCGTTACCGAAACGCCTGTCGCCATCGATAACGGCGATTTCAAGATCCCGCTCAAGGGCATAATGCTGCAGTCCGTCATCGCTGATGAGCACATCGCAATCCGTATGCTCAAGCAATTCATTGGCCGCAACGGCACGCCGCGAGGATACGGCAACGGGACAGCCCGTTCGCCTGGCAATCAGTACGGGTTCGTCGCCGACCAGGTACGGATTACTGTCGGGCCTGACCTGCTGCGGCCTGCCTGTTTTGCCGCCATGGCCGCGACTGACAATACCGGGCCGGTATCCTTGTTCCTGCAGGTAGCGCGCCAGCCAGATCACCAGGGGCGTCTTGCCCGTTCCGCCGACGGTAATATTGCCGATGACAATGACCGGAACCGGCAACCGCTGAATCGGCACCAGTCCCGCCATGTAGACAAGCCGCCGCGTCAGAACAGCGCCGGCATAGATCCAGCCCAGCGGCGCCAGTATTACTGACAGGGGATGACTGTCATACCACAGCTTTTCAATAAACGCCTGGAATGCGGGGGTATTCAGGATTTTCATTGCAGTGTCAATGGCTGGATAGTGAGGAGTGAGGAGTAAGGCGTAAGGAGTGAGATGTCGACACCTTCGGAACCACGGCAATAGATACTAGCCCACCTATTGCAATAGGCGGGCTAGAACCTGTCTCAACATCCTCCTCAATCCGCATTTCTGTCCAAAATGGACGGACACAAAGTGCACCTGGACACAAAGCACCACGGTCGCGGCCATGCAGAATATCAAGATAGGTTCTATCTTTCACCCTCACCCCTTACTCCTCACTCCTCCCTCCTCACCCCTCACTCCTTACTCCTCCAGTTCCCGCGTGGCAAACGTGATTTTGACAAGATTGATCTGGCGCGCGGCATCCATGATCCGCACCACGGATTCGTGAGTCGCCTTCTCGTCGGCACTGATAATCACGGGCGGATCATCGAGACCATGCGCCGCATCGCGCAGGGCCTCGCGTATGGTCAGCAACTGGGAGTTGACCAGCGGTTCCCCGTTAATGAATATTTGCCCGGACGCATCCACCGCCACATTGACGGCGACCGGCTGCTGTTGCGTTACTTCCTCGCTGGCCTCGGGCAGGGTGATATTGATTTCCGACTCCCGATCAAACGTGGTGGAGACCATGAAAAAGATCAGCAGCAGGAATACAACATCAATAAGCGGGGTGATATTGAGCTCAACATTGTCCTTTTTCTCGGGACGCAGGTTCATATCAGTTACCCACACCCGGGAGTTGTTCCTGTTCCCGCTGTCCATGCATGATCTCCACCATTTTCAGGGCTTCCTGTTCCATTGTGACCACATGTTCATCCACTCGGCCGTGGAAGTAACGGAAAAACATCAATGATGGTATGGCAATCGTCAGGCCGGTGGCGGTGGTGATAAGGGCCTCGGAAATACCTTCGGCAAGAACAGCCGCATTGCCGACACCTTCGGCGGTGATCACGGCAAAGACCTTGATCATGCCGATGACGGTACCCAGCAGTCCCAGCAACGGAGTGATGGCGGCAATGGTGCCCAGTGTGTTGAGAAAGCGCTCCATTTCATGGACCACATGCCGGCCTATTTCCTCAATACTCTCTTTCATCACTTCCCTTTCATGCCGGCTGTTGACCAGTCCGGCGGCCAGAATCCGTCCCAAGGGTGAATTATTACGCAACTGCTGCAGTCTTTTGGCATCCAGGTGACCGGCTTTCTGCCACTGCCAGACCTGCGCCAGCAGGTTTTTCGGGGCAATACGCTTTGTCTGAAGGGACCAGAAACGCTCCGCGATAATGGCCAGTGAAATAATGGAACACAGCAACAGGGGCCACATAAGCGGCCCTCCGGCCTTGATCAACTCAAGCACAGGCTACTCCCGTCTGGATGTTTAAAGGTATCAGGGACGATTATGCCAGAATCGTCTCGACTCTTCGCGATGACTGCTGATATCGATTTTCTCATCGGCAATGTGGAATTCTATGGCGCCGGAGACGGCCGTATCAATCAGGTTCGCGCCGGCGTTGCGGTAGCGGTCGATTATAGCCTTTTTTGGAAAACCGTAGCGATTCAGATAACCGGTCGAAAACAGGGCATGACGCGGCGAGACCGCGTGTACAAATGTTTCGTTCGAGGACGTCATACTGCCGTGGTGGGGCACCACCAGAATGGTTGAATCCAGTTTCTCCCGGTTTGTCTTGAGCAGTGTCAGCTCGCCGCGACGCTCGATATCACCGGTCAGCAGGACGCTGTGAGCGCCGGCACTGACCCTGAGAACACAGGAACGATCATTGCCGCGCAGTCCGGAATGCTCCGGCGGATGGAGTATCCGGAAACGGACGCCATCCCATTCCCATGTCTCACCGCTCAGGCATGCCCGTACCCGCGGATGATCAATAGCCAGTTGTTCGCCATACAAAACCGTGCCGACAGGGACGGCGGCCAGCAAATCCTCCAGCCCGCCGAGATGGTCGTTATCGCCATGACTCTGGACATGAATATCCACGTGATCGACACCGGTATGCCGCAGATAAGGTTCAACCACCGCCCAGCCGGTGTTGAAATCGGCACCGTAGGCCGGCCCTGTATCGTAGGTGAGCACATGGTTGCGGGTCTGGACCACGGCGGCCAGCCCCTGCCCCACATCCAGCAGAGTAAAACGGAATGTGCCCGGCTCAGGCACATCGGCCCGCGGAAACAACAGCGGCAGAAACCAGAAAACCCCCATCCATTTCGCCGGCGTCCCCCGCGGCAGCAGCAACAACCAAGCCCCGATCAGGGCGGCCAGCAACGCCGGCAGCGTCGTCTGTGCCAACGCCCGTACTCCCATCTCCAGGCCCGCCAGCCATTGCAGGTATACCCAAATCAGCGTCAAGGCCCGGTCGCCGAGTGCCAGCAGAAATTCGGCCGGCGGCCTGTAGATGCCAAGCGCCAGTGTTCCCGACAGAATCGGGGGTACGCCGGCCATGCTGATCCAGGGAATGGCCAGGCTGTTGGCGAGAATGCTCAGCAACGGTATCTGGTGAAACCAGAATGCCAGCAACGGACCCAGACCCAGGAACAAAAACCATTGTACGCGGGCGAAGCGGCCTGTTTTCCCCGCCGGCTGCGGCAGACCGGACAACGCCAGCAGGATAATGGCCACGGCGGCAAACGACAGCCAGAATCCCGGTGCCATCACGGCGAAGGGATCCAGGATTAGTACCGCCAACAGGGCCAGGCAAAAGCCGGTCTTACGGTCAATATGCCGGTAAAGGAGGCGCGCCAGCAACAGCGTGGCAAGCATGACCAGCGCCCGCCGTGTGGGCACGGTAAAGCCGGCGAGCATGGCGTATACCGCCGCCGACGTCAGGGAAACAAGGGCGGCGACATGGGGCGCCGGCAGCCACAGGGCGGTTCGCCCCGCAAGCGGCCATAGCCGGGCGCTGAGGAAAAATGCCATGGCGGCAACCAGGCCGATATGCAGCCCGGAAATCGCCAACAGATGATTGGTGCCGGTGCGATTCAGTACGCGCCACTGCAACCGGTCCACGTCACTGCGATCACCCAGGGCGAGGGCCTTTATCAGGGCCGGATTGTCCAGGTGCCGGGTAACCGGCTCAAGCTTCTCGCGAATCATATGGCGCCAGCGGTGGATGGAAAATACCGGCCCCGCGGCGAGGCCCTCTCCCGCGGCGCGATGCAGGACATAGCCCCTGGCGCGAATGGAGTTCCGGAACAACCAGCCCTCGTAATCGAAACCGCCGGGGTTCATATAGCCGTGCGGCCGTTTCAGTTTCACTGTCAGGCTCATGAGGCTGCCCGGCCGGATCGACGGAAACGGCCGGTACCAGTTCAGGCGGATCCTGCCCGGCGCGGACAGCTCCCCGCCATCCGGGCCGTACATTGCCGACACCTCGAATTCAAACCGGATATAGCGGTCGTTCAACTCCGGCAGGGAGACGACATGACCCCGCACTTCCAGGGGAATGCCCTGCAACTCCGGCGCCAGTTGCTTGTCCATCTGCTGATGGGCGACAAGCAAAACCCACAGGAATCCACAGGCATACCAGGACGGAATACGCAGGGATGGAACCAGTACGGCCGTCAAAACAAGAAACGGCAGTAGCATAACCAGCTGCAACGGCGGCAATGCCGGAAACTGGAGGAGAGTAAGGATACCAAGTAAAAACAGGCCACTTCCTGTTACCATAGTCACATCCTTTTGCTTGCGCGCGGTTATAATGACGCGCTTTAAATTGCAGATACAGCGAAGTATTCAGTGAGACGGTTATTCAATCGCGTTATACCGGAACGCCGGCACATTCAGGGCCACAGGCATTTGCAATTCCTGGGATCCATTCTGCACGATCCGGACATCTTCCACCTGACCCGCCGCTCCGCCGCCGGCGGCATGGCCACGGGGCTTTTCTACGCCTTCATACCCGTGCCCGGCCAGATGATCCTGGCCGCGTTAACCGCCATCTGGCTGCGCGTGAACCTGCCATTATCCGTGATACTGGTCTGGATCACCAACCCGGTTACCATACCGCCGATAATGTATGTATCTTATAAAATCGGTTCCCGGATACTGGACCGGCCCTTCCGGAAAATAGATTTTACCCTGACCTGGCGCTGGTTCGGCGAGACCTTCCTGGAAATCTGGCCGTCCCTGCTGGTCGGCTGCCTGATCATGGCCACGATTGCGGCCGCGGCAGGCTATCTCCTGACGCGCCTGATCTGGAGAATGAATATCGTACGGCGCTGGGAAGCACGGAAGAAGAGTAAGGAGTGAGGAGTGAGGAGTGAGGAGTGAGGAGTGAGGAGTGAGCAAAGTGTTCGCGAGAGACTGTAAATTAAATTGTGTAACTGCTCATAGGGCTGTATTTTCAATGATAAAGGAAACCGACTATGAGCAAAACCAAGCCTTCCGAAGAAGTCCGGCAGCTGATCCAATCTTTAACCGGCCAAATCAAAACCGAAGAGGACCTGGGGGAACTCACCCGGCAGATCCGCAAAGCGGCCATTGAAGGCGCTCTGGGGGCGGAGCTGGAGGACCATCTTGGCTACTCCAGGCACGATTCGGCCGGCCATCACAGCGGTAACAGCCGCAACGGTTACAGTGGTAAAACCGTCAAGGGCGA